>NZ_LASA01000055.1 GCF_001562015.1 Endozoicomonas arenosclerae | reverse complement strand
CCAGAGGCTGTGAAAAAAAACGTCGAAAAGGACGAAGAAACAGACTGAGAGCTGCTCGTGGCCGAGGAACCTTGGAAAAAGAGAAACCACCCATCTTTGGTATGATTCAGCGAGGTGGCCAGGTAGTGATCCGTATGCTTGCCAATGTTAAACGGGCAACCATCAAGCCACTGATCAGAGCTACTATAGAGCCAGGCACTCTGGTGTACACGGATGAATACTCGATTTACAACGAACTGGCAGAATGGGGTTATGGCCATAAATCTGTCTGCCATGGAGCCGGTGAATATGCACGAGATGAGGACGGCGACGGTTTTCATGAGATTCATGTGAATACAATGGAGGGGTTCTGGTCGCTGTTGCGTTCCTGGTTGCGTCCTCATCGGGGTATATCACAAGAGAAGTTACCGCTGTATTTGGGTTTCTTCGAGTGCCTGCACAATATCAAGAAGCGCGGGAAAGCAGCTCTAACCGGTCTTCTGGGAGTGTTGTTTGGATAACTCCCCGGAATCCATTAAGAGCCTTGAGAAAATGGTTTCCGGTATTGTTTCAGCCATTGAGAAAGCCCATGAAGATTTAGCTCCCTCTGAGGTCTGGATGAAGACAGGGCTGCTTGGGAATGCCAGTCGCAATCGTTCTCTTCCTGCGTATGAAAATAATATTGATGCTAATAAGCGCAACTCTATAGATCGACATATTCAACAGCTCAGGTTTGTCCGTAATGGTAAACCATTGGGCGCTATTACCTGGTTTGCGACACATGCGGTTTCTCTTCCGAGCAGCAATCACCTTCTGAGCAGTGATAACAAAGGTTATGCCAGCTGGGCATTTGAGCGATATGCAAAATACACCTGGGGTGTAGATTCATTCGTTGCTGCTTTTCCGCAAAGCAATGCAGGAGACATGACACCCAATCTGAACCTTGATGGAACCGGGCCGGGTAAGACTCCAGATGAAAATGCCAGGGAGATTGGTCGAAGGCAGTTTCACAAAGCTCTGAAGCTTTTTACCAGTGTGGGAAAAAGAGTCTATGGCGATATTGTATCAGCACAGAAATGGGTAGATTTTTCCAACTATGAGGTTTCACCGGAATATACCGGGATGAAAGATAGCGTGCGAACCTGCCCTCCTGCCATGGGGTATGGATTTGCAGCGGGTACGGAAGATGGTCGACCACCTTTTTTGATGCGAATGCTGTTAGGGGCCTATGAGGGAAGAAACAGTGAGAGGTGGTTAGTAAGGGTTGTGAATAAGTTTCTGACTGCCCCCTCAGCTGATGATCTGGATTGCCAGAAACCCAAGCCGGTCATGCTGTCTTTGGGAAGAGAGAAAAATTACCACTACCTGAATGACTGGTTGCCATCCGGAAACATGCATCGAGAAGTGATTAATCAGCCATGGGTTCCGGCAGTATTGCCATTGCTACTGGCCCGGATCGGTAACTTCCAGATTGCAGCACTTCCCGTTGAGCCCACTGTTATGGCTGGGAGGAGGCTTCGAACGAAACTGGCGCAACTTTCAGGAATCTTTCCCCGTTATATAGTGATTGCAGGTTACTCCAATGATTACGCCAGTTATCTGACCACTGCAGAAGAGTTCGACAAGCAACATTATGAAGGCGCATCAACCTTATATGGACGCTGGGAGTTAAGTGCCATGTTGCAGATATTTTCCAGATTATCGGGACAGCTCGAGGGTTCAGAACCGCCCCCTGATGAAGAGATCAGCCCTGTTGATCTCAGTTATTTATACGATGATGTTCACGTTCCGGATATTGTAGAGAGAGATAATTTGCCTTTTGGTAGAATCCTTGAGGATGTTCCTGAAGAAATTCACTCAGGGCAGACGGCGAAGGTGAGGTTTTATGCTTCACATCCAAGATCAGGTATGGGCCTGGACAGTTTTGTTTATGTTCAGATGAGAAACCAGTGGACAGGGATCTGGAAAACGGTGGCCACTGACGATGACTGGACAACGCAGTTTCGCTGGAGTTACAGCAAAGCTACTGTAGAGTGGACTCCTGACATCTATGACCTGCCTGGAACTTACAGAATTCTGCTAAGAGGGACTTATAACTCTTCCTGCAAAAATAAAGATTGCGTTAAAAAGTATTACGAATCAATATCGAGGGAATTCACTTATTCTTTTGATTGCGATAATCACTTTCAACTCCAGTCTATTAATTATTCCAGTTCTGGCAGCCGACTGAATCACTCCTGTTTCAATCATTGAAACTTTTTTAGACTGACCAGAGTTGTTTATTAATATTGACTGCCTTATCTCTGAGGAATCGAATTTCTGCATAGGCCTGCTTGATATCATTATGAGAAGCGATTGCCTGTTGCTGGTCCTGCTCATTAATTGCTGGCACTGGAAGGTTATGGATATCTTCAGTGTGTAAAAGAGGTACTTTTCCTCCCGTTTTAATCCGGTTAATCAAGGCTTTTCCGAGAGGAGAAGAGAGGTATCTGAATAAGACAACAGGATCTTGAATGCCTTTATCTGACATCAGCCGAACAATGATAAAAGCCTGGCTTGCCACCCAGTTATGACCGCATAGAGGAGGCACTATACCGACCTTACCTACCTGTCCTTTCACGACCAGTAGAATATCCCCTGGCTTCAGCAGTTGTTGTCTGGCTCGCTTGAGTTGATCTTCTGTTCGGATACTTTTTTCAGGGTTTTCTATCTCTCCGGCTTCATTGATATCACCGGGCAGAACTTCAATAAACGACTCCCCACTCATTGAGTCCTGGTGTCGGATGGCTTGTCCACGAATCAGTTCCGTGAGTTGTGATAATGGAGTGGTTTTCAGCTGACCTATCAGTTCGTTCAGTTTCAATTGATGATGAGGGAGAACGTAGCGGGACACCTGAAGGTTGTAGTGGTTTGAAGTAATGTCCTCGTAAGATACCTGTCGGGCAAACCGATCATTTGAGAAACTTTCACTTTGTTCAACCAGGGTGTTGATATTTCTCAGGCGTGTTCCTTTTGCCGGAGGTAATGCCCGGGATTTAAAAAAGTCATGATTGGCATCAATCATTGTCACTGAGTCAAAAGACTGTTGCTGATCAAAAACTAAAAGCGCAGATGACGACTTTCCTGCCACTGGGAGGTCAGAAGGCAGTGCAATCACGGTCTTTAAATGTTGGTTTTGTAAAAGTTTCTGTTTGAAAGACTGTTCTTTCTGGGTGCTTTTTTGCAGAAATGCCTGGGAAATCAGTATAACGGCCCGTTTTCTGGTTTGTGCAAGGGTATGAAACAGGGCCAGAATCTCCTGATTGAAACAGCTCTCAGGGTACCTGTCATAAAGGTCAGTGACTCTGTCAGAATCCAGCTGTTGTTCAATGGGCAGCAAAGCAATGCTGATATCAAAAAGCTTTAGCTTCCCAGGCTCAGTCCACTCTGGTGTATTCAAGGGATTGTTGTAAGTCAGCTCTGCAGGGGTATCCAGTAATACGTTACATATGGCAGCCAGAGGAGAGTTTGAATCTGTTTCAAAAAAGCGTTGGCCTGGTTGCTTTGCCGCTTTCAGCATCAATGAGGTGGATGCTTCAAATGGGCAGTAGATTTCATCTTCTTCCTTAATGTCAGCCAGACCAGCCAGAAGTTCCGCAAAACTATCCGTTATAGGCAAAGGTTGCATCTGGCATCCTGCCAGAACGTCCAGTAACGAGGGAACAACTTTTTCGGGTTCAATAAGTTTTTGTTGCCAGGCTACTTTGAGAATGGAAAACATCTCAGCGAAGCTGGATTCAGGGATGGAATGAATAAATGATTCAGCTTTTTTAAAGGCGTCCCGACTGTGCTCTGGAGCTTCACGGCCTAACCTGATCAGGTATTGTGCAACACTGTCTTTGGATGTCAGTGAAAGGGTCGGATCGAATTGCAGGGATTCTTCAAGCCATTCTTCATCGGTCAGTTTCTGCCAGACCAGTATTTGCCCGACAGTCAGCCAGTAATCTGAAAACCAGCTTTTTCCAGCCGGCCCTTTATTGGCTAATGATTTTTTCCTGGCTAACTGCTTGATGATGTCGTGGCTCATAACCCCTCCTTGGAACTATGGCTAAGCGCTTTAATTTTCAAGCTATGGGCATTGATATTAAAAGGCGTAATTAGAAAGTTATCGTCTTTGTCAGGGCATTACCAGATGAATCAAGCACTGATGGAAAAGGTTATGAATTGATTCCGATAATCAGCAGTTGATTACCGGAATCAGAATCTGATTGCGAAAGAAATTAAAAGAAAGAACTAAACGCTATTGGACATAAAGGCTGAAGAGGTATGAGCCAAAAATGCTGCCAGCAATGAAATACAGAGTGAGAAGTAGCTGTTTTCGAGACTGTCTATTTTCCATGCTATGAATTCCCTTTTGTGAAAATGATACTGATAAAAATTACGCATTGATTATAAAGGCAAGAACCAGATAGGAGAGGACACCGAATGTGAAGCCTGATGCAACTACAGTCTTGGATTTCATACATTAATCCTTTAATGATGTATTTTGGGGCTCAGTCTTATTCTTTGAAGCATCAATACTGTCAGAGATAAGTGGATAAGGAAAGTTTCAACCAAAGCTGGAAGCCAGAGTACCCATGGTCAGTACCCAGCCGTCTACAAGGACAAAAAGCATCAGTTTGAAGGGCAAAGAAATCATTTGTGGCGAGAGCATAATCATACCCATGGCCATCAGTACGCTGGCAACCACCAGGTCTATGACCAGAAACGGGATATAAATAATAAAGCCGATCTGAAAGGCGGTTTTCAGTTCACTGGTGATAAAGGAAGGAATTAGAATAGAGAAACTGACTTCCTCCAGCGGAATCCCTTCTTCATTACCTATGCGCATAAAAAGGGAAAGGTCGGTTTCTCTGGTCTGGTTCAGCATAAAGGTTCGCATAGGCTCAGAAGCTGTCTTCAAGGCCTGCATCATTGTCAGCTCTTCATTCATGTAGGGCGTGACAGCCTGATTATACATTTTGCCGAAAATTGGAGACATGATCAGCAGGGTCAGAGCCAGAGCTATGCCAATGAGCACCTGATTGGGAGGCGATTGCTGAAGGCCAATGGCTTGACGAAGGATCGCCAGCACAATAATGATCCGGGTAAAGCTGGTGAGCATCATCAGGGCTGCTGGAATAAACCCGATCAGGGTCATCAGCACCAGAATCTGCAGGGTTGCGCTGTATTCTTGACCGTCTTCTGTATCGGTTACAGTCAGCAGAGGAAAGCCAGAGGGCTCTGCCAGAGATAAGGTTGGAATCAGAAGAAGAGCAAGTAAAAGGTACCGGCTCACTTTGAGTTCCTGCCTTTTAATAAACTCCTGAATTGATCAGCAAAATCGTGCTGATTTTCTTTGTTGTCAGGCGGTATCGGCGATTCGTCAAATGTTTGGATCAGGTTGACTTGCTGGTTAGTGACGCCCAGCAGAATATCTTTTTCACCCACTCGAATCAGGCAGACTCTGGCCTGACTGGATACCGGGATGCTGGAGATCACTTTTATTCCCTGCCCTATAGCCGGTGTGCCGATATTCAGCTTTTTGACAATCCATGCCAGGGCAAAAATCAGCAAAATCACAAAGAATAGCGGCGCGATGACTTGCGTCAGACTGAGGTCTGCGGCTTTTTCTGGTTCGGCTTCTGCAACAGCAGCCGTTGTGAAGCCCGTCAGGCATGCAAGCCACACTTTGATAAGAAAACTTTTCAGATGTGGGGGCAATGAAACGTTTCTCATGGCTAAGACAATTTCTTGATGCGTTCCGATTCACTCACAACGTCTGTGAGTCGAATACCGTATCGATCATTGATAACAACCACTTCTGCATAGGCGATCAGGGTACCATTGACCTTCACGTCCAGAGGCTCAGAGGCTTCTTTCTCAAGCTCAACCACAGAGCCTTTATTGAGACGCAAAAGGTCAGCAATGCTGATTTGTGTGCTGCCCAGCTCCAGTGAAAGAGTCACGGGGATGTCCAGAATCAGTCCAAGATCAGGACTCTTCTCCAGACTGTCTTCATCGTCGCTTTCGACTGAACCACTGACCGCTTCTTCAATAATGGTTGCACTGTCTCTTGTGGCTTCCTGTTGAGAGTCCTGCTCTTCTGGGGCCGAGCCTTCCTGAGGTTCCTGATCGTCCTGATCGCTCATTACACTTCCTCTTTATTCTGGAGCGCAATTTTTGAATTCACCTTGCGTGATACTTTCAGCGCCAACATGTCATCATCTCTGCAAACACTGGCTTGTAGACAGGGAATACCTGCCACTTTGACAGAAACCAGCTTGGGCATATCTGCCTGAATAATGTCGCCTACCTGAAGCTTTAACACTTGTTCGAGCGAGAGCTGCACATTGCAGAGGGTGGCACTCATTTCAACCGGTGCCATCAGAATGCTGTTGCGCAGATTTTGTCGCCATTCCGGGTCCTGCTCTGTAAATTTGAAGGTGTGTAGTTTTTCCCTGACCGGTTCCAGAGCCCGATAAGGCAAAATGATATGAAGGTGGCCTTCTTTGTTGGCCAGTTTTAATCGGAAGCGGCTGACCAGAATTAATTCTGCGTCACTGGTGAAAATGGTTGATACCGGATTAGAGTCGTATTCTGGCAACCGAACCCTGAAGGGCAGAATGGTTTCCCAGGATTGCTGAAGGTTTTCGATGGCGGACTTGAGAAAACGTCTGACCATTCTCAGCTCGGTCTGGGTCATTTCCCGATCGCTTTCATCTGAGCTGTCGCCCGGACCACCAAAGAACAGCTCAACCATGGCACTAACCAGTTTGATATCCAGAGCAAAGAAACCGGAGCATTTTAGTGATTGCACCCTGAAGAGATGTTGAACTTCAGCAGAGCGGTTTTCGTTGATGTAGTCGCCGTATTTCAGGGAATCAACCCTTTCGAATTTGGCTTCAATACCCGTGTGAAGAAGATTATAAAGACTGTGTCGAAAGTTTTGGGCAAAGCGTCGATAGATCAGCTCAAGAGTGGGGAGCAGATCATGAATTTTGTAATCAGGATTGGTCAGGTCATAAGACTTAACATTGGCATAACTTTCCCCGTTGGAGACTTTTTCATTTGTCTTCCTGGAGTTGTTAACCAATAGGTTCAAGACGTCTTGCGGTACAGATTTTTTCACGCAGCCTCCTGCTCGCGCGTACTCGATCCAGACTGCTAGTGAAAATGCAGGCTTAAGCCTTTCACCTTCTAGTTAATTCTTATCATATTCACGGCAAAGCGTGAAGCGCAAGCATCTTTTACTGAGTGGTTAACCTACTTTCCCAACAATGGTAATGTCTTTGTTCTCTGGCACTTCATTAAAGGACAGCACTTTCATCCCTTCAGTACAGAGTCGGGCATAGCGAGCCATCATGGGTCTTAACTGAGCTGAAACCAGTAGGATAGCAGGCTTCCCCTCGGCCATTAGTTGCCGGGTGACTTCCGGTAAATGTGTTTGTAGTTGTTCTGAAATGCCGGGCTCCAGAGGCAGTGTATCGGGTGTGAACTGGCTGTTTTGCTGCGCTTGCTGCCATGCCTGCATCATCACCTGTTCCAGTTTTTCATCCAGTGTGACAACCGGAATATTTTGTTCACTGCCTACCAGGTTATGAACAATGGTTCTTTTTAATGCAGCTCTGACCTCACCAGCCAGCATTTGCGGGTGGCTGTGTCGTTCAGTGGCTTCCAGCAAGGTACTGGCAATAGTTTTGAAATCGCTGACAGGGACATCTTCAAGCAACAGTTCTCTTAAGACTCGCATGACCTGGCTGGTGGATAATTTTTTAGGCACCAGTTCTTCAGATAGTTTGGAAGAATGTTTGGTGAGATTTTCGAGCAGTTGTTGTACTTCATCATGACCCAGTAGTTCAGAAGCATTTTCTTCAATCACTTTGCTGATGTGTGTGGCAATGACAGTTGAAGGATCAACAACGGTATAGCCCAGTGAAATGGCATCATCCTGAAGGTCTTCTGCAATCCAGATAGCTTCCAGTCCGTAAGCAGGGTCATGGGTGGGCATGCCTGTCAGCTCTCCAAATACTTCTCCCGGATTGATTGCAAGGAATTTATCCGGCTCCAGCTCACCCTCTGCAGATTCAACGCCCATCAGTGAAATCCGGTAAGCACTGGGCTTTAACCCAAGATCATCGCGAATGTGTACACTGGGAATCAGAAAGCCCAGCTTGTTGGAAAGGCTTTTTCGAATCCCTTTAATCTGGGTCAGTAACTTTCCGCCCTGGTTATCATCAACCAGAGTTATAAGTCGGTAGCCCAGTTCCAACCCTAAAGGATCAACCGGAGGGACATCGTCCCAGGTCAATTGTCCTGCTTCTGGCGTTTGTTCTTGCTCCTGATCTTCAGAGTTCTCCTGTGATTCCTGTAATTGATTCTTCTTGTAGGCCCACCAAGCCATGGCGGCTACAACGCTACCCAAAGACAAAAAGGCGAGATGAGGCATCCCAGGTACCAGCCCCATCACAATGATGATGGTGGCGGTGACGGCCAAAGCTCTAGGGGAGGAAAACATCTGGTCAGAGATCTGATTGCCGACATCGGCAGATTCAGAAACCCGGGTAACAATAATGGCTGCAGCAGTGGACAGCAGGAGAGAGGGAATCTGGGCAACCAAACCGTCTCCAATGGTGAGCAATGCATAAATAGAGAAAGCTTCACTGAAACTCAGGTTGTGGAGCATGATGCCAATACAAAGCCCACCAATAATATTGATGGCAAGAATCAGTAGACCTGCAACAGCATCCCCGCGTACAAACTTTCCGGCACCGTCCATAGCGCCGTAAAAATCAGCCTCTCGTCGTACAACTTCCCTGCGATCGTGGGCTTCTTTCTGATCGATCAGCCCAGCATTCAAGTCGGCATCAATAGCCATCTGTTTGCCAGGCAATGCATCCAGAGTAAAGCGGGCAGATACTTCGGAAATACGTCCGGCGCCTTTGGTGACCACAACAAAGTTAATGATGATCAGGATAAAGAACACCACCAGACCGACAACATAGTTGTTGCCAATGACGACTTCACCAAATGCCTGAATCACCTTTCCGGCAGCACCGCTGCCTTCATGTCCCTGGAGCAGTACCACACGAGTTGAGGCAACATTCAGTGCCAGGCGCAATAACGTCGTCACAAGCAGAATGGTGGGGAAAACAGCAAAGTCCAGTGGCCTGAGTGTGTAGATGCTGACCAGTAGAACCAGCAGAGAAAGGGCAATATTAAATGTGAATAGCATATCCAGCATAAATGCTGGAATGGGGAGTGTGACCATACCGATGGTAATCAGTACGATCAGGGGAATACCCAGGTAACCCCCACCTATTCTCTTCAGAGTGTCTTTGTTAAGTGAATTGCCGAGAGAGTCCAGAAATCCCCTGTCCATGGGAGTATCCGTTGGCTGACGTGATTTCTTAAACGTAACAGTATGAACCTTCTAAAGAAAGTCAGCCTTTATGATCAGGGCGATCAGTCGATGGCATCTTCAGTCGGCAAATGGGCAGAGTGAGATCATTCCATGTCTGAACTCTTCGAGAAAAACATCCAGGTGATAGAAGATCGCTGGCCGGAACTGGCAGAGGTCATTCGGCAACAGGATTTAGAACAATTGGATGCGCACCTGGTTACGGGGGCGAATCAGACGATCAGTGTCAATAATGTTCAGTTGTCGAGCAGGCATAACCGTCTGCATGAGGCTATGTTACAGGCCGCTATGGTACCGGAAGAGAGTGCAGTAGCCTTTCTTTACGGTACAGGTATGGGCGACATTCAGGATGAATTGCTCAAGCGAAGCCAGCTGAGTGAACTTCATGTACGCATAATGAATGAAGCGATATTCAGTCTGGTCATGCATTACACAGATCAGACCCACTGGCTTGAAGATCCAAGAGTTGATCTGGCCAGTGCTGCTGTCTTCAGAGATATAGAAAAGCCTTACTTTGCCATTCCTTCCGATCTGGTGCTGGCTTCAGAGGTCAATATTACTTCAAGAAACCAGCTCTGGAATGACTGCAATGATGAATATATGAACCGGCCATTTAAAAAGGATAATCCTGAATTTAATGAACGGTTGAATGAGAATATATCCCTGATTGAACAGGATCAGGATGTCTCGGAGTGGTTCGATTCTGCCAAAGGTCGAAATGCCTATATCATCGCCAGTGGCCCTACTCTTGAAGACAATTACGAACACATCTTAAGGCAAAAGGAATCGAGTAACCCTCCCTTGATCATATCGGTAGATACCGCTTTTATTCCTCTGATAGAGCATGGAATACGACCTGATATTGTCGTCAGTATTGATTACTACATGACGGCAGAACGTCTTGGATCTGCACGAAGTGGTTCTATCCCGCTGGTTTATTTTCCTCTGGTCACACATGACGCTCTGTCTACATGGCAAGGCCCAAGATTTTGTGCGTACTCCGTTACAGAGCTGTTTGAATCTATCAGGGAAAGTCATCCCAAGGGAGATTTGTTTACCTACGGCAGTGTGGTCCATCCAGCCATTGATTTAGCAGTGAAGATGGGGGTGAAAAGCGTCTCATTTTTTGGTGCGGACTTCTCATATCCTGGAGGAGAGTCTCATGCACATTGGAAAAATGGCACACTGACCCAGCACTCCAGCAAAGCTCAACATTGGGTTCTTAATGGCAAGGGTGAGAAAGTTCCCTCCCAGCCTAACTTGATCAGTTATTTGGTGGGGGTTGAATATTACATCCGCATGCACCCATCGATCAGCTTCTTTAATTCCAGTCTCAAAGGTGCCCAAATTGAGGGTGCGGTTCACTACAAGTCAGGTGAGATGGCATGAAAGATTACATGACCCCAAGAGAAAAGCTGACGGTTGTTGCTCATATGATGAGGGTAGGAAACCTGGCTGATGCCAATGCCTGCATCCCCATCATAATGAATGAAACAATGCTTGTTTTAGAACAGTTAGAAAGTGAAGATCGGCGTTGGTTGGAAGGTTTAATGAATAAAGTGGCTCAGTCTCAGGAAAAGCACGACTGGCTGGGCTTTGCAGATTATCTGGAGTACGAGTTAACCGCTTTATACCCCGAAAAAAATATTCAATAAAATGTTGTCCAGGTGACAAAGAGAGAAAAGTATTTAAAAGAGTATGATTATTCACTGAACAGTCCGGCCGATGAGGGATTAACACTCATCAGCAAAGACCTGTTTTTCAGATGTCGTTATTCAAACAAAGTAACTATGCCCCGTTGTTTTTTTCGCTTCTCTTGCTGCTAGCTCTGGTTTCCGGTCTGCTGATTTATACACCCAAAACTCTTAAATCCTTCGCTGAACATCAGGCAATAATCAATGCCCAGAAAGAAGTCGAGAAAGTACGAGTCCTGATCGATTTTTATGATGAGCAGGTGATATCCAAGGTTCGTACTTCGGATGATTTTCATCTGGGTACTCAGCCAATGGGTGATAAAAAACAACTGCCTGTTCCATTTACCTTTATTGTTGAGCTGGGGCAGGCTTACGGTGATCTTTCAGATAATTTTTCCGTCTACAGTCCTTATCCATTTGAAGGTCGGAAGCGGAACATCTCGGATTTTGATCGGGAAGCCTGGGCTGTTTTAAGCAAGGGGCATAAATCCTTCTTTCTGAAAAGAGAAATGATGGATGGGAAAGAGTGGGTCAATATTGCTTTGCCTCAGTCAATGACTTCCAGTGTCTGTACGGGTTGCCATAATGTGCATCCGCAGTCGGTCAAGAAAGATTGGCAGGTGGGTGATATCAGGGCCGTTTTTAAAACCAGAGTGTCTTTGAGTACGGCTCAGAAAAAAGGGCATGAGATTGCCAAAACAGTATCGGCAGGGCTCGGACTGGTCTTTTTTCTTTCCGTGATACTGTTTCTGTTTTTCTTTAGCCGCAAAAAGTCCGAGGATTCCCTCCGCGATCTGGCTCTGGTTGATCAGATGACGCACCTGCAGAATAAGTTTGCCTTTCAGGCAGCTTTAGCGGATCTGGTTCAACAGCGGTCCCCAGGTTATCTCTTATATCTTGATCTGGATGGTTTCAAGGGCGTGAACGATACCTTTGGCCACGCTGCCGGTGACAGGATTCTTGAAGTAGTCTCGGATCGAATGGCCAGTGCTGCCCGAAATATGGGGGAGGCTTTTCGATTAGGTGGGGACGAGTTTGCCATTATCGTGGATCAGTTCGAAGATAAAGAGTCTATCCGTCGGCTCTGTGACTGGTTGCTGGCCTCTATTGCCCAGCCGGTACAATTTCAAGGGCAAGCCCTTAGCGTTGGACTCAGTATGGGTATTGCCTTTAATGATGGTACTTTCTCAGAGGCGGATGACTGGGTGAAGCGGGCTGATCAGGCCATGTATCGTTCCAAGGAAGCGGGCAAGAATCGATACACATTTGCAGAATGATCATTTTCTTAAATACTCCGGAATATCAGGTTCTTCAGGCTTTTCCGGGTAAACGCTGTTTCTGCCAGCCCGGTATTCATTCAGTCTGTGTACATAAGCCAGTAGTTGAGCCACAGCCAGGTAGAGGTCAGTAGCCACCTCCTGATTCAGTTTGGTCGAGTGATAGATGGCTCGTGTCAGAGCTGGCGACTGGAGAACGGTTCGGTTGTGGGCACGGGCTATTTCACAGATCTTCAGAGCCATATGATCCACACCTCTGGCAATGACATAGGGGGCTTTTGCCTTGTTTGTGTCGTATTTTAATGCCACTGCATAATGAGTTGGGTTGGTAATAATAATATCTGAGTCTGGAACAGCTTCCAGCATTCTCCGATTTGCGACTTCTTTCTGAAGCTCTTTGACCCGGCTTTTAAGTTCAGGATTACCTTCGGTTTCCTTCATCTCGTCTTTCACTTCCTGACGAGTCATTTTCAGCTGCTGTTTGTGATCCCAGATCTGGAAGGGGATATCAATCAATGAGATCACCACCAGAGCAATGGACAAACTGATAATGGCCTGTCCAAGAATCACAAGGCTGTGAAGGATGGCCTGCTGAACTGGCAGTAAACTCAGTGCCAGAATCTCGCGATAGAAATAGCTGACAGAAATCATCATAACGCCGCCGACCAGAACGATTTTTAAAATAGACTTCAGCAGCTCGATCATGGATTTCTTTGAGAACATTCTGCCCAGTCCTTTGATTAGACTGAGTTTTTCCAGCTTTGGCATTAAAGGCTCTCCGCTGAAGAGCCAGCCCCCCATCACTAGAGAAGCCGCTACGATAGACAGAATCGTGAAACTGAAAAAGGGAATGAGACTGCTGAATCCATAGACCACCTGATGGGCCATCAGTCCCGGCAGGTTCTCTACATTTACGAGCCTTTCCTTGGTGAAGGAAAATCCGAAGCGGGCAACATCTCCCAGGGTTTCTGCCATAAAAGAGCCTGACAGAATAATCCCTCCTACTCCTGCCAGAAAAAGAGCAACAGTAACCAGTTCTTTAGAGCGGGCTACCTGTCCTTTTTTACGCGCATCCTGCAGGCGTTTCTGAGTGGGCTCTTCGGTACGCTCCATGCCATTGGGATCTTCTGCCATTACTGCCTCCACATGACTTTTAGCATTGTCATGGTTTCTTCAGTGAGCTGCAGGAAAATACCGGAAATATTGGCAACACTCAGAAGCAGAGCCAGCAATCCACACAACATGGACATGGGGAATCCCAGAGAGAATACATTCAGCTGGGGAGCTGCTCGATTCATAACCCCGAAGGTGAAGTTCACCACCATCATTGCAGTAATTGCAGGAAGAGAAATGAGTAGCGCGCTGCTGAATACCCAGGCCCCGAGTTTAATCAATTGATCAAGGCTGTCCGAAAAACCAAGATCGGTACTGATGGGCATCAGATAGAAACTGTTGATCAGCAGTTCAATGACGATCAGGTGGCCATTCAGGCTGAGGAACATCAGAAAAGCCAGTAACTGAAAGAATTGGGCCAGAATCGGGATATTAACGCCATTGACCGGGTCTACCATGACCGCCATACCCAATCCCATCTGCATCGACATCATCTGCCCGGCGGTTGTAAAAGTGGCCATGAATAAATTAAGGAGAAGAGCGCCAGTCAGGCCAATAGCCAACTCGTGGAGCATGATACCCAGTGCAGCTATTGAAAAGGGCTCTACTGCAGGAACTGCGGGAATGATGTTCATGATCAGGAAGGCTATGGAAAGTCCCATCGAAAGTCGGACTCTGGCCGGTACAGAAGCTGCTCCAATGATGGGCATGAACATGAACAGGGTGCTGATGCGAATAAAAGGCCACAGGAACTGACCAACCCATGCCGTCAATTCAGCAGTGGTGAGGTTGATCATCAGAACAGCAGCTCGGGTATGGATGTATACAGGTTGACAAACAGGTCCATAAATTCCCGAATCAACCAGTGTCCTCCCAGCCCAAGTGCCATGAGAGTGGCCAGAAGTCTGGGTAGGAAGCTGAGCGTCTGTTCATTAATCTGGGTGGCAGCCTGAAAAATACTGACAATCAGCCCAACCAGCAGGCTGGGCAGGATAATGACAGAAACCATCAGAACCACCAGGTACAGCGCTTGCCTGAGCAGATCAACGACCACCTCGGGGGTCATAGGGCGCTCCAGAAAAGGCATGTTTCACTATTAAAAGGGAATAAGGATTATTAAATCAATTTTTTATCTCATTTTATTCTTTAAATCATTTAAGTCCGATCATGGTTTCTCCGAGTGAAGTGTACTGTTGAATCGAAATCATATGGCCACCTCCTGAGTGTTGTGACCTAATGAAAGTCGATCAGCAGCGAAAGCTTTCGCAGTAAGCAGCCAATAGCGCTGTGAAAATGAATAATTCCATCGGATGGAGAAACCAACATGGTAATGTCAGTAAACTCCAACATTGCATCACTGAACGCCCAGCGTAACCTGACTTCCAGTCAGAGCATGCTGCAGACAGCTATGCAACGTTTGTCTTCAGGTCTTCGTATCAACAGTGCCAAGGATGATGCTGCTGGCCTGCAGATTTCTAACAAGATGACTACCCAGATCAAAGGTCTGTCTGTAGCCATCAAGAACGCAAACGACGGTATTTCTTTGGCTCAGACTGCTGAAGGTGCCATGCAGGAAATCACTAACTCATTGCAGCGTATGCGTGAGCTGGCCCTGCAGGCTTCCAACGGTACTTATGCCACTGCAGACCGTACTTCTCTGAATGCTGAGTTCACAGCTCTGCAGTCTGAAATTACCCGTATCAAGGACACCACTGAATTCAACGGTCAGGTTCTGTTGTCTTCAGCCAAGTCTTTCACTGCTGCGGTTAACTATAAGAATGGTACTGGTGTAACTATTTCTATAGCTGCTGTGACAATCACTGCTGCTGGTAGTATCGGTACTGTTTCTGCTGCAAATACAGCTCTGGGACAGATCGATGCTGACATCGTCACTGTTGATACTGTACGTGCCGGACTGGGTGCTGCCCAGAACCGTCTGACTTCTACTATCAACAACTTGTCCAATGTTCGTGAGAACATGTCGGCTTCCCGTAGCCGTATTCTGGATACTGACTTCGCTACAGAAACTGCGAATCTGACCAAGTACCAGATCATGCAACAGGCTGGTACAGCTGTTCTTGCTCAGGCTAACCAGATTCCTCAGAACGCTCTGTCTCTTCTCAGATAAGTTCTGGATAGTTGGTTTAGTAGAACCCGCAGTAGGGAGGCGCTTTGCGCCTCCTTTTTTGTAGAGAGGGGTCGATAAAGTCAGAGTCGGGTCAAATTCAAAGCAGCCATGAGCGATTCAAAACATTTTGCATCCTCATCAGATACGAAAAATTGATGCGTCAAAATGTTTTTCCTCGAAAAATAGCAGGAGTGAAGTCATGTTTTCAGTCAGTGGTTTCAATTCAGGTCTGGATGTTAATGCCATGGTAACGTCTCTGGTTCAGGCCGAGCGTGCTCCCAAGGAGTCCCAGATCAATCGCTCCCGCAGTGCCTACAATGTTGAGCTTTCAGCTCTGGGCTCTATTCAGGGAGCTATTGATGACTTCCAGACAGCTATAGATAAGCTGAATAATGCTGATTCGTTTCAGGCAAGAACAACCACACTTTCTGATGCCGACGCTATGGTGGTTACAGCAAATAGTGCATCGGTAAAAGGCACCTACAAGCTTCAGGTTAACGCTCTGGCCAGCAGTCATAGCATTGCCTCCGACACTTTTCAGGATGCGGATACTTTCGGTACCGGAAATCTGACGATTAATCTGGGCAGCGACAGCTTCAATGTTGCTTTGACCAATAGCAACAATTCGCTCACAGGTATTCGTGATGCTATCAATTCAGCTTCTGATAACCCCGGTGTTCAAGCCACTATTATCAACGATGGCAGTGGTAAGAGATTACTGCTGACCAGTAATAAATCCGGAGCGGCTAATACTGTTAGCGTTGATGGTAGTGCCCTTACCGTGGGTGGCAGTGATAAAAATCTGACGACAGGTATTTCTGAGTTAAGTCCAGCTCGTGATGCGGAAATAGTTCTGGGTGAGGGGGCTGGACAGATCACCATCAAGTCTACCGATAATCGTTTTGAAAACCTGATTGAAGGTGTCTCTATTGATGTAAAGAAGGTGACGTCTGGTTCAGTCACACTGGATATCGCTGAAAATCCTTCAACCGCGGAAGATGCCGTCAAAGAGTTTGTGGATGCATACAACTCACTCATTAATAAAATTAATGAACTCACTTTATACAGGCCTGGTCAGGATGCTGCTGCACTGGTGGGTGATGCTACGGTCAGATCCTTGCAAAGTCAGCTCAGAAGAATCATCAGTGACAACCCGGGAACGGGCCATATCAAAATGCTGGCTGACATGGGCATCAAGACCCAATCTGATGGGACTTTGTCGGTTACTTCCAGCAAACTGACGGATGCTGTGCAAAATAACTTCAGTGAACTTGCCAGCTTCTTTACCGGAGACTCTGGTATGGCCGGCAAGCTGGATGGGCTTATGGAGGCTTATGACAAGAGTGACGGCATCTTCAAGGATCGAATGGATACCCTGAACAAGAGTCTAGCGAAGCTTGATGATGAAAGACAGGCACTGAATGTCAGAATGGAAACCTTCGAACAATACCTCCGTGATCGCTTTCTTGCGATGGAAACTCTGGTAGGTCAGTTGAACGCTACCAGCCAGTATCTGACCAATAATCTGGCGAGCTTAAACAATAGCAATAACTAAACGATATAGACTGGAGTAATCATCGTCGCAGGAATTCTATATGGCAAATTCGGCTGCAGTGAATGCCTACAGCAAGGTTCAGGGAGGCATCGCTGCTGAAGTTGCAACCCCTCAGAGAATGGTTCAATTGCTTTTCAGTGCCCTCATGAAAGACCTTCATCAAGCTCGAGGATTCATGGAGCGCAAACAGCGTAGCGAGAAAGCCCAGTGTATTGATAAAGCCCTTGATATCATCATTACCCTTAACAGCTCTATTGATATGCAGGCCGGTGGAGAAATGTCCGCCAACCTTCGTGCGCTTTACCAATATTCAATGCAGGGGCTGATTCAGGCCAATGCTCAAGATGATAGTGACAAGCTGGAAGAAGTTATTCGTCTGATGGGCGATATCAAGTCAGCCTGGGATGCCATAACTGATGGATCAGGGGCTCCTGATGAAAAATCCTGACATATTGAAAGAAAAGCTTCAGGAGTCTATCCATAATCTGGGTGAGGCAACCCGGAACAAGGATTGGTCTTCACTGGAAGCTCTGGATTCCGAAGCTCGTCAGGCGATAGAAGAAGCTCTGGATAATGGCTCTGCTCCTTCTGAAGAGGTTAAACGACTGCTGCAGGATCTTCAGATGCTTTATCAGGAAATGATTTCTGCCTGCCAGCTTGAGCGAGATCATATACAGGAACAGTTAATGGCCAGTCGGCGACGTCAGGAAGCCATTGATAACTATCAGCAGAGTGATAAGAGTCGAGGCTGATGGAAAGTTTACCGGTTCTGGATTTCTCTCATTTACTGCCTTCATCATCGGGCAATGCTTCGATCCATCCTAATGGACAGTCTCTGCCAGACTTACCTGACCTTCAGTCAACGACTACGGGTGGAGAGTCATTTGATCTGCTACTGAATTTGTTATCGAGTCAGCCATTAAAAGACGTTGCTCAGTCAGCTCTGAATACTGAGCCTTATGCTCAGCTCCAGGCAGACACTGAAGTTTTACATCACTTACCTCCTGAGATAGCCGCTTTGGCCATTGATCAGGTTCCAAAACCTCTTCCAAAAGGTCAGTCTGACCTGCAAGTTCTGGCGCAAAATTACCCTTCAGTTCAAGTCGATAATTCATCTCTAAAACTGAAGCAGCAGCCCTTGGAAGTCACTGCTGTTGCAAACAGAGCGGCTGAACAATCAGTTTTGAACAAGGATGCTGAATTACTTTCAGAGCAACAACCATTGCAGAAGTCAGAAGAATTCAGGGCATTAAGAGAACTCTCAATGACTGATGGGAAGCCTGTCCAGAAAGAGATGCCCATTCAGGAAAGCAGAGAACTCAAACCTGAATTGTTAGCTCGGGAGATAAAAGTTGCTGAAGCGCCCCTCAAACCAGAACTTTCCACCAAGGTAGAATCCCAACTTCAGACATTTAATACACAGAGTAATTCAGCAACATCTGTGAGTACCCCCAGTTTGAGTCTGCAGGTGGTAGAGCCTAAATCTATGACGATGCCAGCCGCTCTGCAGGTTGAACCACAACCTTCGATGACGATGCGTCTTAAGGAGTTTCAGGACTTTCCCAATGCCATGGGAGATCGTCTGGCCTGGCTGGCCAGTCGTGATCAGAAAACAGCGGTTATTCGTCTCGATCCTCCTGAGTTGGGCAAGCTTGAATTACTGTTGAATATTGATGGTGATAAGGTTTCTGTAAACTTCCAGGCTTCCGGTAATGCCGTTCGGGAGCTGATCCTGCAACAGATTGATCGACTTCGCATGGCCATGGCGGGCCATGATCTGGATCTGGTCAATGTCGATGTTTCTTCGGATAAGGAATCCGGTAGACAAAAGGACGAACTGGCCTCCCCTCCCCCTGCTTCAGTTTCAAATCTCATGGTCGATGAGAGTACTGATGAAAGCGGCAACCTGACATCAGGTCCTTACACGACTGTAACTTCCGGTTTTCTGGATACTTTTGCCTGAGACCTGACGGGCTGAAACCGATATTTCTTTCATCAAAAAACACTTTATCTACCGTGAAAATTCCGTTTCGGCAGCTCTGTAATGATTTTCACGGTTTGAGGGGAGCTGAATTACGGCTCATGGCTGTTTAATGCTGGCAGGGCAGAATTATGGCTGATGAAGAACAAGAAGGTGGGGCGGAAAGCCCAAAGAAGAGCTCGGGTAAGTCGCTGATTATTGTCATCGTTTTACTGTTGTTGATGCTTTTGGGAGGAGGCGCTTTTGCGGCCTGGTATTTCATGGCTGCGAAACCAGAAATGGCTGAAACACCCGAGGTAGTCAAGCCGGAAGTGCCTAAATTTGTCACTCTGGAACCCTTTGTGATCAGCCTCCAGACACAAGGTCGTCCTCGTTATATGCAAATCAAGCTGACGCTTATGAGTCGTGACGAAGGTGCTGTTGAGGTGCTCAAAACCTATGTGCCATTGATTCGCAATGCCATCGTCAACTATCTCAGTCAGATGACCTACAAGGAAGCAACGGCCAAGGAAGCGACTGACCAGATTCGGCACAACACTATAGAGCGGATCAATGAATTGCTGACCGCAGAGCTGGCAGCTGTAGCGCTCGAAGACCTGTTAATTACTGATCTGGTGGTTCAATAACCGGGAAGTGACGGCGATGCCTGACTCTCAACCACCCACCGGGAGCCATCCGTATTCAGGCTCTGGTCAGAAACTGTCAGGAGCTTCAGCTCTGGGCGGGAGCGGTGCGATGGCCTACAGTCAGGTGCAACAGCTGGATGTTAAAGAGCTGGTGCACAGCCATACCGGTCTGGTAAAGAAAACGGCGCTGCATTTAATGGGGCTCACAGGCAGTACCGTCTCATTGGATGATCTGATTCAGTCAGGGTTGGTAGGGCTGCTTGAAGCAGCCAGAAGGTATGATGGCCGGGGTCTGGCAGGGTTCAGAAAGTTTGCACAGCTGCGCATCCATGGAGCCATGATCGATCAGCTGAGAGCCATTGATGGACGACCAAGATCGTTCAGAGAAGACAGCAGAGATATTCGTAAGGCGATCAAGACACTGGAAGGGCGCCTGGGCCGTCCTCCCAGAGAGAGAGAAGTTGCTGAAGAGCTGGGCGTTGAGCTTCATGAATATCAGCAGATGCTGATCGAAGGCAATATCAGCCATATTGTCAGCTTGGAAGATCTGATTGCCGGCAGTGATAGCGTCTCGTATCAGCAGTCGTCTGATCAGCAGGAAGAGAGGGGTCTGAACAGCAGTACTCTTGCTTCAGCGCTCGGGCATTTATCTGAGCGGGAACAACTGCTGTTGAATCTTTATTATGAGCACGAGCTCAACATGAAGGAAGTGGCCCAGGTTCTTGAAATTACTGAGGCCAGAGTCTGCCAGCTGCATCGACAGGCGTTAATGCAGTTGAAATCCATTCTGCAGGCTGGAAAAGACAAGGAGGTTTGACCAGTGCTCATTCTGATTGGCTTGGTTATACTTTTTGCCAGCATATTTGGTGGTTATGTGCTGGCTCACGGAAAAATGCTGGCACTCTGGCAACCTTATGAGATCCTGATTATTGCAGGTGGTGCATTCGGTGCCATGATCATAGCCAACCCTCCCCAGGTCCTAAGAGCCATTGGCAGACACACCAGGTATGTTTTTGGCAGTTCGGGATTTAATAAAATTTATTACGATGAACTGATGCACTTGTTGAATGCAATTTTCGTCATGCTTCGTCGACAGGGGGGTCGAAAGACTCTGGAAGAACATATAGAAAATCCTGCCGAGAGTTCGCTTTTTAATACCTACCCCCGCATTGCCACCACGCCTCATGTTCAGAATTTTATTGTGGATAATCTCCGTCTGGTTCTGGTTGAGGCTATTGAAACCCATGAGCTGGAAGCCCTGATTGAAGAGGAAATGCATAATCATGAAGTAGAGATGACACGTCCAGTACAGGCACTTCAAACGACAGCTGATGCTTTGCCCGGGTTTGGAATCATGGCTGCTGTGTTAGGCATTGTTATTACTATGCAGTCTCTGGATGGACCAGCAGGCCAGATTGGTACTCATATTGCTGCCGCCCTGGTGGGTACCTTCATGGGCGTTTTTCTTGGTTATGGTGTAGTGGGCCCATTGGCTGCAGCCATTGAACACTCTATCAAATACGAAATGAAAGCTTATGAGCTGATCAAGACCGCAATTGTCAGCCATCATGGCGGTACACCACCGGAAATCTCTATTGATGCAGGCAGAAAGATGCTGTTTGGAGAGAACCGGCCTTCATTCACTGAGATGGAAGAAATTATCAGTGAGAAGAAGCCGCAGTCCTGATACACCACTTCTGGGCATCACTCATCTTCATAAGGTAAGAACCTGTGAGTGAGAACAAGACCATAGTGATCAAGCGTGTCCTGCATGGACACGGAGGGCATCATGGAGGAGGCTGGAAAGTCGCCCTGGCAGACTTTGCCCTGGCCATGATGGCACTCTTTCTTGTGCTGTGGTTATTGAATGTTGCCGATGATGATCAAAAAGCGGCAATTGCCGCTTATTTTGCCGATCCAGGTGCTTTCCGCCACAAGAGCAGTCTCAGTCCGATTGATTTTGGTGGTAAGCAAACCATTATGAATATCGAAGGAGAAGGTCTGGCCATGAAAGGCCGGGAAGGTCCGGAAATCATCAGTGATGGTAACGCCACCACCCAAAATAAGAATCCTGACTTCAAACCCTTTATGGATGAACTCCAGAGTTTGATTATCGGTTTGAAGAAAGAAAAAGAGTTCTACGACTATATTCACCTGGAAATGTTGCCGGAAGGATTGAGAATCGTCATTCTCGACAGTGATAAAGGCAATATGTTTCGCAGTGGCAGCTCGGCCATCACAGCCTTCTATGAAGACCTCTTATTGGCGATTGCTCCCATCATTGCGAAAGCGAAGCGACCTCTCATGGTCAGCGGTCATACCGATTCTGTAGCCTATGCCCGGGATGATTACTCAAACTGGGAACTGTCGAGCAGCCGAGCCCAGGTGGCGAGGAGAACCCTGATCCACGGTGGAGTCCCGGATCAACAGGTTTTATTTGTTGTTGGAATGGCGGACAGGGTTCCACGCATTATGGATGACCCCGAAAGTGGTGCTAACCGTCGAATTGAAATCTTGCTATTGAATGAAGTCACAGAACACCGAATGATCGATATGTTTGCTCCAGTTGATGAGCGCCATGACAAGGATCATCCGGTGGGCAGCAGTGCTGTCAAAGAGGCAAAGAGTAAAGCGGAAGCGAACCAGTTGCCTGAGGTGTACCAGCCGGAATAACTCCCAAAAAACGTTTGATTCTCTGATGATTCATTTAGTGTTACCTAGTGCAGCCAAGCGTTCATAGTCATACATACTCCGTTCATCCTGAGCTTGTCGAAGGATGCTGGTAAGGCACTTCGACAAGCTCAGTGCGAACGGTATGGGGTTTAGTGCTTAGCTGTACTATCAAGCTCTCAAAGGTATGAAGTCTGGGTGTTTAATTTTGGAAGCATGCTTTGTAGGGTAAGACTAAGCTGGTTATAGAAATACATTGCATAGAAGTCTCCCTAATGCTTACAAACCTTTCAATTGATGATGATCTTGTTAAAGAAGCTCAGAAATTAGGTGGTCATAAAACCAGGAGAGAGACTGTTAATGTAGCATTGACAGAGTACATCAAGCACAGAAAACAGCAGGAAACACTGGGTTCATTTGGAAGTGTCTTATACGAAAATTGTTACAACGATAAAAACCAATCCTAAGCCAGCTTTCTCTTAGCATTATCTCTTTGTTTAATAATCCGTCTTAACCTTTCCCTTATCAACAACTCTGGCGACAACAACTTTTCCTGACTTCAGGTTTCGTACACTGATCTGGTCGTATTTCTGGCCTTTTTGAAGGGCGATGCCGGGCATGGTGACCTGGAAGCCGGCTGAGCCAGCAATAATTATGACTTTTTCTCCTTTGTTGATGAGATCAGCCGCTCTCAGCAGGCGTCGGGTTATGACTTTATCCTGTGTAATGGTTCTTCTGGCTTTCTGTCCCGCAACTGATTCAATCGATGTGAAATAGCCCTGTTTCAGTCTGGCTATATCCATTTCTCTTACCTGCAGCTGCTCAGAAAAAATTTGCTCATCCCTTTCAAGAGTGACGCCACTGACTACAACCGGCAGATAAACCGCAATCTCTGCTTTGACCAGAATATTCCAGGATGAGCCTTTCCTGCAGCTGACCTTGGTGCTGACATTTCCCAGCGGCTTTTTGGAGGAGTTAACCAGTGCAACTATTGGGGCTGCACCACAAACCGGGAGCCTGTTCAGTCCAGGAGGTGGTTTGAGAAGAATAGTGTATTGGGAGGAGCCAAGATTCTGTGTGTAATCTTTTACTTTCTTTTCAAGGTATTGATCGGTGGCCTGAAGAATCTGTTCTTCCGAGGTGAGGTCAGAACCCTGGATAAGGGTTGAATGGGCCATAAGCGGCAGTAGTGTTGCCAACCTTAGCCAGTACCAGTGCCTTTTCATAACATGCCAGAGGAAAATCCTTTCCCGCTTCCGGATACATCCGGAAAACTCCCGGTCACAGAGGAAGGAATTTTCCGCCTTTCTCCCTGTCTTTTTTCTTTCAGAGTAACCCTTTGCAGGGGTTGAAACCAGAGACAATCCACAGAACAGGCACTCAAAGTTTGAATTTTAAAAGTTGGCACACTATTCGCTTAATGTACTGGATGCAGGCAACGGTTGCCTGGTAAAACATCATTGGCTCAAAGGAATGAACCATGATCAGCTTTGAACAGGCTCTGGGTATTCACCCTCAGGCATTGGCATTTCGATCTTCCAGAGCGCAGATTCTGGCAGGTAACCTGGCCAATGTTGATACGCCAAAGTTTCTTGCCAGAGACATTCGGTTTGATGATGTTCTCGAAGGAGAGCTGACCGGCAAGGTCAACACCGACAATCTTCACATGCCTATGGGACCCGATGGAACCGAGTCCAGCCTCCTTTACCGACTTCCCTTTCAGAAATCATCCGATGGCAATACGGTTGAACTTCATGTTGAGCAGGGTGAGTTCACCCAGAACTCAATACAGTTTCAGGCCAGCCTGACTTTTCTGAATAAGAAACTCAAAGGCCTTGAGTTGGCCATTAACGGAAGGGTTTGATTATGTCTCTGGAAAATATTTACGGAGTCATCGGCTCTTCCCTCACCTCTCAAAGCATCCGGCTCAATGCTGTGGCCAGTAATATTGCCAACGCCAATACCGCAGCTTCTTCCCCGGAGGCTGTTTTCAAGGCATTGAAGCCGGTATTCAGAACGGTGTACGACGAAGTTCTGACAGAGGGGGGAGGTACTGCTCCCGTCGCCAAAGTAGAAGTGGATTCAGTGATCAGACAGCCTTCAGAGGCTATCAGGCAGTATGAACCTGAGCATCCTCTGGCAGACGAGACCGGGTATGTTTACTACCCGAGCATCAGTGTCATTGAAGAAATGGCTGACATGTTATCAGCCTCTCGATCCTTTCAAACCAGCATGGAAGTGATGACAACCGCCAAGCAGTTACAGCAGCGCTTGTTAGCACTGGGAGCTTGATTTATGTCTATAACGGGAATCGGACAGTCACAGCAACCGAGTAGTGCTGGAGTTCAGGAAGCCAAGCCAAATGATGCGCTGGATAAAAGTCAGTTTCTGACACTCCTGCTGGCTCAAATCGAAAACCAGGACCCACTCAACCCTCAGGACAGCTCTGAGTTCACTACTCAGTTAGCTCAAATCACAAGTGTGGAAAATCTTGAGTCCATCAATAAACAGATCTCGGGTTTAACCAGCTCTTTGCAGTTATCGCAATCTCTTAATGCCAAAGCGCTGGTGGGTGAAAACGTTCTGGTTCAAGGCAGCAGTATGTCTGTTCAGGACGATGGCAAGATCACCGGTGAGGTTTCTGTGGCGGCAAACAGTGAGGCTTTAACCCTGAATATTTATGGAGCCAATAAGCAGCTTGTGGACCAGGTGGAGTTGGGCGCTTCTGCAGCGGGGAATATCGACTTCTCTACCAATTCTCTTGAAGCGGGTACTTATACCGTGACTGCAACGGCTCTGGTGAACGGTGAACGTTACAACGTCCCCATCAATCTGGCGGCAAAAGTAGACAGCGTTACCATACCGGGCAATGGGCAGGAATCAACCGTATCTCTGGCTGGCATTGGCGAACTGCCATTGTCGTCCATTCGGAAAATAGGAAACTGAGGGAACAGTTATGTCATTTGGAATAGGACTCAGCGGACTGAATGCAGCCAGGCAGGATCTGGATGTCATCAGTAACAACATCGCCAACTCCAACACTGTCGGCTTCAAAGGCTCAAGAACTGAGTTTGCAGATCTATATGCCTCATCGGTGGGGGGCAGCGCCAGTAAGGGGACAGGGGTTCAGCTGGCCAATACAGCTCAGCAGTTTTCCCAGGGTGATCGAATCAATACTGAAAACAGTCTGGATATGATGATCACCGGTAACGGCTATTTTGTGGTTGATCAGAACGGTGAGAAATCATTCACCCGTGCAGGCTACTTCGCCCTGGATTCTGACAAGAATGTGGTGAATAACCAGGGTTTGAATTTACAGGGATACGCTGCCGATGCGGCCGGGAACATTCTGCCAGGTACGCTGACTGATCTTAAGATTGGCCAAAGTGAGTTGCCAGCGACTGCGACGACCAGTGTCACAGGCTCTGCCAACCTGGATTCAAGGAATACAGTACCGGGCGTCGGTACCTTCAACCCTTCAGACCCCAACAGCTACAACAATACCATGGCGTTCAATGTTTATGACAGCCAGGGGAATCCCCATACATTGAGTATGTACTTCGTGAAGGATGCAACGCCGAATCAGTGGACGGTGAATTTCCAGTTTGATAACGCCACAATCAACGATGCGGGTGGTACACCCATTAGTTCTCAAACGATCACGTTTAATTCCAGTGGTCAGCTGGCTACCGGTGGTACATTCAGTATTCCCGTGCCTGAAGCTACCAATGCTTCACTGGTGGGTGTAGCAGATATGACCATGAACATTGATCTGAGCACTTTCAGTCAGTTGGGCTCTGATTTTACGGTGAATAAAGCCACTCAGGATGGCTTCCCTCCCGGGCAATTGACCGGTCTTGAAGTCAGCAAGGATGGTGTTTTGAAAGCACTTTACTCTAATGGCCAGAGTGCCGTTCAGGGGCAAATTGTTCTGGCTGCTTTTCCAAACGACAACGGATTAATACCCTCCGGTGACAGTCTTTGGTCAGCTTCCTTTGCTTCTGGTAGTCCGTTATTTGGTGCAGCGGGCAAAGGTTCTATGGGTCAGCTTCAATCAGCGGCTCTGGAGCAATCCAACGTAGACCTTTCCAGAGAATTGGTGAGGTTGATTGAAGCCCAGAGAAACTATCAGGCCAATGCCAAGACCATTGAAACCTCCAGTAGTTTAACCCAGACACTGATGCAGATTATCTGATGGATAAGGTTATCTACATTGGCATGAGCGGTGCCAGACATGCCCAGACAGCCCAGCGTATTCATGCGAACAATCTGGCAAACATTAATACCGGTGGCTTTCGGTCTGATTTTAGTTATGCCGTGACCAAGCAGATGGAAGGTGAGGGGAATGACAGTCGTTACATGGTAGCTACTGCGGGTGGTGGAAGCCGCCTGAATCCCGGAACCCTGTCTCATACAGGACGAGTGCTGGATGTGGCAGTCAATGGTTCTGGTTGGATAGCTGTAGAGGATGCCGCTGGGGGGGAAGCATATACCCGAGCCGGTCATTTAAGGACCAGTGTTGATGGCAATCTGCTGACTGAGCAGGGTCTGCCAGTTATGGGTGATGGTGCACCTATTAATATTCCGGCTTACCAACAGCTGGATATTGGAATAGACGGCAGCATCTCTATTATCCCGGTAGGAGGTGCTGGTGCTCAGCCGGTTGAAGTGGGTCGAATCAAGCTGGTGAATCCAGAGACCCGACTGATTGGCAAAAGTGAAGATGGATTGTTTCGAATGCTTAATGGTGAAGAAGCGGATGTGGATGAAGCGGTACAAATCAAATCCGGATATCTCGAAGCCAGTAACGTCAGTGCCGTATCAGAGCTGGTGCAGATGATGCATTTAAGCCGACAGTTTGAAGTCCAGGTAAAAGTAATGAAGACAGCCAGTGAGTTGGCGTCCGCAGGCGACAGAATGATGCGTGGACGGTAACTTCCGAAGGCAATAATTAACTGGAAAAAGGATTTTCCATGAACCCGTCTCTTTGGATCAGTAAAACCGGTCTGAGTGCTCAAGACAAGCAGATGGCCGTGATCTCTAACAATCTGGCCAACGTCAGCACCATAGGTTTCAAGCGTGACAGGGTCAGTTTTGAAGATCTTTTCTATCACGTAGAGCGTCAGCCCGGAGCCCTCTCTGACCAACAGAATGAATTACCCTCCGGTCTTCAGCTGGGGAGTGGCGTACGCATTACCGGTACCCAGAAAGTCTTTACTCCAGGCAGTTATCAAACCACCAATCAGTCCCTGGATATGGCCATTGTCGGAAATGGTTTTTTCAGGGTATTGATGCCAGATGGTTCTCCTGCCTATACCCGAAATGGCCAGTTTCACCTTAATACTCAGGGCACTATGGTGACGGCAGCAGGTTTGCCATTGGAGCCAGAAATTACAGTACCCAATGGCGCTCAGAATCTGACCATTAGTCGTGACGGCATTGTGATGGTGACTTTGCCCGGAGAGGTGGATCCCACAGAAATCGGGCAGGTTAACCTGGTGTCGTTTGTTAACCCGGCGGGTTTGGCCAGTCGGGGCGGCAACCTTTATGTCCAGACTGCTTCCAGTGGAGAAGAAGTTGAAGCTGCGCCTGGATCAGAAGGCTTGGGCGAAGTGAAGCAGTTTACTCTGGAAGCTTCGAACGTCAGTGTTGTGGAAGAACTGGTCAACATGATTTCAGTGCAGCGAGCCTATGAGATGAATTCCAAGGCCATTTCTGCCGCAGACGAAATGATGTCCTATGCCAATCAGGTGCTCTGATCATGATTAGACAGCTGAGTAACATCTATCCTCTTATGCTGGTCTGGGTGACTTCGTTTCTTCTGTTGGGGTGTACCGGAATGCCCAATACCAAGCAAAAATACGATCGCATTCCTCCAGCCAAACCGGCTGCGGTTCAGCCTGTTACTGCTATACCTGTTTCAGCTCCAGAGGTGAGGCAAGTTGATACAGGAACAGCCGGAAGTCTTTATCGAGCTAACTATCCTGTTCAGATATTTTCCGACCGCAGAGCTTATCGAGTTGGAGATATCCTGACGATCAACATTGCCGGGGATAACTTCGATATCAAGAAGGATTCCAACACCACACTCGATAAGAATGGGTCGATAGCATTCAATGATCCGACCATTTTCGGGAAAACCGGGGCCAGTATCCTGGGCTCAGGTCGATCCTTGGCATTCAATGCTGCACCTACACGACAATCCTATGGCAACACCAACCTGAAAAGAGCGTCAAAGCTCACCGAGGGGCAGATTGCAGTACAAGTCATTCAGGTTCTCCCCAACGGTGCTTTGCGCGTGCAGGGGGAAAAGTGGCTGCAACTGAATAACGAAGCGGAGTTTGTTCGTGTCAGCGGCATGCTCAGGCCTGAAGATATCAATACCAATAACGAAGTGGCTTCTACCAAGCTGGCTCAGGCTCGAATTACCTACTCCGGAGTGGGCAGTGATGCTGACGTTCATGAGCCTGGCTGGGGCACCAAGATTATTAACAGTCCATGGTTTCCATTTTAGGAGGGAGTATGAAAAAGCTTCTTTCGATACTCCTGTTGTTGACGGCTTGGCAAGCCCACGCAGAACGTTTGCTGGACCTTGTTGATATTCAGGGCGTACGCAGTAATCAGCTGATTGGTTACGGGCTGGTTGTGGGGCTTGATGGGACTGGCGACAGTGGCAGTACCGAGTTCACCAATCAATCGTTGGTTAATATGCTCCGTGAGTTTGGTATCACGCTGAGTAAAGAACCTTCTGTGGATAACGTGGCAGCCGTGTCTGTCCATGCAGAATTGCCTGCCTTTGTTCGCCCAGGTCAGAAGATTAATGTAACTGTGTCTTCTATAGGCGATGCCAAAAGCATCAGGGGTGGTGCGCTACTGATGACTTCTCTGAAAGGGATTGATGGTGAAGTGTATGCCATAGCCCAGGGGAATGTTCTGGTCGGTGGAGCTTCCGCCAGTGGCGCCAGTGGCTCCAGAGTAACCATCAACAGTACCAGTGCCGGTATTATTCCTAATGGGGCAATTGTAGAAAGAACGGTCGCCTCTGGATTTAATCACGGGCCCATCATTCTGAATCTGCGTGAAAGAAGCTTTTCCACAGCTCGAACCATCGCTTCCACTATTAACAAGGTTATTGGTCCCAAGGTTGCTTCAGCCCTCAACGGTTCAACGGTTGAAGTGCGTGCGCCCCAGGAGAGCGATCAGCGGGTTACTTACATGGCCATGCTGGAAGAAATGCAGGTTGAACCTTCCGCACCACCCGCAAGGGTCATCTTTAACTCACGGACCGGCACCGTTGTGATGGGGCAGAACATTCGCGTACTGCCTGCAGCTGTCAGCCATGGCAGTCTGGTGGTGACCGTCAGGGAGTCGACCGAAGTGAGTCAGCCCAATCCGTTCGGACAGGGTACTACTACGGCAATAGATAAGAGCGATGTGCAAATTGAAGAGCAGAAGGGTCGAACTTTTATCATGCCCGACAGTGTTTCTCTTCAGGAGATTGTCACCGCCATTAACAGTGTGGGGGCTACGCCTACCGACCTCATGTCGATACTGCAGGCATTAAAAGCAGCCGGAGCCCTAAGGGCTGAGTTGATTGTCATTTAATTATGGAAATGCAGCTCATGGCTGCTTGAGGATTGTATGAATATTACAGGGATGCCATCGGATGCCCTCTTGCAACAGGGCAAACTGAATCAGATCAAGACTCAAGGCGATACGCCAGAAGCTTTGAGAGAAGCCGCTGAAGCGTTTGAATCGGTCTTTATGCACATGCTTTTGAAGAACATGCGACAGGCCAACGAGGCTTTCAGCGATGAAAATCTGCTCGGCGGCCAGAATGAAAAGCAGTTCCAGTCAATGATGGATACCCAGCTTGCTTCTGACTTGAGTAACAGCGGTGGGCTGGGGCTGGCGGATGTCATGATTCGGCAGTTGAGTCGGGGAGTAGAGAGCCGATAAATTCAGGAGGCTGTCTGTTTACAGAGAGTCTCTTCAGGGAAGAAAAGGTCAAAAACAGGGAATAGTTTTATGAGCCTGCTGGAAATTGGCAAGTCGGGCATTATCGCCTCACAGGCCGCACTCAATGTCACCAGTAACAACGTAGCCAATGCCAATACTGAGGGGTACAGTCGGCAGCGTGTGCAATTGTTGCCAGTGGCCACTACTTTGCCAGGCTATATCAGTCGTGGATCGGGTGTGGTAGCAGGGGACATTACCCGAATTGCCAATACTTTCCTGACCAGTCAGGTTTGGGACAGTACAACGGTCAGCAGTCAGAAAAAGATCATGAATGAATACCTCAGCGAGCTGGACAAGCTGCTGGGGAACGAAAGCACCTCCCTGGCCAAGGGCATCAACAGTTTTTTCACGGCACTTAATGCGGCTTCTTCTGAACCCCTTTCCATGTCTGCCCGTCAACAGGTGATCAGTACCGCCCAGACACTAGTGACACGTTTTAATAATCTTGCTTCTCAGCTGGATAAACAGAATCAGTTGCTGCTCAAGCAGATGGATACTTCCGCCCAGCAGGTCAATAGTCTTGCCAACAGTATTGCAGCACTGAATGACAGTATTCGAACCGCTGCTACGGGTAATGCCCAGCCAAACAGTTTGCTGGATGAGCGGGATCAGGCCGTAACCAAACTCGCTGAGCTGGTAGGCGTCACGGTACTGGAACAGCCAGATGGCTCGATGAATATTTACCTGCAATCCGGCCAGCCGCTGGTGCTGGGTGATCAGGCCAACAAGCTGGAAGTCAGAGCCAATCCCAATGATCCGAGAAAGTCAGAAATTTTATTAAACACCTCCAATTCAACTCTGTCTCTGGGTGACAACCTGGGGGGATTAATGGGGGGGCTGCAGAGTTATCAGAACGATGTGCTGGGCAATATCATGAATCAGCTGGGGCGTGTGGCTCTGGCGGTGAGTGATCAGATGAATACAACCCTGGCACAGGGTACGGATCTGGATGGCAACGCAGGTACTCCGGGAAATTACCTTTTCAACGATATCAACTGGCTGCCGCAGAAAGATCGTATCGTCAAAACCACTGGCTCGGGCGATGCATTGATGGGAATGGCGGTGACCAACAGCAGTGCCCTGCAGGATCAACAGTATCGGTTGGATGTTGGTGCTGGTGGCACTTTTACAGTGTATGACGCATCAAACGCCGTAGTAACTACTGTACCTGCTGCAGGATCGACCCTGGCTGCTGGCGGCATCATTGCTTTTAATGGTTTGGAAATTACCCTCCATAAAGGGGCTCTGCAGAATGGCGACAGTTATCGCCTTTCCCTGCCTCTTTCCGGTTCTCCCGCTGCAACCCGAGCTGTTGAGCTGAACAGGGCTGGCGGCAGTACTGGGCTGGTTCTGGTGGAAATCAGCGATACCAGTCAGATTACTACCAGTGATTATGCTCTGAGTATTACTTCAGGAGCGCCTGACCAGTACACCCTGATCCGTAAAAGCGACGGCCAGAGCTGGAGTGGCGATGCGACTGATCTGAATACGGGCATCACGGTTGATGGTCTCAACATAATGGTGAACAACGGTACGCTGGCTGCTGGTGACCAATTTGTTCTCCAACCCACCCGTGAAGGTTCATCTCAACTTGAGGTGGTGATGGAGAGTGCCAGAAGCCTGGCTTTTTCCGCCAGTGGGAGTCCCGGTGACAATGGCAATCTGCAAAAGGTTCTTGAGTTACAAAACAAGGATGTGCTGCAGGGCGATTTGAGCCTGGCAGAAAGTTACACACAGATTGTCGGATATGTCGGTGTACTCACGGCTCAGGCCAAGACAGAAGCTTCTGCCAGTGTCGCTTTGCTGCAACAGGCAGAGGCGGCCAAAGGCGCCGTCAGTGGCGTTAACCTGGATGAAGAAGCGGTTGATCTTATGAGGTTCCAGCAGGCCTACAGTGCCAATGCCAAAGTGATTTCTGTAGCTCAGAGTACCTTTGATGCTCTGCTAAGAATGTTTTAAAGAATTCCAGGAGGGAGCAACGGTTATGAGAATCAGTACCCTGCAATTCAGTAATATGATGCTGCAAAACATGCAGAGAAATAATTCTGAGCTGGCGATCACTTCAAACCAGCTGGGCACCGGCAAGAAACTGAGTGTGCCGTCTGACGATCCCATCAGTGCAGTGAAGCTGTTGCACATTGATCAGGAATTGGCTGCGATCAGCCAGTACAAGGGCAATATTAATGCTCTGAAACGCGGACTCTCGGAAGAAGAAACAGTCCTGAACAGCATGAATAATATTCTGCAGAGAGTTCGGGAAATTGTGGTCAGTGCAGGCAACTCAACCTACGGTGATGGGGAAAGAAACGCGCTGGCTCTGGAGCTGGATGAGCAAATCAAGGCATTGAAAGGGTTGGCCAACTACCAACAGGCGGATGGGCAGTACATCTTTTCAGGGACAGACGCTTTGACCCAGCCTCTTCAGAGCTCTGGCCCAGGCTATGTCTATGCAGGTAATGATCAGCAGAGACAGATCAATATCAACAGTTCTACAACGGTGGCGGCTAACGATACAGCCCGTGACTTGTTCTTTAATGTCAGTCTTAACAGCACTACTAATAGCGGCGCTGTGAATGTTGATCGTTACACGATTTCCAACCTGGAAACGTTTGGTGATTTCGCTAGCGTAACGTTGGTCTATAACGGCACCGATCTTGATGTGACCTATACCGATCATGCTGGCAATACCACTGTAGACAGCACCACTCCCTGGACGCCAGGTACCAGTATTACTCTCAACGGTGGGACTGTTGAATTGGATGCAGTGCCTGCAGGTGCCTTCAATATCACACTGACACCGGAAGATACTTTTACTGAGCTGGAGCAGCTGTCTGCAGCATTAAAAAGTCCCGGTGGCCCCTCAGAACTTTCCAGCTGGTTACATTCAGTGGATAACACCATGAGCAAGGTCGGTAAGGTTCAAACCAGCATTGGTGGTCGGATGAATGCATTGGAGAACGGCAGCGAGAGTCTGGACGACCTGAAGCTGTTAAACGATATCCTGAAATCCGAGTTGGAAGACCTCGATTATGTCGAGGCTATCAGTCGACTGAATCGTCAGCAGGTGGTTCTGCAGGCGGGCCAGCAATCCTATTCCATGATTCAGGGATTAACCCTGTTTAATTACATTCGATGAGTTTTTTAAAAGCCTGTTGAGTGACCACCCCTTGGCGATTGAAAACGGTCGCGTGCCTTATCAGGGTCAAGAAATCGTCTCCTGAGTCGATTTTGTATGTCATGAAGATTCCTTTTTGGAACCATCCATGTCGAACATCAACGGAGTAGGCAGTGGCTCCCGCTCAGGGGGTGTAAAAGGCGCGAAGAAAGCCAAAAGCACTCAGGCTGCTGCAAAGAGCCGGACTACTCAGTCAACCGATCTGGATCAACTGGAGTTGAGTGCAGATGCCGTTTTGCTGAATGACCTTCAGCAGGCTTTGATGGATGCACCGGAAGTGGATGTCATAAAAGTAGAAGAGATTCGCCAGGCTATAAAAGACGGCAAGCTGCCGCTGAACAGAGAGCAACTGGCGGAGAAAATGCTGGAACTCCACAGCCAGGAACAGGAAAACCATAATCCTCAGGGTAATGACCCCTCGGAATAGTTACAGAACCTGACTAGGCTGAGGTTTCACAATAAAACAGCCATGCGCTAATGCAGCCATGAGCTAAAACGGTGAGTTAAATATCTATGAGTGCCGCACTTGTTCTCAATACCATCAGCGAAGCCTGCCACTTTTTCATCGAGCTGGAGAATCTGCTGAACCAGATTCACTATCAGTTGTTATCCCGCGATATTTCCAGACTGGAGCTCAGTATCAAAGAGCAGTCCAGGCTTTTAAATAAGATCCGACAGAATACCGAGCTCAGAATCAAACTGGTGGAAGAGCTGGGCTTTTCCAATGATACCTCAGGTATGAAGCAGTTATTGTCGACACTGCCAGAGGAAGAAATAGAAACCGCTATGGCCAGCTGGTCGAGACTGGAGTCAGGGATTCGTCATTGTCAGGAGTTAAACAAGTTGAACGGACGGGTGCAGGCTCGTCTGGGGACAGTGACACAGCGTTTGATTGGCATGATTGACGATCATTATTATCGACTGTCCACCTATTCCTCAAAAGGTGTTCCCGTCGCTGTAAAGACTGCTCAGATGGGGCTGAATGCCTGAAGGTTTGAATCTCTCAGGCATTCATAGCTCTGCTTCAACCTTTCCCTTTTCAACGCAGATCCGGGTTAAAGCATTTCGCTAATAATGTTACTGCCTCTTGCTCTTTTTCTGCATCACGGGCAGGCGCTCCCGGCACCCTCTGTGGGAGAAGCTGGCCTCTGAGCACATTGGTACAGGTTCCCATTTCCTGATCTTTAAGGCGTTCAGTGAGCGTCTCGAGAAGACCTGGGGTCTTTGTTAAGCTATCAAGAGCTTCCATAAACTCTTCGCTGTTAGTCACTGCCCAGTATGCTTCAGGATTGTCGTTGATAGTCTGTTGCAATCTATCCCACAAACGCATCATGGCTATAGGTACTTCAGGGGCATTCTGATCGCTGAATGTAGAGAAGCAGAACTCTAGCATGGCTCTTCGAGCTTTAGGGGTGTCGGGGCCACAGAGTTCCGGGAAGGCCTTTCTGAATTCAAATGATGGCTGTCTGTGTTGGTGTGGCTTCTCCTTTTGCAGTCGAGACTGAAGCTGGGTCATCAGGGAATGAAACACCTCGTAGCTCTGCAGGCCATTGACTTGTGTCCAGTAAATCATGTGGCCAATAGAGAGTGCCGAGCAGTTTTTCCCCAACATCTGGTGAATGAGTTTGGCTTTTAGTCGTTCCAGTTCTACAGGACTTGTAAGCGTTTTTCCGGGCACCGGTATAGCTGGGTAACGAGGCGGGGGAGGCTTTTTTGTTTTTGCTTTTAGTTCATCTTCACTCCAATGGCCTTTTTCCCTTTTCCATTGTTCTATGCCTCTGTCCCACTGTTCTTTGTCTTTTTGCCATTGTGCTTCGAGCTCTGGATAGGAGGCTTGTTCATTTTGATATCTCTGCTGCTCAAGGTCGTACCGGCCCTGATAGTATTCTCTGACAAGGTGAGTGACCTGGTTTGCATCGGCCAAACTTTTAACCTGATAGCTTTGGGAGTACAAATCGAATATTGCGTCAATATCGGTAGGGTTATATTGAACTAACCGGTGAGCCAGGGTTTTTGGGCCGAGGGTTCGTAGTAATTCATGCAGTGTTTTCACCATTAATACGGGGTTAGTGTCTCTCAGGTTGCAGAGCTCATTCAGGCGACGATCAATAATATGCCTTCGGATATAGCTGTTAGTGTCTCCCGCAGCCTCGCTGTATGAGCGTAAGTCCCATTGGTCAATCAGCCTGATGGGTCCCTTAAGGTATTTTCTATGTTCGAACGGAATATCTCTTCCATCTAATAACGCTTGAAGGCTTTCTTTCAAAGCCTGGAAACGGTCTACCAATGCCGCTATTTCTGTTATGTGGAGTTGATGAACCTGAGCCAGAAGAATCAACTCTTTTGAGTCCACTTCCACAATATGTCTGGCTGTTTCCAAATCTATCTGGGTCGGAAAGCCGATAGAGGCGTGCTGACTGTTTACGTCTCGGATACTCATCTCAATGGGGTTTGAGCTGACTAGTCGGCCAAAAAAACTCAGATCATTGTCGATCATTCTGGGCACCCAGACCTCAGACCCATCTTCTCGAAGCTGTTTCACATAGAGGAAATTACCTGGGTTGCGGTCAACACTACCCGTAATAAAGTCGAGTAACTGACTGTTAGCCATGCATTTTTGCAGCTCAGGGGCTGAGGAGTTCAGAGGTAATATGTCTACCGTTTTAGGCTGGGTCACTTTGAGGTGACCTTGATCATGGAGTTGAAGCAGTTCCTGTTCAGAGAGTGCCTGAATATTTTCTGGTTGATGCTCAGGACTTATTTCATACCCTTTGGGCTTGGCTTCTCCATTGACGATATCTGGAACTTGATCTCTGTAATTTACCTGTTGATGCTCAGGTAAAGGTACAGGTTTTTCGGTTACCAGCTCTCTGGCCTCCTGGACAAACTCCTGACAGTAACCATTTTCACCCTTATGCTCGGAATACCAGGTCGGAGGCGTCAGATTTATCCCCATCAGACTGTCCAGCTCGCAGAATAGGACAGCTCTGTTGGCCAGTTTTGCCTGAGCGGCGGAAAGAGGTTCTAAAGGCTGGATCTCCATTCTGGGTTTTAAAACATATTCACTCATATAGCTGCCTTTCTCCATGGCAGAGTCATTGAGTGTGTCCTGATCCCAGTGATCAATGATAAAGAGCTTACCCTGGATGTGTTGGCTGCTTTCCTCTGGGATATCTACGTTTCTCATCGTGGCATTAATGATGGCTTTCAGATGTTCAAAGCGCTCTCGCATGAAGGCTGCCTGTTGATCAGACAGCTGGTGAGCTTGTGCTATTTCAGTGATGGCTTCAGCAGAGGTATTCAGAATACGCTGAGCCGTATCACGGTCGATTCGTTTTGGAATACTGACCGCAAAGTTAGCCTTGAAGAATTGCTGTTTAGTGTTGGACGCTTCCGGTCTCCAGTCAGAGAATCCAAGTTCGTCCTCGGTTTCATAGAATTTAAATTTTCTGGGTTGAAGAGTGCTGGTGCCCATCAGGAAGTCCAACAACTGAAGATTGGACATGCAGGTCTGCATGGTTTTGGAAGAAGGCGACATGGGAACGATTCTGGGAACCAGCTTTCGGATGCGTAACATCCCATGCAGATGCATTTTCTCCAGTTCTTCCTGAGTGGGAGTGTAACCTTCAGGAAAACGATTACTCCAGGCAATCAGAACTTGAGATCCATCCTCTTTTTGCAGTGGAACCAGCTCACCCTCCAGATGAAAAAGTGCTCTCTCTTCTTCTGAGGGGGCTTGCCCCATTGGGAACTCGTGAGAAACCTGTAGTTCAAGCTCATGGCCCGCGACATTATTTTTGTAGATCTCCAGCAGCTTGGGTCTGAGGCGAGCCTGGGCATCGTCCGAAACATACTCAGCTTCTTGCTCGAACATGTTGTAACTGTCTACGGCCAGGTCCTCAGTGAGAACGTCCGTTTCCTCACCGTGCGTCCACCGGGTTCTGGGGGTGACATTTGTGCCTAAAATACTATCCAGTGCATGAAAGGCAGCTACCTCTTTGAATGTTTTAAGATCCTGCCGCTGGTGTGGTTCAAAACCGGAGTTGGGTTCGGTAAAAATGGGTTTGATATCGCCTTGGGTTTCCAGCAGACCGAACCTGTCTGCAGCATTGGATCGAACAGTATGCTGGTGACTGGTTGGTTTGAATACGGCTTCAAAGCCATTTTTGTACTTGACTCTGGCTACGGTGGCGGACTGACCGCTGGCATAATTTTCTTTTGAAGATTGCTCATCTTCAGAGGTATAAATGGTGCCTTTTTCAGGGTCTTCCAGACCCATGACGTACCAGGTTTCGTGTTCCAGTTTCTTTAGCTCTTCCCGGAAGGTATCCAGTCGGGCCTGATCCAGGTCAGTAAACGTCATCCAGCCACGCTGTTTGTTTTCCAGAGAGTGAACGACGCTTTTACAGTGTCTGGAAAGAGAGGACAGCATGCGCAACTTTTCAGCGATAGAAATATTATCCTTGGTGCAGGCCGTTCTATAGTCATCCACTTCATTCAGGTAAGTTTGATACTCTTTGGGTTCCGTCAGCCAGGTGATGAATCTCCCGAAGAAATAATGGGTATACCAGGACCGGTCATCGCATTTTTCGGCGATCACTGTTCTTTCTGACAGCGTCCTGTTAGGAATAGGCCGTCGGTTTTCTATCAGTACTTCATTTTCTATGAATGGCTGTTTTTCGGTGCCTTCGTGAACCCACACAGAATAACCCTTGAAGGTCCCCTCTTTCCTTGGAGTGAAGACCACTTCATTGCCCAAACGCATGGATTGAAGCGAAGCCAAAGGAGACTCTTCGGTGCTAAGCGAGGGTAATGGAGTGCCATCCCGGCTGGGAAATAGTGAGTCCATGATCTAGTCCGTTTTCTCAGTGTGCCTGTGGGCCTGCCATTCATCCAATGCCTTGGCTTCGGCACGGTCGGCTTTCTTCTGTTCTTTTTTCATCTGGCGATCCAGCAGTTTTTCAATGGACTGCAGCTTTCTTTTCTCAGCTGCGAGCTTTTCAGCAAGGCCCTTCCATTTCTCTTCAAACTGCTGAACCTGAATGCTTTGTTTATCTGACATGCTCTGTACAAACTGCTGGAAGTTTTTGCGTCCAGCCAGATTCACGCTTTTGATCGTAGTGCCTTCCTTACAGTCATAGTCAGACTGTACCTGCTGCAGGTAATCCAGTTGCTGCTGGTGTTTCTGAAACTCTTTTCTGGCTTGCATGGCCTGAGCCAGAGCTCTGTCATATCTCAGCTGTTGCATCTTGAGCCAGCGAGCCAGTAATTTAACCGAGGTCATGACACTTGCCCTCCAATGGCCTCAGGCATTGCAGCAGGCCAGAGCTGAAGCAGCTGGCTGATGCAGGTGTCCAGGGGGATCTGCTCATACATGCCTTGTTGCAGAAAGCGGTGAATGTCCGGATAAGAGTCAATGGCGCGATCCAGTTCCGGATCGGTTCCCCTTTGGTAAGCGCCAACGGCCATTAAGTCTCTCGACTGGCTGTAGCGGGAATAGAGAGACTTCAACAGTCGTGCCGAAGCCTGTTGTTGTTCAGTGACCACATTGGGCATTATGCGACTGATGGAAGCTTCAATATCGACAGCAGGGTAAAGGCCGCTGTCCGCCAGAGTACGAGAGAGAACAATGTGCCCATCAAGAATGGCTCTTGATGCATCGGCCACCGGGTCCTGAAGATCGTCTGCTTCCATAAGGACGGTATAAATTGCAGTGATGGAACCCTGGTTGTCTGATCCATTACCCGCTCGCTCAAGCAGCTCGGAAATCTGGCTGAAGACAGAAGGTGGGTAGCCCCGAGTTGCGGGCGGCTCTCCGACAGATAAAGAAATTTCGCGTTGAGCCTGGGCAAAGCGGGTCAGTGAATCCATGAGCAAAAGAACACTCTTGCCCTGGTCTCGAAAATGTTCCGCCAGTCTGTGGCAAACTTTTGCTGCTCTCAGACGCAGGACAGGGGACTCATCAGCAGGGGCGGCAACGACAACTGCATTTTTTAAACCTTCCGGACCCAGAGTCTGTTCGATAAATTCTCTTACTTCACGACCACGCTCGCCTATAAGTCCAACGATTGTGACGTCTGCGGTAGTATTTCGAGTCATCATTCCCAACAGAACGCTTTTACCGACGCCACTGCCCGCAAACAAGCCCATTCTCTGGCCTTTACCGACAGTCAGAAGACCATTGATGGAGCGCACTCCAACATCCAGAGGTTCGTTCACAGGTTTACGGTTCAGCGGATTGATAGGGTTGGCTGAAAGACTGATCCGTTGCTTGGTAGTGAGAGGCAGTCCATCAATGGGTTCGCCCAAGCCATTGATGACTCTTCCCAGCAAGGCGTCACCTGCAGGAATAGTGTTGTCCTGATCCATAGGAATGACCCGGTCTCCTGGGCTGAGCCCTTCGGTACGGGTCAGTGGCATCAGGTAGTGAACATTATCTGAAAAGCCAACGACTTCAGCCTCTATCCTGGCACCAGAGCGGGCTTCGATAAAACAGCGCTGCCCAGTGGCCAGCACACAACCTCCAGCTTCCAATATCAGGCCCTTCATTCGGGTAAGGCGACCAAAAACACGAGCCACAGGAATCTTTTGCAGTTTCTGTCGCATGATATCGACGACAGGGGCTTCCTGACGTCTGTTTTCGGACTTGTTGCCCAGATGGTTCATGCCAGACTCCTGTCGAGTTCTTCTGGCAGGCTCTCTTTCAGAATATCCATGCAGGCATTGAGTCTCTCTTCAATGCTGGCACTGGCTTCGGCATTCTCTGTCAGTACTCTGCAGTCTCCCTGAGCCACCTGGTCGTCTTCCAGGAGGGTCCAGGTATTACTGAAGTCTGCTCTCGCTTTTCTAAGTTGAGCCACATCTTCCGGATGCATATGAATGGTTAGCTGACTGTTTTCATCTGGAAGATGGGTGAGGGTTTCCCTGACAATGTTCAGAATCATTTCAGGTTGCAGCTTCAGTTCGGTTCGAATGACTTGCCGGCTGACTTCTTCGATTAAGGCGGTGAGCCAGTAACTCAGCTCTTCCTTTCGAGTTTTGTAGTACTGCTGAATGTTTTTCAGGTTGAGATCCAGGTTCCGCAATACTTTCTGGAGCTCTTCTTCCCCGGCATTCAGACCATCGCGGTAGCCCTTGTCCTGACCCTGAATATAACCTTCTTCAATGCCCTGCTTGAGTCCCTGTTCATTACCTTCTTTGACGCCCTGTATGCGACCAGCTTCCAGCCCGGTTCTGTATCCATCGTCATAACCTTCCTGCCGACTTTTCTGCAAATCCTGCATCGACATGGCGACAGTAGCTTGCTGTTCAGGTGGTGCTGTTTGTTCAGCAATGGTCTCTGGAGCAGGAAAAGACTCGGTCGCATCATGGGCCGATGGCAATGAGTAACGATGAAACTCTGTCGTGCCTGCCTTGAAAATGGTGGCGTTTCTTTTCATCTCGAATTCATCCCTGAATCATTATTCGATCATTTCATCTTCGTCGCTAAGGTTGAGCTCAATCTGGCCATTTTGAGACAAGGTTCTGGCCGTATTAAGAATTTCCTGGCGGGCTTGCTGAACCTGACTTGAGCGAACGGAACCCAGGCTGTCCATATCGTCCTGTAAGTACTTGGCCTCACGACGGGTCATGGTGTTGATAAACTTGCCACTGATAGAATCTGAAGCGCCTTTCAGTGCCAGTGATAAAGTGTTCTGTGGGACTTCTTCAATAATTTTCCGGATCGTATCTTCATCCAGACGACTGAAGTGCTCAAAGACAAACATCTGTTGCTCAATACGATCAGCCAGTTCGCTGTCCTGCTCCTTGAAGTGATCCAGCATATGGGAGACAGAAGACTCATTCATTCGGTTCATGATGTCAGCAACTTGCCTTAGACCGCTGACTGAAGTGTTCTGGCTGGTGGATATCAAGCCAACACTGTCGTCAAAAATGACATTGAGCTCCTGAACAATAGAAGGATGAAGCTCTTTCAGCTTCGCGATTCTGGTGAGCAGGTCTTCATGGCATCGTTCGGGCAAACGCTGAAGTACCAGTGCTGCCTGACCTGGTTCAAGATAGGTCAGTACCACTGCCTGTAGCTGTGGGTGTTCGTCAACAATCAGCTCGGCCACCGCAGAAGGTTCCATCCACTTCATCATTTCCAGACTGCTGGTGTTTTCCTCACCGTAGATGGAGTCCATCAGATTTTTGGCGTCCTTGTCCCCCATGGCTATTTTCAGGGATTTCTCCAGATAGCTTCGGGTACCTCCGGCAATACCGACTTCATAACGGTACTCATGGAAGAAGTGATTCATGACATTTTGCACTTCGTCCCGTTTCATGGGGGGCATATTGGCCATGGACTGACTGATCTGCCTGACTTCTCTGGACGACAGGTGTTTGAAAACCTGGGCAGCGCCTTTTTCACCCAGACTCAGTAATAAAACAGCGACTTCATGGGGGCTTGAAGCAAGTTCTTCTGGCATGTCAATTTCCTCCTGACTTCATCCAGAGCTTGATGACCTGGGCAACCCTTTCCGGTTCTTTGGTAGAAAGTTTGCGCAGGTAACCCAGCTGGGTATCAAAGTCCGCCAGCTCCGGCGGTAACAGTGCGGTGTTTTCATCCATGACAGCCGGGTGATCCAGAGCCGCTTTTTGCTGATTCTGTTGTTCTAGCATGGCGGCTTCCTGCTTGAGCGCCGCATGCTTCGGTAAGGTTTGTTGTACCAGTGGCCTTAGCAGAAAGATGATCGCTGCCAGCCCCAGTAAAGTACCGGCTCCGTAACGGGCATAAGTCATGATTTCAGGTTGCTGCCACCAGGCCGGTGAAATGAATTCTGCTTCGGGTACTTCTATAAAAGAAGCGGTATGCAGACTGACCTGATCGGCCACTTCTGCAGGTAGCCCGACAGAATCCATGATCAGTTCTTTGAGATTGTCGAGCTTTTCCTGGTTCCACTCACCGGCAATGGCCACTGCTGAGGGGCTGTTATTAAGCACCACTGCAACACTGATGCGCTGGACTCTGCCCTGTTGGAAAGAGGTGTGGCGCACTGTCTTGTTCAGCTCATAGTTTCTTGTGTATTCGTTCTGCGTTGGTGTGGCAGCGGTTTCAGCATTTTCCGCGGCTGTATCGGGAGGCTGATTGCTTAGGGAACCCGGTACTCCCAGAGCTTCCGGTGTGGCGGGCGTTCTTTCCCGACCTTTCTCGCTGCGAACGGTTTTCTGGTCTGGGTCGTATTGTTCTGCAGTCTGTTCCACCCGACTGAAATCAACGTCGGCAGAAACCTGAACCCTGAAATTGCGGGAGCCAATGATCGGATCAAGAAGGCTGTTTACCCGATCAATATAATGTTGCTCGACGCCTTTAATGTATTTCAGTTGAGCATTGGCAATGGCCATGCTGCCATTGGACATGGCTATATCTCTGGACAGCAGGTTGCCCTGTTGATCGACCACGGAAACATCTTTCTTTGCCAGTCCCGGTACACTTGAGGCGACCAGATTAACGATGGCTTCAACCTGCTTGTTGTCCAGCTGTCCTCCGGCAAACAGATCGATAAAAACGGAGGCCGAAGACTTGGCCTGCTTGCGAACAAAAGCTGTTCGTTTGGGGAGGGCAAGGTGTACCCGGGCGTTGCGAACCGGTTTAAGGCTGATGATTGTTTTGGCCAATTCACCTTCCAGTCCATGGCGATAACGGGCATTTTCAATAAACTGGCTGGTACCCAGACCCTGTTCTTTTTCCAGAACTTTGAGTCCTTCCGGAAGGCCTGTTTTGATACCTGCGGCTGAAAGTTGCATTCTGGCGGCACTGACTTCGCTGGCATCAACCATGACCTGGCCGGTATCAGGGTGTATGCGGTAGTTGATCTGACGGCTTTCCAGTACCTGGGTGATACTGCTTGCGTCGTACATTTCCTGATTGCCATACAATGGCTGCCAGTTGCTGGTCTGACTCCAGATAAACAGAACCATTGTCAGAGCAATGGTGCCCGAAAGGGCAATAAGAAGCATGCCCTGGTTTCGGGCATTGCCCTTGAAGAAACCGGGGATCTGCTCAAGCATACGTCGCCACTGAGGCACTTCTTCATGCTCGATGACTGTCTCCTCTTGCTGCTTTTTCTTCTCAGCCATGATTCCTGTTCCTGGTCAGTGACCTGGTGTTCTTATCCATGAAGACTTACACCTGCATCCTCATAATTTCTTCGTAAGCGGCTACAGCCTTGTTCCTGATCTGTACCAGAGCCTGGAATGACAAACTGGCTTTCTGGCTGGCCAGCATGGCACCCAGCAGATCTTTGCTTTTGCCGGTTTCAATATCTGTGAGCAGTCCTGCAGCGTTTTGTTGCTGTTGATTGACTGCATCCAGAGCTGTTTTCATCAGTTCACCGAAACCCGGTGTTTCTTCACTGGAGATGGCCTCGGGTGGCATGACTGACCCGGGCTTGCCCGTCTTGTTATCGAGGTTGATTAACTCCTGCACATCCCGGGCAATCCCGCTGGTGCTCAAGTTTTCCATGATCAGGGTTTCTCCTGTGCCGTAGACTGATTAATCAATGCCTCTACATCCATTCCGTCTTTGCGCATTTCTGCCAGTTTGTTTCTCAGGGTTCGGGTAGTGACGCCCAGGGCTTCTGACGTTTTGCTTCTGTGTCCATTATGCAATCGCAGTGTATTGATAATGTGTTTGAACTCTTCCTGCTTTCGCTTGGATTCAAGGCTGACTTCACCAGAGTCAGACAAGACTTCCCGGGGCGTTGTTTGGGGTGTCAGCTGGGCATCACTGGAGTGGATAACCTGAACTTCCAGCATCAGGTCTCCGGCTGAGATCATGTTGTTCTGACACATGACCAGAGCTCGCTGGATAACGTTTTCCAGCTCTCGGACATTGCCTGGCCAGTGGTAGGTGCTGAGCTGCTCTCTGGCTTCCTGGGACAACAGAATGTTCTGGTCGAAAGCCAGACTTTTGAGAAAGTATTCTGCCAGGGGAATGATGTCTTCTTTCCTTTCTCTTAAGGGCGCCCAGGTCAGCGGAAAGACATTGATGCGATAGAACAGGTCAGCTCTGAATTTGCCATTTTGCACGGCTTCCTGAAGGTTCTGATTAGTGGCGGCCAGTACCCTGACATCCAGCTTGATGCTGTTGCGCCCACCCACTCTTTCTACTTCTTTTTCTTGTAAAACCCTGAGCAGTTTGGCCTGAAGGCTGGAGGGTAACTCACCGATTTCATCCAGCAGCAATGTGCCGGAGTTAGCTTGTTCAAATCGACCAGCCTGATCAGAGTGAGCGCCTGTAAAAGAACCTTTGGTGTGGCCAAAAAGCTCTGACTCAAGAAGATTGTCAGGAATTGCCGCACAATTGATGGCAATGAAAGGACCGGACTTTCTGGGTGATTGGTGATGGATGAAATGAGCCAGAACTTCTTTGCCTGTGCCTGACTCACCGGTGATCAATACTGTGGCATCTGACTGAGCAACCTGCTGTGCCATTTGGAGCGTCTTCTGACTGGTTGTGGCTACAGCAATGGGCACCATCTCGCTACTGTCAGATGCTCTAAGACACTTCTCCATCAGGGCCAGTAGCTGGTCACTGTTGTCTGAGTCTGCAATGTAATCGGAAGCCCCCGCTTTCATGGCCGCTACAGCCTGTTCTACATCTGGCTGATCCGCAGTGATGATGACAGGAGGCTTGTTGTTCAGAGCTCTCATTTTATTGAGAAAGCCGAGGCTGTCTTGAGGAGATCGTTGGAAGTCAGCAATGATCAGGTCGACCATGCCTTTATGGAGAACTTTTAAAGCACGCTCAGCGGACACAATCTGCTCGACTCGATAGTGAGCATCCTTGAGCTTATCCCGAAGGTCAGAATTCCCTTCCGGTTTGTCCCCCACAATCAGAATATGGCCTTTGTTGCTCATTCCATTCCCGGTCAGATCAATCAGATAAAGATTTGGTGAAGAAAACGGAAAAGGTTTTCCGCTAGAACTTTTCTATCGACTAGGAAATGGGTTTCTTTATTGCACGAGAAGCGCTTTTCCGGAAAACACCTTCCGGTTAGCTGTCGGGGTTTTGCAGGCGAACCAAACGGAGTTCAACACGACGGTTTTTAGCACGCAATTCTTTGGTAGTGCCTTTGTTCAGTGGGTAGCGGGAACCGTGGAAACGCAGCACAATCCGTGACTCTTCAATGCCTTCTTCCTGCATGTAGTTGCGGATTCTTTCTGCTCTCAGTCTGGATATTTTGCGATTGCCCAGAGCGGTGCCTACACGATCACTGTGACCGTCTACTTCTACACGAACAACTCTCGGATCGGTTTTCATGTATTCGATGACTTTATCCAGTTCTTTTCTCTGTTCTCTGGTCAAAACGGATTTACCGCTGCGATATAAAACAGTGGTGAATCTGAGCTGATCAAAATTAGCGGGTAACAATTGCGTACGACAACGATTAAAGGGAAGGTAGGCTTCACTGAAACCGACGCCGGATAATCGAACCTTCCAGAGCGGATGGTCAGGCCTTTGAATATTCAGTTCGGCCCAGTGTCCATTCTGAATCTTTTCCAGCAACCTGAGAACGCCATGGGTAATGGGAGCGTTCTGTTCAGCAAAGTTTTTCATGCCGATAATTTCCGGCTTTTGAGTCAACTGCCAGGGAGCCGGTGTGATGCCAAAAGTCAGTGAGCCTTGAAAATCTTTCATCCAGGCAGACTCTATGGACATTTTGAGAGACTCACCAGCCTCTGCAAGAAAGTGTATCTGCCCAAATCTTGGGACCGGATGTGTCAGTTCGCAAAGAAAGGGTGAGCCTTTGAAGCGCCATTCGCTCTCATCAAGGGCGGCCTTGAACAGTTCGGCACGGCTGTTACTGGCAACCAGAGTTACCGAGAGAAGCAGGAATAATGTGCTGTAAAGAAGTCTGCCTGACATAGGATACATAAGCTCTTGGAAATCGGGTCATCCAGCTTTTCTTTCGCTATAGGCATTTGTATCGGCTATCAGGCAGAGAGTTGTATCAGTCTGTCTCTTGAATCCAGTTTTCTATTTCAGGCTCAAGGAACACATTTTCAAGAGTTTCCGCAGCCCAGGGGTATTGCTCGGACATCTGACGTAGGATTCTTACGGACATCACCTGAGCGGCCGGCACTTGGCTCCAGACTGTTTTGCCCAGACAGCGCCAGTGGTCAGCGTTCATTTTGGCGGGTTTCTTTTCGAAAAGGCTGAGTTGGTCCCTGCAGGTTTCGCAGGTCATCAGGCAGTGTTCAAAATCGGGTTCTTCAGGAACCGGAGCTACTTCGTAGGCTTTCAGAGGAACGCCTGATGCTTCGCATAGCTCACACTTGGAGCTGGCCCTGCGGGCAAGATCCTTGCCCAACAGGTTCAGGGCTGCCTGTCGTTCCTGGTGTTTCAGTAAGCCTTTGGCCATCTTCTGTCTCCCAAAAATCACTGTGGGCAATGATACATGGAATTGAAAAGCTGGCCATGGCCAAAATGAAACTCAGAGCTCCATGTTTTCCATGATCTGGTTATAAAACTCGGACTCTTGCTGAGATGGCTTTTTGCTTTCGTTACCACTGTCATAACCGGACTCAGGCGTTTTTGTGCCACTGTCCTGTGTCAAATCTATCTCTTTTCTTATTCTCTTAGTGAAATAGTCCTGCAGAATCTCGATATTATTTGCTGGTACAAAGTGCCTTCCATCGCGCATACAGAACTGCAGGCAAGCCTTGATAGCGTCTTCAGGCATGGCATTAAGAAACTGAGTGAAGATCGGAGTTTGAAGGGTATAGGCTGAACTGCTTCGGATCATCATGGTTACCAGCTCTGGAAGAGTCTTGGCGTCTACAGATGAATCACTCCAGCGTTGGGTAATGACGGAGGCATTGAAGCTTCTGTTGGGCTGGAACCTGGCCATTTGCGCAAATCGTCTTACATCATCATATGCCTGGCTGCGAGTATTCAGCCGGGTCTTTCTGGTCGTCATGTAATCTTGCAGGATTTTGACTTTCTTTTTGGTCAGAACGTCATCTTCATAACAGTCATGGCAATTGATCAACTGAAGAATGGCACCGTCCGGCATGGCGTCAAGGAGCATGAAAAACAGCTCATTGCTCATTTCGTCCTCTGAAGTAGCGTGAATCATACGGAGAAGCAATTGAGAGCAGGCAGATGCTTCCTGATCGATATGTCTACTGATGATTGGAGTAGCATCATAAGGGCAATTAGGATACTGCCTGTTCAGTGCCAGAAAGCGATTAACTTCAGGTGGCAGAGACCAGCGACCAGAACCTTCGATGCTATCAGAGTATGATGAGCTGAGAGATGAGAGTGAGGGAGACGTTGCTATTCCTTGCATAATGAACTCCTTAAAATTCGTCCTTGATCTCTAGTTAGAGGGCTGGTTAGGCTAAAAGTTCCGACGTAAGATCCTTATTGGCTGAACTTTTACAGGCATTGCAATGTCCCTGAGCATCCATTCCCATCCCAGTCCCAACTTCGATTCCAGGGAAATACCTGTAGAATTCCTGATCTTGCATTACACAGCCGTCGATCTTCAGGGCACGCTGGACATATTTTCGAGTGCTGAGTATGGGGTTTCAGCCCATCTGGTGATAGATCTGGATGGAACGGTCTATGAGCTGGTCAGCTGCCTGAATGGTACGGCTCACAGGGCCTGGCATGCAGGTGTCAGCCGCTGGCAGGAAAAGGAAGCTTTTAATGATTTTGCCATTGGTATTGAGCTGGTTAACTTCAATGGCAACATCTTTTCATTCACGGATGAGCAGTATCTGGCGTTGCAACAGGTTATTCAGCAGTTGCAGCAACATTACCCCAAGTTAAGTGATCCAGAGCGGATTTTGGGCCATGAGCAGATAGCTGGTTTTAGGGGTAAGGCTGACCCGGGTTGTTGCTTTGATTGGAACCGGCTGTTCACTGATCTGTTCCCAAATCAATCACACCCCGTTCGAGAGCCTGCTTGCCCGAAGGAACTTCAGGCTTCCCTTGAAAAGCTACAGCCACTTGAACCTGCTGATAGAGAGCAGCGAACACTCTTCTGGCAAAGGGTCAGTGAGTTGACGGAAACTTCGGTCAGGTTGATTCAGCAGTCGGCAGAGTAATCTTCCAGACCCAGTAACTTTTTCCCCAGATCACTCAGATTGGCTGGCTTTCCGGGTTCCGGGTCTTGTTGATAAGGCAGGCCTCGCCACTTTTCCGGTGCACGGTTTTCCTGCCAGAGTCGTATACGCTCTTCACTGGTTTCTTCTGCGCCAGCCGGGAACATGGAAACATAGAGCGCCATTCTTGGAAGGTCGGATGTATTGAGTCCTCCGGAGTGTGGCAATCCAGAGTCCCAAATGATTAATGTGCCCGCTTTGCCTTCAATTGATTCAATAGGGTTCTGGCTCAGCTCCTCATTATCGAACCAGAGACTTTTGCGATTCTTGAGCACTTTCTCGTTTTTATAAAGGCTGGGAACACAGCAGAAAGCACCCTGATCTTTTTGGGTGTCTGTGAGATATAGAATGCCCTGCAGTCTCAGGGACGTGAGTTGTTCAACCGGAAAGTCCAGGTGGATATGGCGTTTGGGTCGATCAATCTCCGGATTAAGAGAAGGGGGTTTGAAAGAAAGCCTGTCGAGGCGGACCCAAAGCTTTTCGGTACCCAGTAGTTGAGAAAAGAGTGAGTGGATATTGGGATGCTGTCTTATATTCCAGACACTTTGATGCTGGTGAACAGGAACAATGCCATTGTAACCCAGATCCTTGTCATACCAGCTTTTAGAATTGCCAGGATCAACATTGAGAAACTGTTCAATCAGGCTGGCAGCATCATTACAAAGTGTCAGAGGAACGGCATCAGGAATCACCAGGTAGCCGTTCTCTTTTAGCTGGCGCCTATCTTCCTTTGACAGAGTCAACATGCATACGCCTCACTGATTCGGTTCAGGTCATTTTAGAATAAACAGCCCTGAGCCGAATAAAAAGCCCTTCAGAGTGCTTTGATCAGTGCAATGTTTCGTTAGCTTCTCTTTCTTCCAAACCTTCCAGCAGGGATTCCAATACGACCTTAAGAGTGTCAGTTTCTTTGTTCAGCTCGTAGTGACGAACCATGGCGACCATAGCCTGTGCCATCGGATACATTCGGAGGAAGTTTTTCAGGTCATGTGGCTGAACAGCCTGACCGGCATTTTCTACAAAGTGGTTGGCACCGGAAGCAGAACCCTTGTTAGCAGATTCAACGAGGGATTTGATCTGCTCAAGATCCTCGAGATCATGAAACCCAAGAAGCATCTCAGCCAGGCTTTCCTGAAGACGTGCTGTCATAGTCATCACTCCTAAAGGAGCCTGCTGGACTGAAGACAATTTCGGCCTGAAATCCAGAAAGAGCGGCCAGATTTTCCGATGAATTTGCTTAAATAGGTCAACTATTCGCCCAAATCCATCGAAAAATCTGACTCGCTCTACCGAATTTCATGCTCGAAAGCATAAGCCCAGCAGGCTCCAGGCAACCAGTTAGAAGGTTGCAGAGTAAAGACTGATCATCTTGTAACCAATTCGTATATCTGTCGGTTTTTTGCGACATACCAGAACGATTGTTCGTCTTCTTGTGGTTTTTCGGGGGAAAGACCCTTATTGGCGCCCCGTTTTTCTTTAGGCATTGAAAAGCAGGTCGTTAGCCCTTACATACCACCCACTTTATAGAGCGCAGGGTTTTGCGCTTTTTACACAATGCAAAAAAGGAATACCACGTGAGCAGTATGGTCATTCGTGAAGCACGCGAAGTGGATATGGGAGCGATAGCTGATCTTTGTCGAAACTCTTTGATGAAAATTTATGAAGGTCTGATGGAGCCGGGTAAAAGCATGCCCTGGGTAGACGGAGACGATGTAGAAAAGTACATCCGTGGCAACTGGCCTTCCATGAAAGTAGCCTGGGATGAAGACCAGCTGGTCGGATTGATTGCCACTAACCGCAATCATATCGATATTCTGTGGGTATCAGAGCAGGCTCGACAGCAGGGAATTGGTTTAAAGTTACTGGATGAAGCTGAGCAAGGTCTGACCGGTAGATATGCAGACATGACGGCCGAATGCCTGAATGAATCATCCATCACTTTCTTCCAGCATCGTGGATACGCTATTCAGCGTCAGTTCACTGATGGCATGAGTGGTGTTGAAAAGGTAGTAATGAGCAAGGTGCTGGAAGTTTCTGACAGAGATTAACTCTCTGTCAGGGGGAGTGACCCGATTTACGGGTGTTTTAAAAGAGGTGTGGGTTGGCTTTATAGCGAGCATTGAGCTCGTCATCTTCCGGTGTTGTCCATTTCAAAGGTTGTCGGTGTTCGCTCAATTTTTCATCAGGGTACTTTCTCTGGGCTTCTGCCAGTTGTTGTTGCGCTTCTTCCGAAAGTTCCACTTGAAGGCTATTGATAATATCCCAGCTGAGCTCTTCCATGGTGCTGCGATCGATGATGGCATTGACGTCTTCCATATTGCCCGGCCAGGGTCTGCGATGAGAGAAGTGAAGAGTCACTATGCAATTATTAAGGATGGGGAAGGCAACTCTTTTCTGAACATCTCCGCCTCCACCTGTATTGGTTTTCGCAATGTCGTATGAGGTAGAGAAGACAGGTAAGTTTTGATGGGCTTGCCAATTCAATGGTGCTTGCCAATCGCTGGCTCCTCTGAATTTTTCATCCGCATAACGTTCTGTAAGCAGATAGTCAATTTCACGTTCAAATACGCTGGGTTGAAACAGGGTTTCAGATTTATCTTGTAGCTGGCATTTATTGGCACTTAATGCAAAATGCACTCTAGCTATGGCCCCAGTGAACCAGGGACCACAGAAACGCCAGTCACGTACCAGAGCATGGCAGTGTTGCCAGTGGCCGGTAGGATTAGCTTCCATATAGGAGTTTTTACTATCTAGCTTGATTTCACCTTTAAGGTGGGTCTGCTCCAAATCTGAGTGAGGAGGCTTGTGCTTGGGTAATCGTAGCCTGACGATGGTGCCTCCAAAGTTGACTGAGGCCCACTTTGCTTTGGAAAAATTGGGCCCTTTAGGAGTTACCAGTTCTTTTGGCTCTCGTAGCTCTATGGGTAGATAAAACATAGTCAAAACTTCGCCATGATACGATCAGTGGTGGCAAGCCTCTGTGTCACCCACCTTGAATACTTTGCCTAAAAAAGATGTGGGTTGGCTTTATAGCGAGCATTGAGCTCGTCATCTTCCGGTGTTGTCCATTTCAAAGGTTGTCGGTGTTCGCTCAATTTTTCATCAGGGTACTTTCTCTGGGCTTCTGCCAGTTGTTGTTGCGCTTCTTCCGAAAGTTCCACCTGAAGGCTATTGATAATATCCCAGCTGAGTTCTTCCATGGTGCTGCGGTCGATGATGGCATCGATATCCTCCTTCGTACCGGGCGAAGACCTGTCATGAAAAAAAGAAAGTGTTATCAAACAGTCATTAGTGATAGGAAATGCGAACTCTTTATCAACATACCCTCCTCCCCCTCTAACTTTGATAGCATCGAATGAGACTGCAAATACTGGTAGATTTGAATGAACTCTCCAGTTTAAAGGGGCTTCCCAATGGCACGAGCCTTGATATTTTTGATGGGAATATCTGATTGTGAGCCAATAGTCTATCTCACGTTCAAATATGCTGGGCTGAAACAGCGTTTCAGACTTATTTTGAAGCTGGCATTTATTAACACTTAATGCAAAATGAATCTTGCCTAGTGCTCCAGTAAACCAGGGACCACAAAAACGCCAGTCACGCACCAGGGCATGGCAGTGTTGCCAGTGACCGGTAGGATTGTCTTCTGAATAGATGCTTTTGCTATTGAGTTGGATCTCACCTTTCAGGTGGCTCTGTTCTAAGTCTGAATGAGTAGGCTTATGTTTCGGTAATCGCAGCCTGACAATGGTGCCTCCAAAGTTAACTGAAGCCCATTTTGCTTTGGAAAAATTGGGCCCTTTGGGGGTTACCCTCTCTTTTGGTTCTCGTAATTCTATGGGTAGATAAAACATTGTCAAAACTTCGCCATAATACGATCAGTGGTATTGGGCATATGAGCTGAAATCAGGGGTACAGCAGCACCCGCTTTTGCACCTAATCCAATAGCACCAATGATGGTAGCCGAGGCGGGAAAAAAGGCTGCAGCTGTGGCAGCACCGGCTAGTGCCAACCCCGCTTTATAAACGCTTTTACCACCAGTAATACCCTTACCTATATCCATTCCCATTTGTAACAGGGTATAGCTATCTTCTTTCTGTTTGCGAAGGAAAGGAAGAGTAAGGCTGCCAGAGCCTATCAATTCGTTGGTGTTCAGAGGGTTATTGGTGACGAACGTTCTATCGACGGTCATTCCAAGGGACTGACTCAATTTGTAGATGGTGTCTTTACGGGCTGTAGGCCGGTGAAGATAAAGTTTGTGACCTGCCAGCTTCAGGTTATGGCGGTTAAGAATGTTCATTGCTTGTGTCAGTATGGCTACTCCGCCAAAGTCAGCAAACCAGGTGATATTCTCCTCTTTTCGAGCCTCTTTCATAATATTGGCCAGGAGAAATGCGGCTTCATTCAGGCTTTCATCCGTGTCTGCTTTCATGGCACGGCGAAGATTGCTCAGGCCTGCAATTTGTCCTTTACCCGGTGTGAAAAACAGGTCGAAGCCGGTTTCGTTAACACTACTATTAACAGTTTTTTTGACTCTTGGACCCACTCTTTCAGCAGCATGTAGAGGTTTATTAAATCCAGTATCAGAAACGGCAACGACACTGATTACAGGTCGGCTTTTTACCTTATTGTTTTCTGCTATTTCAGTTTTCCACAAGCGGCCTTCTCGCTGAGCCCTGTGTAAAGCAGGGCGTTGGTGGCTTTCCTGCAGTTGCTCATAATCATCAGCATGCACAATCGAGCTAATAACATACTCACCATTATCATGGCGCTGGGCAAAAACTTTGCAGCCAGGCAATACAATTTGAAAATCCTGTAGCCCCTGGTTTACGGCTGAAGTTCGAACAAAAACATCTTTGCTGTTAACTGCGCCACTTTTGAGCCCTTTTACTGCTCTAACGATAAGTGTTGCCCAGTAATTAGCATTATTCGACTTACTGACCAGTTGTTGGTACACGGGGTAGGCATTAGGGCTGCAAAAGATTTTGACGCCGCCATGCTTTCCAGCAATAAGATGGTTTTGTCGTGGGGTGTGGTACGAGGACACAGCTACAAACTCCATTTGTTTTTATACATCTTCAGCAGTCAGATTGTTGCAACTGACTGCAATAGAAAGTTTTAAATCTCTACGGGTCATATTCCCCGCAGCTTGCTGCGTTTCTGCGGCATTAGCCGCAGCATGAACTTGTGACTACATTTTGTGGATGGCTAAAAGTAGGTTCATCCACAAATCCCACAATGTCACTGTTCTTATGTATCACTTGGTCTGTCCAGCAAAGTATCGAAGAGTGGTCTTTAGCGATGAAGTAGACAAGACGTTGAAGGAGGTATGCTTGGCTATCTCAGAGCGTTATGAAATTTACTTCTTAGAAATTGGTGCTGATAAGGAT
>NZ_LASA01000100.1 GCF_001562015.1 Endozoicomonas arenosclerae | reverse complement strand
GCGTATAACTTGAGGCGGATGTTCAGCCTGAAACAAGTGAATGAAGAGCAGTGGTTGGAACTGGTCTTGTTGGCGACTTATCTGTGGCACTATTGGGCTGATCTGAGGCCAAGAGTGAGAAAAATCATAAGGACAAGTTGAAAATGTAATGCGCCGGAGAGGGTTTTATAAGTTCTCTCCGGAATAGTCAGAGTCTGAAATTACTTGAACTGCGTTTATGGGTTCAAGTCCGACAGGCTGCTAGGGATCAATATATAGCCAGAAATATGTGACGATTATGTGATCACCTGTCCTCGATAAACTCTTTTGGCTTTCTTTTAGGCTCTGATGATGAAACCTCAACTGAAGGAGATCTTGCTGAGGAGCTGCCTGAGAGACTGCCCGTCATTTCCATCAGGCAGGTGCCTATTAAAAGCCGGGTTTCCTCTGAAATGCTGCGAGCCCGAAAGGATTCCAGAGTCTCTACAATTTGTACATCTGAAAGCATCAATCGCTCGTCAAACTCTGCTTTTACCCGTCGACGGATTGTCATCATCATATCAATGACATTCTTACTCAACTGAAGATCTTGTGGTTGCATGTCAGGTAGCCCCGCACTCAAACAGCTCAAAGCTGATAAATAGTTGGTATTAGTATTATCAGATCCATCTGCTCGGAGTCATTCTGGTGCAAGTCCTGCACAATAAAAGTGCGCTCGCCCATCTACTGCTCACCATATGACCACCTCAAAGGTAATAGAGCAATTTGTATGCCTGATGACAATTAAAAGAAAAAATTCACAGCCTGAAGAAAACGGATAAAGCCCTTACCCTCCTCCCAATGCAATTTCTGCCGACAATATTTTAATCCCGGGGTAACAAGGCGCTAGAAGGTGCCACTGACTTTAATTCAGCAACACAATCCATCGACTGGTAGCCGGAATGAGGACTTCCGGTTATGAATCTTGCCATTATTCCAGCCCGGCAGGGTTCCAAACGCATACCCGAAAAAAACACCCGTCTATTCAAAGGTAAGCCCATTATTGCTTACTCTATTGAGTCAGCATTGAGAGCCACCTTTTTTGATAAAGTTATTGTTTCAACCAATGACCCAAAAACAGCGGAAATCGCTGAACAATTAGGGGCAGAAGTACCTTTTATACGCCCGGAGAAATACAGCCACGATAAGGCCACTACTATGGACGTGGTTCGTCATGCCATGGATTGGTTTGAAGATCAGGGAGCTGAGCTAGATAAAATCTGCTGTATTTATGCCACAGCACCTTTTATTCAATGCTCTGCATTAAAAGAAGGCTATCTTGCTATTGATCAGGAAAAGTATGACTTCGCTTTTCCGGTGGTGCCCTTTGAATCCCCCATTCAGCGGGCATTGAGCCGCAAAGCTGATGGTACCGTGGAAATGTTTTACCCGGAGCATGAAAACACCCGAACCCAGGACCTTGAACCCACCTATCATGATGCTGGCCAGTTTTATTGGGGGACGGCCCGAGCATTCAGAGAACAAAAGCTGTTTTTTGGCCCTAAAACCTACTCAATTGTTCTGCCTGAAGAATATGCTCAGGATATTGATACTGAATCTGACTGGCTGAAAGCAGAGGTGCTACACACGCTTCTGGAAGAAAAAAACAAGCAGTAGCCTATTCTCTTCAACGCTTATCCTTCCTGTAAAAGCCATCAAATACACTTCTGCTTTACACTGTCAAAAAAATATAACCGTCAAAAGAGTGACAGTCTGAAAAAATTCCGATACGTTAATCGGTAACTGCTAAGGCAATGGAGAACACCATTGTTTTCAAAAGAACAGTTATCAAATGCCCATAGCAAAAGAGATGACGTGTCATCCCCTGTGATGTCGCCCACTTCCGGGTTTCAAGGCAGTATTGAAATTAACGGGTGCAGGATAGGCCCCGGTCAGCCACCGTATATGGTCGCAGAACTGTCCGGCAATCATGGTGGGAAGCTGGAAACAGCCCTTTCTCTCATCGATGCTGCCGCCGATTCAGGCGCACACGCAGTAAAAATCCAGACATTCAAAGCTGACACCATCACGCTGGACTGCAATGCTCCAGACTTCTTGATCAAAGAAGGTCTCTGGGACGGCAGAAGACTTTTCGAACTATACGACGAAGCTCATACACCTTGGGAGTGGCATGAAGCTCTGTTTGAAAGGGCTCGGCAAAGAAATATCACCCTGTTTTCCTCGCCTTTTGATGTATCTGCCGTTGAGTTTCTCGAGAAACTTGATTGCCCTGCCTACAAAATTGCCTCTTTTGAAGTCACTGATATTGCCCTGATTCGAAAAGTCACTGAGACAGGAAAGCCGGTTATTATTTCCACCGGCATGGCTACCCTGGAAGAAATAGAGGAAGCCGTAGCCACAGTGGCTGATGCCGGAGGCACACAGCTTTGTCTGCTTCACTGTATCAGCGGATACCCTACTCCTGTTGAAGACTGTAATCTTGCCACGCTTAAAGACCTTCAGAATCGATTCTCATTTCCCATTGGCCTGAGTGACCACACTCTGGACTCTATCGTTGCTGTTACCTCTGTGGCCCTTGGTGCAAAATTGATCGAGAAACATTTTGTGCTGGATCGTTTAGATGGCAGCGTTGATGCTCAGTTTTCGTTGGAGCCGGATGCCTTCTTATCACTCACCAGACAGTGCCATCAGTCATGGACGGCTATTGGACAACCAGACTACAGCCTGAAAAGCAGTGAAGTTTCCAACCGTCAGTTCCGACGTTCGCTGTACATTGCAAAAGATGTAAAAGCAGGTGAAATCTTCGACCATCATAACCTCAGATCAGTACGACCGGCTCACGGGCTTCACCCTCGTCACCTGGAAGAATTCATAGGTTCCAGAGCTGCAATGGACATCTCTGCAGGTACCCCTTTGTCATGGAGCCACAGGGAAAAGAATGAAACAGATTTTAATAGAGTGCAGTCAAAGGCAGGAGGTGTCTGATATTTGAAGTCAGTAGACAGCTATAAACGGAACCCTGACTTTGTGTAGTTTCTGGTGATGGAAGGTATGCAGTGAAGTGTTCTCTGGTAGCTGAAAATGTGTTTTTGAAATGGTTAATCATAAAGGAAGACGATCATGTATAACCCAGGACTCAACAAACAGCAGTTATTTGAAGAAGCTATTCATCCCGGCGGCGCGATAGACGACATCCGTTACCCTGAATACCTTATTTCACTGTTATCCGACAGGAATAAAGACCCTTTAGCCTGCGTAGGATACACCTCCGAGCCTCTGTCCCAGACGGATACTGACCTACCTCAAATCTGATCATATGCTTTCCCCGGAAAACGACAACCGTATCGTTTTTCCGGGGAAAGCCCACTTTAAAATCATCTGCTTCTATTAGAGCCTCTCATTAGAGAAAGAGATTATTTCAAATTTTCATCTGCTTTCTCTAGGATGCTGCGCAGTTCTTAATCAACTTACCTGAATCAACGGGTCAATTCGCTTTTCCGCGACAGTTAACCTCCAACCTCTAGTCTTTTTTCTGCCGCGTTTTTTCTTTCCATGGGCTAAGTGCCTAGATAATGGCTTATACAGGTGTACCAATGAGTCAGAGAACAGCTGCGTTTACCTATTCAAAAAGTGTACTGGCATTTGCTATTGCCTCGGTGTTGTCGAGTTGGGCATCAGGAACAGAACCATTTCCTACTGGTCAGTGGCCACCCGAAGCAAAGAAAGTCATAAATGCAGGTGAAACGGTTACTTTGCCTTCAGGACAGACCGTCTACCCAACGGATAAAAGTAATCCAGGCCAAGGAAGATGGTCAGACAATATTGAGGTACATGGCCCTACCGACGGCTCAGCTACTGGCGGAGGTATTTTCATAAATGAAGGAACAGTAACGGGCCGAATCACAGAAGGGAAGAATAATTATAACTACATGATCAATGCCATATTCGGCGAAGGAATGCAGGTTACCAACACTCCCATGTGCGTTATGAACTCAGCTGAAAGCGCTTCTCAAAAATCAGCTCAGTCAATCATGGTGATAGGGGGCAAAAACAGCACAGCTGTAAACCAAGGAACCATGAGAATTCTAGGGGAGGACCCTAGCACTACTCCTATAGGCGAGACGGCAAAAGGCATTACCGTTGTATTCAGCAACAACCCTGATGACGCTGGTGACAACTCTGACTCTCATACAGGCACGGCAACAGGGGTCAATAATGAAAACGGTCTGATTCAGATACAGACAGAAAAAGCCAGGGGTATTTCTGTCAGCGAAGGTGAAGGCATCAACAGAGGTACGATCAGTGTTGAAGCCACAGGTGCTTACGGAATGATGTCCAGAATCAGAAACTGGGCTCAATCCCCTGCAGATCCTGCCCTGAGAAATGCACTCAGCATAAACGACAATTTAATCAAGGTGAGCAAATCCCAAGGTTACGGCATGTTTGCCCATGATGAGAATCCTGCTGAAGGGGATACTGCCAGAGCAACCATTCGAAACAATGCACAGATTACAGTTGATGTCGATGGTAGCTATGGTATGGCAGCAGATGTAGATCACGCTGTTATAGACAATATGGGCATGATTCAACTAATTCACGCTGGAGCCACAGGTATTTACGCCGCAGGCGGTAGTGACCTGCAAAAAATTGGACGCATAGAAGGAATTGGTACTGCATTGCGTATTCAGAATAGCTTTGCAAAGGAAAAAGATATTCCTGATGGTTACAAACTAAAAGTTCAGCCCGGCGACTACCTCGAAGGTACACCTGCCATCAAGACGGAGTCAGGTGGAACATATCACTTACATCTAACTGGCGGTACTGTCGCAGGTGATATGGAAGGCATAGGTGGTAAAGACGACACCCTCCTTATACACCCTGTAATTCCAGCTCCTACTGACTTGAACGGACCCGTTGAAATACTCGGTAATATATCAGGCTTTTCTACCATCGACGTTTCAGGCACAGGGTGGAAAGCCCTTGGGTGGATATCAGGAGCCAGTAAACTGAAGCCAAGCAGTCCAATCAATAATGTCTTTGTTAGCGGGTCAGAACTGGATAATGCAAGAGCCAACCTTAAGTTTGCCACTTCAGGGAAGCCTCTGGACGTAGAAACAGTCGATCAAGGCAAAATAAAGAGACTCACACTCAGCACAGCAGGCGAACTGGGCACTGCTTCTGGAATTGAAGGGCTGGCCATTAAAGATCGTGATTGGAAAGTCAAACAACCCATTACCGATCTAAAGAGAGTTCTGATTGAAAAAGATGGGCGTGCCAATACCATCACCGCTTCAACCGCAGGATTAGATAAAGAATTATTGCAGCTCAGTTTTTCACCACAAAGCTATGCTTCTGCGAAGCCAAAGCCTTTCACAATAACCAATAAAGGAAACGTTGATCTTATTGATTTTTCAACAGGTGACAGCCGCCCACCGATGGGTCTTATGCTTGAAGCCGGAGTTATTAAAGAAGTCAGAGGTAACCCTAGCATCAATGATCAGATTACCCTTAGAAGCGGCAAAATCGCTAAGGCCTCTGGTATTTCCAGAATCATGGCTCCGCAAGTTAGAGACAATATAGAACCATGGGGTCTACCTTCACTACAGGATGGCGTCAAAACTGTTGTAACAAAAGCCAGCCCAAAGCCCTCAGACAGTTATGCTATTGATCACGTTGTTCTGAGCGCTGATGACTCTGAAATAAAAGACGACGTTAAGAAAACACTGTGGCTGAATGCATCGTCTTCAGCTAACCCGGTTGAGTTTCTTTCTGACGCACAGTACCTGATCGGCCAACTGGATATTCATGACACTATGCATTTCGGCTCAGTAAAAGGGGTTGAACATATTGTCATCAAGGGCTCTGGCTGGCAATCCCATGGGTTTGTTGAAGATATAGCTTTCATTGATGTTGAAAGCGGTGGGTCTGTGGATAAAGTAGATCTAGCCCCCTCTGCCAAATTTACCAGTTCAGACCCGATGTCCCTGAGTCTGGCTTTCAAGGATCAGGAATACGATGACGACGACTACTTCATAATTTCAAACCGGTCCCCCCAATCCATTGGCGAGGTTGATTTTTCTACCGGTACTGCCCGTCCTAACATGCTCTACGTTCAGGATGGGGGCAATAATAACGTTGTAATCAAAGGCAACGAAGAGATGGCTGACGCCATCTATGTCATGAGTGGCAACATTCCTAAAAATCCTTCGGGCATCAGTGGGATAGGTTTTGAGGGAGCAGGCTGGGCTGATGAAGCCTGGCAAAACAGAAAGTTCTTTGGATTAGGCAAAGACAATAGCGTCGAATTGATCAAAGCAATAGCTCTGAAGCCCGCCTCTGGAGAGGGTGTTCCACCAGCCCCAACCAGTGAAGGAAAGACTGTATTTCTGGCCTATACAGACGATGTTAAGTTCAAACGCACAACCCTGATGAGTTCTGCCCAAGTCGATTTAGTCGACTTTTCTGAAGAGCAGCGTCCTGATTTGAATTATGTTCAAAAGGATGGAATCACAAAAGAATACCGAGGCAATCCCAACAAGAATGATCGACTGGTGCTTGCAGGGGGTAATTTTCAGCCCGGCAATGTGGACTCATTCAAGAGTGTGGTCGTCAAAGGTACAGGCTGGAATGCCCGAGGACTCTTCAGCAATCTGGATGAAGTCAGAGTTAAAGGTGGGCAGCTGAAGTCACTGCACGTCTCTGGAGACGCTTCTGCCAAAGGCTCTGGCAATGAAAACCTGAATATACAGACAGGTACTGGTGAGGCTGGTGAGCTGGCGATCCATGTTAAGAGGGGACAGCTGGATGAATTGATTGTTGGTCAAGATGCCAATCTCGGTGATGTGACCCTCAGAGGCGGGAAAGTCACAATAACGGGAGGCGGTGTCACGAGCGATCTGATTACTGACGCAGGAGCACTTGAAACCAAGGGCGATAAACCCATTGTACATGTTAATGTCGGTAATATACTTAAGCCAGGATCTGGTATTGGAGTTCTGTCGTTCAATACGCTGCAATATGATCTAGACATAACGGGCACCACACAAATTCCTCTCGTAAACGTTTTCGGTGGTGCCCAGCTAGGAGACATCAGTGGTCTCGACAAGCTGGCAATCAAAACCCAGAGTGAGGACGCATGGTCAGCCAGCACAGTCAAAGCTAACAAGGTTCATGTCAATAGCGGTGAGGTAGAGAAGCTCAAGGTCACTAACAGCATGACAAACCCAGTCACTGGTGACAAAAGCTTCACTCTGGTCACTGATGGCTATCAACCCACACTGACGATTGATCAAGACGCAACAGTTAAGGAACTGATACTCGGACAGTCCGGGACTCTTGAAAGCATTACCAATAAGGGTGCATTGGAGACCGTCAGAGCAACAGGAGATGACTGGCGAATCGGGGCGATACCCGATGCAGGTAAGCTCATCTCTGAAACCACCATCAATAAAGTATTTGTAAGCGGCAGCGAAGCCAGTTTTGCAAAGGTGCCCAAAGCTAACGAACTGTCATTCAAAACCCTGAAGCGCGCTCTGAGTGTTCAGGGCAGCGAAGGTCATGACATAAGCTTGCATGTACTAAGCCAAGCCAAACTGGGTGAAGTCACTGGCAAACTGAAAATGACCGTAGCCGGCAAAGACTGGCAGTTTGGTACTCCAGCGAAAGGGGTGGAAAGCCTGAGCATTGAATCCCCCCGATTTAATCGCCTGATGGTTACTGGCCTGATCCCCGTCACCCTTCCAGCCCCAAAGCCTAATGAGCTGACATTGCTAAGCAAAATGAATGGCGGTCAGAAGCTTGGCGAAGTCATGATCAAGAAAGGTTCCGTGCTGAGTGAACTGGCACTGGGACAAGACAGCGCGTTAGGAAGAGTAAACAACAAAGGTACATTGAAGCGAGTAACGACCACAGGTTTTCCTTTCAAAGTGGGTCTGATTACTGATGCCCAAGAGTTTAATGCACAAAACCCTGCTGTCGTTTATATAGGTGGAACCCCTGATCTTGAAGCAAAAGATTTTATTAATACGCTCACTTTTCAGACATTAGAGCAGCCTCTTGGCATCATCGGAAATGATAATGTTATATCTGCCGTATTGAGGGAACAGGGTCGTTTAGGCGATATCAGAGGAATTGACACCTTTATTGTGGATACGAAAGACGCTACCGATAGCTGGTCAGCTAAAACCGTTATGGCAAAAGCAGTGCAAGTCAGAAGCGGCCAGATTGACAAGCTCAAGGTCACCAACAGCAAGACAAACCCAGATACTGGTACCAGAACCTTCACATGGGTTACAGAAGGCTATCAACCTGCCCTCTCCATAGACAAAGATTCATCATTGAAAGAGCTGGCTCTGGGACAGTCCGGTACTCTTGGAAGCATTACCAATAACGGCAACCTGGAAACTGTATCCGTCTCAGGTGACGACTGGCAATCGGGTGTAATTCCTGATGCTGGCAAGCTGGTTGCTCAAACCACAGTCGAGAAGGCCGAAGTAGGTGGTTCGCAAGCCAAATTCAGCTCATCATCACCCAATACCCTGAGATTTAAAACGGTCAATAAACCATTGTCCGCCTTCGGCATGCAGGGCTATACCACGCACCTGAATTTGCTGGAAGGTGCCAGACTGGATCAGGTTCAGGATATAACTGACCTGAATGTCTTTTCGGCTCATAGTAGCTGGTCAATCCTGAAGCCCGTTATGAGTCTGGAAGAAATCTTCATTGGCCAAACCGGGTCTGTAGATTCTTTATACTCCGGGGGCATCATGCCTGCTTCGATCGCCGGTAATATCGCAATAGGTTTTGAAACCGGTACTGAAGATGACTATGAAGATGACGATTTTTTCACTGTAAGAAACAAAGGAACACTCAACAGACTCGACTTTTCCCAAACCACTGGCCGCCCCAATCTGATGTATGTTCAGGACGGCGGAAATGCTAATGCAGTGCTGCGTGCAAACCCTAAAAAGGCCGATGTGTTGAAAGTCGCAAAAGGACCTATTCCAACGGACCATCAAGGATTTTCTGGATACTTCTTCAGTGGCCCAGGGTGGGATGCTGAAATCTGGTATGATCAGAAGTATTTTGAACTGGATAGCGATGCAGGCACTGTTGATTCTATTTCTGTTATCGGGGTCGCACCGCAAGCAACCAGACAAAAAGCTGAAGCCACATCACAAGCAAAATCCAAAAGTATCATTTTTGCCTATACAGACCAGCAACCTAAACATCTGCACATGAAGAGCGGTACAGATGTAAAAGTGGCTGATTTTCGCTATTCAGGCCGCCCAAACCTGACCTATGAACTGGCAGGCGGCACCACTGAATCATTAACCGGTAGTAAAGACAAACATGATGTACTCAAACTGTCAGGAGGCACGCTCACACAACCAGCGCAGAACTTCACAGTCATAAAAGCGGCCAGAACCCGTGATAAAAATGATCACTGGGTGAATACCTGGTCATCTGAAGGAATGTATGAAGGTATCAGCAAAGTTGTGGTCAAAACAGGAGGTTTGATAGACAAACTCTATGTCAGTGGCGATGGATCAGCTAAAACCAGCGGTGATAATACCCTGAGCCTTACAACAACTCCTGCCTTCCCCTTGAAAGTAGTGACACGCGCTGGCGGATCTTTAAATGAAATTCGCTTTGGTCAGCAGGCAAGCTTTGGCGATATCAAGCTACAAGGTGGAAAGGTAACCCTGGATAGCACTCAATGGACCGCAGGGATGATTACTGACGCTGGTACTTTACACCTTGGTCAAGAGATTAATCTTAACCGCGTAAGACTGGGTGGTGCGGTATTGACAGAACCTGTTCCTTTAGCGGCCAATACCAGCCTTTCTCTCCAAACCTTAACAAAACCCCTTGAGATATCTGGAGACTCTCAGTCATCCATAAAACGAATGGACCTGTTTGAAGGAAGCCGGCTGAGTGACATCAGGAGAGTAGATAGAGTTGATCTGTTTGGCCCTGCAAAATCGGAGCAAGAGAAAGCTATCTATGACGCAACTCAATTGGTTGTGAATTCACCGTTTGAAAAAGTTCATGTAGGCACTACTAATGTGGTTCCAGCAGACTATGCCCTACTTCATAGTTTCCTTGCCATGAACACAGACTCTAAACATCTGAGCATCAGCGGCTCAGAATACATTGGGGAACTTCATTTGGGAGACGGCGCTAAGCTGGACAAGGTTACCCAGGTAGACAACCTGCATGTCTATGGAAAGAGCTGGGAGTTCAAGCAAGTTGCAGAAGACCTGTCCAGTCTTACCATTGAAGAAGATGCTGAAGCCACTTCAATAGGCATGAAGGATAAAGTTTCCTTAGACGGAAAAAGAAATACTCTCGCATTATCGTTTACATCTACTGATGGAGTATTTGAACTGACTAACAAGGGCACTATTGGGAATGCTGATTTTTCCAGCGACATGCAACGACCCACACTTCATTTCATACAGGATGGCGGCATTGTTACTGCAGACCTGAAGGCTAATCCTGACAAAGAAGATGTACTGGAGTTGAGAAGAGGAATTGTTGAAAATGCAACCGGGTTCCTCAACGCCAGTATTTCTACCAGTGAAGGCAGCCTGGAAATGAAGAACCCTATCAGTCTGGTCGTTACCGAAACAGGTAAAGCAAGTATTGTTGAAGTTGAGGAGTTGCAGGCTACTGCTCCCGAGACAGCAAGCATCAGAGTATCTCTACCTGTTGATCCTTCATCAAGAGCAGCTCAAAAATCAGCAGCCGAGTGTATTGGCGGTGTCTGTGACTTAGTCATCACCAATGCCGGTGGCGAGATTACTGAATTGCAGTTAGCGGGTAATCAGCAGGGAATGCGAAGCAAACGTCTCCACCTCCTGCAAGCCAGTGGCTCAACAGGTGACATCAAAGCCAGTCAGGTGATGCGTGACCGGGTTATTTTACAGGGTGGTGAGATTGGTAGTATGACCGGTGTTGATGAAGTGATGATTACAGGCTCATCCTGGACTGCTGGAGTGGTTCATGATCCAGCGATAGTAGCTATTGGTACTTCAGCAGAAGTCAATGCAGTATCCAAGCGAGTTCAGAAGATCTACAGGATGAGATCTGACAGTGCACAGGCAAGAGCCATGACTGCAGAGGCTGGCGTAAGCGTTCGCAAGGTCACCACTGTGATGGACAGCGGCGTAACCCAAGAGGCCAGAACAGGTGTACTGACTTTGGATCTGAAAGGCAGACAACCATTGAAGAGTGGTAAGGCTGTCACCCAACTGGATATCCAAAGTGGCAGCACAGTAGCGGATATCGACTTCTCTGACACTTCAGGCCGGGGCGGGATTGAGGTTAATCTTAAAAACGGCAGCCTCGCCAATCTCAAGGCAAATCGCAACAAGGACAGCCTGAAGGTCACCCAGGGCATCATTACAGGTCAAGGAAGTGGCTTGAAAGAAATGACCGTGTCTGATCGCTTGAAACTGGAAGTGAATGCACGCATCTCTGATGTAGGCACTTACCGTCAGGATGGATCTATTGAGACAGTAATGGCTCTTCCGGTGACCCAACAAACAGTCCCTCCAATCATACAAGCCGGACAGATAGTTCTGGGAGAAAAAGCCGTACTGGATCTGAAAGGCATGCCTGATAATGGTGGTGGAACCAGCTATCTGTTTATGAAAGCGGACAGCAGCCTCTCCGGGCAGGCTGAAGTTAAATATCCAATGAGTCTTCGCTACACCCACTACAGCAGTGTTGTTTCTAACAACAACCTCACTGTCAGTGGATCATCCATGGGTAGTTTCATCAAGGGTCTGGCAGCTGCTGGCCAAGCAAATCCCTCAGCTCAGAAAGCCATAGAAACCGCCATAGACCCTAAAGGAGGCTCAGCTGTCACAATGGCTAACGTCAGCGACCCATTGAATGACTGGGTTCGAAATTCAACCAACAAAGTGAACAGGAACCCCGTTGAAGTAGCCAAAATCGCAAACCAGATGACCCCAGACCTTTCCGGCGCCTCCATCAGCTCAGCCAAAGCTTCAATCCGACAGGCTGGTAATGCCATTGGAGCCAGACAGTCCGGTCAGCGTACCGGTATTTCTGCCGGTGACATGTTCTCTTCCGGTAACGTCTGGTTGCAGTATGCCTACAGTGATGCCACCCAGGATAAAAAGGACAAGTACTACGGCTATGAAGCCAAAACCAATGGATTCACTATTGGCGCCGACTCTGATCTGAATGATCGCTTTAAGTTAGGTGTCGCCTATACCTACTCAAAGGGTGACGTTAAAGGTACAGATGGTTCCACCAGCAAAATGGATACCGAAGGCAGTACCTTCAGTGTTTATTCTACCTTTGAGCAAGGCCCTATGTTTGTTGATGGTCGTGTAGGTTATACCTGGGGCGAAAACGACGGTAAGCGTTACGTTCAGGGCAGTGAGATCAAGGCCAAATACAATGTGAATACCTGGGACATTGGACTGCTGGGTGGCTATAAGTTACCTCTTGGTCAATCCGGTAAATGGAGCTGGATTCCACAGATTGCCTTTAACTATGCTCACATCAAACCAGACGACTATAAGGAGAAGAGCGGTACCGGACAGTCCAACATTCTGTTGTTTGACAAGATCAAAAGCGACAACTTTGAAATACTGGAACTGGGAGCCGGTCTGAAGCTGCTGGGAGATCTTGAAACCGAAAAGATGACCTTCAAGCCAGAAGCCAGCCTGATGGCCTATCATGACTTCAAAGATGATCCGGTGACCATGAGTGCACACTTTGCTCAGGGTGGTAACGCTTTCCTGATCAATGGAGCCAAGCGTGAAGAGAACCGTTATCAATTTGGAGCAGCGGTTGATATGGAAACCCACAACAACATGACCTTTACCCTGAGCTATACCTACGACTGGATGGACAGCTACAAAGCTCATGGTTTTATAGCCAGAGCCAGCTATGCATTCTGAGTAAGGCCCTGATGTAAATAATTTCTTCCTGAAAATAGAAAAGAGCGGCATCTGAAAAGATGGCCGCTCTTTTTTTAGACGAGGTTTAATTACAGGTTACAAACAAAGGTCCAGGTATCATCACTACCAGGCTCCGAGTTGGTCCACCATTTCGCCTTGTAGACCTTGTCATTATGGATAACCTGGTCACCGCCATTGGCATTCGAACCACCATTGGGCCAGTTTGGGTACACTGGCAGGCCTGAGGTATTCACCCCTTCAGATTCACAGCTGACACCGCCACTATTCCCATTTCCACCGCCGCTGTTACTGCTGAGATCTGCCAGAGGCAAGTCCGGATACTCCTGCTTCAGTGCGTAGTCCGTACCGTTGATATTCACAGTCCAGGCCTGTGGTCCGGTAATGGGCAGATAATAATTAAGAGTCACTTCAACACTGGCGCCATCAGCCAGATTCTGCCAGCTGGGCAACTTGACTGACACTCTGTGGAAATCATTCTCCAGTCCACCAATATTGTTACCAGCAGCATTGGCACCACTTTCAATAACCTGCAGATCAAAACCACTCTGGTCAGAAATCTCATCAGACGTCGAGGTTGGCATATCAAACTGGAATTCAGCACCACCCGGTAAAGTGGTACCGCTGCGGTTGGTGATTTTCAGTTTAGGGTTCAGAGGATAATTCTGATCACCCAGCTTGAATCCTCCGACAGATACCTCAACATCCACAGCCTCTGCGGGTACGGTTCGATCTGTACGACGACTATCATAAGCTGAAGCACTGGCAAACCGATCATAGGCCAATGAGGTCAAGGTAGTTCCGAAAGTGTACTCATTTTTGGCTGCATCCCAACCGTAGTCACCCGCCAGCTCCCAGAACATGATGCCCCCTACTCCGCTGTCGATGACATATTGGAGTTTGGTGCCCATGGACTCTTCATCTTCTATAGAAAGGACAACTTTCTTACTCTCATTCCAAAGCCAGGGGGCTACAGAAACATTGTCGTAGAAGCGCTGGTAACTGCCAGTGAGACTATGGCCTGGATTATTATCAGGGTCCAATCCCCAGGCACTCAGATAGCTGCCCTGGATATTGTTTTCCAGATTCTTGGCGTGCCACAGGGGGTTGGAGCCTGCTCCCATTTCATTGCCATTGGCATCCTTGTCGTGCCACATATTATCGATGCCGGTAGCACCGTAACCACACTTGGCACTGCCACCGGTACCCTCAGGACAATCGGACTGGCTTGGAAGCGGCGCTTTACCGTTCAAGCCATTATTGCCTCCGGAAACACCCTGCCATCCTCGGGTATAATAAGGCACACCAATGTTAATTCGGCCTGCCTGCATTGCCCCTCTGAAGTACTTCACGGCCCAATCCGTATTCAGATAACCAATGCCACCATATTGAGAAGTTGAATAAACTCCTGCGCTTTTCAGCTCACTGTCTTCGCCATTGTCGTACAATGCAGCATTGTGACCGACAAATTCATTCCAGGCCCCATGGAGGTCGTAGGACATGATATTGACGTAATCCAGATACTGGGTGACCTGGAATGTTTCCATACCACGCAGTAGATAGCCTGAAGAGGGAGAGGCAATGGTCAGCATGTAATGCTTGCCATCCTGGGCACCGGCTGCATCCAGCTTCTGCCTCAGCACCTTCATCAGCTCTACGTAAGAAGCCATCAGACCTCCACGCATGCTGTCAGCAATGGCAAAGTCCAGAGGGTTACCGGCATTATTCATGGACGTTGGGTACTCATAATCAATATCAGCCCCGTCAAATCCGTAATCCCTCAGGAACTGAACGACAGAGTCAGCAAATGTATTAATGCCTGAGGTATTGATGCTGCCATCACTGTTGGTGGTCATTGTGTAGAAGCCACCGCTGTCTACCCGGTCGCCATTCTCGTCAAAGTAGCCACCCGTCTCAGCCCAACCGCCAACAGATATCAGGGTTTTAACATCGGGGTACTGCTGCTTGTATTTATTCAGAAGATTGAAATGACCTTTATAGCTGTATTCGGGAGACATTTCTGCACCGGCAACACCAGGCCACTCCATACCCGTTGCAGGATTATCTGGATTGCCAGGGTTACCCACTGAGATCATATTTTCAGCATTCACATGGGCAAAGGCATAATTAATATGGGTCAGCTTGTCCCAGGGAATGTTATTGACCAGATAAGAAGGCTGATCATTGGCACCGTTTCTCCAGGAGGTAAAGTAGCCAATAATCCTTCTTGGATGATCCGCCCCCATTTTTTCGCGGCCGTTCTCATCATAAATCGTGCAATAAGGTGTGTTCACACCAGGTGTTTGATAAAGACCATCAGGACGACAAGAGTCATCGCTCACAATGGAACCGGTTACATTAAGAGCCACAGATGAAGAATCTGTGGTGGCATTCTCATTGTCGTAGGCTCTGGCCTTGACCTGATGACTGCCAGGAGTGGCTGTCCAGTCCAGACTGTAGGGTGCAGAGGCATCTTCACCCACCAGCAGGTTCCCCACATAGAAGGCCACTTTCGCTACAGAACCATCATCGTCTGAAGCATCAGCTGCCAATGTGACGGTATCCCCCTGTTGAAACTCACTGCCCGCAGTCGGAGCCGTCATGGAAACAGACGGAGGCTGATTTGAACTGACAGCGCTCACCGTTATCGCAACGGTTGAAGAAGACGTTTCAGCATTGTCATCATCCACTGCTTTTGCCAGAACCGAATGACTTCCAACTGTAGCCGTCCAGCTTGCAGTATAGGGAGCTGAGGCATCCGTTGAAACCAGAGTATTGCCCACATAGAACTCTACTTTAGCTACAGAACCATCGCTGTCAGAGGCAGTAGCGCTGAAACTGACATTATCACCCTCTGTGTAACTGGCGTTCTGTGAAGGAGATGTCAGAGAAACAGAAGGTGGCTGATTGGGCTGTGGTGGAGGGGTCTGACCATCACACTCCCCCAGACTTTTCCATTCCTGATATTGCCCGGAACGTTCCGCAGGATTATTACCCTGGGTCCACCAGTTTGCCTGGTAGGCCAGCCCATCATGCTTGACCTGGCTACCTCCTGTATAGGCGACTCCGGCTTCCCATTCACTGAGTCCACTGCAGTCATAACCATGAGCTGACAGGCTGGTCAGCAAGGCCATGCTCGACAGACTTCCCGCTACTAGCGTTTTTATCATTCTTATTACCTGCTCTCCCTGGCTTCATTGGCTGTTCTGACCAGCCAATGAAGCCAGGATAGGCCGTTTAATGCAGACACCCCTAACTACTGCTCTTAAAAATGCATGCCCCTGTAGAGGCCCACATAAAAGAAGCCTCGAATCAAAAAATCAAAATGTAACCGGTTTCATTTTTATCATCATTAACATCTCAAACAAATGCGCCCCTTACAAGTGATCTGGTTAACATCCTGAGCAAAAAACAACCTGAAATTATACTCACCTTTTAAGCGTCGTTTATTTCGGGTAATCCACCCGACCACACTAAATGCTGACCTATACTGACATTCTCTTCTGCATTGGCTGATTATCGAGGAGTCTGCAATGCGAGTTAACTATCTCATCAGGCTTTCAATTCCTATTGTTCTTGCTGCACTGCTTTCGGGCTGTGCTTCCGATGGTTCCATGAAACGTTGGGGTCAGTGTGCTCTGATCGGGGGCGGTACCGGTGGCGTAATTGGTGCCATTGAAAGTGCCGGAGCTGCAGCCGGCGGCGCTGTGGTTGGCGCTCTGCTAGGCGGTCTGCTCTGCAGAAATTCTCCAGACGGCGACTCAGACTTTGATGGCGTAAAGGACAGTATGGATCGCTGCCCGAACTCACCGGTCGGAGTGCGTGTGGATGAATACGGCTGCACACTGGACAGCGATAAGGATGGTGTACCCGACAAAATGGACAAATGCCCTGACACACCACCCGGGGTTGCAGTGAATGCTGAAGGTTGCCCGGACTCTGATAACGACGGTGTGCCTGATAACCTGGATCAATGCCCCGATACTCCGGCCGGAGTGGCTGTTGATGCTAAAGGCTGTCCGATTTCCCAGGATCTGGGAAGTATTCTCTTCAAATTTGACAAAGCCACTCTGGATGACGATGCCAAAACCTATCTGGACAAAGTGGCTATGCGACTCAAGGAAGACAAACACATCAAACTGAAAGCTTTTGGTTATACCGATAGCTCAGGTGTCGATACATATAACGAGAAACTCTCCAAACGACGGGCCGAAGCTGTTAAACAGTACCTGGTAGACCAGGGCGTCAACCAGGATCAGGTGGAAGCCCTGATTGGAGGCATAGTCAGAGCTCATAACGAAACCCGTGAAGGCCGTGCTCTTAACCGGAAAGTAGAGCTCTATAGCGGAATCTGAGACAAGCTCAGGGAATTCAAATTGCCAGGGAAGGCAGGATGCATATCTTAACCAGCGTTTATCATGGATTGTCCGGGATTGCCCGAACCGTCAAGGATGGCGTGGTTTCCCGTTTTCGGGGTAAAAAGGCCGAAGTGGTCAAACATCCCGTTCGCAAAATGACAGAAAGAAGTCCCACTGGCTCTGACACTCAACAGGGTTCTGTTGCCAGTAAAGGCTACCTTCTGGCCAAAGAGCTTTCCGATCAAGCATTACCTGCCCATAAAGTCTCAAGCCTTGAGCTGCCACCCCGCTTTCCTTATGTCGAGACCAGAGAGGAGAGTCAGACACCTCAGGAATCACCTTCACGAGCCCGTAAAATCCTGACAGCCCTCATGCCAGGCAATGCCTCCGTTCCCAAAGATTCGGACATTTCCTTAAAGCGGGCAAAAAGGTGGCAAACACGGAGACTCCGAAAAGGTCTGCAGACCATTAAAAGAGAAACCGGACTGGAAGTTTCGATCCGTAATTTTGACCATCAGGCCGCTAAGCTGAGAGACTTTCTGACCGGTAGCGGAGTTCCTCCGGATTATCATGAAATCAAAGCTTTTTGTGACGACGTCCAAAGTGTCATGGCACAAGCGGATTCACTACCCGGACTGGTCAAACTGGCTGTTACTGAATACATGGTAGTGCTCTCAGATCTGGGACAAGCCGCTCAATCCAAGGCTCAGGAACAGAGGCAGCAGCTGGCCGAACGCTTCTTGCCTGGCCACGACGGTTTTAAAGCCCACTGTCTGAGAAACAACATCGACCCGAATACTTTCCTCAGTCTGCAAGCCCTTAATCAGTTTCAGGGAAAGATCATGGGCTGGCAGGATGAACAGGGGTTCTGGCATCAAGGACTGGTGGACAGTCTGGAACTGAGTAGCATGCAAGCCTTGAAAGATAAACTGGAAGCAGAGCTGGAAGGCTTTATTGATCAGATTGGAAGAGATATACCAGAAAGCCGTCGACCTTCTACGCCATTGAATCAGGATCAATTACAGGCAGAAGTAGCCCGACTTTATGCTAAGCATGGAGTAAAGGATTTACCCAACAAACAACAAAACCCGATAGCACAATCTTCTGCCGAGCAACATCCAATCTTACAAAGCGCGACAAAATACCAGGTGCAACCTTTCGGACACATTGACCAACGGGAAGTGGTTTCGCTTGAAAAAGGCCGGCTGCATCATTGGGTCTTTGAACAGCAGTTAGCCGATTTAAAAGCCCAGCATCAGCGGCTTGATGATGAGTTAGACTCCTTTCAACAAGAGCATAGCGAGGCTGCATATCAGCGACGTAATACGCCAGAATTTCTCGAACATATGCAAGAACGCCACCGGCAATTACACAAAAGAAAAGCCAATATCCCCTTCGCTCCCCTTCCGACTCTGGTATTAAGAAACAGTAAGGGAGCCAGCATAGACTCAGACTTTATAAAAAAATCTGAGCTTGATGAGCCAGGCTTGACCCTGCATGTCGATCGTTGCCAGATAGACGATTACAAACAGATCAACCGTGAGCTATTGAGAACTCCCGGGTTTGAAAGCAAGGAAGCTCTGGACCAGTTCAAAGACACGATGAGAAGCTTCAGAAACCAGTGCTACCAATACGCCATCGGTGCCACACTGCCCAGTAGAGTATTCTCGGAAAATGACACGCAACTCCTCATGGACTGCCGTCAACGAATCAACACAGCCATGGAAACCATGCTGGCGAACCCCGAGACAGGTGACACTACGGTTGCCTTTCACTACCTTAGAATGCAGGAAGCCGTTCTGGAAAAATTCCTGAAAATGAACAGTGCAGCATGACCCTCCCAAATCTTCATAGCGAAAAACAGATCGCCATGTTATAAGACACGCTTTATAAAACTGTCGGACTCCCAGTCTGAAGTAACCACCTGTTGAGACTTTAAGCAGTATGTCTTCTCAAACCAAAGCCTGCCTTTATGCTCTGGCCACTGCCCTGCTTTGGTCAACCATAGCCACAGCCTTCAAGCTTACGCTGGAACACCTTGACCCCTGGCAAATGCTGTTCTGGTCAGTTTTGACCTCCACGTTATTATTGACGGGTTTTGTCTTTGCTCAAGGCAGGGGTCACCTGCTGGTTCAACAGGCTAAAAAATATTTTCTGCTCTACCTGCTGCTGGGATTCCTGAATCCGTTTCTGTACCACATTGCTTTATTTGGCGGATACGACCTGTTACCCGCACAACAAGCACAAGCTCTGAACTACAGCTGGCCTTTAGCTCTGACATTATTGGCCGTGCCATTACTGGGCAATAAATTAAGTATTAAAGATGCCTGCTGCTGTCTGGTTGCCTACCTTGGTGTTGTTATTATCAGCACCCGCGGTGAACTCCGAAACCTCGATTTTGGCAGCCCTGAAGGTGTTCTACTGGTACTCTCCAGCACGCTGGTCTGGGCTTTATACTGGATTCTGAACGCCAAAAATAATGGCGATTCTCTGGTAGGTCTGTTGCTTTGTTTCCTGTTTGGCTTGCCCTGGATTACGGCTGCCGTATTCTGGAAGTCCAGTGTCTGGCCTATCCCACTGGAAGGTTTAGGCGGAGCCGTTTACATTGGTCTGATTGAGATGGGATTTGCTTATATTCTGTGGTTGAAGGCTCTGAAGCTTGCAGAGAATACCGCAATGATCAGTAACATCAGCTATCTCAGTCCATTCCTGTCGCTGATATTTATAGCCAACGTATTGAATGAGAGTATTCACACATCCACCTATGTGGGCCTGGTCATGATTGTTGCCTCGGTTGTCTTGCAACAGAAGAAATCCAAGAGCCCCAAACGCTCCAACGCCCCGGCAATGAGTGGCAATTGAATGGCCAGAAACAGTTACTTCCAATTCAAACAATTCAGGGTAGAACAAGGCCAGAGTGCCATGAAGATCACAACCGATGCCTGTCTTCTGGGAGCCAGAGCTGAAGTTGAACACAGTCACTTCATTCTGGATATTGGTGCAGGAACCGGCCTGCTCAGTTTAATGGCAGCCCAAAGATCAGACGCAGTTATCGATGCCGTTGAAATGGATGATCAGGCAGCCCTCCAAGCCACTGAGAATTTCAAGGCCAGCCCCTGGAGCACTCAAATAACCTTACATCACAGCTCAATACAGTCGTTCATGCCTGAAAAGCGTTATGACTGCATTCTGTGCAACCCTCCGTTCTTTGAGAATGCATTTAAAGCACCCTGCAGCAAACGATCTCTGGCACGCCACACTGACAGTTTGAGTTTTATGGAACTGGCCACAAATATTGACCGACTGCTGTCTGATGAAGGGAAAGCCTGGATTCTGTTACCGGTTGATTCCAGCTCACTGCTTCTGAAAGAGATTAAACAAGTTACAGAGTTAAAGCTTGAGCAAACCATTACGGTTCGCTCTTCCGAGACTCATAAAGATCATCGTCATATATTGGTTTTGGGGTACTGCAATTCAGAGAGCTTCCATGAGCAGATAACCATTTATAGCGAACACCCTTTTTACACGTCTGCAACGACAGAACTTCTAAAGCCTTATTATCTGAAGCTTTAAATGGAAACGGCACCTACAGGTGCCGTTTCATCTCCAACCTGATCCAGACTTTAACTGAAAGGATTTGTCTTATCACGGCCAGTCTTCTGTGGAAGCAGAGGTGACGTATCATCTTCGAACTGCTGCCAATTGCTACCAAACGTGGGTGGTAAGGGATCAGTTACTGATGATAGATGATCACCAGGTCTTGTGGCTTGTGGATAGACCTGCGGAGGAGTTTCCAATGAAAACGGATTTCCATTTTTAGCCAGTAGTTCAGCAGTAGTTCTATCAATACCAGGGCTATAGGGTGGAGGGAAAGCTGAAAAAGGCTGTATTGGCAAATATTCAGGGTGCGCTTCAACACCTAATTCTGTTCTTGGAACTGTGCCTTCAAGTAATTTGAAATTATTGACACCATATTTTACCTCAGCCTCTTTCATCAGCACATCAAGGTTATACCCTGGATGCTCACCCAAGCCTAGCTCTTCACCATAACTTGAAAGAAAGTCAACAACTCTGCTTTGGCTATCTTCGTCAATGGTTGCCAGTCTTCGCAGTTTGGCAAGAGTTTCCTGGAAACTTCTCAGGTGGTGATACTCCCACATCCTGTCGGCATCAAAGCTGCCTTTTTTGCCTGTTTTTTCGTCCTCATCCACTCTTATCTGATCAATCTGACCTTGCACATCATGGGCAAACAGTGACCAGTCATTATGCATCATACGCACAGCTTCAAGTACCAGACGATCTTTATAGATAGTCTTCCCATCAGCTTTCATCTTTTCCCTGGCTGCACACATGTAGTAATCAAGCCCAGGCAGACGTTTGGCATGACCCGCGTCTCTTGTTGCAAAGCGAAGCTTGTCAGTACCTTTAACCATCTGCCTGTTGCGCTGGGCTCTGACCAGAGTATTGTGCTCTGAGTTTTCATCGTCATTGTCAATAAACGCTTTGATATCCTTGTAGACTTTATGTCTGTATTTCTCACTGACTGCTTTGATATCAGCATCAATATCTTTACGCTTCTGGGTAACGGACTGAACACTGCTGGCCACACCGGTTACCAGGGAACCAGCATCTGCCAGCTTGGCAGCCTCGGCCTTAGCATGAAATCGCAGAGCGTCTCTCAAGGCCGCCTTGGTATCGTGTTGACCGCCTATTTCTCTCAGCTTTAATCGGGTAGCCATCGCGCGGAGTTTAATATACTCCTGCTCTTTACCCAGCATCTCTGTCTCAAGACGCTTCATTTCAGCGTGCTCTTTTTTACGCTCTTCCTGTCCTGAAGCATTCAGCGTTTCATAGGGTGTCTTCACTTGTTTGGCATCGAAATCTGTTCTGGCCTGCACAAAGGCTTCCAGAGACTCTTCAAATGCTTTTTCTGACTGTTTGAGGGCACTGGATTTAACCTTAACCAGATGCTGCGTCTGAGCTTTACCAGGCTCACCACGAGTCTCAATAACAAAACCCGTCTTACCATTCAGAAGCTCATACTGAACCTGCGTAAGCTTCAGACCTTCTTTACTCTTGGCCTTGATAGTGCGATTCAAAATCGCGCCTTCAGTTTTGACCTGGACCACACGTCTTGTAGAAATTCGAATTCTGGGAATTCTATCGGCGATGCCATGAGCTAACCGCTTCGCATGGAAGGCGACAATACGCATGCCTTGTACAAAGCGCCCCCAGTTTCTAACAAGCACCTTCTTGGGGTGCAGGGCCTTGATCTGCTGGGCTACTTCGCTTTGGAAGTGAGACAGTCGAGGAATTATCGACTCTATTCGTGTTGTTAAACTCATCCTGACCTCTCCATGGCCAAAAGCGGCACTAACTTCTGGTTAGTATAGGAAAGAAATGGAATCAGGAATGCTCAGAATAGAAGAAGTCAGAATAACAACACTATAAATTCAGAATGACTGCAGAAGACAAACGGGTGTCGTAGATTCGGCACCCGCTAGAGAGAGCTACTAAATGTAGGCTCGATTAAGACGTGCTTCAGCCCACTTCTGGAACCAGGTGCAGACCAGCACCACAATCCAGTAAATCAATGCCACGCTCAGGTAACTCTCAAAGAATCGGAAACTACTGGCGGCTTCCATCTGGGCACGCGCCATGATCTCCACAACGCCGAGCGTAAAGGCCAGCGATGTACTTTTGAGCAGATCAATCGCATTGTTCATCAAGCCAGGAAAGGCCACTCTAGCTGCCTGGGGAAGAATAATACGTCTCATACCCTGAGCACGAGTCATGCCCACACTCAGAGCTGCTTCCATCTGGCCCGAATGGATACTGATGATCGCCGCTCTCATGCTTTCTGACATGTAAGCCGCAAAGTGCAGACCCAAGCCAATGATTACCGCCACAATAGCCGGCATACCCGCCAAAGCAGGCACCAGTTGTGGCAAGCCATAGTAAAACAGGAATAACTGAACCAGAAGCGGTGAGCCTCTGAAGAAAGAAATGTACAGATCCGCCACATAATGGAGATAAAATGGACGGGTTATCTTCACCAAGGCCAGAACCAGTCCCAGGGACAAAGACATAAGGAGACCACCCAGGGTCATATATAATGTCGTATCCAGGTTCATGGCAACCGTCGGCAACATCCCGACAGTGTATTCAAAATCAATCATTCAATTGCCTGTAACTGACGATGGAACAGACGGGCGAAAGTTATATTGCTCGCTGCCTAATGGCATAAACCAACCTGCCCCGTTTTTCACAGTAAGAAAAGCGGGGCAGTATTCCAAAGAATGGTGATGGATGAAAGGTTTAGCCTGCAGGTTTGGCAGTAATATCGCCACCAAACCACTTACCGGAAATAGAGGCCAGAGTTCCGTCTTCACGCATGGCATCCAGAGCAGCATTGACCTGATCTCTCAGCGCCTTACCCTGTTCATCATTGATAAAAGGCATGGCATTTTTCAGGATTTCAATCGGCTCACCCGCCAGCTTAAGCGGCAGTTCAGACTTTTCAATCAGAGCCATAACACTGACACGGTCCATAACAAAAGCATCGGAACGCTTGAGAACAACATCCTGCTCAATGCCGGTGTCATAGGTCACTACATTGATCTGCTTTTCAGGGTCATTCTGACGCAGAATCGCTTCGAAGTTCGATCCCAGATTCACAGCTACTTTCTTGCCTGCCAGATCATCAACAGAATGAATTTCGTTATTGTCCTGATGAACCGCAATCTGGGCACCGTCATAAACGTAAGGTTCTGAGAAAGCGTAACGCTCAGCTCGGGCTTGCGTTAAAGTAATCTGGTTGGAAATAGTATTCAGCTGCCCGGCTTCGAGCATACCAAACAGGCCGGAGAAGGGAGCTGTAACAAATTCAACGTCTGAATTCAGTCGATTGCCAATTTCATTCCAGAGATCCACTTCAAAGCCTTTCAGTTCCCCCTGTTCCATGAAAGTGAAAGGATAATAAGTGCCCGACATGCCGACTTTAACAACAGAAGACGTTGTTTCATCAGTAGCTTGAGTCTGTGGAGACTTGTCGTCAGAGCATCCAGCCAGCATCACAGAAGTAGCCAGGATGGCAGTAGTTATGGTTTTTTTGAATGTAAGACCGAACATGAGGTACTCCCTGAAAACAGCTATGACCAGACAATATACAGGTACACATAAGACAGTTGTTGTGTCTATTGCCTGGCCAAAATCAGGAGCGCAGAGTATCAGTCCACTCACTTATAACTGAAATAATTTTTTTAGTGTTTTTTATTCTTTTAAATTATATAAGGCGACTCACAAGGCATTGAGTCCATCCATGGAACAAAAAAAATTAATCCATGAATAATCCAACTTTATTTCTTGAAAGCCTGATAGATTGAAAAGCCATTTTTAACGACAAGGGTTCTGCATTCACCAAAGGCTTTTTTTATGATGGGCTCATAACGAAGGAAGCTGTTTGCAACGATTCGCAGCTCTCCACCTTTTTTCAGAAGACTCGCCGACTGCTCGAGAAACTGTTCTGTCACTGCGTAGTGGGTTTTAACGCCCTGATGAAATGGAGGGTTGGAAACAATCAGGTCAAACTCCCCTGCCACTTCCGATAAGCCATCACTGGCGAGCACATTAAAGTTTTCTACCTTATTCTCCTGAAGGGTCCGAGTTGAGCTCTCAAGCGCAAGAGCATCAGAGTCAACCAGAGTGAACTGTGCACTTGGGCTTAGCTGGGCAAGAAAACCAGCCACCACACCCGCACCACAACCAAAATCCAGTACTCTTTTAGCAGAACAGCGGTCGAAGGTATCCAGAAGCACTGCCGTACCTACATCCACGCGTCCATGGCTAAACACTCCTGGCAGAGAAAATAAATTTATGGAGGTTCCGGAGACATCCAGCGGGTACTGGCTATAGAAATCCTGTTTGGAAAAACCGGTATCCCTTTCCAGCCACTCAGAAGCCTCTATCAAGCTGCAATGACGGGCATTATCCATATTCTTAACTTCAGCAAAGCTCTGCTTCAGCCGTTTGCGCCAGGACTTAATACCTTCATTATTTTCACCGACCAACCATACAACAGCATTCTCTTTCAGACTGGGAGCAATCATTGCCAGCCAGAAATCCATGAGAGGCTTGCTTTTCTGCAGAAAGATCAGAACACCATCAAAAGAAGCTTCTGAAGATTCGATCACTGAACCGTATTGCAGATTCAGCTGACCGCCCACAGAGGCCCAATCGTTTTTAATGGTTCGAAAAACAGAAAAATCACGGGTCAGTCCAAATACTTCTTCAGCAATGTTTTCCTGCAGCAGCTCTCTGCCCAGCCCATCTGCTGGCATACCCAGCATCAACAGTTTGTTGCAGCTCAGCCATTCACTGTTGCGTATTACCAGCTGACTGGGGTTAGAAAGAACTCGGGCGCTCATAGAATCCTTCGATCATAATAAAACAAAAGTCACAGACCATATCTGGCTTAAACCAGAGTCAGAAATTAGCGGGCTTCTTATACCGTAAATGCAAGGTATTGCCTAGCAAGCATAAATAATATTCTATTGAATTCCTTTGTGCGCATAAATTTTCTGAAACTACCGATTTACATGACCTCCCATCACTTTTAGGATTCGCGCCAGTTTTTTCGTGCTTTGGAGACCCCTCATGCTGGAGCCACGAGGCGAGCTGGTTCTGAGAACCCTCGCAATGCCCGCAGATACCAACCCAAACGGTGATATCTTTGGTGGCTGGCTATTGTCGCAAATGGATATCGCCGGTGGCATCGCTGCCAAACAGAGAAGCCATAGCCGCATTTCCACTGTAGCCATAGAATCCATGTCATTTCACCAACCGGTCAACGTGGGTGATGTAGTCTGCTGTTATGCTGAAATACTGCATGTCGGAACTACATCCATGCGCATCAAGCTGGAAGTCTGGATCACGAACATGCCCTTCAATCAGCAACGTGTCAAAGTGACTGAAGGCATCTTTACTTTTGTGGCCATTGATGAAGATGGTCGTCCTCAACCTGTGGATAGAGATGAATGCCTGTAGCCGTAAAAAATATTTGAACCGTTCTCCTTTTTAACAGCGTTCGTAGAAGATATTTTTTACTGATATAAGTGGGATATAAATTATGAAACAAAAAACCATCCTGGTCGGCATTGCCGGCGCTTCCGCCTCTGGTAAAAGCCTGCTCGCCAATACTCTGGTTGAAGAGCTTCAGTCGGAGCACGTCTGCGTCATCTCTGAAGATTCTTATTACAAAGATCAGACTCACATGACCATGGAGCAGAGGGTTCAAACCAACTACGATCACCCTGAATCCATGGACCACGACCTGATGCTGGAGCACATGAAGCGACTGAAAGAAGGTCAGGCTGTGGATGTGCCTTTATACGATTACACCGAACATAACCGTAAGCAGGAAACCAGAAGAGTTCTGCCCGCTCGTGTAATCCTGATTGAAGGCATTCTATTGTTCACACGTCCAGAAATTCGTGAAACATTTGATCTTCGCTTCTATATGGATACACCACTGGACATCTGCCTGATCAGACGACTGAAGCGTGACATTATTGAGCGTGGTCGCGACGTGGATTCCGTGATCAAACAGTACCTTGAAACGGTTCGCCCCATGTTCCTTCAGTTCATTGAGCCTGCCCGCCAGCACGCTGACCTGATTATTCCTCATGGTGGTAAAAACAGAATCGCCATTGATCTGATCAAAACCAAAATTCAGGACCTGATTGATTAAATCAATCCTGCTGCTCTTCCATGCCCTGCCTCTGAGTCTGCTACTTTAATAGTCAGTTTATGATTTCAGACAGGGCATAACCTCCCTGGCAACACTTTCGGGTGATTCTGTCCAAACGGCAAAACAGCCATGAGCGAAAAAAACAGGCTTCGGCAAATCAACCTTTGACCTGAATATCTGTTTTTGTATAATCGACCGGTATAAGCGTCGAAAGTGCGCGCGCTTTCCGGGTCACCGGTATCTCCTCATAGGTAGCCTCCAAAATCCTGCCGCTTGTACACTCTCCCTTGTCATTAACCTGTCGAAGACTAAGTCTTTAACCTGTAAAAAGGTCTAACGGGAAAGTTATGCGTGTTGAAGCTGATATCAAGCTGGGCTTTAAAGATGTTTTGTTCAGGCCCAAGCGTTCAACCCTGAAGAGCCGCTCCCAGGTCAGCCTGGAACGTACCTTCAAATTTGTTCACACCGACCAGGAGTGGACCGGCGTCCCTGTCATTGCTGCCAATATGGATACAGTGGGCACCTTCTCCATTGCTCTGGCCCTTGCTGAGCACAAAATGCTGACCGCAGTGCACAAGCACTACACCATCGAAGAGTGGAAAGCGTTTCTGGACAGCGCACCTGCAGGCATTGAAAACCACATCATGGTGAGCAGCGGCACCTCCGAAGCCGACTTTGCCAAACTCAACGATATCCTGGCACTGGACGACAAGCTTCGTTTTATCTGCATTGATGTTGCCAACGGATACTCTGAGCATTTTGTTCGGTACGTCTCCAAAGTGCGTAAGCAACACCCAAACAAAGTCATTATTGCCGGTAACGTTGTAACCGGTGAAATGGTTGAAGAGTTGATTCTGAAAGGTGCCGACATCGTTAAAGTTGGCATCGGCCCAGGCTCTGTCTGCACAACCCGCGTTAAAACCGGTGTAGGCTACCCTCAACTGTCTGCCACCATCGAATGCGCAGATGCTGCACACGGTGTGAGTGGACAAATCATTTCTGATGGCGGCTGCACCTGTGCTGGCGATGTTTCCAAAGCCTTTGGTGGCGGTGCTGACTTTGTCATGATTGGCGGCATGTTTGCCGGTCACGACGAGTCTGCTGGCGAAGAAGTGGAAGAAGACGGCAAGAAGTTCAAACTGTTCTACGGCATGAGCTCCGAAACCGCTATGGACAAGCACTCCGGTGGTGTTGCCAACTACCGCGCTTCTGAAGGTAAAACCGTTAAGGTGCCTTACCGTGGCCCGGTTGAAAATACTGTTCAGGACATTCTGGGCGGCGTTCGCTCAACCTGCACCTATGTAGGCGCAGCCACCCTGAAAGAACTGACCAAGCGGACCACTTTCATTCGCGTTCAGGAACAGGAAAACAGGTTTTTTAACTAAACCCTTGACTCCTGAGGCCTTTCCTCTCCAGGAAGGGCCGCTCTCTTGCTACAACTCCTCAGATTGAAACCTCGGTGCCGGAGGCAAACAATGCCTTCTATCTGTGTCATAGTCCGGATCGGTTCTGCACTCCATTTGAAAACAGCCGGGCTGCTGCGGAGTACAGAGATAACAACAAGGAGCACTTTCAGGGCCACATAACTCTTTCTCTCCCAGACATTTCATACATTGACCCGCTTCAAGATTACACATTCTCTCGGTATTGGGATTACAGCAATCTGTCACCTTCTTACACTCTTGCCCCTCAATGGAACAAGCTGAAGAAGAACCAACATTTATTAAAAAAGCCGCAAACAGAAGCACTCCTATCAAAGACCGAAACATCTGCCTCTACCTTCAGATTAAAACCATCAGGATAGTCCCGAAAAATTAACCTGTAGCAAGCAAGATAACGACTAGAAGCATGGACGATAGCTTGTCAGCATTTGCTGACTATTGACTCATAGTCTAGTTTTGATCTGTTTCTGTCTAACAGGTTGTAAACCATGAACTCAGTCAGACTATTGCCATCATTTCTCTGTTTAAGTTTACTCATTTTGATTTCTATCATACCGCCTGCAACAGAAGCTCAACCTCCTGGCAGTACTCTGATAGTCCCCATATACCATGAGCTAACAGACCCGGTAACCGGACAAATCAAACAACAAACCTATTCAGCCGCAGATCATGGCAACTGGCAATTGAGAGTAAAGGCTGAGACAGCTTCAGATTTCCACTGCAACCACTGCAAGATCAGTTCTACCCTATTAGCCGAAGGTGTCGAATACATTCTTGAACCTGCCAAAGGAGAAGCAAGCATCACCCTGAAAAGCAGTGGGTCTCTGATCCATCCGGATTTTGTCACTGTCTTTGCTAATAACAAATCTTATTCTGTTTTACTAAAAACATCTTCAGAAGACAGCAAAACAACCTCATTGAACTGGGCTGAAATCCTTAGCCTTGCATTTGAATTATACGACAGCATTGATGAGGAAGAGTCCTGTATCTGTCCCGGAAAGCCAGGAGGTAAAGAAGCAGTACAGCAAAGTCCAATCGCCACAGAAACTATAACCCTGTCAATGAAAGATCTTGTAGCACACACTGCTACAAGACCCTACTTTGATGCTGGTAGCCTTAAAAACATCAACGCCGAAATCAATATGGCCGCTTCTCCCTTCATTCAGGAAGAAGTTGCGGTAGCTGAATCACTATTTCCCAGCACTCCCCACCAATTAGTCATTTCTAATGTTTCAGCGACCGGCAGACAAGCTGCTAGTAACGGAGGCCTCAGACATCGCGGCAATAAGTACAGCTTCAAATTGTTTCACTTCGATTTTAGAAAAGGCCAGGACCCCGACGATGACGGTAATAACGATGAAGGATCAAATGACAATGGAAGAGGAGGAGCTGCGGGAGGAGGCGGTGGAGACAACGGCGGAGGTAACTTCTGGGAAAAACACAGCCTTAAAAGAACACTGTTTAAAAATCGCTATAAAGTAGCTGGTTCAATAGGGCTCGTTACAGGAGGCTGGATAACCATTGCCGTGGTTGTTGATCTATGCAATAAGGAAAGAGAGAGGGCAGAACAACATAATGCAACCGAAAGTTTTACCTGCAGATCCGCCAGCGCTGCGGTACCTGTCTTTACTGTGATAGGCAGCCTTACATCAACCCTTCTAGGCCAAGGGGTTCTAGCAGCAGCAGAAACAGCCTATCACTGCTATTGCTACAGACGAAACAGACATCATGATGTTGAGTCAGGCTCAAACCATAGTGAGTAGCGACTTATATAACTTTCATCAAAAAGGCTGAGCAATTACCTATCCAGCATTCATATCTTTTTGAATGCTGGATTTTCAGACCAGGAACTTGTCTGAAATTTACTTCCTTGTTCAACCCCTCTCAAAAACCCGTTCCAACTGAGCTTATCAAAGTCCAATACCATCACCCTTCGACAAGCTCAGGGTAAGCGAAATACGATTTAATAAGCCGCAGCAACCCCTCTTGAAGTAAATTCATCTCTGATCAAGTCGAGCTGCTCCTGAGTAGGCGGCGTTACTTTTTCCAGCTCATAAGTGTCATTTAATAAATCCCACTTGTGAACACCTAGGCTGTGATAAGGCAGAATCTCCACCTTCTCAACATTCTTCATAGGCTCAATAAATTCAGCCAGCATACGTGCGTATTGAGGGTCTACCGTATAACCGTCCACCACGACATAACGAATCCAAACCGGCTTGTTGATCTCGGCCAGGTATTGGGCAAAATGCTTGGTGTGACTGCCTGTTACATAAGTCAGTTTATGATGAAGCTCTTCATCCATGTGCTTGATGTCCAGAAGCACCAGATCCGTATTCTCCAGCAGACGAATCACATCATCATTGATATGTTTGGCAAAACCATTGGTATCCAGGCAGGTATGAATACCCTCTTTACGACACTCTTCAAATAAATCGGCGACAAACTCAGCCTGCAGGATAGGCTCTCCCCCGGTTACCGTTACACCGCCGGAGAGAAAGTTTTTAACTTTTTTAATTTCCCGAAACACTTCTTCATGGCTTTTCAGTTCCCCACCCTCACGAAGATCCCAAGTGTCCCGGTTGTGGCAATAACGGCATCGCATCAGGCAGCCCTGCATAAAGACCACATAGCGGATACCCGGGCCATCGACGGTTCCAAATGAATCCATGGAATGAACACGTCCAATTGCCATAACTGACCTCAATTCAAACAGCTGCAAATCGGAAATACGCCAGACATCAATGGATGATAGCTACAAGTCGTCAGATCGCTGCATTTATGTAAATAAATCTAACAAAGAAGGCCGGCATAATGCCGGCCTTCATTAGTGCACCGCCGTTACTCTTACAGGGTTGCTGTAAAGGTACGGGCAATAACGTCTCTTTGCTGCTCAGGTGTCAGAGAGTTGAATCGAACAGCATAACCGGACACACGAATGGTCAGGGAAGGATACTTGTCTGGGTTCTCAACAGCATCTTCCAGCATTTCTCGGTTCAGTACGTTCACGTTCAGGTGCTGGCCACCCTCACGCTCCACTTCGTGATGGAAGTAGCCATCCATCAGGCCCACCAGGTTACGACGACGGCCATCTTCATCTTTACCCAGAGCTTTTGGCACAATGGAGAAGGTGTAGGAAATACCATCTTTTGCGTAAGAGAACGGCAGTTTAGCAACAGAACTCAAGGAAGCAACCGCACCACTGATGTCACGGCCATGCATTGGGTTTGCACCTGGACCAAATGGCTGGCCTGCACGACGACCGTCTGGAGTGTTACCGGTCTTCTTGCCATACACCACGTTGGAAGTAATGGTCAGGATAGACTGGGTTGGAATCGCATTACGATAAGTCTTGTGAGAAGACACCTTCTTCATGAAGGTTTCTACCAATTCACAGGCAATTGCATCGACACGCTCTTCGTTGTTACCAAACTTCGGATAGTCACCTTCGATCTCGAAGTCGACCGCCAGGCCATCTTCATCACGAATGGGTTTCACCTTGGCGTATTTGATGGCGGAGAGAGAGTCAGCCGCAACAGATAAACCAGCAATACCTGTAGCCATGGTACGAACAACGTCACGATCATGAAGAGCCAGCTGAGCGGCTTCATAAGAGTACTTGTCGTGCATATAGTGAATGGAATTCAGGGCAGTCACATACTGGGTAGCCAACCAGTCCATCAAGTGATCCATGCTGGCATAAACAGTATCGAAGTCGAGAACGTCATCGGTGATAGGCGCAACTTTTGGACCAATCTGAGCCTTCAGCTTCTCATCCACACCGCCATTGATGGCGTACAGCAGAGTCTTGGCCAGGTTGGCACGAGCACCAAAGAACTGCATCTGTTTACCCACAATCATTGGGGATACACAGCAGGCAATGGCGTAATCGTCGCTGTCCATATCCGTACGCATCAGATCATCGTTTTCATATTGAATGGAACTGGTGTCGATGGATACCTTGGCACAGAACTCCTTGAAGCCCTGAGGCAGAGACTCAGACCAGAGAACAGTAATGTTTGGCTCTGGAGATGGGCCCATGGTGTACAGGGTATGCAGGAAACGGAAGCTGTTCTTGGTGACCAGCGTACGACCATCCAGACCCATACCACCAATAGATTCTGTCGCCCAGATAGGATCGCCAGAGAACAATTCATCATACTCAGGCGTACGCAGGAAGCGAACCATACGCAGCTTCATTACGAAGTGATCGATCATCTCCTG
>NZ_LASA01000099.1 GCF_001562015.1 Endozoicomonas arenosclerae | reverse complement strand
TTCTTTACAAGAATATCTCTGTCTGTCAGGCTGTGAATCGTCCTTGCCTTGGCGGGTTATGTCTGAGCTGGCACAGTGTGGGCATTTCACCCCGTCAGGCCAGCGAATCTGGCGTATCTGTTCAAAGCACTTGGCGTTGTCGAGGAGGTCATAAAGTTTCATGACACTTTTGTACAAGAAAACGTCTTCTATTCATAGTCAAATAACTCGTCCTCAACCAGCTCCCCAGAATCCATTAAGAGCCTAAAAGAATAGATCACAGTAGTCGTGAAAGAATGGAAGGAGTTACCAGCCTCCTTGGAGCAGGAGGCTGATTTTAGTGGTCAGGCTTGAGTGACGTGAGCAATCTTGATTGAGTTCTTCAGATTGCGACCCATTCGCTTGAAGATGGACTGTTTGATGCCCTCTGCATCCAGTCCGCATTCAGCCAGCTGCTGTTTGTGGCTGGCAGCTTCAATGTATTCATCTGGAATACCAAGATGTAAAACGGGGATGTTGATACCCTGCTCGTTCAGGAATTCAGAAACAGCTGAACCGGCTCCACCAGCAATGCAGCCTTCTTCAAGCGTTACCAGCAACTCATGATCTTTGACCAGTTGCAGAATCAGCTCTTCGTCCAGGGGCTTCACAAAGCGCATGTTGGCGACAGTCGCATCGAGCTCATCGGCAGCTGTCAATGCGTTTTGAAGCAGTGTGCCGAAAGACAGAATAGCGACCTGTTGACCCTGACGACGTATTTCACCTTTGCCAATCGTCATGCTTTCAAGACTTTCACTGATTGCCACACCTGGACCGGTGCCACGTGGGTAACGAACAGAAGCGGGTCCCTGGTACTGATAGCCTGTGGATAACATACGACGTGTTTCGTCTTCATCCGAGGGGCTCATTACCAGCATTTCAGGTACACAGCGCAAGTAGGCAATGTCGTAGCAACCGCCGTGGGTTGGGCCGTCTTCACCCACCATTCCGGCTCGGTCAATGGCAAATAAAACGTCCAGTTTCTGAACGGCGACATCATGGATTAACTGATCGTAAGCTCTCTGCAGGAACGTTGAGTATATAGCTACCACAGGCTTCATACCTTCGCAGGCCATGCCTGCCGCCAGAGTAACTGCATGTTGTTCCGCGATAGCTACATCAAAGTAGCGATCCGGATAATGATCAGCAAAACGGATCAGGTCCGAGCCTTCACACATAGCTGGCGTAATACCCACCAGTTTGTCGTCGGCTGCAGCCATATCACACAACCACTGTCCAAAAACATTGCAGTACTTGGGCTTTTTGGGCAGCTTGGGCTTTTCCTCTCCGGCCTTGGGGCTTGGCTCAAGCTTGGTGATAGCATGGTAGCCAATAGGGTCTTTCTCTGCCGGAATGAAACCTTTGCCTTTTCGCGTCACTACATGGAGGAACTGAGGGCCGTCGAGGTCTTTAAGGTTTTCGAGAGTGTGCAGCAGCATGGGTAAATCATGGCCATCGATGGGGCCAAAATAGTTGAAGCCCATTTCTTCAAACAGAGTACCGGGAATAATCATTCCCTTCATGTGCTCTTCGGTTCTGCGAGCCAGTTCCCAGGCGTGGGGAATGACATTCAGGACTTTTTTGCTGCCTTCACGAATGTGATGGTAGGTCTTGCTGGAAAGCACCTTGGTCAGGTAGTTGGACAGGCCGCCCACACTTTTTGAAATCGACATGTCATTGTCGTTCAAAATAACCAGCATGTTGGCTTTGAGATCTGCGGCATGGTTCATGGCCTCATAGGCCATGCCTGCGGTCATGGAGCCATCGCCAATAACAGCAACCGTTCGACGCTTCTCACCCTTCAGGCGAGCACTGGTTGCCATGCCAAGGGCTGCACTGATAGAAGTACTGGAGTGCCCTACACCAAAGGTGTCGTACTCGCTTTCGTCCCTTTTGGGAAAAGCGGCCAGGCCGTCTTTCTGGCGCAGGGTATCCATTCGGTGCTTCCGTCCGGTCAGGATTTTATGGGGATAGGCCTGATGGCCCACATCCCAGACCAGACGGTCGTATGGAGTTTCGAAAAGATAATGCAGGGCGACGGTCAGTTCAACAACACCCAGGCCGGCACCAAAATGCCCACCCACCTGGCCAACCGAGTAGAGCAGGTACTCCCTGAGCTCATTAGCCAGTTGCGGCAGATCGGTTTTATCAAATTGGCGCAGCTGGTCGGGAGTATCGACCCGATCCAGCAAGGGGGTATCAGGCTTTGTCTTGGGTATTTCGTGAAACATGTTTGCTTGCGATCCAGGCCTCTCAGCCATAAAAAGCGACTCTTTCAGGCGGGCTGTCAATCAAACGCCAGTCTCCTGGTCCCAGGCCGCTTTTCGAAAATTCAATGTAGTTCCTCTTTCACCATAACCTTTATGGGAAGGGAAGGGGAAGCCTTGATTGGCTTCCGGAGCCAGTCAGGCTTGTGGATAGCAAATGCCTGACAGCTTCCTGAGAGCCAGACCATAAGAAAAGTATCCAGTTCTGGCTCCTGCAGGTTTTTAATCAGAGAACTATAGGATTGTACCTGAACAACAGGTTTTTACTATGGAAATACTGATTTTACCCCTGAATCAGTCACTTGTATGATGATTTTTCATACAAGTCTGCTTCAGTGCGAACGCTGAATGACGTATTCCGCCATTTGTCTGAGAACGGTGGCTCGATCTCCAAAACCTTCAAGGGATTGAATCGCCTGCTGGCAAAGAGAGGCTGCCAGTTCCCGTGCGCCATCCAGACCCATCAGAGAGACATAGGTAGGTTTATCCAGTGCCAGGTCGGCTCCCTGTTGCTTGCCCAGAGTTTCGGTATCCGAAATAACATCCAGAATATCGTCCTGCACCTGAAAAGCCAGACCTATGGCGTCCGCATAACGGGTCAGATTCTCCAGCTCCTGGGTTTGAACCGATCCGAGGGTCAGGGCTCCCATGATCACACTGGCTCGAATCAGGGCACCGGTTTTATGACTGTGCATCAACTGAAGTTGTTCCTGATCCAGTGCACTGCCCACCGAGTTCAAGTCCATGGACTGGCCACCACACATGCCCGAATGTCCTGAGGCCTGAGCCAGTTCGGTCACCAGTTTCAAGCGGACAGAGTCAGAAATATCCTGTCCAGCTGTAGCCAGAACTTCAAATGCCAGGGTTTGCAGGGCATCACCTGCCAGAATGGCGGTAGCCTCATCAAAAGCTTTGTGGCAGGTGGGCTTGCCCCTGCGCAGGTCGTCGTCATCCATGGCCGGAAGGTCATCATGGACCAGAGAATAAGCATGAATCAGCTCGACGGCACAGGCTGCCGGGTCAGCGAAATTCTGGTGACCTCCAACGGCCTCAGCCGCTGCATAAACCAGAATAGGACGAATTCTTTTACCACCATTGAAGACGGAATAAGACATGGCCTCAACCAGAGTCTGGCTGACCTGGCTGGTGGCGGGTAAAACTTCTCTGAGCTGCTCATCAACACGGTTCTGACAACCCTTGATGTATTCCAGCAGTGTCATGGGTTATTCGCCTTCTGTCGATTCGAACGGGCGGGTTTCCAGCTGACCCTGGTTTTCAAGAAGTTGCTGAACTCTCTGTTCGGCTTCGGTCAGGGCTTTCTGACATTCACGTGTCAGCTTAACCCCTTGCTCAAAAGCTTTCAGAGAGTCTTCCAGTGACATATCACCCGATTCCATCTTCTGAACCAGTGCATCCAGTTCAGAGAGCGACTGTTCGAAGGCAAAGCCCTGCTTTTTTTCCGGCATGCTCAGAAACCTGTTCCATTAACTTAGAGAGGGAATACCCGCCTTTTTGGGATGATCCGGAAGTGACGACTCCTTTGATCATGGCTGAAAACGGCCGATAACCAAGCTATGAAAGGCTGGCTAAAAGGACGGTACCCGCATGGATAATTTAAAACGGGCTCAAGCATATCACAAATCCCGGTTAGGACAGATTCTGGTCACCCGGGGCTATGTCACAGAAGAGCGAATTCAAGAAGCGGTCCAGATCCAGAAAGAAACCGGTGAAAAGCTGGGTGAGATTTTATTACAAAAGAAGTGGGTCTCGCGTTGGCAGTTGAGAAGAGCGCTTTCCAATCAGACACGATTGCGATTTGCCGCTTCACTAGCCTTGGCACTGCTGAGCCCATTGGAATCAATTTCCGCTTCCAGTGAGCAGAAAGAGGCAGTGGAGAGAGAAGAGCGAGTCAGGTTTTTATCAACTTTGGAGAACTCACTACCCGAAGGGGAGAGTGTCAGCCAGTTGTCTTACGATGTTGAAAAAGCCCGGGTAGACATCAGAACATCAGGAGAAGTGAGTTTAAAGGTGCCTTGCTCAATCGACAGCTCAAATGGGTTCTCTACTGGGGAGTTGCGCATTGACCACCTGCGGCTGAGGAGCAGTGCCGTGGGAGAAACTGAATCCCTGGAGCTGGCGGACATAGATTTAAGCCAGGTAGAGATCAGCATAAGGAGTGTTTATAAAGGAAAAAGAGGCCGAAACAGTGGTTCGGCCCCTTTAGGCGTTATTCAGTAACCAGTCGGGCTTTCACTTCAGCGGCGGAAGCCGGCTGTGCTTCACCAGAGCTGTGCTCCTGCCATACGTCCTTATCCATGGTTTTATCCAGGAATGGGAACTTCTTGCGGTTAAATACCGGAACAATGCCGTCGGCAATCTGCTCGTCAAAGTCTTTCAGAACCTGAACTACAATACCGGACAGTAACAGGATGGCAGCGATGTTGATCAGCGCCATGATACCCATGGACAGATCAGCAAATGCCCAAACGGTTGGCAGGTTGCCAATCGCACCCCAGAACACCATGCCCAGAACCGCCAGACGATAGATCATCAGAAGAGGTTTGCTGTTTTTGATGAACAGCAGGTTGGACTCACCATAGTAGTAGTTGGCAATGATGGAGGTGAAAGCGAACAGCAGAATCGCCAGAGCCACCAGGTGGCCACCCCATGCGCCCACTTCATTAGCCAGAGCAGCCTGAGTCAGTTCAATACCGGTCAGGCCACTGCCTGGTTCCAGCATACCGGACATCAGAATGATGGCAGCTGTCGCTGTACAAACGACGATGGTATCCAGAAATACGCCCAGCATCCCCATCATGCCCTGATTAACCGGGTGAGTGGAGTGAGCGGTAGCTGCAGCATTAGGAGCACTACCCATGCCGGCCTCGTTAGAGAACAGGCCACGCTTGATACCCTGCATCATGGCCTGGGAGACCATGTAACCCACACCGCCGCCCATGGCTGTTTCCAGACCGAAGGCACTCTTGAAGATCAGGCTGAACACTGCAGGCAGCTCAGAGAGGTTCATGGCAACAACAACCAGTGCAACAGCCAGATAACCCAGAGCCATCACCGGTACGATCATTTCAGCTACTTTGGAGATAGAGCGAATACCGCCAAAGATAACAACACCGCTGACTAATGCCAGAGCAATACCAATATACTCTGGAGCAATGTCGTATCCGCTGAACGCGGCAGCAATAGAGTTGGACTGAACACTGTTAAAAGCAAAACCGAAAGCGATGATCAGGGAGATTGAGAAGGCAATGCCCATCCAGCGTTGCCCCAATGCTTTTTGCATGAAGTAAGCTGGTCCACCACGGTAAGTGCCGTCACCATTATTGGTTTTATAAATCTGCGCCAGGATATTTTCGGCAAAGCTGGTCGCCATACCCAGCAGGGCAATCAGCCACATCCAGAAGATGGCACCGGGTCCCCCCAGGTAGATAGCAACTGCAACACCGGCCATATTACCGGTACCAATACGAGCGGCCAGACTGGTGCAGAACGCCTGGAAGGCAGAGATCTGATGTGTGGAGTTCGTAGTACGGCTACCCATCATGGTTTTGGTGGCCAGACCGAAACGACGGAACTGGACAAAACGGGTACGGATAGTGAAGAAAATACCGGCTCCAAGAAGCAGGTAAATCAGGATGCTTCCCCAGATAATATTGTTCGATGCAGAAATAAAATCGTTCATAGCGCTTCCGGATTATTTATATGCCCGGAAGTTTGTTTCTAATCGACTATATATAATATAAGTGAATAAACGATGATGGGTAGGTATTAATACCTCTGCTCTGAGTCAGTAAAAAGTAAAGAAAAACCCATCAGTTAGTAGCTGCTATACGTTTTATAAGGCTTTGGATGGCAATGGGAAGTCACTTGATTTATTGGTGTTAATGCCTTTTTTGCTAGGTTGAAATACCTACAAACCCCATCTTCATTATTTTTGAAAAAAGATTTCGATGGTTTGAAAGAGACCTCTTCTCAAACCCGTTTGGGCTGAGCTTGTCGAAGTGCATTACCAGCATCCTTCCACAAGCTCAGGATGAGCGGATTATGTTTGACTAAAGACCTTCAGCTTCAGGAAGGTCGGAGGCAGGTGCGCTGTTATCGTCATCATCCATATCGTCAGGGTCTGAAGGCTGAACCCAGACATTGGTATCCATGGTTTGATTGAGGAAAGGGAAGCGCTCACGATAGAACACAGGCGTTCTGCCTTTTTTTAGTTGGCGGTCATAGTCTTTCAATACCTGTAAAGCTGGGCCAGATAATAGAACGATCACAATCAGGTTGATCAGCGCCATCAGACCCATGGCCAGGTCAGCCACAATCCAGACAGCTTCCAGACTGCTCACCGCTCCCAGATAAACCAGGAATATGACACTGCAGCGATAAGTCAGGAGCAATTTAGGGCTGTTCTTCATAAACAGCAGGTTGGACTCGCCGTAGTAATAATTGGCTACAACGGAGGTGAAGCCAAAGAAGAGCACGGCACCCATGATAAACCATTCTCCCCAGCCGCCTACCAGACTGCCCATAGCTGCCTGCGTCAATTGAATGCCGTTGAGAGTACTGCCATTTTCCAGCTGGCCGGATAGCATCACGATGGCTGCGGTGGCTGTACAGATAATAATGGTGTCGATAAAGACACTGGTCATGGAAATTATGCCCTGGGCGGCAGGATGATGAGGCCATGGAGTTGCTGTGGCAGCAGCGTTAGGGCCACTGCCCATACCCGCTTCATTGGAGAACAGGCCTCTTTTAACACCCTGCATTATGGCCTGGGCTACCGAGTAGCCAATGCCGCCGCCAACCGCTTGCTCAAGGCCAAATGCATGATTGAAGATCAGGGCAATAACGGCGGGCATTTCATCAATACGGCTAACGACGATGTACAAGGCAATAAAGAGGTAGGCCAGAGCCATCATAGGCACCACCATCTCGGCAAAGCGGGTGATGGTTTTGATGCCGCGAAAGATGATCAAGGCAGTGATGACCGCCATGCCCAAACCAATGTATTCCGGACTCAGGCTGGTGCTGGCTGAAAGAGACGCCGATACGGAGTTAGCGTGCACAGCATTGAAAACAAATCCGAAAGCGATCAGCAACAAGCTGGAAAAGATGACGCCCAGCCAGCGAAGCCCCAGGGCTTTCTCTATGTAGTACGCTGGTCCACCTCGAAAGGTGCCGTCGTTATTATTGGTTTTATAGAGCTGGGCCAGAGTGTTCTCTATATAGCTGGATGACATCCCCAGTACAGCCACCACCCACATCCAGAAAATGGCCCCCGGACCTCCGATAAAAATAGCGATGGCCACACCGGCCAGGTTGCCTGTGCCTACATGGGCGGCCAAAGAAGTGCAAAGCGCTTGAAAGGAGGAAATCTCGCTTTTTGAGGTATTCCTGGAACTGAACATGATTTTCCAGGCATGAAAGAAATGACGAATCTGGACAAAGCGGCTGCGAAGTGTGAAATAGGCGCCTGCACCCAGAAGTAAATATATGAGTATGTACTCCCAGAGCACACGGGTAGCGAGATCAATCAGGCTGCTCATACGATTTTCCGAAGCGGGGATGTCCAGAAAGCTTAGCAGAAGGTATTTGAGTGCATGTTCAAATGTGACCTCTAATGAATTACCGAACCTGTTAACTATTTATTGCTTCAAGTCAATTTACAGAATCTTTAACTTGTTAAAGTCCCCGCGACTCTGAACAAACTATGAACACTTAGGCCTCTGCCCGCTTTTACCAAAGCAGACAAAAGAGGTCGGGGGTATGGGGATGACCAGCTTTATCACAGCACTTCTGGCCCTGATGGCCGGATATTTTATTTATGGGCGGGTGGTTGACCGTCTTTTTGGCGTGGAGCCTGATCGCAAAACGCCTGCTTTGACCAAAACGGATGGTGTCGATTATGTACCGTTACCATGGTACAAAATCTTCCTGATACAGTTTCTGAACATTGCCGGACTGGGTCCCATTTTTGGTGCGATTATGGGAGCACTTTACGGCCCATCCGCTTTCCTGTGGATCGTTTTCGGCTGCATTTTTGCCGGAGGTGTCCACGATTACCTTTCTGGCATGTTGTCCATTCGCCATGGCGGCCAATCCATTCCTGAAATAGTGGGTACTTATCTGGGCGAAGGCTTCCGAAAATTCATGCGTGGGTTCTCTGTGATCCTGTTGGTGCTGGTGGGCGTAGTCTTCATGATGGGGCCTGCCGGTCTGCTGGCCAACCTGGGTGGTGAAGGTGTTCTGGCGAAAAGTGGTTTCTGGTTGTCGGTTATTCTGGCTTACTACTTTATTGCCACCATCTTGCCTGTCGACAAGCTGATCTCCAAAATTTACCCGCTTTTCGGCGCTACTCTACTGATCATGGCTGTGGGCGTTGGCGGCATGCTGATTGTTAAGGGTCTGCCGGTTCCTGAAATTGGTGCAGAGACTTCTCATCCTGCGGGTCTGCCAATGTGGCCAATGCTGTTTGTAACCATAGCCTGTGGTGCTATCAGCGGCTTCCATGCAACTCAGTCACCCATGATGGCTCGGTGCCTGCCTACAGAAACCTATGGTCGTCGTGTATTTTACGGTGCCATGATTGCTGAAGGTGCTGTTGCCCTGATCTGGGCAGCTGCTGCAATGGCCTTCTTCCCTAATGGCATTGAAGGTCTGAACGACGTACTGGCTCAAGGTGGAGCAGGTCTGGTAGTGAAAGAAATCTCGGTAGGCCTGATGGATACCTTTGGTGGTCTTCTGGCTATTCTGGGTGTTATTGCCTGCCCGATTACTTCTGGTGATACTGCCTTCCGAAGTGTTCGTTTGATCATCGCAGATGCTTTGAACATGGAACAAAAATCTACACGCAGTCGCCTGCTTCTGGCGATACCTGTGTTTGCCGTCGGTTTTGCTCTGACTTTTGTTGATTTCAMCATTATCTGGCGTTATTTCGCGTTTTCTAACCAGCTGCTGGCCACCATCGTTCTGTGGGCTGCTTCCATGTACCTGGTTCAGAATGGCAAGTGGCACTGGCTTACAACCGCTCCTGCCGTATTCATGACTGCAGTGTGTGCCACTTATATTGTTATGGCTCCTGAAGGTCTGGGACTGTCTACTGCAGTGGCTTATCCAGCAGGCATTGCCGTAGCTGTCATCAGCTTTGCCCTCTTTATTATCCGCTCTCGTCGTGTAACTGTTTCTGCTGCAGCGACCGCTTGATCTGATATTCTTTACGTCACATATTCAGGCTAATGGGTATGTGACGTAATACTTACGTTAGTGCTTATTTTTGGCGCAAGTCCAGGCCATTAACTATCCTCTCTCCCCAATTCATCACAGATCGTCTGTGATACCTCCTCCCTGCATCTTTTCCTCATTTCATGGAGACTCCCATGAGAGATCTGACTCGAAGTGTCTGCTGGGCTTTGTCTTTTTTTATGTTCTTATCGTCGCATATAGCGGCAGATGATACAGAATCCTCCCAGCTGGATCTTGGCATGGGATATTCGACAGACGAGGGTCGGATACTGGGGGCAAGCTGTCTAAAGCCCGGAGCTATCAGCCATATAGGCAGTGCTGTCGGAACAGTGCAGTTTGGTAAACAGGTCACCCATGAAGATGTTCAGTTGAATCTGGGGGTTAATCTTGACGGTTCAGCCAGTTATGAAATCTTTACTGGCAGTGCCAAGGTGAAATACGCGCTGGAAACTGAAGAAGAGAAACGGATTGAAACTTATACCTTCGTAGAGTCAGTGGTGTCTGGTGAAGCCAGTATAGGGACTGTGAAATCAGGGGAAGATGCTTTGAATGAATTGGGTCAATCGGCTTATGAGAAAGGACCCGAAACGTTTCGTGCTGCTTGCGGTGATCAGTTTGTAGAGTCGGCAAGAACTGGTGGCAATTTACTGGTTTCTTTCAGGGTTAAGTTTGACAGTGAATACCAGAAGCATAACTTGAAGAAAACTCCTCTGCCAAGTTCTCAGCCATTGGCGATCTGATGGATTCTTTGAAGCTGGCTCACACAAAGAGTCAGGTTCACGGTCATGTTGAAATCATGGCGATTCAATTGGGAGGTACGCCGCAGTCACTGGCAAAGCTGTTTACTGGAAAGGACAAAAACGACGAATACTATGTTACTTCTTGCGAACTCAAAAATCTGGACAAGTGTAAACGTCTGGTAGAACAGGTCATCGATTATGCGGCCAATGATTTTTCCGCTCAGGTAACAGCAGCAGAAGCCAGTGGCAGCAATCCGGTTCAGTATACTTACCGATCCTACAGTGATTTTGGATTGAAAGTGGGGCCCAGTCTGGTCAGTGAAGAAGTACAGAAAGCCAGGGTTCAGCTTGAGAAAAAATACAAAGAAACCAGAAGAGTTCTCCAGCAAGTTCGACGCATCCTTGAAAGCCCTTACGAAAAATTTCTGGTCCATACGGTCACCAAAAAATTAACTGAAGCCAGAGAGGCTGCCAGGCTCAATATGTCTGCTTTGATGGGGTTAAAAGGTGGCATAAAAACCTGCTTCACGGATATCCCCAGCTGCACCGAAGCGGCTGCTGCCATTGAGAAAAGCTGGAAAGAGGTCGATCCGAACTTGTTAAGTGAACTCTCTACAGCCTGGTATTTCACGGATGAGAGCGGTGGCGACGTTTATGCACTCCCTCTGGGTGATGGCGATCTGTATGTATTGGGTTTTCCGGAAGAAACCCACAATAGCTATGTCTATAAACTGGAAGTCGAAAAGGGTGATGATGGCAAGTTGGTATTGAACAGTGAATATGATGATTTTGCCCTGTCCGGTGAGTTATCTGCAGGCGAAAATGCTGAAGTTTTTTCAGGTTCAATCTCCTTTCTTGATAAAAACTATACCGCCACTTTTCGTGAAGTAGAAAACCCGATTTATGTCGGCGGATCGGAAAACAGTTGCCACAGAGTTTTAGTGGAGGCGGGTTCCATTGGTTGTGTTTTACATGCTTATACCAAAGACAATCCCAAAATTTGTGGGGGTAATGCTGATGTCTCATTAGGGATAGGTGCTAGTGCAGAGTTGTCGGTAGGGGAGGGCATTAACATCAGACTGGGTTGCAAGTTGATGCCTGGTCATAAGGAACTAAACGTCCTTCGCAGTGGTCATATCCACTGCAGTGGTCTTGATAAACCGAATCCTGATTGTGATTGGGTGAAATGATTGGAGTTCTGACCCAGAACTTATTCTTCATGGCTCGTTTTACTGAGGTTTACATAAGTAAATCGTATAAACATTGGCTCTGGAATGACTATGATTTTTATCTTAAAAGTTGAGTAACTGCTCAATCACTATTGTTTACATCATAAATCAGCCATGAGCACTACAACCCCTTTCTCATTTTTTAGTGGGGGAAAGCAGTTTATGGCTAGCACAACAATATTCAGGATGCTGCACAGAAGAGCCGGTATGAGGGGATCCGTATCTTCATAAGCTAATTGATGGAGATACGGGATATGAATAGCTTTTTACTGGCTCTGGTTGCCCTGGTAGCGGGGTATTTTCTTTACAGCCAGTTTGTTGAGCGCTGCTTTGGAATAGAGCCTGAGAGGCCAACTCCGGCCATGGAAAAAGCAGACGGTGTCGATTTTGTCGCGTTGCCCTGGTACAAGATTTTCCTCATTCAGTTTCTAAATATCGCCGGTCTGGGACCTATCTTCGGTGCTATTCTCGGTGCGCTCTATGGGCCCATTGCTTTCGTCTGGATTGTTTTTGGTTGTCTGTTTGCAGGCTCTGTACACGATTATTTTTCCGGCATGATGTCTGTACGTCATCAGGGTCAAAGTATTCCTGAAATTGTGGGCTATTATCTGGGACCCCGTGTCTGCCAGTTTATGCGACTGATGTCCGTGGTTCTGTTATTGTTGGTCGGAACAGTCTTTATGGTGGGGCCTGCATCCCTGCTCAGTAATCTGGGCTTTACCGGTCTATTGGCCGATAAGACCTTCTGGCTTATGGTCATTATTGCCTACTACTTTTTTGCCACTATTCTCCCTATCGATAAAATTATTGCTCGTATATATCCCTTGTTTGCCATCGCTCTGCTCTTTATGGCCTTTGGTATTGGAGGCATGCTGGTGTTCAAGGGATTGCCGATTCCTGAAATTGGTACACCTTCTGAGCACCCCCAGGGATTATCTGTCTGGCCCATGCTCTGTATTACCATTGCCTGTGGCGCTATCAGTGGTTTCCATGCCACTCAATCACCTTTAATGGCTCGCTGTATTCCCAATGAATTATTTGGTCGCAGAGTATTCTACGGAGCCATGGTCGCAGAAGGGGTTGTTACCCTGATATGGGCTGCCGCCGCGATGGCCTTTTTCCCCAATGGGGTTGAAGGTTTGTCTGAGGTGCTGGGTAAAGGCGGTCCATCGTTGGTGGTGAATGAAATTGCCATCGGATTAATGGGGTCTTTGGGTGGCATGCTGGCCATTCTGGGGGTAATAGCTTGCCCTGTGACTTCCGGAGATACTGCTTTCAGAAGCCTGCGTCTGATCTTTGCTGATATGTTCGGGATCAAACAGACCAGTATTGTTCGCAGACTGATGCTAGCCGTACCTGTATTTATTGCAGGTTACCTTCTGACACTGGTCGACTTCTCTATTATCTGGCGCTACTTCGCTTTCTCAAACCAGGCCCTGGCGACCATTGTTTTATGGACAGCAGTTGTTTACATGGTTCGGCATGAGCGCAACTATTGGGTGGTGTTGATTCCGGCAGGGTTCATGACAGGTGTCTGTTCAACCTACATTATGATGGCTCCGGAAGGTTTTGGAATTTCTTCGGATATTGCCTGGCCGGTCGGTATTGTTCTGGCTCTGTCTTCTGTTGTGGCATTTGCCATCAGAACCTCGCTTAAAAATGAAAACGATGAAGAGCTGATCTGACAAGGTTGTCAATTTGCCAGGGGCAGGGAATCTTGCCTCTGGTAATAAAAGGGTGACCTCTCTATTATCAAATACCAATCACTGAAATAAACCGATTTCATAGTTTGGAAATTGTTTCAGGGCAAACAGTTTCCACCCAAGGGAAATAATAATTTTATACCTATGACCATTTTCGCATTTCTTTCTGGCGTATTGCTCACATGGCTGTTTATGTCTGGCATGCTCTCTCAGATCACCAGTCTGATTGTCAGCATCTGGTGGCCATCTTCCAAAAGAGAGCGTGGGATGCTGGCTGACCAGTGGTTGCTGAACAGCGGCGTGTCCACATCTTCCGGCTGGCGTCTTATTGGTTACTGGAGAGAAACCTCCAGTTATGGTCAGGCCTGCTCAGAACTGGCGGGATTGTTGGCTGACAAAGCCTGTCTTTCCAATCAGGATGATGTGCTGGATGTAGGCTTTTCCAGTTACGATCAGCTGCTGGTCTGGTTGGATTACTATCAGGTCAAATCGCTAACCGGTCTGGCAGAAACAGAGCAGCTTCTGGCAGGGGCACAGGATCAGTGCGATCACTTTGATCAGCTGAAACTGGAGAGAGGCAACGAGCTGGAGCTGGCAAAACTGGAAGCCGATTCCTGCGATAAATTATTGGCGCTGGATTGTGCCTACCACTTTGAAAACAAAACACAGTTTTTCCAGAACGCCAGAAAAGTGATCAGGGATGGGGGCAGTCTTACTCTGACTGATATGGTTCTTAGTCGTCCATACCGGGATCGCATGGAGCAAAGAATAGTGAATATACTGGCACGCTCCTGTGGTATTTCGGTCAAAGGTTTAATGCCTCATCAGAAGTATGAAGCCTCGTTGAAGGACGCGGGCTTTGAGAAAACAGAGTTTGTGGATATCAGTCAGGATGTTCTGTCAGGCTTCTGTTTCTGGTTCTCACAGCATTATCGTCAGCTGTCGCCTGTTACCCGCCCTAAAGTCTGGATCCGCCTGAGGTTGTTGGTCTGGTTTATCCGCTGGATGCAACACCGTGGATTATTGGAATACCACGTGATTTCTGCACGTTAATTACAAGTATGTTTCATTATCCACAATAACTGTGGATAACCTTGTGATTTCTTTTTGGATACTTCTGGAACCCCCATGCAATGGGGGTTTTTTATTGATTGGTTAAAATTTATACAGCTAATCCTGTTGATTAAAATAAGATGGTCGTATGATTTCGTTTAGCGCAAAATGGCAAGGTGTGGATAAGTATTTACCCTTGTTTCTGGCTTTGCGTTTTATCAACACTGGTACAGGGATTGCTTCATTGCCAGAGTGATCAGAGAACAGGAAAAGGGAATCGGGTGCGACAGGTAATGAGTTCAGTGTTGTTGATAGGAAGCCGTTCATCTCGTATGTCTGTACTGAACCGGACACTGACTGAGTTTGGTTATCAGGTGCTTGCCAGAGTGGAGCCGGCGGAAGACCTGATGGAAGTGGCTTCCTGTTATTCCCCGGACTTACTTGTGATCGGGCTTGATCAGCCTGACCCCTCACTTTTGGAGTCTCTTTCCTATCTTAATAAAGTCAGCCCCCTTCCTGTCGTCATGTTTGTTGAGCAAACCTCCGAGAACATTGTTCAGCAGGCCATTCGATCGGGCGTTAATGCTTATATAGTGGCGGATCTCCAGCCGCAACGGGTCAAGACCATTATTGATGTGGCTGTGGCACGTTTTCAGGAATATCAATCCCTGAGGGAAGAGCTGGAACAAACGAAAACCCGTCTGGAAGATCGTAAACTGTTGGACAAAGCGAAAGGCTTGTTGATGGAGAAGCAGGGGATCAGTGAAAACCAGGCCTACAAAAAACTGAGAAAGCTGGCCATGGACAAAGGTGAATCACTCCCTGTGGTCGCCAGACAGGTGATAGAAGTCATGACACTTCTTGAAGAAAAGGCATTGTGATCATTATTGGTGCATGGTTTTCTAGCAACGCACCAGCTTGAACTTAAAAAATGCAAATTTATTCATTTTTTAAGCATAAATGGGTTGGCACACTATCTGCATATAGAGAGTTACAATAAAAAAATCAGCAGTCATCAATGGCGATAACTGCGAATAAATTACAGCAATGACGCTGTGAGAACGAGCAAAGGCGCTCACCCCCGTTTTGACATTGGTCGGAACAGGGGTGGGCGTTTTTTTTTGTTCACGGAAAATACTGCTGTTGTGAATTCCTCCCCTCAGGACAAAGGGAAAGCAGCAGCACTGGATAGATTGGGAGTGATGAATGAAGTGGTTTAAACCCTTAAAGTCGGTTGCAATGAGCGCCCTGATTGGTGTCAGTGGTATTGCGTCCATGCAGGCACAAGCCGAACTGGGTTATCCGGAAAAAGAAGAGCTGAAGTTCGGTTTCATCAAGCTGACCGATATGGCTCCCATTGCGATTGCTTATGAAAAAGGCTACTTCGAAGACGAAGGCCTCTACGTAACGATTGAGGCGCAGGCGAACTGGAAAGTGTTGCTCGATGGTGTCATTGATGGCCGTCTGGATGGTGCGCATATGCTGGCGGGTCAACCTATTGCAGCTACTATGGGCTACGGCACAAAAGCTGAAATCATCACTCCTTTCTCGATGGATCTGAACGGTAATGGCATCACGGTTTCCAACGATATCTGGAAGCAGATGAAGCCCAATATTCCCAAGCGGGCCGATGGCAAGCCGCAACACCCTATTAAAGCGGATGCTCTGAAGCCAGTTGTGGAAAAGTACAAGGAAGACGGCAAACCCTTCAATATGGGTATGGTATTCCCGGTATCGACTCATAACTACGAGCTGAGATACTGGCTGGCAGCGGGTGGTATTCATCCGGGTTTCTATGCCCCGCATAAAGGCGACACTTCGGGTCAGATCGATGCTGATGCACTGCTTTCTGTAACACCTCCACCGCAGATGCCAGCCACCATGGAAGCTGGGACTATTTACGGCTATTGCGTGGGTGAGCCCTGGAACCAGCAGGCCGTTTTCAAAAACATTGGTGTGCCCGTCGTTACCGATTATGAAATCTGGAAGGACAATCCTGAAAAAGTGTTTGGTATTACCAAAGCCTTTTCCGAGAAATACCCCAATACCACCATTCGTTTAACTCGTGCACTGATTCGTGCTGCCAAATGGCTGGATGAAAACAATAACGCCAACCGTCCAGAAGCTGTGAAAATTCTTTCCCAGTCCAACTATGTGGGCGCTGATTACGACGTTATTGCCAACAGCATGACCGGTACCTTTGAGTACGAAAAAGGCGACAAGCGTGAAGTACCAGACTTCAATGTTTTCTTCCGCTACAACGCTACTTACCCCTACTACTCTGATGCGATCTGGTATCTGACCCAGATGCGTCGCTGGGGACAGATCTCTGAAGACAAGCCTGATTCCTGGTACGTGGGCATCGCCAAGAAGGTTTACCGTCCAGACATCTATGAAGCCGCTGCGAAGTCACTGATCAAAGACAAACTGGCCAAAGTCAGCGACTTTCCAAACTTTGCTGAAGAAGACGGCTACCGATCACCGCAGACACACTTTATTGATGGCATTGTTTACAACGGCAAAAAGCCTAATGAGTACATCAACAAGTTCAGTATTGGTCTGAAGCAGGGCGACAAGATCTGATTCTGTCGCGAGTGAGTCAGCTATACAGCCTGACTCACTTATTGCTCAGATTGTTTGGGGGAGAGAACAAACATGACAACTGAAACTGCGTTGGCCAATAACAATACTAACAAGCCAATTATTTCTGACAGTATTAAAGCTTTAATCACTACGGGCTTTAAAACAGTGCTGGTGCCTTTTATCGGCATCCTGGTTTTCCTGATGCTTTGGGCAGGGGCTGCCAGCAAAATCGATACATCACTTGGAAAGTTTCCCGGACCCTCCGTAGTCTGGGAGCAAATGGGGTCGCTCTACGAAGAACACAACGCCGAACGTGAAAAAGAGCAGGCCTTCTATGAACGACAACAGAAACGTATAGAAGCCAGACTGGCTAAAGATCCGGATTATGTACCCAAAATCCGGGGCTACACCGGCAAGGAAACGTTTCTGGACCAGATCTTCACCAGCCTTATCACAGTGCTGAGTGGATTTGTCCTGGCGGCGGTCATCGCCGTACCCCTGGGGATCGCCATAGGACTGAATAAAACCCTGAATGCTGCAGTAAACCCTGTTATTCAGATTTTTAAACCGGTTTCTCCCCTGGCTTGGTTACCTTTGGTGACTATGGTTGTCAGCGCAGTATATGTCAGCCCTGATCCTCTGGTAGCCAAGTCCTTTTTAAATTCCATGATTACCGTCACGCTCTGCTGTCTGTGGCCCATGGTAATCAACACTTCAGTGGGCGTTGCCTCCATTGAGAAAGACCTGGTGAATGTCAGCCGGGTACTGAGACTGCCGGCTCTGAAACATGTACAGAAAATAGTGCTTCCTGCATCCATTCCAATGATCTTCACCGGCATGAGATTGTCGCTCGGTGTCGCCTGGATGGTTCTGATCGCGGCAGAAATGCTGGCCCAGAATCCAGGGCTTGGAAAGTTTGTCTGGGATGAGTTCCAGAATGGCAGCTCCAACTCTCTGGCCCGAATTATGGTTGCCGTCATTGTCATCGGGTTTATCGGGTTTCTTCTGGATCGCACCATGCTCCAGTTGCAACGATTCGTTTCCTGGGACAAAGCCGGAACAGCCAGTTAATTCAACACGGAGGTGACACAGTCATGAACGCTAATGAAAAAGCGAATGTAATACTGGATATCAGCCATATCGACATGGTGTTTGATACACCCAAAGGCCCTTTTACGGCGCTACAGGGTGTTGATCTGAAGATCAGCAAGGGAGAGTTCGTCTCGCTGATCGGACATTCCGGCTGTGGTAAGTCAACGGTGCTGAACATTGTTGCCGGACTTTATCAGGCCTCAAAAGGGGGCGTAGTTCTGAATGGCAAAGAGGTCAGTGAACCTGGTCCTGAAAGAGCCGTAGTCTTCCAGAACCATTCATTGCTGCCCTGGCTGACGGCTTATCAAAATGTAGAGCTGGCAGTAAAACAGGTTTTCGGACGCTCAAAAAGCAAGTCGGAAACCAAAGAGTGGATCGAGCACAACCTTGAGCTGGTGCACATGGAGCATGCCATGCACAAGCGCCCCGATGAGATCTCGGGGGGTATGAAGCAGCGGGTAGGTATCGCCAGAGCCCTGTCCATGCAACCAGAAATTCTGTTGATGGATGAACCTTTTGGTGCATTGGATGCACTCACCAGAGCTCATATGCAGGACTCCCTGATGGAGATCCAGCAGGAGCTCAACAACACCGTCATCATGATCACCCACGATGTGGACGAAGCCGTATTGCTTTCGGATCGCATTGTCATGATGACCAATGGGCCTGCGGCCACCATTGGTGAAATCCTGGATATTAATCTGGAGCGTCCAAGGGATCGTCTGGCTCTGGCTGAAGATCCTGAATACACCCACCTTCGCTCAGAAGTATTGAAATTCCTGTACGAGAAGCAACGGAAGGTGGAAAGCATCAGTAAGCACAAAGTTAAGAAAGAATCTTCCAGCAGTAAGGAAAAAGTTGAAGCTGCGTAGCGTCTGGGGGGATTAAACGCAGTTCGATTAACAAGAATAAGAACGGAGTTGAAGTCTTTGAAACACACAAAGGTAACAGTACTGGCAGCGGCTATTGCGGGGGCAGCCGCTGTATCAACCACTCAGGCGCAGGCCGATGAATTCATTGAAGCGTTAACCGGTGGTGAAGCATTTGGTGACTTTCGATTGAGGTATGAAACTGTTGATCAGGATAATGCCTTGAAAGACGGTAAAGCGCTGACATTAAGATCCCGTCTGGGCTACAAGACGGGGGACTACTATGGTTTCTCCGGACTTCTGGAGTTTGAAGACTCAAGATCCATAGCCGGTATTGATGATTACAATGATACTGTCGGCAATGGTGGAGACTATTCTGTCATTGCAGATCCGGAAGTGACTGAAGTCGATCAGGCTTTTATTCAATATAAAATGGAAGGGCTGACAGCCAAGCTTGGTAGACAGGTCATTGCTTATGATAATCAACGTTTTGTGGGCCATGTGGGCTGGCGACAGGATCGACAAACCTTCAATGCACTCAGCGCCGATTACATGCCTGTAAAAGGACTGTCACTGAAGTATGCCTACATCAACAAGCGCAACCGGATTTTTGCAGAAGAGAAAGACCTGAGATCCAAAGATCATTTGTTGAATGCATCCTATGCTACACCGATTGGCAAACTGACAGGTTACGCTTATTTGCTGGAGCTGGATAACGATACCAGCAACAGTCTGGACACTTATGGTCTTCGCTTGGCCGGATCGATGGAAGCCAGTGATCTTAAGCTTCTTTATACCGGTGAGTACGCTACTCAGAAGAGTAAGTCGGGTTCCACAAAGTACGATGCTACCTATTACTTTGCTGAAGGGGGTGTAGTGGTCGCCGGCATTACCGCTAAAGTGGGCTACGAAGTTCTTGGTTCTGACGATGGCATGTATGGCTTTTCAACGCCACTGGCAACCGCTCACAAGTTTAATGGCTGGACCGATCAGTTCCTGGGCACACCTGCTCAGGGTCTGAAAGACCTTTATGCTTCTGTGGGTGGCAAACTCTTTGGGGGCAAATGGTCGGTGACTTATCACGACTTCAGCGCCGATGAAGATACCGCCACTATTGATGATCTGGGTAAGGAGATCGATCTGGTCTACAGCAAGAAATTTGGCAAGCACTATAACGCGGGTGTGAAGTATGCGACCTATTCTGCCGGTGATAAAGCCGCAGGCAAGGTGGATACCGACAAGCTCTGGTTGTGGGTGGGTTTGAGTTTCTAACAGTATGAAGAGGGGAGCTCCAGCTTCCCTCTTTTTTATCAGTCTTTAATCTCTTCAGTTCAACAATAAATACATCCTCTTAATACTCACCTCACTCATTGATTATTAGATCAGCCATTTCTTTGATCACTTCCAAAACTCTATTCATGAAATAAAACCAGAATGAAACTCAACGGAAGTTGAGCAGTACTGTCATTTTGATTACAGATGATGTTGATGAGGGAGTAATGCTCTTAAACAGAGTCGTTATGATAATTAACAGATCTCAAGCCGCTAATGAATAGTGATCAAGGTATTTATCTTGATGATTTTCTGAGCTTTCCGGTTTTGTATGCAGATCTTGAATTCGCCAACCTGCTTTAAGTATTTCAGAAACTGATCTATCAGGAAGGTGGAAAACATTTCCAGTTATTTTATTTCAATAAAACTTCCAGCAGTAAGGAATGTTTTTAAGCTTCGTAATAACGGGGTATTGCGTAGCTTCTCTAACAATAAGAGCAAGAGAATTATGTATTTAAAACACACAAAGCGGACACTTCTGGCAGCGGCTGTAATAGCGTCATCAGGTAGTTGGGTGCAGGCGGATGATTTTGTCGACGCCATCACCAGCGGAGAGGTTTATGGCGATTTCAGATTACGTTATGAAGCCGTTGATCAGGATAATTCTTTGAAGGATGCCAAGGCTCTGACTCTGAGATCCATGCTGGGTTATAAAACTGGAGACTTTTATGGTTTTTCAGGGGTGCTTGAATTTGAAGACTCAAGGCCAATAGCCGGTGTTGATGATTACAATGATACTCTTGGTCACAATACAGACTACTCAGTGGTTGCCGATCCGCAAACAACGGAAGTTAATCAAGCCTATATTCAATACAAGCTGTATGCACTGACGACTAAAATTGGACGGCAGACAATCGCTTATGATGATATGCGATTTGTTTCGAATACACCCTGGCGTCAGGATCGGCAGAGTTTTAATGCGTTTACGGCGGAATACATGGCTCTTGAAGATTTGTCATTCAAGTATGCATACATCAATAAAAGAAACAGAGTGTTCGCAGAAGAAAGAGATCTTAGATCCAAAGATCATCTGTTGAATGTATCGTACACCACTTCGTTCGGTAAACTGACGGGATACGCTTATCTGCTTGAGTTGGATAATGATACGGATAACAGTCTTGATACCTATGGCATTCGGTTTGCTGGTTCTACAAAGCTTAACTATCTAAAGCTTCTTTATCAGGCTGAATATGCTCACCAGAAGAATGAGCTTGGATCGATAAAGGACGACGCCAACTATTATCTTGCAGAAGGTGGCGTAGTGGTCTCAGGCATCAAGGTCAAAGTGGGTTATGAAGTTCTGGGATCAGCGGATGGTTATTATGGTTTCTCAACACCATTAGCGGCACTGCATAAGCTTAATGGCTGGGCTGACCAGTTTGTGATGACACCGGCTCAGGGTCTTAGGGACCTCTATGCATCGGTCGGAGGGCAACTGTTTGGCGGTCACTGGTCCGTTATTTACCACGATTTCAGGGCGGATGAAGATACCCCCACGATTGATGATCTGGGTAAGGAAATTGACCTGGTCTACAGCAGAAAGTTTGGCAAACACTACAACGCGGGTGTGAAGTATGCGGCCTATTCTGCAGGTGATAAGGCTGCGGGCAAAGTGGATACGGATAAACTCTGGTTTTGGGTGGGTTTGAGTTTCTAATCGATTTTAGACCTGTCATCAGGAGCCAGGAATGATTCCTGGCTCCTGATGATTCATTCCGCCAGATAAATTTTCATATCAAGAAATCCCTTGTCACGAATAGCTAAAAGGTTTTGATACTCCGGACTTTCAAAACAGCTTTTGGCGCTTTCAGCATTCTGGAATTCCATGACCAGGGTCACCTGGGGGGCTTCGCAGCCCGTGAACTTGTATAACGTTGAATATCGGCCTGAGGCTTTGCCACCATAGGCATTAACGACAGATTTGGCTTGCTCGGAATAGATTCGGGCTGACTCTTTCTCATCAGGATTGATGGTGGCCAGCGCAATGACATTAACACTCATGGGGTTCTCCCTTTCGATAAAGTATCGGTGGCTCAAGGCAGCTGATAGGCCACTACCTTATTGCTCATGAGATAGGGAACAACGATCAGTTTTTTCTCTTTCACCAGATAGAAGTCTGCTGCTGTAGAGCCCAGCTTATAGGTATTTAAAAGTTCTCCCTGATGGTCGAACTTCAGCAGTTCTCCTTTCATAAAGTCAGTAGCCAGCCATTGCTGGTTCTCGTACCGGTGCAATCCATCAAGATTCATCCAGGGCTTACCCTGATTAAGGTTTTCAATTTTTTTATCTTTCAGAGAGATGCGCTTGAGCTTGCCACTGCTCTGAGTACTGAAATCATTGCCCGGATTTTTACCCCAGGCGCCGACATATAGGTATCCACCGTCCACATAGAGGCCATTGGGGGACTCCAGGTCTGAAGATTCCAGCCATAGCTTCAATTCGTGATCTGCCAGTTTGTAGATCTTATTGCCTATCCAGTCTGAAACGTAGACTTCTCCATTGGGAGCAATGGCCAGACCGTTTAACACTTTCGACTCAGGGGCTTCGTAACGAGCAGTAATTCGGGATTTTTCGACATCAATGACAACCAGTTCGCCTACATCCGCGACATAAAGCTTATTGCCGTCCAGATCTAATCCTTTTGGTGAGCTGAGTCCTTTAATCCAGTCAACAGTCGTCTTTTTATCTTGTTCACGGATCAGGCCAATACTGCCGTTACCGTCCTGTTCCATTACACCACCGTTGACGTTTGAGACGTAGTAAACCTGACGCTCACGGTCATACACCACTGATTCGGGCATTTTAAAGCCATCGACTTCCCAGACAGAAACAGGCTGACTGGCAGCCTGTTGGCAAAAGGTTAAACAAGCCAGAAAGCCCAGATACTTTTTCATTTTCACTCCTTGTGACATTGGAATAAGAGTTGCTGACAAGCCAGGGCAAAGTTACGATTGGCGAAACCTAATAGCAATTCAGATTGATCAGGTAACAGTTTTTGATACTTTTCAGGCGTTTTGGGTATCAGAACTGGGTACTTTGCAGGGAGCAGCCGCAATGGTTAACAGTGAACGTTATGAAGTGACACAGGCGTTAAGATCGGCACTAAAAGCAAAGGGCATGACATACCGGGATTTGGCCGGTGCTATTAATGTTTCAGAGCAAACCGTCAAACGCTTCTTTCGGGAAAAAGATTGTTCATTAAGCCGTTTGAGCAGTATCTGTCAGGCTATCGGGATTTCGCTTTATGATCTCCTTGATTATTCAAGACATCATGCTGAGCCTTTAGCCGAGCTCACTCTGGATCAGGAAAGGTATTTACGGGATCACCCTTCCCATTTCAGTTTTTTGTTCTTCATGATTACAGATCATACCGTTGATGAAATACAAGAAACCTATCAATTAACCGATGCTGTTGTGTTTCGTTATCTCAGAGATCTGGAAAAGCAGGGGTTCATTTCTCTGGGTGAAGAAAACCGGTTTCGGCTATTGATTGAAGGGAAACTATTGATGCGCCTGCATGGGCCGCTACACGACAGGATTCGAAAGGAAAACCAGCGTTTTCTGGATCATGTCTTAGACCACGATGGTCAGGAGAGAGCTCGATTCAGCAGTTCATTCCGATATATGTCAGCCAGCACCCTGGATGAAATGACCCAGGAGCTGGACGAAATCCATAAAAAGTACCGGAAGTTGGCCCATCAGGATGAGATGGTTCTGCCCCGTGAAAGTCTGGTGCCGACCAAAGTGACGACACTGGTTGCTCCCTATGCAGTCTGCGGAAAGTGGTCTTTGGACAGAGAGCTGGATTAACCCGTATCAGGAGCAGTTAATCTCGTCAGGCTTGAAGCCCTTTTCAATCTGTTCACCCATTAGTTTCGGGCTACGCTGATAAAACGACGTCAAGTTTTCGCCTTGTCTAAATGAGAGTTCAGTCTTCAGGAAATCCACATAATCAACATACTTTTTGTCACGCCATTGAGAAGGACAAGTCTTCTTAAATGCCTGAATCCATAAAACATACTGATTGAAAAACTCTGATGCCAGTTCAGCGGGAGCGAGCGCCATAAACTCGGACATTTCACGACTGACCTGGAAGTGCTGGTAGTCGATAGGAGTATCCCAGTAGCCACCCCAATAAATAAATCCTTGCTCAGCAAACAGTTCTGAAATTTCTTCGCTCATGCCGGTACGGAACAGTTTGCCAAATCGAACCAGTTGTCTGTTGGCGTATTGAGTGCCATTGGCGGGTTTGTAGAGAGACAGACCAGGGTTGTTCTCATCAAAACTGACGAAAGGGTTTTGAACGGGATTAATATCAATGGCTGTGCCGTAAGCGTGAAGGGAAAGTCGTTTGCTGCCACCGGTAATCTTTCGGCTGTTAAAAGCAGAGGTATTATTGTCTTCCATGGACGCATCGTCATCGCCCTGATAATCGTTCATCAGTCTGGCTTTGGCCAATGGGAAGTTCATAGCCAGAAGCTGTTCGAAAGCTTTACCTATAATAAGGAGCTACTGAGTCCAGAACCATTATCTTACCGTCCTGGTGTTGTTTGCCCTTGAAATCAATGTAAGTGAAAGTGATGAGCTTCAGGCGATCGCACTGCACGGGATTATCTGCATTTAATACGTTGCTGTTATACATCGCTTTACACAGCTCATCCGGTACATTCTCAATTTTACTCGGCAGTGGTCGGGCAAATGAGTGGGTGGCCAGAGTCAGAACCGCCAGAGTGAAGAAACAATAAGCCAGCAAGAAGGTAGACCTTCTTCTGATCAATGAAATGGGGTTCTGATTGACTGATTGCACGGCATGATCCTTCATGATTGAGATAGTTGAGTCGGTCTGAAGTTGAAGACTAAGTTATATTTTTAATTTCTCAAGAAAGTCTTATTAGTTTTGAAGGCTGTCCGGCTTAAAACGAACAAAAATTCTCTGAGTTCAACCATGGGTTATTGGTCCTTTGGTGGGGGATTGATAGGTAAAACAGTCCACCCATTGATTGTTTTGATTAGGGTTACGGTATTTTTTGGCTACAAAGCCTGTCCGGCAAAAACCGGATTTTTCCAGCACACGTTGAGCCGCAGGGTGTTCGCAGCTGCAATAAGTAATCAGTATGGTGTTTGCAGCCAGATCAGATTCAATGAGTCCTGATAACACCTCGGTGACATACCCTTTGCCCGAGAAGTCATGACTGATTCCAAAGTGAAACTCTACTGCGCCGGGTAGTTTAAACAGAGTTAATTGTCCGATAGCAGAGCGCTGTTCTTTCTCCTCAATCACCAGTGCCAGCCGGTTATTATTTTCCCAGGATTGTGCGGTAGACCAGCCTTCAAGGTTCTTTCTGGTTTGTTGTTCAGAGCTATGAGGCAACCTGGCTAAATGCTCGGACTCATTTCGCCGACCCGTATATCGTTCAAACAGCATCTTGCTGTCTCCACTTTCAGCCAGGCGAGCAGAAAGCCTTTGCGTTTCAAATCCCAGCATGGTGGTTACAAAACTTTTTTCATTAATTGTCCGCGTTTCTCGGTAGGCTTGCCTTCCTTAATCCAACCGTTTTTCAGGTAGAACGCTTCGGCACGGTCGTTGCCGGGAACATACCGAAGGAAAACACGGGTGCAGCCATTATCGGAGAGTACCTTCAGGATAAAGTCATGAGTAGCCTGCCCCATACCTTTACCACGCCATTCGGGAATCAGATATAACAGGTTGATGTAGCCTTCATGCTCTCCCGTATCGTCATCGGGACGACTGCGGAATTCCAGTTGGCCTATGACCTCATGGTCTTGAAGCACATGCAAAAAGCTTTCAGGGTATTTTTCGGCCAGAAATTCGAACCAGTCTGTCGTTTCATCTTCACGAAATGATTCCAGACTTCCATAGCTGACTTGCCAGGCATCCCGACGAAACTGAAGGCAAAGCTTCAGATCCCTTTTCAGGTCTACGGGCTGAACTTCAAAAGTCATCCTGATAATCCTGTTTGTTGTTATGGCTAGACGACAAATGATGTTTTATACCATGGTCTGTCGATTGTATAGGGCAGTGACGGAATGGTTGAAAAAATTGAGATATGTGACTTAGTTTATAATTGTTTATTTTGAGTCTTTATTGTCTCAAAATGGTGATATATGATGCACTCGAAAGGACAACATAGACCCATCGATGGATGGGAATGAGCTGTAAAGAATAGAGACATAATTATGAAAAAAATCGCTATCCTGGTGGCCGCATCCACTTTTTGCCTGAACGTTTTTGCTGCTGAAGTGACCGAAAAAGAAGCAAAAGAGTACTTTTGGAACAAGGTCGTAGACAGTATCCAGACAGAAGCACCGGATTATTTTGAGCTGTTCTCAAAAGATGCAAAAATTCATTACACATTTCCCAAGTCCTACGAAATGGAAAATGGCGAAGTGAAGCTGTCTGACTTCAAGGAAACCCAGGAAGAGTTCTGGAACTACACCGAAAACCACAGCTTTGATCTGGAAGAGCCGGTGGTCAAAACAGAAGGCGACAAGGCCGTTGTTAGCACTACCTTCTATGAGCGTTACACCATGGAAGGGTATACCCTGGCGAATGAAGCAAAGCACAAGTACACCCTGGCCAAGGTAGATGGCAAGTTGAAAATTGTTGAGTTCAACAATGTCATTACCGATTTGACCGAGCAGGAATACGAAGAGAAAAAAGAAGCCAAGGCCGTAAAAAAGTAAAACATACAAACCCTGCTGAATACTCAGCAGGGTTTTGTTATTCGGAGAGGCTTTTGGTCATGGGAATGCAGTCCAGCTGGATGCCTCTGGGGGAGTGGTAAGTAGAGACCTTGTCTCCACTAAAACCACAGCGGCGGTAAAAAGGCGCTGCATTCAGTGTTGAGTCCAGTTTCATTTGAGCAAGACCTGCTTCTCTGGCCAGCTGCTCCAGGTGAGCCATCATCTTACGGGCAACGCCCATGCCCATAAATCTGGGGTCAACAAAAATAGCGTCGATCATACCGTCTTTAGTATTGATCATACCCGTGCCCGCCACTTCACCTTCAAACATGACTACATGGAAGTTCTGCTCAACGGTGTCCATAAACTTCTCGGTGGCAGAACCTTCTGTCCAGAGTGTCAGAGCTTCATCACTGTAGTGATCTTTGCATTCAGAACGTATCGCCAAAGTTCGAAGCTCAAAGGCTCTTTGGGCATCACTGCGTTGGGCTTTTCTTATTTCCATCGGGGACTCCTGCACCCTCTGTTACATAGTTTGCCAGTTTGGTTAAAGCATCCAGATCATTTGGATTCCGGTAGGATGCCTGAAAAAGCTCACAGCCAACAGGGTCTTCTTTTTCCAGCCTTGCAAAACTTTTTTTAGGGCCAAAATACCAATGCCCCCTGAGTTGAAAGAGAATCTCCAGCAGATCCACTTGCAGCCAGAGCTTTCGATACAAACCCTCCAGGTCATCCTGCTCAATGCGTTTCAGCATTTTCTTGACCCACTCAACAGCGTGGAGTTTATCCTCATCACTCAAGGGCTGTGGACCTTGATCAATACGCTCACGAATTTGTGTCAGAAAGTCTTCGCCCAGACCTCGGGTATCCAGAGCACAAAAACCATCCCCCAACTTCAGGAATTCATCCTTGTCTGCCTGCATGGATTCAGTCTGATAAACCCAGGCATCCAGAAATACCCCCTGAAAATCGCGGGCGTCTTTTTCAATCTCAGCTTTATCACAGAAGCAGGCAATATCAATATCGCTGGTGGCAGTTGCATCATTTCTGGCTCTGGAGCCGTAAACGATTATGGTGTGGGGGTGGTATTTTTCTTCTACTTCCCGAACAGCCGCTTTGACTAGATCATCCATTCTTCAATTCTTCCGTGCTATGACCAGGCCATGGTTGCTGGAGCCCAGCAAGGATGGCTCACGACAGGTTGAAAAGTGGTATTGCAGCCAGTTCTGATAGGTTGCCTCATCAAACTCATTCACACTTTGTCTTATATAGCGGCCATATCCGTCGGTAGCCGCGTGCTCCAGCAGCTCAAAACCATTATCAGTCACCAGGTGTTCAATTTCTTCGGGCTTACAGAAGTAACCTACTCTGAAGAAGCGATCCGCTTTTTCATGGCTTACACAGCCCTGTGCTGACAGTTCATTAAGTACTTCCGGTGTGATCAGTTCAGGGAAATGCTGGGCAAACAGGCCTGCTACAAAATGTCGGCTGATATAGGCCACTGCAACAATACCGCCAGGCTTCAGAACTCTGAATGCTTCTTCCATAGCCTGCTGAAGTTCTGACAGTTCCTGCAGGTGGTACAGAGGGCCAAGTATCAGAACGATGTCTTGTGACTCGGAATCAATAAAAGAGAGATCAACAGCACTGCCTTCACAGACTCGCAGATCAATCTGTTGCTCACGTGCTTTGCGGCTTATGATCTCCACCTGATCAGGAGCCAGTTCCACAGCGGTGACATGATTTCCTTGCGCTGCGTAATGCAAGGAATATCGACCTGTGGCCGCACCTACCTCGGTAAGAACTGAGCCAGGCTGAATGTACTTCTCCATCAGATGAAGTGTGGTGTCGAATTCCAGACGAGTAATATTCTGGCGGACTAATCGCAGATCTTCATCAGCGTTTGTGTATTGTTCGATTAAATCGCTCATAACTTTTTATTATTCTGAATTACTTTTTTCAGTCTTCTACCGGGCCGGTTAGAGTCCAATCCCTTGAATGGATGCCTTTGTAGTACTGCTGCCATTTCTCTTTTTTCTCCATTTCATGCTTCCTGCATTGGGCTGGATTGATGGGTGTTTAGACCCCCGAAATCATTAAACGACAAGTGAAGCTTTTACCGTATTTGGAAGGACGTGTATAGACTGATAAGCCTTTCTATAACCTTTCTCTGATTCTTGACTTTATTTGCACGTTGGTTTTGTTTTTTTAAGCGGCTTCTATACTCCTGCTCATAAATCTAAAACAGTAAGGCTATAGGATGTATAAAAGCGTGGTCGTGGCAGGAGTCTGCTGGTTGTTTTTGGGACTATTAAATCCACTACAGGCCCATCAATGCAGAGAGCTTGAGCCCGGTGAATACCAGCAAACCTTGTTTCAACATATTCAGAGAGGTATGAAAGACATCGATGAGGCGCTTTTAGAACGATATGCCCAGTATCACATTGGGCCATTGAGTACAGAGAAGTTCAGTGCTGCAGAGCTAAAACTGCTCAACCTGATGGGGCTGACCTATTTGAGCGACTCTGAGCAGCCTGCTGGTGGAGAGATAGAGAAAAGTTATTTCTCCCTCGGAAATACCCTTGAAAATGCCATCTACAAACTATCGGGTGAGGGGGATGAAAGCGACGAGGTCACCGGTTTGCTGGAAGACCTTTTGGCCTGTTATGAGCGGTTTGATGGATTCAATCTGATGCCCAGAATTTCACCATTGATTTACCTGGATACCTATCGGATTCGGGGAGAGAGAATTCTGGGGTTGTATAGGGATATTTGTGATCGAAGTCAGTTGTGTGTGCTGGGGGTGCTTTATCTGGTTAATCTCGGAGAGCTCAGCAGCGAAGAATTAAACCGCCAGATTGATAAGGGAAAATTGTCTAAAACAATGAAGAATGATTTTCGGCAAGTAGGACAACAGGTCAAAGCGATAGTGGTCAATGTGCGTAATGGAAAGGTTGTACCAGAGAGTCATGTTGGGTTGTTGGAGTGAAGAGTCTTTCTCATTTGATCAACCAGTGAGTACTCAAAAGAAATATATATGTTGCTCTTCCATTAAAATAGGCCGGTTAAAGTTGAAAAGAAACTTATAAATTGCCTAACGGTAAAATAGCAACTAATATGTTTCTTTATATGGATAAGCAACTTATACGTTTACATATATGAAATCATTACTTCAGCAGCTTAAAAAGCGGCGTATAGCCTTGGGCCTGAAGCAGAGCGACATGATGTTACGGGTAGGTGTTTCCCGACAGCAGTATCAACGTATTGAGTCGAAAGGAAACCCTAGACTCGATACGCTTGACCTTATTGCCAAAGGCCTGAGCAGCGAAATTGTTCTGGTGCCTAAGGAGAAGTTGGATCAGGTTAAAGCTGTGCTTGAGAGCTCTGATAACAACCTGACGATGGACTCTGATCCAAGTGAGGTAAATAAAGCTCTCTCTGATGACCCATGGAAGGGACTACTGGAGGATGAAAGTTGAGTAGCCATCAGGTAGATGAGATTGGCGTCCTTAAGCTTCTGCTCCACGGCAGGATTATCGGGTATCTCACCAGTCATCGTAATGGCCGAAACGTCTTAAGTTTTGTTGATGAATTCAAGCACGATAGCAACCGTCCCACCTTCAGTTTAACTACACACCCGGATTTTCCTCGTTCAGACATGCTATTAAGCGAGTCATGGAAAAAAAATCATCGTCTGCATCCCGTTTTGTCCAATCTCTTGCCAGAGGGGGCACTGAGAGAGTTAATTGCTCAGGGACTTAAAGTTCACGTAGATAATGAGTTTCAAATCTTATCGTACCTGGGGAGAGATCTACCGGGAGCATTAATGGCTCAACCTGTGGATCCTGAAGAAGTGCCTGAGAATATACTATCAAGCCACGAAAAGTCTCGGGTCGTAAAGATGGAAAGCCCTGTCCGTGAGAATAAATTCTCTCTGGCCGGTGTTCAGATGAAGTTCTCCATGAAGGAAAAGGAAGGGCGATATAACTTGTCCAAGGGAGATGTGCTGGGTGACTGGATAATCAAAACGCCATCAACCAGGCATCAATATGTTCCGTTAAATGAATTTACAGCGATGACTCTGGCGTCTTTAGCGGGTGTTAATATACCTGATATCAAGCTGGTGGAGCTGGAAAAGCTTGATAATCTGCCCCAGGTTAATTTGCCCGATGAGAAGTTAGCATTTGCAATCAGACGGTTTGATCGACAGGGCAGGGCTCGAATTCACATGGAAGACTTTGCTCAAGTTTTCATGAAGTATCCTCATGAGAAATACCGGTTCGGCAACTATGAGCAAATAGGGAAGATTCTTTACCAATACTCTGGCGAGGGTCTATACGACATTCAACAGTTAGCTCGTCGCCTGCTGGTGAACATTCTTCTGGCAAATGGTGATGCTCATCTTAAAAACTGGAGCCTGCTCTACTCAGATCAAAGAACCCCTAGGCTTTCTCCCGCATACGATATTGTCACAACCCGTGTTTATATTGAGGATGAAAAGCAGTTTGCTCTCAATTTGGGGAAAACAAAAAACTGGTATGAAGTTACCCATGAGCATTTCCAGTTATGGGCAGAAAGGGCTGATATTCCCTGGAGAGTAATCAAGCCCCATCTTGATGATGTTCTGGACAAAGCAAGAACGCTATGGCCTGAAAAGCTAAAAGAACTTCCAATGCTTGAAGAACACAAAATCAAACTAAAAGAGCATTGGACAAAATTGTCCAAAGATTTCCGGATTTGAGGGTTCAAGTGCAGCTAAGCGCTATACCCCATACCGTTCGTACTGAGGCTCTATGTTTCTTGTCAACCTGCTTTTAGTAATTACATAAGAAATTAGAGCCTCATCGGTGAGAAACTCTCCACTGCAAGAGGCTTGGGTCTTTAATCAGACAGCATAGCTTTTTGCATAATGGGGGAATGATATTGAGCCATATCGAATGTCTTTTGGCTACGCCATACGCTGAATGCTATACGTATCAGCTTGCGCATCACGGCTACCAAAGCCTGGGTACAAGTCATTCTTGATGCATAG
>NZ_LASA01000098.1 GCF_001562015.1 Endozoicomonas arenosclerae | reverse complement strand
GTTGGAGTAGGTAACGGTTCTCAGGGCTTCCTGATATTGGGCAACAGTGGCTGTGCCCGTCAGTGTCATAGTGCCGGTAGAAGCATTCCAGCTTCCGGAGATACCATTGTGATCACTGAACGAGAGACTGTCTTCGCCAGAAGCGTAATTGTTGCTGATGCTGATGGAGGCACTGTCGATGGTGACTGAATCAATATCAGCCAGTGTTATGTGACCATCAATAACCTGGCTGCCGTCGTTTTCTGTGTAATCCAGTGTACCGCCAGCCGTTAGTATAGGGGCATCATTGGTGCCCTGGATAGTGGCTGTGACTGTATGCTCTGTGCCATCCAGAGTCTGAACCGTAAAGCTGTCAGTCAGAGAGTCTCCATGACCTAATTCCTGAATAACACTCTGGCTGTTGTCTGCGGTATAAGTCCAGCTTCCTGCAGAATCAATTGAAAGTTGTCCATGGGTGCCGGAAAGCGTTTCTGATTGAAACTCGGCTTCATTATCGTCCAGGTCCGATACAGTCAGTGTCCCGGCAGTGCTCAGAGTACCGGAATCGTCTTCAGTCACTGTACCTGTTTCAACGCCACCAATAATCGCAGAGTCGTTGGTACCTGTGATAGTGACAGTAGCGAATTGAGGTGAGCTGCCGCCATTTCCATCGGTGACATTAAAGACATAATTCAGTGTTTCAGTGACCCCTTCACCCAGATGCTGATAGATAGAGGTATCAATTTCCAGACTGCCAGCTGTGGTCGAAACACCGGAATCATCACCACTGATCAGTCGCAGCTGAGTGATAGAGAGTGTGTCGCCTATGTCCGGATCAGAAGCTCCCTGCAACAGGTTTATAGATTGTGTGCCACTGTCTTCAGAAAGCCCTTCATCAATGGTACCTGTGAGTTCGGGGATGTCGTTGACAGAAATTACATCCAGAGTGGCAGTGGCAGAAGCCTCATCGCCGGTTGTTCCGTCTGAGACCGTGAAATTGAAGGTGACATCATTGGCAAAGTAATGCTCAGTGGGTGTATAGCTCCATGTACCGTCATTATTATTGTTCAACGTACCAGCATCAGAGTCTGCAAGAGCGACTGACGCAACGCTGAGGCTGTCGCCATCAACATCGCTGGCTGAAGCCAGAAGATCGGCTTCTGAAATGACATAAACGGTATCTTCCAGTGATGATCCCAGGTCAACATTATCTGCAACGGGAGCGTCGTCTACTGGAATCAGATCAACATGAAGGGTTTTGCTGACCACTACCTGATCATTGTTTGCGGTTTCTTCTGTGGTGGCGGTAAAGGTAAGAGTAAAGTCACTATCCCTGTCAGAAGGAGGAACCAGTCTTAAAGAGTTCTTCTGCCAACTACTGAGATCGATATTACTGCCATCGCTAGTGATGGATTGAATGCCATCCGTTACGACACTGCCCGCAGGCGCTCCAGAGAGCATCAGCTGATAGGATTCTGAACCATCACTGTCAGCGAGGTCACTGCTTAAACTGAGCGGAACAGGAGTATCTTCATAACTGCTGATGCTGTAGTCAATGCCGGGGTCTGCACTGTCTTGCGCTCCCAGTCTGACAACAGAAATATCATCCACAATGGGTCCGGAGCCCTGGTTCTGTGAAGCCACTTCCCTGATTTGAACCAGAGTGGAGTCCTGATCCGTATTTGGCAGATCAATGGTGTGTTGACCCCATACAGTGCCGGGGTCAATAGTGGCAATGACTTCACCGTTCCAGACAATCTCGACGTCGTCGGTGCTGTCGTCAGTGTCGCGCTGTCTTAACCAGAGCGTGAGCTGGTGGTTATGGCCAAGACTGGTGTTCACTGTGTAGTTGAGAGCATCGGGAGTTCCGCCGGCACCCACATCCAACTCGGCGAGCCGGTTGCCGCTGTGAGGATCACCCATAACGCCGCTGCCATGGGTTTCCAGACCATTGGTGGTTGTCCAGTCGCCGAGCCCGTTTTCAAAACCCAGTGTGGTGACTGTTTCTGAGCCAGAAAGATCCAGGGAAGCTGCGTCAGCAACTGGAGTGACATTGAAAGTGAAGGTCTGAATATCTGATGAAAGTTCGCCGTCGTTTACTCTGAAGTCAAAGCTGGTGTAATCATCTGCGCTTTCATGGGTTTCAGGCAGGAAGGTCAATAAACCCCCTGAAATATCAGCCCGACTGACGGTATCTCCTTGAGAAACCAGAGCGCCGTTCAGCTCAAGTGTTCCGTTGGCAGGAAGAGCCTCGATAATAACGGATTCCAGTTGATCACCGTCATCCTCGTCGTTGTATGGAAAATCATTCAGGCTGAAGCGATAGAGTGAGTCTTCATCAATAGTGGTTGAATTGTCTGAAGAAACAGGTGCCTCATTAATGTCATTAACTTCAACGGTAAAGCTTTCGCTATAGGTTGCGCCGTGGTCGTCTGCTGTAGTGACTTCGATGTCGATGGTTTCATCTGTCTCGTGATCCAGAGAAATACCATCCTTGAGTTTTAAGTCGCCATCCACCACTTCGAAACGATTGTCATCAACAGCGTAGGTATGGTTGTCAGAGAGGTCTTTGTCGCTGGTAGATAGAGAGCCAATTACGGCTCCATCCTGATTCTCATCAATAAGACCGTTGGATAATTCTATATCTTCAGGATTGTCATTCAGCCCTTCAATTGTGATAGAGCTACTCTGACTGACACGGCCACCATGACCATCATCTACTTCATAGGTGTACTCAAGCTGCTCTGTCTCGCCTTCAGCCAGATGCTCATAGGCAGAAGTATTAATGGAGAGACTGTTGCCATCGTCCGCAACTGTGACGCCAACCGGATCGCCAGCTGTTAACGTGAGGGAAACTGCATTCAGAGTGTCAGTGGCATCGATATCAAAGGCACCGGCCAGCAAGTCTATATCAAAGTCATCACTGTTCTGGTTAGCGATTTCAATAATGGCTTCCCTGACCTGGGGTAAATCATTGGTACCTGCGAGGGTAATCGTGACCGATTGTGAAACCGACTCTCCCTGGGTATCCGTCACATGATATTCGTAAGTCAGGGTTTCCGATTCGCCTTCAGCCAGATTCTTGTACGCATCCGGATCAATGGTCAGATCGCTGCTATCCAGGCCAATGCTGACACCGGCTTCATTACCTTCTGTTAAACGCAGTTGAGTTACTGATAGTGTGTCCGAACGGTCTTTGTCAGAAGCTTGGGAGAGAAGATCAATGACGGTTTCACTATCGTTTTGAACAATATCTGCCGAAATAGGGCCAGAGACTTCAGGGGCGTCGTTGACACCTTTAATGGTGATATCAACAGAAGCCTGTGAACTGGCACCACTGCTGTCAGTGACTTCAAAAATAAAGGTAACAGTAGATTGTTCGTCTGCGGCAAGGTATTCGAAGTCAGCTCCAGGCAGGAACTGAAAGCTGCCATCGTCATTCAGAATCAATTGTCCTGAAGCTGGAGAGGTTACCAGTCTGAATGCCAGCACTTCACCGGTGTTAGCATCGTAAACGTGCAGTTTTCCCTCAAGCACTGAACCATTTTCACTGCTCCCCATAATCATATTGTGGGCTGTGGGGGCGTAGTTCACATTCAGGAATTGGGTGTCTTCTTCTTCATCATCGTCGGCAAGGGGGTTTTGTGGATTGTCAGTTGTAGGCGTGAGGATTTCTTCAGCAACTTTTTCTTGTTCGGATATTTCTCTTTCAACGACCATGATGTCGCTGGTTGAATCACTGGACACTTCTGGTGACTGATCTGTTGAACTATCGGATTCACCCGCGGAAGAAGGTTTGGAAACGTCAACAGGGTCAGCGCCTTCAGCGATGGCAGTCTGAATTTCATCAACTTCTCTGGACTCAGGAATATCAACGGTCTCAGCAGATTGGAGCAAGCTCTGAAGCATGACGAGTTGCGACTGACCGCCCAGCTGAATGACTTCATTATTAAGAAGGCGAATGGAAGCTGATCCACTGGATTCAGAAACCACCCTGTCGTTGAGATAGAGAGGGTCGCCTTCCTGAAGAATGCGTTTGTTGCCATCAGGGGCGATGACAACAACGGTACCGTCTGTTTCCTGAATGTGGCCGATGACTGGCCTGGAACCATCAGAGTCTGAATGCATATTCCCTTGCCCACTTCCTTGTTGGGTAAAGAGGAGTTCAGTTGTAAAAGCCTGAGCAAGGAAAGCCAGGTTACCGGTGGGGAGAACTCCTTCTCACACCATTACTTGATAAAAAAGCACACTTATTAGAAAGCTTAGCCATAAGGAGGCAGGGGAGGAGGAGAAAGGTATATAAGAAAATGAAATAAAATCATGTGGTTAGATGATTTATTTCAGAATGTTATTAAAAGTTTAATCATTAATTTTTAATTGTTCTTAGAAAAGTCGCCAGACTTCCATACTGATGACTTTTTAACGCTCTGTCAGGGCATTCTGTTGAGCTTTCAGAATGGGTTTCATCAGATATTCCATCAGGGTTTTCTCACCCGTGATGATGTCTACGTTGGCCTTCATACCCGGTATAATTTCTAATGGCTTTTCGGGACTGCCTAGCTGGTTTTCAAGAGTTCTAATTCTGACAATGTAAAAGCTCTCTCCTTTTTCGTCCTTGATGGTGTCAGCACTAATATGTTCTAACTTGCCTTCAAGGCCTCCATAGATAGCAAAGTCATAGGCTGTTAGTTTAACAACTGACTTCATACCTTCCCTGAGAAAGCCTATATCCTTGGGAGCAATCTGGGCTTCGATCAGCAGAGTGTCTTCAACCGGGACAATTTCCATCACATCCATACCAGGCTGGACGACACCTCCTACAGTTTTGACATTAATCTTTTTAACAATGCCTTCTACTGGAGAGCGAAGCAGGGTCCGGACTACCTGATCTTCAAGACTTGTCTGGGTTTCTGACAGTTGATCCAGTCTGACTTCAGCTTCTTTCAGTTCCTGAACCACTTCTTCCCGGAATTTAACAGTAAGTTCTCGCTTACGTGCCAGAGCCTCCTGGTAAGCGGCATTGAGCTTGGGAATAGACAGTTCTGTCATTTTTTTCTCGGAGGCCAGGTCATTTACACGCTGTTTGAGTTGAATCATCTCGACATGAGAAACAACACCCTGTTCAGCCAGCGGAGTGGTCAGCTCAAGCTCTTCTTCACCCAGTTCCAGACTGGTGGACAGAAATTCCAGCTGAGCTTCAGATGCTGCCAACTCGTGCTTAGCCTGAGAAGCCTGCTTGTTGGATATATCGAGCTCAGCCTTCAGACCCGCTTCCCTTCTTTGATAAATCTGGATTTCTCTATCGACGTAAGCCTGGTAGTCACTCAATTCGGGAGGGAACTTTAATGGATTACCGGACAATTCTGCTTTCAATCTGGCCGCTTTGGCCAGTTCACTGTAGTACTCAACAGCGCTTTCCCTGAAGGTTGACTTAAAGCGTGTATCATCAAGCTGGAGGAGCGGCTGTCCTTCTCTCACAAGTTCACCTTCGTGAACAAACAGCTCTTCCAGAATTCCCCCTTCAAGGTTCTGGATAACCTGAAGGTGAGTGGAAGGAATGACTTTTCCCATACCCCGGGTGATTTCATCCAGCGGTGCAATACTGGCCCAGAAAATGGCAGAGCCTATGGCCAGCAGCATGGTGTAGATCAGTAACCGGCCACCCTTGGGGGTTTTCATTAACATGGCAGCACTGGTGTCTGACATGTATTCCAGGTCTTCCGGACTGATGTTTTCTTCCAGTGGAGAAGTACTACCCTGAGCMCCTTCTTCGTTGTCAGAATCCTGAACCTGCCGATCCAGCTCTTCCGGATTATCCAGCATCTGTTCTTCAGTCAGGGCTTCCTGCTCTTCCACTGAAGCTTCAGAATGCTCTGGCTCCTGACTGTCATTGCCAGGTTGATAGGCTGAAGGCTCTTGGGGCTGATCTTCAGGCCTTTCAGAAGGTGTTTTATCGTCCTTGTACTCACTCATTGCACGATCCTGTTCAATCTATTCAGGTCAGTGGCAGATAGATGATGGTTTTATTCTGATCATGGGTTCCATCAATCACTGCAAGGTTATTCAATTTTCAGTTTGCCCTGCTTGAGAGCTGCGTGGACCTGATCTTTGGGTCCATCCGCTACAATCTTTCCGTTGTCTACAACAATCAGTCGGTCAACCAGCTCAAGCATGGACGCTTTATGGGTAACCAGAACAATGGTTTTATCACCGCATTGCTTTTTGAGCTGTTCTTTCACTCTTAATTCAGTGGTGTTATCCATAGAGCTGGAAGGTTCGTCCAGAACCAGAATAGGAGGGTCCATCAGCAAGGCTCTGGCTAGAGCAATGCTTTGGCGCTGACCGCCCGAGAGATTCTGACCTCTTTCACCCACAATCATATCCATACCGTTTGGATGCTTGTTGGCAAATTCGGTTACGCCGGAAATCTCGGCAGCTCTGAGCAGGGCTGTATCTTCAACGAAGCTGGCACCCAGAGTGATGTTTTCCTTGATACTGCCATAGAACAGAGTGATGTCCTGGGAAACACAGCCAATGCTGCTGCGAAGATCGGACGGGTTTATCTGTCTAAGGTCAATTCCATCTACCCGAATAGCGCCTTCATCGGGCTCGTAGAGTCCAAGAATCAGCTTTTCGATGGTGGTTTTACCTGAGCCAATACGACCAATGATCGCAACTTTTTCACCGGGCTTAATGCGCAGGTTGATGTTTCTGAGCGCTTGAATTTCCTGGCCAGGATAAGTGAAGTTGACCCCGTCAAACTCAATGCTTCCGGTCAGCTCCGGGCGGTGCACATAATCACGGTCTGCAGGGCGTTCCACTGGCATATCCATGATTTGATTAAGGCCATCTAGAGCAGATTTCGCTTGATTGTAGCGGGTAGCAAGGCCAGCCACCTGAGCCATGGGAGCCAGGCAGCGGCCAGACAGCATGACGGTTGCAATCAGTCCGCCCATACTGAGGTCGCCTTCTGAAATCAGGAAAACACCGTAAGCCACCAGTGCGATGTTACACATCTGTTGAACATAAGCACTAATGGTTGATGCAGATGAACTCAATAGTTTGGTTTTGATACTCCAGGTGGCAATGTGGCCTACTGCTTTTTCCCATTTATACTGAATCTCACTTTCAGCCTGAGCAATCTTCAGAGCTTCCATACCTGAGAGACTTTCAATCAGAGTGGCATTTTTCTGGGAGTTTGAGCGCAGGGTTTTTTCCACAGAGCGTTTCAGAGGGCCTTGAATCGCAAAACTGTATGCCGCGATCAGTGCCATACAAAACAGGGGAATGTATGCCAGGGGGCCGCCCAGAATGAAGATAACCATGAGAATGATCAGGGTAAAGGGCAGATCAACCAGAGCAATGATGGTAGACGAGGTAATAAATTCTCGAATACTCTCGAATTCCTGCAAGCTCTTGGCGAATGAGCCCACCGAGACAGGTTTGGCAGACATGCTTAGCCCCAAAACCCGTTCCATAATCCGGGACGAGAGCAGTATGTCCGACTTTTTCCCGGCCAGATCAATAAAATAACTTCGTATCATTTTCAGAATGAAATCAAAGCTGAAAACAATAATGGCACCCACTGCGAGCACCCAGAGGGTATCAAAAGCCTGATTAGGAACCACCCTGTCGTAAACATTCATGACAAACAGTGGGCTGGCAACAACAAATATATTGATCAGTAACGAAGCCAGGAGAACATCCCGGTAGATTCTCCATGAGCCTAGAATTGTGCCCCAGAACCAGTGTCTGGAGCGGATATTGAGCGTTGTAGGGGCACGCTTGTCGTAGCGGTGTTTTTCCCGGACATAAATGGTGTATCCCGTGTAATGTTCTTCCAGATCGGAGATGTTTATACGTTTAACGCCATCACCGGCTTCAGGCAGTATGACCCTGGCCTTTCCTTCTTCGTGATCAATATCTATCAGAATGCAGGCTTTTCGTTTTTTGAGGAAAAGAACGGTAGGCGTCACCAGCGGAGAAATATCTTTCAATTCTCTTTTGTGAGTTTTCGACGCAAGGCCGGCTCTTTCGGCTGCACGGGAGAATATCTCTGCGGTGAGTTTGCCATTTTCCAGTGGTAATCCGGCACGAAGAGAGTCGTGAGAAAATGGTTTGCCGTAATGCTTGGTTAAAATACTGAGGCATTCCAGTAATGGATCAAACTCCTGCTGGTCGCTCTCAGGTATTCCCCACTCTTCCGTTGCATCGTCTGCAGCTGCACTGTAATTCATGGTCCCTGCCACTGAAACAAAAAATAAAGATACAGAGTTACTGCTTATTCTGTAGAAAGGTTTCTGAAATTAAGACTAGCGCAGTTTAGTGGTCTTAAATGATTAATAAGGAAGCAATTAGAAAGTGTCTGATATCTGTCGCTTGATTGTTTTTTAATAATCATAAAGACGAAATGATGCTTTTTTGACATGGAGGTGTTTTGTGAGTCTTGAAGGGGTTAAATCGTTTGTCGCAAGTCATTTAAGCCTTACTGGTTTAAAGAGTGATTGTGAAAAATTATATGGCGTTGTTTTTGGAAAACTGGTTCATGTGCTTGAAGCATTAACAACGGCATTAGATAAAGTCAGTGGCTCAGCTGGTTCTGAGTTGTCATTTAATCAGTCTGTTCATAAGCGAAAGGCATCTCCCTGGAAGGTAGCTGTTAAGCTTCATAACTGGCATCTGGAAAGATATGAAGAGAAAGCAAGGTCGCTGATGACCAGTGCTCTGGAAAAACTGGTAGATAGAGGCACGAATATTCAGGATCTATCCTCCGAAGAGGCTAAGTCATTAGCGAGTGAACTAATGGAAGATCTTCTTGAGTTGGATGACTCTGTTTTCAGAGCTCTGTCCATTGCTAAAGGAAAGAAGCCAGGGCCGGAAGACATGGGCAAGGCTATGCGCGATCTTTTTGATGAAGTGGATAAAGGAGATGACGAAAAACTAAAAACGTTATTACGCGAAAAAGGTTTCTTATATAAGTTTATTCGAGCCTCCGCACAATTGAATGTTATTAAAGCCTCTGTAAAAACAGACAGTGAAGTTGAAGCTCAGCCTCTTGCTATTAATTGTCTAGGCGTTAGAGCCTGTAATTTTTTGCATAATACGTTAGAGCTCTACTATGAAATGACAGATAGTCTGCTTCCAGATGAAAAAACTTCATTGCAAAAACAAATTGATGCAGTCTCAGCCAGTGAAAATGACCTTTTACCTCTGAGTCAGGCCGTTTTCAACAGACTTTATTCAGAAGATTGAGAAAGTTAGGATGAGTAGTGTTTCCAAGGCTGTAAGAACTTTTGTCCGTGATCATCTTTCTCTGGAAGGAATAAAGAAAGACTGGGCAAATTTCAGAGGAAAGCTGGTAGAAAGGCGAAAAGGTGAAGCAAAAGTATCCGGTAGTAAAAAGGCTTCTACCAGCACCAGTGCTAAAAAACATATTTTGGACAGGAAAGGTGCAAGCACAAAGCCCAATCCTTATGTGAGCTTTCGTCTGGATGAAAAAGGGAAGCCAGAAGTTCAGGTCGAGAAAAAAGTTGTTGAACCTACCGTCAGTCAATTACCCATAGAAGAAGTTGAAGCCAGGGCCACAAAAGCTCTTCAGGAATGTATTCATGATATCTGCGTAGGCGATGCGGCACGTCGCATTCATAAACTGTCAGAAGTGATGCGACATGTTCATAGGATTTGTCTGGAAAGAAAAGGCAAGGAATTCGGCACGGAAGATATAGGTAATACGCTGGAAGATCTGCTTAACAGAATTCCCTTGAATCAAGGCGTGTCCAAAGTTCTGGCAAGAGAGCTTTCCAGTAGCGAAGGCGCAATGCAGGATTTGTTTGCGGTTCAGCTGCCTGCTTACTACAAAAGAGATTTCAGTCCGAAGGTGAGGCAGACGGATTTAAGTCTTACCAATGATCTAAGTCATACCGCCAACGAATGTATGGTCATGACGCCTGTGCTGGTGAGGTTGCTGGCAGAAAAAGTAGCGCCAGATCAAGCAGATGAAATTACACGGCAATTTGCTTATATGAAAGACCCGAGTCCAGAAAGACTCAGGCCTGTTTTCAGTGCCATGCTAAGAGTTGAGTAATCAGAATAGCCTGGAAGCGTCTCTTTAGGACTGTTGATCAAACACTTCTTCCTGGATTCTCTTAATACCAATGTGTCGTACATCGGTACCCTTCACCAGATAGATCACATACTCAGCGAGATTGCGGGCATGGTCGCCAATCCGTTCCAGAGATCTTAATACCCACATGATATTCAAGACCCGGGTAATAGATCTTGGATCTTCCATCATATAAGTGACCAGCTCCCGCGTAGCGCTTTTATATTCACGATCTACCGTTTTATCTTCCTTGGCGACAGCCAGAGCAAGGTCAGCATCAAAACGCGCGAAGGCATTCAGTGCATCCTGAACCATCTGTCGTACATGATTACCAATGTGGCGGGTTTCAATATAACCCTTGGGAGCTTCGCCCTGTTCACTGAGGCTGATGGCAAAGCGCGCAATTTTCGCGGCTTCATCGCCAATCCGTTCCAGGTCAGTGGCAGCTTTGGAACAGGAAATGACCAGACGAAGGTCACTGGCAGCAGGCTGGCGCCTTGCCAGAATTCGAGAGCATTCTTCGTCAATGGCCAGTTCCATATAGTTGATGTCTGTGTCCTTTTCACAAACGACAACAGCTCCCTCGCTATCGGCATTGATCAGTGCATTGATAGCGTCGGATACCTGCTTTTCAACCTGCCCCCCCATGGAGAGGAGGTTGTTTCGTAACTCCTCCAGCTCATGGTTAAATTGTTGGGAAATATGGTGGCTCAATAGTTCGCTTTTGGTATCCATGGGTTTTCCAGGTGCATCAGCCGTAACGGCCGGTAATATAATCTTCAGTTTGTTTTTGTTGGGGGTTAGTGAACAGCGTATCAGTATCACCGAACTCAATCAGCTTACCCATATACATAAAGGCTGTGTAGTCCGAAACACGGGCTGCCTGTTGCATATTGTGAGTAACGATCACAATGGTGAACTTGGATTTGAGCTTGTTAATCAGCTCTTCAATTTTCAAGGTTGAGATAGGGTCCAGGGCTGAAGCAGGTTCGTCCAGCAACAGAACCTCTGGCTCAACAGCAATGGTTCTGGCAATGACCAGACGCTGCTGCTGACCACCGGACATACCCAATGCACTTTCATGCAGACGGTCTTTGACTTCATCCCACAGGGCTGCACTGCGTAATGCCCACTCTACCACTTCATCCAGAACACGCTTCTTGTTAATACCCTGAATACGAAGGCCGTAAGCGACATTCTCATAAATGCTTTTCGGGAAAGGGTTTGGCTTCTGGAATACCATGCCAACGCGGCGACGCAGGTCAGCAACGTTGACCCCTTTCTGATAAATGTTTTGGTCATCCAGTTGAATTTCGCCTTCCACACGGCAGCCTTCAACCAGATCATTCATTCTGTTCATGCTACGCAGAAGAGTCGATTTACCACAGCCTGATGGGCCGATGAACGCGGTGACTCTGCGCTTGGGAATGGTCATAGAGATATCATGGAGAGCCTGCTTCTCACTATAAAACAGGTCAAGACCCTTGATATCCAGGCAGCTCTCTTCCTGCTCCAGATTGAGCTTACGACGGCTGCGTCCCAGACTGTCGAGATTAAATGCCGGTGTGGAGCTGGTCTCTTCAGGAACCGCTCGACTCTGCTCATTCTCTGTCTGGGTGGGTGTATTCAAGTCCAATGCCTCATCAAGCATGATGTTACCTTTAATACGTAATTAAACCTTCCTGGCACTCTAAGGGAAACCATTTTTTTCCGACTCAGGGTTCTTTCTTTATTTCCTGTTGAGTCTTTTTTGCTGATCCAGACTGTTCCTTCATGGAATAGAGCATGGATCAGTGCTGTTACAGCTATGTTTCCCTCAGCCTGCACCGTATTAATCTTAAGCCTCTAGGCTCTTGTATTTTTCACGCAAATGGTTGCGAATCGCGACTGCTGAAAGATTAAGAACAGCAATAACAACTACCAGGAGCAGCGCAGTGGCATAAACCAGAGGTCGGGCTGCTTCAACGTTTGGACTCTGGAAGCCCACGTCATAAATATGGAAGCCAAGGTGCATGAATTTCTGATCCAGATGCAGGAACGGATAGTTTCCATCCAGTGGCAGACTGGGAGCCAGCTTAACCACACCTACCAGCATCAATGGCGCAACTTCACCTGCAGCACGGGCTACTGCCAGAATCAAACCAGTCATCATGGCTGGGCTTGCCATTGGAAGAACTACTTTCCAGAGAGTTTCTGCTTTGGTGGCTCCCAGAGCCAGACTACCTTCACGAACAGAACTTGGAATTCGTGATAAGCCTTCTTCCGTTGCCACGATGACAACGGGCAGGGTCAGCAGGGCAAGAGTGATAGACGCCCAAAGCAGGCCGGGTGTACCGAAAGTGGGTGCAGGCAGTGCTTCCTGGAAGAACACCTGATCAATCTGGCTACCGGCAAAGTAAATGAAGAAGCCCAGGCCGAATACACCGTAAACAATCGAAGGAACACCGGCCAGGTTGTTGACGGCCACTCGAATAGCTCGGGTCAGCCAGCCCTGGTTTGCGTACTCTCTGAGGTAAACCGCAGCAATGACACCAAACGGAGTCACAATGATGGACATCAGAATAACCATCATGACAGTACCAAAGATGGCTGGGAAGACACCGCCTTCCGTGTTCGCTTCTCTGGGATCGTCGGTGATAAATTCGCCAACCTTGTCGAGATAGAAGAGTATCTTCTGGGTCAGGCTCATGGCATTAGGCTTATAAGCCCGAACGATTTTGCCAAAAGACTGTTCAATCTCAGTACCTTCAACGGTCGTAGCCACAAGACTGTCACGGTTGAAAGCAACATAAAGATCGCCCAGCTTGGCTTCCATCACCTTGTACTCAGCCTGAAATACCTTGCGTTGTGCTTCGATATCCGCGAGTTTTTGAGGGGTTGCTGTACCGTTGAGTTCGAGGCCACGCTGCTCCAGGCGAAGGCGCTCCAGCTTGGAGTTTACAGAACCTATTTCGTGTTTTTCGATGGCGTAGATTTCATCATAAATAGACAGGGCTCTATCCAGTCTCTTCTGGAACTCTGGCCAGGCAGCTTCGCCCTCAACAACAATGTTGCCATCCTGTTTGATGCTGTTCAGATAACCGTAGAAGTTACCCCATTCTCTTCGCTCCAGGGCGACAATGTTTTCCGGATAGCGGCGGTTCTCAAGCCACAGGTCAATAACCCAGGCAAAGTCAGAGCCGGAAACGTCACGGTTGCCCACTTTCAGCAGGTCGCGGGTGAGTGTTTCCGTACCTTCGGGCACTGTCAGCCCTGCAGCTTCAAGACGATTTGCTGAAACGGTTTCGGTATCAGAAATCTCACCAGCTACCAGTCTGCGTTCCTGACCGGGAGGCGCATAATCGGCAACCAGAATCTGTCCTGGCCAGAAGTGGCCAAGACCTCGGATGGCAATCAGACCCAGCAAACCAATGACAAGAATGACACTGATAGCCACGGCGCCGGCATTCAGCCAGACCCAGGGGGAGCCAGTGTTGTACCAGTTACTTATTTTTTTACTCATATTCTGGCTCCTTCCTTAAAGCGAACTGTACTTCTTGCGCAGTCGGTGGCGAACCATCTCGGCAGCGGTGTTGACGACAAAGGTGAACAGGAACAGCACCAGGGCTGCAAGGAAGAGAATCCGGTAATGGCTGCTGCCCACTTCGGATTCAGGCATTTCAACCGCGATGTTAGCCGCCAGGGTTCTCATGCCCTCAAAAATATTAGCGTCCATGATCGGGGTGTTGCCGGTTGCCATGAGTACGATCATGGTTTCACCCACAGCACGACCCATACCAATCATCACAGCAGAGAAAATACCCGGACTGGCGGTCAACAGAACAACCCGCATCAGTGTTTGCCAAGGTGTAGCTCCCAGAGCCAGGGAACCATAACTCAAATGCTTGGGCACACTGAAAATGGCATCTTCAGCAATAGAGAATATGGTTGGGATAACGGCAAAGCCCATTGCCAAGCCCACTACCAGGGCATTTCGCTGGTCGTAAGGGATACCCATTTCAGAGGTCAGCCAGGTACGCAGATCGCCATTAAAGAATGTGGCTTCAATCGTACCGTTCAGGCTCATAGCAATGGCACCACTGATCAGCACTACAGGAATCAGCAGGGCTGCTTGCCAGCCATCAGGAATAGCGTGGCGGATTCGACTGGGCAGTGAGTCCCAGGTAAAGGCAAACAGCAATATGCCTATGGGTACTATCATCAGCAGAGCAAATATGCCGGCCAGACTGTTCTCGATTAGAGGTGCAAGCCAGAGACCGGCAAGGAAGCCCAGAATTACCGTAGGCAGCGCTTCCATCAATTCGATCACAGGCTTCACTTTTCGGCGCATGGCAGGAGCCATGAAGTAAGCGGTATAAATAGCACCGGCAATGGCCAGTGGTGTAGCCAGCAACATTGCGTAGAAAGCGGCTTTGAGAGTACCAAAGGCCAGAGGTGTCAGGCTCAGTTTGGGCTCAAAGTCATTGTTGGAAGCGGATGACTGCCAGATGTATTCAGGCTTTTCATAACCCTCATACCAGACTTCACCCCAGAGCGCGGACAATGAGACTTCCGGATGTTCGTTGTCGACATTCCAGAACTCAGTGGAGCCATTACTGCTGACCAGCATATAGTTACTGCGAGGGGAGATAACCAGCTGTTCAATTGGGCCATCACTCAGTTTTTCGGTCAGCAGGGTTCGGTTGGCGGTGGTGTAGAAAATACCAACGTTACCCTTGTCGTCAGCCGCCAGGAACCCCTTTCGACGATGTTCAGGAACAATCTGGGTAATGGGTTCTCCAGCCAGTTCAAACTCACGAACTTTCTGAAGTGACCATTGGTTGTTTTCATCTCTGACCATGAACCACTGGCTGACGATGCCTGTATTGTCACCAATCAACAGAGAGGCGCCGCCCAGCAGAAAAGTCATGGTAGTCACTTTTGCGGAGCTGGTGGTCAAATCTGTTTCAGAGATTATGTGGGGCTGATTGATATTGCGAATATCGATCAGGGTCAGACTGTCTGAACCTGACTGAACATAGAGCCAGTGCTGGTCAGGAGCGATCAGGACATCACGAATACGGCCATCCACTTCAGGCAGGGTAACATTCTCTTCTGCCAGAGTGACTTCTTCCGTCAGGAAGTCTTCTTCCTTGGTAAAGGCCGTCATGTACAGGCGCTTGTCTCCAAAACCGCTGAGCAGAAGCTGGTCTTCACTGTCACTGATGCCCAGACGCGAAACAGGCTGGTTATCACCAATCAGGTCAATGGCTTCTTCACCGTAGGGGTAGGTGACTTTAGGGGTAATCAGCCTTTTATCATCAGGCCAGGTAATACGGTAAGCATGTTTGAAAATGATGACCTGACCATTACTCAGGCCTGCGGCAAGCAGGTTCCCATCGGATGGGTCACTGGTGATGGTAGTGACGGAGCTGCCGGCTGGCAGGGGGAGCGAGTAACGGTACTTTTGCTCTCCGGTTTTGGTGGATGAGAAAGTCAGTGCCCCATCTGCAGTAATGGAGAACGCCAGTTCGGCCTGTTCTTCCATACTTTGATAGAGCGGTAGCTGTTCCTGGGTAATTGTCTGGGTCCAGACGCTGTTCTTTTCTATTTCAGCACTTTTAAATAAAGGTGCAACTTCGTAGAGAAGGTAAATGAAAATCAGCAGAATAGCAGCAATTACACCGAGACCACCTACAGCTACACCCCAACGGGTCAGGTAATCTTTGAGAAAGCGAAGTGACTGATGACGTTTATGAGCCGGGGTGTTGTAATCGACACCAGGGCTGTCTTCTATTATTGGTTGGTACATGGCACTGGTCGCAGAGATTCTTGAGCGTACCTTAAAATGTCTGTGTTACAGAAATATGACAATATTGAAAAAAACGGATGACAGGCAGCCACATATTAGCTTGAATTTGATCTCAGCCCAAAGTGCTTGAAACTATTTTCTGAACTCAGGTATTTCTTTATGGCTGCTTTGGTGTAGTGAGTTGAATAGATGTAGAATTCACAACTCGCTTTTTGATTGAGGTTTGTTAGAATCGCCAATCCTTAAAGTAGATTCCATCAGGAAGCTGTAGTCATGCAATCGAGACTATTCAATTTAATAACAGTGGGTAATCCCTCTCAATCAGTGTTCTCCCAAACTGCTGCTGCCCCTCTGCATCCCCATCATCATTCCCATCATTGATTCCTGACTGCATTTTCAGGGATACCTCTCTGCGCTAATACTTTAGTCTCCTGCTCTGTCTCTGTGTGCAGGAAAAATAAAGCTATTAACTACAATCTTCTTGTACCGCTATAGTCCGTGCTCCATTGTAGAGAGTTACTGGCGGTCAAAACATAAAATACAATTTGGAAATTATATGAACGCAGTGATTCTGGCGGTTGCCGTCATGCTCGCGTTGAGTTTGTTGCGCGTGAATGTTGTGCTGGCGCTGTTTGTGGGTGCTTTGGCCGGGGGCTTGACCGGTGGTCTGGATATTCCTCAGACCCTGGAAGCATTCTCACGGGGGTTGGGTGGCGGTGTCGGTATCGCCATGAGTTATGCAATGTTGGGGGCCTTTGCTGTAGCAATTGCCCGTTCTGGTATTCCTGAATGGATGGCAGGGAAGATTATCCGCAAAGTAAAAAGCGGTGGCGGTTCGCACAATAGTTTGAAACTAAAGTACGGTTTGTTTTTAGCCATTGTACTGATGGCTTTTTCTTCACAAAACCTTGTACCTGTCCATATAGCTTTTATTCCGATTCTGATCCCTCCTTTGCTGTCGGTTTTCAGTGCTATGAAAATTGATCGTCGCCAGGTGGCCTGCCTGCTGACATTTGGCCTAACCGCTACCTATATGCTTCTGCCCATTGGGTTTGGTAGCGTTTATCTGAATCAGATTCTCGGTGGCAACCTTCTGGCCAACGGACTTGATATTGAATTGAGCCAAATGCCATTAGCGATGGCAATACCGGTATTCGGGATGTTTCTGGGTATGCTGGTAGCGGTGTTTTTCAGCTACAGAAAACCCAGAGCTTATCGAGTTGAAGAGACACTTTTGATCCACGAGCAGGACATCAAACTCAGTAAACCGGCCATTATTACATCGTTGATTGCTGTTGTTCTGGTTTTGGTGAGTCAGTTGATGACCGGTTCTATGGTTCTGGGAGCGGCTCTTGGATTTATAACCATGGTTATTGGCCGGGTTGTCTGCTGGCGTGAAGCGGATGAGGTGTTTACTGAAGGTCTTAAAATGATGGCTGCTTTTGGCTTCATCATGATTTCAGCTGCCGGCTTTGCAGAAGTACTTCGCTCTACAGGCGATATTCCGGAACTGGTTAGCCAGGTGCAAATCATTGTGGGCGGCAGTCAGGGAATAGCAGCCATTCTTATGTTGTTGGTGGGGCTGTTGATTACCATGGGGATTGGTTCTTCATTTTCTACGGTACCCATTATTGCCACATTATATGTACCGCTTGGAATGGAGCTTGGTTTTACACCTCTGGCTATTGCTTGTCTTGTGGGTGCAGCTGGTGCTGTGGGTGATGCCGGATCTCCAGTTTCCGAGTCTACTATTGGCCCAACAGCCGGTTTGAATGTGGATGGTCAGCACGATCACATTCGGGACTCTGTCATTCCTACTTTTTTACACTACAACATCCCCATGGTTATCTTTGGCTGGATTGCCGCCATGATTCTTTAATCTCCAAGGGCTGATAGATTAATCTCTCAGCCCTTCCATCCTGCTAAATCGAATCAATTCGTTGAACCAAAATAGAAGCTTTTTGCTGATCTACACTACCCGACACAGAACTTTTCATTTGTCGGGTAAATCACTTTGGAGAGCATCCCATTAAAATGGTTCAGCAAGATCTCTTGCGTGTGTGGGGTTTTTTATTGCGGATTTTGTCCAGCGGATCTTCTCATGTCTCACTGGGCTTTGGGGATGCAAACATTAGCGATCTCGTCATCAAGCTCTTTGAATAACAGCACAATAATGGAGCAATGGCCGAGAGGTTCCCCTGCCAGCCCTACTCATAAAGCCGGTACACCAGAGGCTCATGCACCTGTAGAGAAGAAATCCGCAAAAATTGTCTATACCCGGTTTAATGTCAGGCAGGCTCGGAAAAGTCTGGGTCTTGGTGGAGGGGATGATGATCCACCTGAAGACAACGGACCTTCTACTGAAGAAGAAAAGCGAAAATATATGGCCATGAAGGCCGAACAGCTCCGAATGAAGAGAGAGTTGTTACTGAAACTGTTGGGAAAAGAGGCTATGAGGCGTCTTTTCCAAATAGTGGCAAGGGAGTGCAGTGATGATGGAATGTTGTCACCACTTCTGGTTGCATTTTTGCTTTACGCATCAACCGGCGACTTTGAATATTCGATGGATGAATATCATGTTCAGGAAGAGGCGGATTATATACAGGCCTATCTGGTGACTTTAGGCTTTGTGCAGCATTCAAGCAGGTATACCGCTGTTCTTGATTGGGTTATAAATCAAACAGTGTTGGAGCAGTATACCTATGAGCTGGTTGAGTATTTTAACTTTCAACAGTTTGTGAACTTTCTTCATATGTTGGAGCTGTCTGCAAATCATGAAATTGAAGTCATGATGCCCAGATTAATCCAGGAGCAAGAAGGGGTGACTACTGTGTTATCTGATTCCTTAATGGAGACCTATTCGATTTTTGGCACAGAGAGTGATCACGCTTCCATTCAAACTTCTGTCAGTCATCTGGTTGAGCAGGTTTCGGCAGCAGTCCAACAAGAAGAGGGTGAGTTATCAGAGCACCTATCTTCACATTTAATCAATGTTCTACCGTTTGATCTCAGGTGGCATTTTGCCAGAGAACTCAGGCAAAGGTTGGGGCCAGATCCGAAAAGCCAGAAAAATGGAGATGAATAGTAAAGGTAGGAAAAAACAAAAACGGGGCCAGATGGCCCCGTTCAGATAACTCATGAATCTGTGAATTACAGATCGAGTTCAGACAGATACTTGTCAACAACCTTGGATGGCAGTGGGATGTAACCGTCTTTAACAACCACTTCCTGACCTTGCTGAGACAGGACCATCTTCAGGAATTCAGCTTCCAGAGGAGGCAGTTTCTTGTTGGGCTGTTTGTTAACGTATACGTACAGGAAACGAGCCAGTGGGTAAGTGTTGTTTACCGCGTTAGCTGGAGTAGCTTCAACAAAGTTCTGACCGGCTTTCTTGGCCAGAGGTACAGTGCGTACGCTGGAAGTCTTGTAGCCGATACCGGAGTAGCCGATGCCGTTTACAGAAGCACTGACAGACTGAACTACAGACGCAGAACCAGGCTGTTCGTTAACGTTGTTACGGAAGTCACCTTTACACAGGGCTTTCTTCTTGAAGTAACCGTAGGTGCCGGATACAGAGTTACGTCCGTAAAGCTGGATTGAACGGTTTTTCCAGGCGCCGTCCAGACCGGTGTCACCCCAGGTAGAAATGCTTTTGTCACCACCACACTTGCGAGTGGAAGAGAAGATAGCGTCAACGTCAGCCATGGTCAGACCCTTGATTGGGTTATCCTTGTTGACGAATACAGCCAGAGCATCAATGGCAACAGGTACTGGAGTTGGCTTGTAGCCATGCTTCTTCTCAAAAGCTTCCAGTTCCTTGTCTTTCATTTTGCGGCTCATGGGGCCGATATTGGAAGTCCCTTCAGTCAGAGCAGGTGGTGCAGTAGAAGAACCTGCAGCCTGAATCTGTACATTCACGTTGGGGTATTCACGTTTGAAATCTTCTGCCCACAGGGTCATCAGGTTAGCCAGAGTGTCAGAACCGACACTGGACAGGTTACCGGATACACCACTGGCTTTCTTGTAAGTTGGGATCTCGGCGTCGATCTGGCTGGCAGAAGCGGCCTGGATTCCAGTAGCGAGGGCAATTGTTGTTATTAGAGCTTTAAGCTTCATCCATGTTCTCCTGAAGGGATTCTTTTAGCCTCTTTTAAACAGCTACAGGCATTTGTCTACTGGCGAAAACTATAAGGTGGAAATATGACAATTATATGAACGACACTGTAAGCTGTTTATTCAGATGCCCATAGCCTGTAAAAAGTATCTGCAATCTGCAGCAGAACGGATTTAACGCGGTGCTGTTTGAAGATAGCTTATGATTTGTCTTTACAGGGTGTATCTGTCTTCCCGCTGTCGTTATAATTCGGTGCAACAGCTCTTGAAAAGGTTTCTGGAGAAAGAATCTTTTGCCCTTAAGTTTCCTTTGGAATGATGGAGATTGGTTGGCTTACTCCACAAAAAGCAGCCATAAGCGCATAAAAACAATAATAACGAAGTAACAGGCAGGATAGAGATGACCACCGGCTGGAGAACAATAAAGACAGCAGTCGCCGGTATTGATGGATTAACAGAGAAAGCAGGACGTATTCTTGGCGGGTTTAACCTGTTGCTGGTCGTCAGTGTTTTTCTAGTGGTTCTTCTTCGCTACTGGTTCAATTCCGGTTCCATTGCCCTCCAGGAACTGGCCATGTACTTTCATGCCCTGATCTTTCTGGGGGCTAGCAGCTATACCTTGAAGCAGGGTGGCCATGTCCGTGTAGATGTTTTCTACAACCGCATGAATATAAGACAAAAGGCATGGGTGAACTGTCTGGGAACCCTGTTCCTGTTATTCCCCGTATGTCTGTTCATTGGCTATATGAGCTTTGACTACGTGTCCCGCTCCTGGGCCATTATGGAGACTTCTCCTGATCCCGGAGGTCTTCCTCTGGTCTATCTGTTGAAAACTCTGATTCTGGTGTTTGTGGTCACGATGCTGTTGCAGGGAATTGCAGAGTTTTTCAGGTCAATCCTCATTCTGGCAGGAAAGGAGTCTCCGGAAGATGGCTGAATACATTCCCCTGTTCATGTTTTTGGCGGTATGCCTGGTACTTCTGGCGGGCTACCCTGTTGCTTTTTCATTGGCTGGCACTGCTCTGATATTTGCCGGAGCAGGTGTTCTGACCGGCTTCTTTGATCCTTCTTTCTTGAGTGCTTTGCCCAGCAGATTGTTTGGGATTGTGACCAATCAGACGCTCATTGCGGTGCCCCTTTTCGTATTTATGGGGTGCATGCTTGAAAAGTCCAGAGTGGCCGAGGGGCTTCTGGAGAGCATGGCTCGTCTCTTTGGCCGCATGAGAGGTGGCCTGGGGCTTTCAGTAACCTTGGTAGGCATGTTACTGGCTGCGAGCACCGGTATTGTTGGAGCCACCGTCGTAACCATGGGATTACTGTCTCTGCCCACGATGCTTAAGCGAGGATATTCAACGTCTCTGGCCACAGGAACTATCTGCGCCACCGGAAGCCTTGGACAAATTATTCCTCCGTCCATTGCTCTGGTATTACTGGGGGATGTGTTATCCACAGCGTATCAGCAGGCACAGCTGCAAATGGGAATCTTCTCGCCTAAAACGGTTTCAGTAGGAGACCTGTTTGTCGGGGCGATAATTCCCGGACTGATTCTGGTGGCGGCTTATGCCATCTATCTGATGATTGTGGCATGGAGAAATCCTGCTGCAGCACCTGGCCTGACTAACGAGGATCTTGAGGCCTACGATAAAGGCGATAATGGTTCGCTACTGATGAATCTGTTGCCACCACTCTTACTCATTGGTGCAGTGTTGGGTTCTATTCTGGCCGGTGCCGCTACTCCGACAGAAGCGGCTGGAGTGGGTGCGTTGGGGGCTATTTTACTGGCAGTACTCAAACGTCAGTTGAATGTTAATACCTTGTCCGAAACCCTGAAAAATACGACAAAAGTCACTTGTATGGTATTTTTGATTCTGATCGGGGCTTCGGTGTTTTCGCTGGTGTTCAGAGGATTTGGAGGAGAAGAGTTGATTCATGAACTCTTCACCAGCATGCCAGGAGGCGTATTTACAGCCGTTCTGGTGGTCATGCTGGTCATGTTCCTGCTGGGCTTTATCCTCGATTTTATTGAAATTACTTTTGTGATTGTGCCCATGGTGGGACCGGTTTTGCTGTCCATGGGATTGGATCCGGTTTGGCTGGGGATCATGATTGCCGTCAACTTGCAGACCTCTTTTTTAACGCCGCCGTTTGGGTTTGCACTGTTCTATCTCAGGGGTGTTGCACCACCGGAAGTAAAAACGTCCGACATCTACAAAGGCGTGGTGCCCTTCGTGATTATCCAGCTGCTGCTGTTGTGTGCATTGGCAGTCTGGCCGGAAATGGCCACTTGGCTTCCGGAACAACTTTACGGCTAAGCCGTAATCAGGGCTGGGAGAGATACCCGGCCAGCTCATAAAAACAAGAACAATAAGTGCTGGAGAGCAATATGGAACTGGATAACGATCTCGCTCCCGGACCTCAGGGAGAATTAACGCTTAAGGTGCTGGCGGACTATCAGTCCGTTAATACGACAGGCGATGTATTTGGTGGCTGGGTAGCCATGCAAGTTGATCTGGCGGGAGAAATCATGGCCAGAAAAATTGCCCGAGGTCGTGTGGTCACCGTCAGTATTGGCAGTATGAGCTTTATGCGCCCGGTAAAAGTGGGCGATATTCTTTCACTGTTTACCCGGGTAACAGAAGTGGGCAAAACGTCGATTAGAGTTGTTGTGGAAGCCTGGGTGGAAGATAAACATGGCAGTGCCAAGCTGACTGAAACCAGCATGGTTTTCGTAGCGATTGATCCACAGGGAACCACTCGTCGAATTCAGAGTGCCGAGTATTAAGTCAGGATTTTACCCAGCGGGCGAGTGTTTCTGACATTTTGGCGACGGTAACAGGCTTGTCCATAAAATCGTTCATGCCCGCTGACTTACAGGCAATCTGATCCGATTCCATGGCATTGGCGGTGAAGGCAATAATGGGAATATTGGCATAGTTTTGGCCGGAGGCTCTGATTTTTTCAGTGGCTTCCAGGCCGTCCATCACAGGCATCATGCAGTCCATAAGGATCAGGTCAAAGGATTTTTCAGAGTCCAGAACATCCAGTGCCTCCTGGCCATTTTCAGCCACTTCACAAGTACAACCCAACTTTTCCAGCAGTTTTCTGGCTACCATCTGGTTTACCTGATTGTCTTCTACAACCAGTATGTGGAGGTTATATGCTTCCTGGGCTGACACTGGCTTTCCCTTGCCTGTGGCCTGATTTCTCTATTATCAATATCTGAAGAAAAGCCGAGTTCTTTAGTGTCCAAAGATTACAAACAGGATGTAGTCACAGTGAAACGTTCAGAAATAGCCAGTTCCAGTTGATCTCCCGGCTTTAGTGGCCCCACGCCAGCGGGTGTACCCGTAAGAACAATATCACCAGGCTCCAGAGTGAAATGACGACTGATGTAACTGATCAATCCTGTGATGGAGGTCAGCATATGGGCTGATGTGTCTTCCTGACGGGTTTCCCCATTAATTTTCAAACTGAAGTGAATGTCATCAAGGTTGGGTAAATGTTCCTTGGCAATAAAGCCGGAAACCGGGCAGCTGCCATCAAAGGCCTTGGCTATTTCCCAGGGGAGCCCCTTGGCTTTCAGGCGTGACTGAACATCTCTCAGAGTCAGGTCAAGAGCCAGACCCAATGCCTTGATGGCATCAATACTTTCACCTTCGCTGGCATTCTGAAGACGAGTATCTATCAGGATGGCAATTTCCGTTTCGTGATGAACTTCTCCTCGATCAGTGGGAATAGGAAAAGGCGCTTCCAGGGGAACCAGAGAGGTGGCAGGTTTGATGAACAGGACGGGATCATCGGGCAGCGGATTGTTTAATTCCTGAATGTGCTTTGCGTAGTTGCGACCTACGCAGACTACTTTTCCCGTAGGCAGATCGATACGGTCGCCACTTAGCCAGTGGTGCCTGTACTTCATAAGGCTTCCTTCTTGCTTGTTTTTTCTTGTGTTTTTATTTTGCTCATGGCCTGGGGCATCATCAGTATTTGTCAGCCGGGTACTCCTGCTGAGGCTATCATTCACAGTACAGGCTTTAGTTTCCAGGTTTCCCTGATCACAGGAGCACGCCATGTCCGAAGAACTCCATATCAATATCCAGAATCTGCATGACCTCCTTGAAGGTCAACCTGTGGATGATTGTACTGCAGGTGCTCTCAAGCAAATTACCGATGAACTCCAGCTGGCTCTGGCTCAGGCAGAAGGAGAGATTCCCCTGCAGGATTATAATGAACAACTGGAGCAGGAAGCGATCAAGTTCTCAGAAGAACATCCTGCACTGTCACAGGCTATCAGGCAGATACTGACCACGCTTTCGAGCATTGGTGTCTGAGCCACATCATAACCGCTCTATATCCAAGGTTTAAGCCCTGTAGTGGATAAATACAGGGTTTATCCGTTTAGGGTAAGGGTGTTTCTCTTTTGTATGCTATTATCCCCAGCCCGGTAGGTTATAAAACTAGCTACTATAACTATTCCAGCGCTACAGAGTGACTCCGGTTGTACCCAGCCATGAGCAGGAATTCTTTTCAGGCATCCTTATTGAAAAGAGACGTTGTGGCGAAAAAAGACAACTTTGCCAACTGCGCAGTACGGCAGAATTCGTCATCGAAGTTCATGAGTGCTGCATGGGCAAGACGGCCTTTGGTCAGTGAAATAATCCTTGAAAAGATTGTTCTGCAGCCATGAGCTAAGGAAATTATTTCGTATCCATTCAGGATGAAATAATTTTCACAGTAGATAATAAGACATCTGAGCTATTGTTATGCCTTCTATTTCCCTGGACAAGAGTAAGATCCGATTCCTTCTTCTGGAAGGAGTTCATCAGTCTGCTGTGGAAGTGCTTGAAGCTTCCGGTTATACCAATATTGATTATGTGTCCAAATCCCTGCCAGAAGATGAGCTGAAGCGCCGGATTTCCGAAGCACATTTTGTAGGTATTCGATCCCGAACCCAACTGACCGAAGAGATCTTTGCCGCTGCAGAGAAGCTGATTGCAGTGGGTTGCTTCTGTATCGGTACCAACCAGGTTGAGCTGGGTGCAGCCACCGCACGGGGTATCCCGGTTTTCAATGCGCCTTATTCCAACACCCGCTCTGTAGCTGAACTGGTGTTGGCTGAAGCTATCCTGCTGTTACGCGGTGTCCCTGAAAAGAATGCCGTAGCCCATCGTGGTGGCTGGCAGAAGAGCGCCGCAAATTCCTATGAAATTCGTGGCAAAAAGCTGGGTATTGTTGGCTATGGCAGTATTGGTAGCCAATTGAGTGTTCTGGCTGAGTCTATGGGCATGGACGTTTATTACTACGATGTAGTGACTAAGCTTTCCATTGGTAATGCCAAACAGGTGGGTAATCTCAACGACCTGCTGGCCATGTCTGATGTTGTCAGCCTGCACGTACCTGAAACGCCTGCCACTAAATGGATGTTTGGTGAAGAGCAGTTTGCTGCCATGAAAGAAGGCAGTGTTCTGATCAATGCTTCCCGGGGTACCGTTGTTGATATTCAGTCCCTGGCTTCAGCCATTGAAACCAAAAGACTGCTGGGTGCCGCGATTGATGTATTCCCTGAAGAGCCTCGCTCTAACAATGATGAGTTTATCAGCCCGTTGCGTGGTCTGGATAATGTGATTCTGACACCTCACGTGGGTGGCAGTACTCAGGAAGCTCAGGAAAACATCGGTCGTGAAGTGTCCGAGAAGTTCATTATGTACAGTGATAATGGCACAACATTGTCGTCTGTTAACTTTCCTGAAGTTTCACTGCCAGGCCACCCTGAGAAGCATCGTCTTCTGCATATTCACGAGAATATTCCAGGTGTTCTGGGGGCGATTAACAGGGTGTTCTCTGAGAACGATATCAACATCAGTGGTCAGTTCCTGCAAACCAATGAATCCGTCGGTTATGTAGTGATTGATGTCGATGCGGATCACAGTGAAATTGCACTGGAGAAGCTGAAAGAAATCGAAGGTACTATTCGCTGCCGGATTCTTTACTGATCTTCATTCTGGCCGGATTCAGTCCGGCCAGAACTCTCCTTACTGCATCATCTTTAATGCTTCAATCTCATCAGGCCAGATCGTTTCGTCAATGGTTTCCAATACCATGGGAACACCGTTGAAACGGTCATCTTTCATGATGTATCGGAACACTTCCCAGCCAATTTCTCCCTGCCCCAAGCTGTGATGGCGATCTTTTCTTGAACCCAGTTCACACTTGGAGTCATTCAGGTGCATACCCTTGAGGTACTGGAAGCCCACAGTTTGTTCAAACTCAGAAAAGGTTTTCTCGCAGCTTTCCTGTGTTCTCAAATCATAACCAGCGGCAAAGGTATGGCAGGTATCCAGGCAGACACCTACCCGGCTTTTGTCTTCTACCTGATCAATAATCTCGGATAATTCTTCAAACCGCCAGCCCAGATTACTGCCCTGACCAGCGGTATTTTCGATAACCGCTATCACCCCTTCACTCTGATCCAGAGCCAGGTTGATGGATTCGGAAATTCGAGACAGGCACAGAGATATATCCATTTTTCTCAAATGACTTCCGGGGTGGAAATTCAGTCTGTCCAGGCCAAGTTGCATGCAGCGCTGCAACTCATCCACAAAGGCATCACGAGACTTTTGCAATGCTTCCTGCTCAGGATGTCCCAGATTGATCAGGTAACTGTCATGGGGAAGAATTTGCTGAGGCTTATAGCCGTACTTTTCACACCGTTCCTTGAACAGCTGAATGTTTTTCTCCGTCAGAGGCTTAGCTTTCCACTGCCTCTGATTTTTCGTAAACAATGCAAAAGCGGAGGCGCCAATCTTGTGGGCGTTCAGGGGCGCATTCTCTACACCACCGGCTGCGCTCACGTGAGCGCCAATGAATTTCATTTAGGTCTAAGTCCTTATATGGCCATCAGGAAAACTGATGGAGGATGAGTGCTGAATATCTGAATCAAGCCACCCGCGTCGAATGGAGAACGATTTTACCTCAGGGTGATATTGATAGCAGTCCGTATTGAGTGAACAGGAAACCCCTTTGTGAAAAAACCGTTAGCCCTGATCTTTTTGTTGTTGGCACTGCCTATGACCGTTTTTGCAAAAGCTTTTGTGGAAGGTAAAGACTATACCCGGCTACCCGCCAGCTTTGAAAAATCCAGTGAGCCCACACTGACCGAAGTGTTTTCTGTTTATTGCCACAGTTGCTACCGCTGGGATCAGGAGATGATTGATAGCGTGAAGTCGCAGATGGCGGGAAAAGATGTCGAATTTAAACAAAAGCATATCGCTTATGTGGCTGAGTTTGGCGATCGTGCCAGTGAGGCTCTGGCTATTGTTCAGGGGACTGCTCAGGCTGAGAAAATAAAAGATGCTCTTTTTGAAGCCGTTCAGAAAGACAGTGCCGGCGAGTGGGAAAATGAAAAAGCCTTCTTTGCCACTCTTGAGAAAAGTGGCATGAGTAAGGAAACGTTTCAGAAGGGATTGAAAGACCCTGCTGTGCAGGCTCGCCTGAAAAAGTGGAAAATGTACGAAGAGGCGCTGCCATCTGTGCCCAGTTTTGTAGTTAATGGCCAGTATCTGGTCAATATGAACAGCATTCGTTCCTTTGATCAGTTCTATGCACTGATTGATTACTTACTGACCCTGTAAGCACTATTGAACTCCGTCAGTTTCTTGTAATCTGTCTTACACTCATCTGACGCATACAGTATCTTTATCTGACGGAGTTTGACTTGAGACTCCGACATACTCAGAAGAATATACAGGCTTTTGGAGAAGCACTGTTTTGACGAAACTATCCCATCTCTGGACTGATTTCAGAACCGACCCCCTGGGGGCTATCCGTGACTGGCAAAATGCCAGAACCACCTGGCTGATTATGTTGATCAGCGCAGTTTTTCTGGAGTCCGTAGCTTTTTATTTCCAGTACGTTATGTACCTGGACCCCTGCGAACTATGTGTTTATCAGCGTCTTGCTGTCCTGCTGATTGGGATGGCAGCTTTGATCATGCTGGTGGCTCCAAGGAATAAGCTGGTCAGAGGTGTGGGCTATGTTATCTGGATTGCCGGTGCAGCCTATGGCCTGGACGCATCCATCAAGATGCTGGGCTACTACTCGTCTGAAGACCTGTTTATGACCTGTAAGGCTCTGCCTACGTTCCCATTCGATCTACCCCTGTATGAATGGTGGCCTCAGATGTTCCTGCCTTCCGGCTTTTGTGGACAGGACGGCTGGTTGTTCCTGGGCATGAATATGGCTCACTGGATGACATTCATCTTCAGCGTTTACGTAGCAGCGTATATGCTCTGTCTGGTCAGTCTTTTCAGGAAGTCGAAGTAATCGAATAAGTGCATCTCCGAGCGCCCTGGAGGATATGCTCCAGGCGTTCAACCTTTGCCAGCCCTGCAAACAGGCTTTCAAAGACCTCCAGCTCTGAACGGCAAAACCCTTGGCAGGAAGACGCAGCTGAACAAATAGGGCAGTGGTTTTCATAGAAAATAAAGCCATTATCGGTAGCCTCATAATCAGCCATATAGCCTTCAGCCGATCTCACTTTAACCAGCATCTTCACTTTGCTTTCCAGGTCTCCAAGTGGGTCAATCGCCTCATGATACTGCCTAGCCGTTGATTTTGAGCGATGCTCTATCAACTGATCCAGCCCTTGCTCACCAAATACGTCCTTAATTGATATGAGCATATCGACGGTGAGCTGATCATGACGATCAGGAAAGTGTGATTGTGCCTGCTCTGTCAGTAGCCAGAGTTTTTTTGGACGACCCACCCCCTTACTGACTTCCTCACTGGTAACCAGATCTTGTTTCTCCATGCGTTCCAGATGCTGTCTGGCACCCATGCTGGTGATGTCGAGAGTCTTACCGAGCTCAACAGCTGTTTTTGCACCTTCTGTTTTCAGGAGCTGGAGAATTTTGTCTTGGGCTTTTTCACTTTTCATGACTCCAGTATATGAAGGTATTTCTAATTAGTAAATAAAAAGCTTTACAAACTGTGAGTTGTGTCATAATCTAAATATGTAAACAAAAAACTTTATATATCTGGAGGGAGTTATGAACGCATATCTCGAACACGCCAATATCACAGTCCCCTCAATCGATGAGGCAACTCGTATCCTGGGCGCGGCTTTTCCTGATTTCAGGGTAAGAGGGGGTGGAGAGTTTCGTGGTCGTCGCTGGGTTCACTTTGGCAATGACACCACCTACATGGCTTTGAATGAGTATCCGGAAGGTGAAGCCAAAAGACCGGATTACAGTCACTATGGCGTAAACCATATTGGTTTTGTGGTTCAACAGCTGGATGAATTGGATCAAAGGCTCAAGGAGAAAGGCTATGAACTGCTTCCTGAGTTTCAGGAAGAGGGAGAGTTCCGCAGACGTCATTACTACTCAGACGGCAATGGAATGGAGTGGGAGTTCATTGAATACTCAACCGATGACTCTTCAAAAAGAAATAACTACTAAGCAAGGATTAAGCTGTGGAAAAGAATAGAGTTTCTGTCGTTTATTATTCAGCTTCTGGTACCACCGGGCAATTGGCTGCTGCCATTGCCGAGGGAGTGAACTCTGTGACCGGATCAGAAGCTGTATTAGTGAAGCTTTCCGGCAAAGATATTATTGAAGGCCGTTATAAAAATGATGAAGTCATGTCCCTGCTGACTGAATCCAATGGCATTGTTTTTGGTTCGCCGACTTACATGGGAGGTGTCGCCGCACAGTTCAAGGCTTTTGTTGATGCTTCCAGTGAGCTCTGGTATCGGAGAGCCTGGCTGGACAAAGTAGCCGCTGGATTTACTGTGGGAGGAAGCCCTAGTGGCGAGCAGCATTCAACAATCCAGTATCTACAAGTCATGGCTGGTCAGCATGGTATGCACTGGGCAGGTGTAGATTCATTGCGCTCAAAGCAGGTCAATCGATTAGGGGCGAGCAGTGGCCTGATTGCTCAGGCTGAAGAAGGAGAGCTGGACATTGCTGACTACAGAACTGCTGTAGAACTGGGTATCCGGGTAGCCAATTTGGCTGGAAAGTTGGCAGCAGCCTGATCACTCAGCCAGCTTTTTGGTCAGCCAGTTGAGGTAATCATCGATGGTGTCGTCCAGTTCATTGGGCAGGTGATGCCTGGCATCTTCAAGATAATAGACACTGGGTTCGGTATAGAGTTTTTCGAGCATCGGGATATTGTGTTTGGCATCCACCGTGCGGTCAAAAGTGCCCTGCACAATAAATGGGCTGACAGGGGATTGGGTTTTGCTGGTTTCAATACGTCGGATCCAGCGATCCATAGCCAGAACCCATTGGGTTGGTAGAATATCCGGTGATAACGGGTCGTTGTGCGAAAGCTCCAAAAAGGATTTCTTTCTGGAATTTTCCGTGTAGTTACGAGGCAGTTGAGTGATAAAAAACTTAGCCAGTTTCAGCTGCAGTCGACCAAGGTTCCACATCCAGGGTCTTACCAGAGGGGCTGACAAAACTACCTTCTGGAAAGGGGTGGGTTTTTGGTGAGCTTCCCGGGTTATCAGGCAATCAGTGAGAATGGCGCAGCCTGTACTCTGGCCATAGGCATGCCAGGGTTGGGGCAGCTGACCCTGACAATGTGTCAGTATGTCTTCCAATACCAATGTGTAGATGGAGAAGTCTGGAATCGTGGCAGGTTTGCCGCTGGAGAGTCCATGACCCGGTAAGTCGTAGGCCAGCACATTGAATCCCTGTTCCAGCAGGAATTGAATGATTCTGGAGTAAAGCCCTACATGGTCGTAGTAACCATGCAGAAGGAAAAATGTGCCTTTGGCATCCTGTTTTTCAAACAGGTGGCAGGAGATGCTGTAACCACAGCTGTCGATGCTGCCTAAATAGTGGCGAACATCTGGAAACAGGGCTTCAAAGTGAATGCCGTAAAAGTCCAGATACTCATTGATATCTGGACTCATGGAAGAGGAAAGGCCTTGAGCTTCTAAAGGAAAGGTCAGTGGTTTGATCTGTTCCCTAAGGTGCTCGGGGTTCAGCGCAGGGCGCTCTTTGCCAGCATTGGGCTCAAGGCTTTCTATCATCAGGCTTTTTCCAGATCCTCAAGTCTGACTTCCATTTCTTTCTGCGAAACAACTTCACAGACAGTGTCGCCTTCAGGGTTGCGCTGCTTCTTGATGTATTGCACCAGAATCAGGCCGCGTTTTGAACCCAGGTCGGCCATAAAGGTCATTTCCAGCTCCCGGTAGAGAGGGTGGTTCATGATCACTTTATCGCCTTTAGTGAAGCCGACGACCTTGCCAGTTTCCTGGGCATCACTGCTCAGGGCTTCGACAATCAGCCGGATATCCTTAATTACTTCATGCCCATTTGGGATTGGTCTGGGGAGCAAAGCCTGTACATCCTGTTCCTGGCGTTTGCTCAAACGACCATCCTTGTGGAGCTGACGGGTAATCCTGTTAAAGTAAACAATCTCGTTGACACCCCGTGTGGAGCGAATTTTGTGGTATCGGTCAAGATCCTTGAGATCAAGGTACAAAAATACGTAGCCGGGGAAGAGAATCTCTTCCTTCAGCAGGCCCTTGATACGCATCTTGACGAACGGGCAGTAGACATCAAATCCCTGAGTCTCGAGGTTCTCTTGGGCTCTCTGCTCTTGACGGGGTCTGGTTTTGAGCAGGTACCATCCCTCTTCCAAGCACTCTTTACTCTGCATACTAAATCCCTGAATGCTTTTCTGCTGCGTAGCTCACTACCAGATGGTCAGGATGAGAAGTCTTGTGAGTACTCATCCTTTTGGGACTATCTAGCTAATTGGCTGCGATTTGAGCAGTTACACCGCAAATTCTATTCAAAGATAGTTATTATAATTCCCATGGCTGAACTATGCACCGCTTAACATGTATAGCAGCCATAAGCGTTAATTAAACTCAGTTTTATGTTTAGGAGCCTGACCGAGAATAGACAGTCCGGCCTAAAATCCAGAAAGAACGGCCTATTTTTCCGATGAATTTGCTTAAATAGGTCAACTATTCGCACAAATCCATCGAAAAAATAGCCTCGTTCTACTGAATTTTATGCTCGGACGCTATTCTCAGTCAGGCTCCTAGTAAGGCTCAAAGCACAATAGCCTTGATGAGCAGAGTGCCATATTTTATCGCAGCTAAAACCAGCATGCCTTTTAAGAAAAAGGATTCATGGTTGTGAACAGTTGTTGCCGCGCTTGCCATATCCCCTGAGGCATCAGTCTCGACAGGGGCTCTCAGATAGCCGTTGGTCGCTATAAATTGTTGAGTATCATCGGCAAGTAGAAAGTCAGACAGTGATTTTGCAGCCGCTTCATGCTCTGTTGACTTGATAATCACCAGTTCCTGCAGCAAAGGTGTATAAAGAGATTGAGGTACCAGGGTTACGCCTACAGGGAAGAAAATTACATTGCCGTTCCCATCGGTTTCTATCACCAGAGATGCCGGCACGAAGCCTGCGTCGGACGCGTTCTGTACATTCGTCCATGCTTCGCTGACATGGTCACTGACAATTAGTTTTTCTTGATCTTTCAGTGATTGATAAAGCTCATATTGCTGGAGAACAGATTTAGCCGCATGCCCGTAGGGAGCATCTTCGGGATCAGCGATGTGTATCGCGGGTGGACTGTTTTCAGTGATGTAGGTTTTTATATTCTCAGGTTTAACCAAAACCCCTTGCCCATGCCAGAACGCCAGTAAGCCCTGTGCATAAGTCTTTCTGGAATGCTCTAGCACTTTATTCTGCTGCTCAAGCTCTGCGGTTTTGACATTATCTGCAGAAAGAAACATATCAAACTTTCGAGCGGGATCACTGACCTGATCTTTCAGATCACCCGAAGCACCATAGTGAAGATCCAGAGTATGCCCGTATTGGGACTGAAACTTTTCTTTCAGGCTTTCCAGAACGTGATGAAAATTGGATGCAACAGCAACCTTCAGTGTATCTGCGCGGGTTATATTGGCACCGATGGCGAGGAATAAGCCAAGAATAATGACGAAAGTTGGAGGTGAAGAAATGAATCTGATTTTAGTTAAGAAGCCCAAATGTTGTCGGGGAGGAAACTGAAGCAAGACTCTTCTCCACAATGCGGTGAGTGAAGTTACAGAGCTTAGTTCAGATGTGGATATGTGCAGGAAGTATTAATGAAGGAAAGAAGGGCAGCCGAGATAGCTCTGGCTGCCCGTGAAGTCTACCGCCTGGTTATTTGCAGGCTTCTTCCAGCATAGCTACAGCCGGGAGTTTCTTACCTTCTACAAACTCCAGGAAGGCGCCGCCACCCGTAGAAATATAAGACACACGGTCTTTAATTCCGTACTTGTCGATAGCAGCCAGAGTGTCACCACCACCAGCAATAGAGAAAGCGTCAGACTTGGCAATGGCCAGAGACATGGAGCGGGTGCCTTCACCAAACTGGTCAAATTCGAATACGCCTACAGGGCCATTCCACAGAATGGTTTTGGAGGACTTCAGCACTTCGTTAAACAGCTTCTGGGTTTCAGGACCCACGTCGAAGATCATGTCGTCGTCTTGTACTTCGGTGACCAGTTTAACGACAGCGGGTTCATTTTCGTCAAACTTCTTGCCGCAGATCACGTCTACAGGCATGGGTACATCCACCTTTTCCATCAGCGCCTTGGCATTCGGGATCAGGTCTTCTTCATACAGGGACTTGCCAACGTTGTGACCTGCAGCGGCCAGGAAGGTGTTGGCAATACCGCCACCTACAATCAGCTGGTCACAAATGTCAGACAGGGATTCCAGAACAGTCAGTTTGGTGGAAACCTTGGAGCCACCTACAATAGCGCACATTGGACGCTCAGGCTTGCCCAGAGCCTTGCCCAGAGCTTCCAGTTCACCTGCCAGCAGAGGGCCTGCACAGGCAATTTCAGCGAATTTACCGACACCGTGGGTAGATGCCTGAGCGCGGTGAGCCGTACCGAATGCATCCATTACATAGATGTCGCAAAGGGCTGCCATTTTTTTGGACAGCGCTTCATCGTCTTTCTTTTCACCCTTGTTAAAACGTACGTTTTCAAGAATGACCAGTTCGCCTTCAGCCACTTCAAAGCCACCGTCAACCCAGTCTTTGATCAGGCGTACTTCTTTGCCCAGCAGGTTACCAATGTAATCTGCAACAGGCTTCAGGGAAAACTGCTCATCGTATTCGCCTTCTGTTGGGCGACCCAGATGAGACGTAGCCATGACTTTGGCTCCGGATTCCAGAGCACGTTTGATGGTAGGCAGGGAAGCAAGGATGCGTGCGTCGCTGGTGACTTTGCCGTCTTTGACTGGAACGTTCAGGTCTTCACGGATCAGGACACGTTTGCCAGACAGATCCAGGTCGGTCATTTTCAATACGTTCATCAGGGTCTCTCCCTATGCACGGGTTCAATGAAGGCTCGACTGCCATCAGGGATAGACAGCAGTACTGAAGGGTAGAATTTGCACGGACAATAGCACAAAAATAAGTCAGTCGGTACGTACCTTTCGCTTGATATGACGTGAATCAATAGGGTTTTCAGGAGTTAACGAAGAGGATCAGGATTAATGTTTAACTCTGGGCAGTATTGAAGATATGAAGGGAAACTAATTCATTCCATGCGAAGCAGAAAATAGAGTTTCCCCAGCTTGTAATGAAGCTTATATCCTTAGGGGCTATGAAAAAATGTTTCTCCCACTCATGTTGCGTCCATAATTACTTTTTTAACCAGTAGCTGGCAACATCCAGCATCCGGTTGGAGAAGCCCCATTCGTTATCAAACCAGCAAAGCAATTTAACCAGCTTTCCGGAAGTAACTTTGGTCTGGGTGCCATCAACAATGCAGGAGCGGGCATCATGGTTGAAGTCCACAGATGCATGAGGTTCATTGGAAAAACCCAGAATCCCTTCGAGACGACCATGGGTAGCTTTTTCCAGAATTCTGTTCACTTCTGCTTCTGTAGTTTCCTGTTTTACGTGAATGCAAAGATCCATACAGGATACGTTAATGGTGGGCACCCGGACAGAATTGGCTTTAAAGCAACCCTGCAAATCAGGCAGTAATCTATCTATGCCCTTGGCCAGACCGGTATCTACAGGAATGATGGACTGCAGGGCACTGCGGGTAAGCCTGAGATCACTCTGGTGATAAGCGTCAATCACAGGCTGATCGTTCATGGCTGAGTGAATAGTTGTGATACTACCGTACTCAATACCCAGTGCGTCGTTCAGGGTTTTAATGACAGGCACAATGCAGTTGGTGGTACAGGAAGCACTGGAAACAATACGCTGATCACGATCCAGATCCTGCTCATTAATGCCATAAACAATAGTGGCATCCACATCAGGTTGAGCAGGTTGTGAAAAGAGTAGTTTTCGGGCGCCGCTCTCTATGTGTTGTTCAGCCAGATGTCTTTCGTTAAATGAGCCGGAGCATTCCAGCAGCAGGTCAATGTCGAGGCTTTTCCAGTCAATCGTTTCGGGTCTGGCTTCATGAAGCAGTTTAATCGGGTCTCCAGCCACAATCAGCTGATTTTCTGCGGATTCTACTTTGGCCGGAAAGCGGCCATGAGTGGTGTCATAGCGAGTCAGGTAAGTCAGAGTATCCTGATCAGACAGTTCATTAATGGCCACCACCTGCAAGTCTTTACGATAGCCATTCTCGTAAAGAGCACGAAGAACACACTGGCCAATACGGCCGTATCCGTTGATGGCTATTCGATACATAATCTTGCTGTCAGGTCCGTTACTGCTGAATTGAGCCCGTATTATAAGCGCTATTGTGGGCTGAATACTTATCGTAGATGAAAAATATTTTGCCCCGGCATTTTTCATATCAGGGCAAAATAGTTTTTATACAGTGGCTGTATCAGACAGAAGCTTTGGCTTCTGAGGTGAGAGCACCTTCCAGTATCTGGTCTTCCTGGGGAATCCCCTGATTCTTAACCAGCAACAGGGAGGCGACGGACAACAAGCCACAAACGGCCATTACGGCTGCCATTGGTATTGCCGTACCATTATGGAACAACCCAACGATTGCAGAGGAAGCAGCGCCAATACTAAAGCGCAGTGCTCCGGCCATGGCATTAGCTGTGCCTGCAGATTTCGGAAAGTGTGACAGGGCCAGAGCATTGGAGTTAGGGCCTGTCAGGCCAATACAGCTGATGTAAATCACAATAGGAATCATCAGTCCAACCAGCCCACCGATTTCCAGCTTGGCGGTAACCAGCATTATCACCGAGCTGATAGCGGCAAGAATACTACCGGTTTTCAGGATGCTGAACAGCTGCAGGCGACCAATCAGGCGGATGTTGATCATGTTCATGGCCATCATGGCCAGAATGTTAACGGCAAACAGCAGGCCATAGTTTTCCGGCTTCACACCGTACAGATCGATATACACGTAGGGTGATCCGGCAATAAACGCGAACATGCCACCAAAGAAAAATGCGTGGCAAAGAATACAACCCATGGCTTCACGGTTTTTCAGGACAGACAGGTAAGTCAGGCATAATTGTCTGGGAGGAATCACCAGCTTTCTATCGTCTGGCAGGGTTTCCGGTACTCTTGAGATAGCCAGAACCATGGCCAGTGCAGACAGTATTGCCAGAAAAATAAAGAGACTTTCCCAGCCCAGGAATTTAAGAATCTGGCCGCCTAGCAGAGGCGCAATGAGTGGGGCAACGGTCATGACCATCAAAATAGACGACATGACTTTAGCACTTTCCTGACGTGGGAACAGGTCCCGAACCATAGCGGGAATGGTCACCATTACGGCAGCACCGGCCATGGCCTGAAGAATTCGAACAATAATCAGTTGCAGGCCAGTCTCACAGAGTGCGGCCAGAACATTGGTAATAAGAAACGCGACCAGGCCTGGAAACATTATTTTTCTGCGGCCAAAGCGGTCTGAAAGTGGTCCGTACAATAACTGGCCAAGGGCAAAACCGATGGTGTAGGCACTGAGGGTGTACTGGATAATGCTCAGGGGCTCTCCCATTTCTTTTGCAATGGCTGGAATTGCAGGGAGGTAAAGGTCTATGGCCAGTGGGCCAAGTGTGGTTAAGGCGCCGAGGGTCAGTATGAAAAGTAGCTTATCGCTCCTGTTCTCAATATTGATGGTCATGGTACTTCCTTGGGTATGCGATTGGGTCAATAGGTTGTCATCAGGGTTTTGTGTTGTGTTCCTTCTGTCTGAAGTCCGCAGACGCGGGTTTGCGACACAGCCGTCGCAGGGTTGAGGGAGAAAAGAGGTTTGCTGTCGTATACAGAAGAGCAGGCCATTTTAGATGTTATTGAGATAAAAAAATATGGCAAATAGGCGAATTAGAAATAAGTCTCAATGACAGACGACATAAGTAGTTGGTGAATTAAACTTCGTCGTAAAGAGTTTCTGGAAGCAGGCTTTAGTGTGGGTATTTGCCTGGCGTTGCACCTGAATGCTTTCGAAAGAAATGTACAAATGCGCTATCGCTTGAGAATCCCAGCCGTTGTCCTGTTTGAGAGACCGATTGGCCTTCCCCCAGAAAGCGAATAGCGTGAATCACCCGGAGTCGTTGTTTCCACGCCTGGAATGTCATGCCTGTTTCTTTTTTGAACAGGCGCGTTAACGTCTTGCCACTGGCTCCGCATAGATTTGCGTAGTGTGAGAGCTCTTTTTGGCAGTCCGGGTTAAGAAGGTAATCCTCAACAATCATCCTCAGTCGTTTATCAGACGGTGTGGGTATAAACAGGGTGCAGGCTTCTGGTGTAGAGAATTCACTGATTAGAACACTGACCAGTTCCAGGTCTGTCTGACTCAAGGATCTTTCCAGTGACCAGGAGGCAACTCTTTCAATCAGTTCCCGTAGCAGAGGGTTGACCTCAATGACTTTTTCCCGGGTGGGGAGATGGTTAAAGCACTGACAGTCAAAATACAGTGAGCGATAGAATGTTTCACCTGACATACTGGCTCTGTGCTCAACACCCGGTGGAATCCACACTGCGCTGGTGGGTGGCAGTATGCAGATCTTTTTGTCAAAGCTGATACTCATACAGCCTTTGACTGCATAAAGCAGCTGAGCTCTCTTGTGGTTGTGCAAACCCGAGTCGTGTTTGCCATGGTTGATAGCCAGGCCCACGACAGGTTGTGAACAATCATCAGGGTTAAAAAGCTCTGACTCGGTGATAAGGGGCAAGGTTGTCCACTCTGATACATTTTCTGTCTGATTGATTATAACTCGGCTATTCAGTTCTCTCTAAAGTAGCGGCTTTATTTCAAATAGGGGCCGCTATGAAAGCGCATCGTCCTGGCATCCTGTTGATTCTGATACTGCTTGTTTTTCCACAGTTCAGCGAAACAGTTTATTCGCCAGTTTTACCTGGAGTGTCAGCAGTATTTTCAGTAGCCAGTAATATGGCCCAACTGACCATGAGTCTCTATTTTGCCGGTTTTGCAGTGGGAGTACTTTGCTGGGGGTATCTGGCAGACCGGATCGGCAGGCGAAAATCCATGATCGCCGCTCTTGTGATTTATGGCATATCAGCGCTTGCTGCGGTTCTGGCCCAGAGCTTTTGGGGATTTCTGATAGCCAGAGTTGCACTGGCCTTTGGTGCCAGTGCGGGCTCTGTCGTGACTCAGACCGTTATTCGTGACTGTTATCAAGGAAGAGAGCTAGCTAGGTTCTTCTCTCTGGTGGGAGTCGCTCTGTCATTGTCTCCCACTCTTGGGCCTGTCCTGGGAGGTATTTTGGCTGAGAGTAATGGATTACAAGGCGTTCTTTTTGCACTGGCGAGCTCGGCTGTAATGCTGCTGATATGGACTTTGATTAAACTGCCTGAAACTCAAAAAGTTCAGGCAGACAATGATCATAATCGTCTCTCATTGGGCGCCCTTGCTGGGAAGATGATTTGTGATCGTCGTATTGTCTGTTCAGTATTGCTGGTCTCGGGCATGAATATATTGCTGTTTGGATACTATACCCTGGGACCTTTCGTTATTGCAGAAATGGGCTTTTCTCAAAGAGTGTTTGGTGTTTCCGGATTGCTGATGGCTTTGGGTACCGCCATCGGCGCTCTGCTCAACCGATCTTTGATTCAGCAGGTCAGCACAGAAAAACTGATTCGCTGGGGATGTACCCTGGCTTTGGCTGGCAGCCTCTTACAAGGGCTTATCAGCTCGATCTATTTTGAGTCTCCTCAGATTCACCTTATCTTGTTTTTACTGCCAATGGTTCTTATTGTGACAGGGTTTGGGCTGACAATACCGAATGTTCTGGGGACCGCTCTGGTCGACTATAAAGCTCAACTGGGCACAGCAGGAGCTCTATTAGGCTTTTCATATTACCTGATAATCATGGCCGGACTGGGAGCGTTAAGTGTCGCGTATCAGAATAAACTCTGGTATATGCCAGTGAGCTTCGCTGTCATCAGTGGTGTGTTAGTGCTAATCGCCAAAATCAGATCATCCAATGCTTGAGAGGAAATAAATGAAGAGTGCTGACTGGGTTACTCGTTGGAAAGAAGGTCGTATAGGTTTCCACAGACCAGAATACAATGAATCATTGTTGAAGTACTGGCCACAGCTGGATCAATCCGGTGCCCAATCTGTACTGGTGCCTCTGTGTGGTAAAAGTCTGGATATGATCTGGCTCAAACAACAGGGCCTGGAAGTTATTGGCACTGAACTGGTGAAAATGGCGGTTGAGGCTTTTTATCAAGAACAGAACCTGCAGCCTGAAATTCAGGATCATCAGGCATACCGACACTGGCAGGCTAATGACATTCATATCCTTGAAGGGGACTTTTTTGAGCTGCCCGAAGGTTCTGTGCAAAGCACCGTTTTCTACGATCGTGCGGCTCTGATTGCTCTGCCACAAACAATGAGAAAACAGTATGTGACTCAATTGATGCAAACAGCCCCTGATTTAAAAGAAGGCCTTTTGATCACTGTTGAATACGATCAGGATCTGGTTCCAGGCCCTCCTTTCTCAGTCCGGGAGCCAGAAGTCAGAGAACTTTTTTCACCCTGGTTCGAAGTTCACAAGCTTGAGTCCCATACCTCTGCTGCATCAACCAACCTGAAGGAAAAAGGTGTTAACGAGCTGACTGAGGCGGTATACAGGCTGGTTCGACGTTAAGTCGATACCAGTCTCAAGCTTAATAGTTCTGTCGGGTGGGCTCACTTAACTTCCTGTCAAAAAAAACATACGACAGATAATATCTCTGTAATGCGCTTTTAGCCGCAACGTTTGAAATTGAGCATGTGGTCGCTAACAGGTTATAGATATTCTTATTAAGAAAAAGCGGGTTTAATCTTTATAAGTTGATAGCTGGTTATTGTAATTCTGTCTTAGTAGTCAGTTCTTTTTTAATTCGTGATAGCGATTTTAAAAATAATAAGCAGAGAAATATTGGGCGACCGGTTAATTGAGATTATCTAGAATGCAAACTCAGGATTACCATGTCATTCAGGTAAATGTCATGAAGATTTGCAGTCATGTTTTCTTACATAAATCGATTCCAATTCTCTTATTTCTTGGAACGCTGCTTGTGTTCAATGAAGCGAATGCTTTTTTCTCACCAAACTTTCCCTGGAACAAAAAGATCACTCTCACCGAAACCAAGCTGAAGGCAGACCAGTCTGATCCTGAAGCAGCAAAGCCTGATAAGCCAGAGGAAGAAGTGGTTGATACAGTCACTATTGAGTTCAGCCAAACCGAGTTTCAGGCTCAGCATGCAGCAGGCAAAATGTCCCTTTCTGATGAAGATATAAAGAGACTGGGGTTTCAGACCCTGCATGGTGCCGGTAAAGAGGTCGACCATGTCTTGATACTGTCGGATCTTGAGGTGGATTCCGAGGCTACATACCTTCCCAATGATGAGACTAATACTTTTACGGCCATAGCTTTTGCACTTCTGGCGGCATTGCAACCCGATCTTCCGGAAGGAGGAGACTTACAGTTTTTTGTCAATAATAGTCATGTAAGTATCCAAAAGGAATTGCACACTATCCAGATCTCCTTGCCTGCTGAGGATGTTGTCTGGCCACAGGTGGGTGTTTCATTCTCCATGTTAAATGTTTCGGCATTCACAACTGTGTTTCGGGTTAAATACAACAAAGAGGGGAAAGAACAGAGTCGGGTATTCAAGTTGGTTCTTAGTTTGGTGACATTGGCCGATCTTTATACCGTGGTGAAGCATGAAGCCTGGTTCAAGGAGAATCGGCGTCGGGATGAAGACGATGACGAAGATCCACCACCACCTAATAAGCATTACGTGGATAGTAGTAAAGAAGATACACCTCAACCAAGCTGTTGTGGAACACTGTGTAATTGGGGAGAAGGCTCAAATACAGGAGGAGGCAGTAATGGAGCAGGTAGCAATGATTGCTCAGATAAATCCCTGGTGGATCAATTAGTGGAAAAATCGATAAAAAGCAGAGCCTTTCATAGTACTCCTTCTTCTGGAGTGAGTTGGTAAGTTAATTTATAAAAAAAGGCAGAAGACTTTTAGCCTTCTGCCTTTTTATCGTTATTAACTTCAGGAATGAAGAGAGGGAAAACTTCCCTCACATATATCAGTCCAGAATGTCTTCAGCAGCAGCAACAATGTTCTCAACGGTAAATCCGAAGTACGGGAACAGGTCGCTGGCAGGAGCAGATTCACCGAAGGTGGTCATGCCGATTACGCGTCCGTCCAGGCCTACGTACTTGTACCAGAAGTCAGCAGCCGCAGCTTCAACAGCGATACGGGCAGGTACTTCCAGAGGCAGAACGCTCTGCTTGTATTCTGCATCCTGAGCGTCAAAGACATCAGTACATGGCATGGAAACAACGCGTACCTTGCGACCCTGTTCGGTCAGTTTGGCTTCGGCGTTCATGGCCAGCTCAACTTCAGAACCTGTGGCAATCAGAATCAGTTCCGGAGTGCCTTCGCAGTCTTTCAGAACGTAACCACCACGGACGATTTCAGAAACTTGCTGATCTTCGCGGTGCATGCATGGCAGGCCCTGACGGGAGAAGATCAGGGCACTTGGGCCGTCGTTACGCTCGATAGCGTGTTTCCAGGCTACAGCAGATTCTACGGTGTCACATGGACGCCATGCATTGACGTTTGGAGTCAGGCGCAGGCTGGCAATCTGTTCTACAGGCTGATGAGTTGGGCCGTCTTCACCCAGACCAATAGAGTCGTGAGTGTAAACCTGGATCTGGCGCTGCTTCATCAGTGCAGCCATACGAACCGCGTTGCAGGCGTATTCCATGAATACCAGGAAGGTTGCACCGTAAGGTACGAAGCCACCGTGCAGAGCGATACCGTTCATCATGGCGGTCATGCCGAATTCACGCACACCGTAGAACACGTAGTTGCCGCTGGCGTCAGCTGGCTTAACGCCTTTGGAACCGCTCCACAGAGTCAGGTTGGAACCGGCCAGGTCAGCAGAACCACCGAGCAGTTCTGGCAGCAGAGGACCAAAAGCATTCAGAGTGTTTTGGGAAGCTTTACGGCTGGCGACTTTCTCGCCTTCTACCTGGCAGGATTTGATGTAAGCAGTCGCTTTTTCATCGAAGTCTTCAGGCAGTTCACCTTTCTGACGACGAACGTATTCAGCAGCCAGTTCAGGGTGAGCAGTCTGGTAAGCAGCGAACTTCTCGTTCCATGCTGCTTCTTTAGCGGTACCTGCTTCTTTGGCATTCCACTCGGCATAGATGTCCTGTGGGATTTCAAAAGAGTCGTGTTTCCAGCCCAGACGCTCACGGGTCAGTTTGATCTCTTCGTCGCCCAGAGGAGCACCGTGGCAGTCTTCCTTGCCTTCCTTATTAGGAGAACCAAAACCAATGATGGTCTTGCAGCAGATCAGGGTAGGCTTAGTGGTTTCAGCGCGGGCAGCTTCGATAGCGGCGCGAATGGCTTCAGGGTCATGGCCGTCAACATTAGGAATAACGTGCCAGTTGTAGGATTCAAAACGCTGAACAGTATCGTCAGTGAACCAGCCTTCTACTTCACCGTCGATGGAGATGCCGTTGTCGTCGTAGAAAGCAACCAGTTTGCCCAGTTCCAGAGTGCCTGCCAGAGAGCAAACCTCGTGGGAAATACCTTCCATCATGCAACCGTCGCCCAGGAACACATAAGTGTTGTGGTCAACAATGTCATGGCCTTCACGGTTGAACTGTGCAGCCAGAGTCTTTTCAGCAACCGCCATACCTACAGCGTTGGCGATGCCCTGACCCAGGGGGCCGGTAGTGGTCTCGATACCAGGCGCGTAACCGTACTCAGGGTGACCGGCAGTCTTGGAGTGCAGCTGACGGAAGTTCTTGATGTCTTCAATAGACAGGTCGTAACCGCTCAGGTGCAGCAGGGAGTAGAGCAGCATGGAACCGTGACCGTTGGACAGTACAAAGCGGTCGCGGTCAGCCCACTCCGGGTTAGCCGGGTTGTGATTCAGATAATCACGCCACAGTACTTCAGCAATATCAGCCATACCCATTGGGGCACCGGGGTGTCCGGACTTGGCTTTCTGTACAGCGTCCATACTCAGGGCGCGGATGGCGTTGGCTAGCTCACGACGTGAGGACATAGGAATCAGGGCTCCGAAGATCCAGTCTGTTTAGAATAGGCGCATATTCTAATGCCTTCAGTCAGAAACTGAAATCTCAATCTCTGTCTATCCTTACCCCTCTGAAAAATTTACCTATAAAAAGGATTCTTTATGACGGCAGTATGGTTGCTACTGACCTTTTCTATCAGCTTTTTGCTGATCAGCCTGAAACACGTTCGTTCAGTTCGAAGCTTTTCTGTGTTTGCACTTGATCGTGGTTCGTTTGGGGTCTGGACGCTCTATGCCACGACTCTGGCCAGCGGTGTGGGGGCGGGGCAGTTAATGGGTGGGGCTGAAAAAGCCTATGTTTCAGGTTTTGCCTACTCCTTCGCCTGTATGGGGTTTGTTGCCCAGCTGTTGTTCACTGCCTGGCTGGCCCCAAGAGTTTATTTATGGCGTGACTGTCTCTCTTCCGGAGAAATGTTTGGTCAGGCTTATGGTTGTCAGAAAATCCGTTGCCTGTGTGGTTTGATCTGGATCGCTTTTTGTATCGGTATCATCAGTGCCCAGGTTGTGGCGATGGAGAGAGTCGCCTCCCTCTTGTTGCTGGACTGGCGTGTTGAAGCTGGCTTGCTGCTATCTGGCATAGTGATTATCTACAGTGCTCTGGGTGGCATTAAATCTGTAGTGCGAACAGATGTAATTCAAGCCGCACTGTTGTTTTCAGCGCTTTTTCTAATGGTGCTCTGGGGAGTAGGCGCAACGGGTGGGAAAGAGGCATTTATTGAAGTGGCCCGGCAGGACATTACTTCTTCATCTGAGAATTTATCGTTACTGAGCCTGACTTTTCTATTTATAGGCTTTCTTTTTGGTGATGCCTTGATCCCGGTATCGGTACAAAGAATTAATATGGCCAAAAGCCCCTGGCAGGCCAGGAATGCTTTAGTGATAGCTGCTTTTGTAGTGCTGCTGGTTATTCTGATGTCAGCCAGCCTGGGGCTTATTGCCAGTCAGATAGATGACAGTCGGCCAGCTCAGGATACTTTCAGTCTACTGCTGGCAGAAGCACCCGAAGGGTTAAAAATGTTGATGCTGTTGGGTTTATTGGCAGCTGTGATGTCGTCCTGTGACAGCTATCTGAATACTGCCGCTGTCGCCTGTGTGAATGATGTGATTCCTGTTTATAAAGACAACCTGGGGGAGCAGAAAAAACTCAAGGCCGGGCGCTGGTGTACTTTGTTGGCAGGACTCATAGCCATTGCTCTGGCTTACGGTATGAACGACATTCTCGATATTCTTCTAGCCAGCTTTGAATTGTGGGGACCTACGCTGTTTCCTACTCTGTTATTGACGCTTTATTACCGCAAGCTACCCAGATCATTCTTCTATTGCCCTGTCATCTGTGGTGTTGCCATGGTTTTGTTTTGGAAGCTGGTGGTATCCGACCCCTCTTTGGAGCCAGGGGCCTTACCTGCAGGTATTCTCGCCAACACTGTTTGTATCTTGTGTCTTTTGTATTTGAAAGGCAGTGGTTTGAGTCTTAAAGTTGCTGTGGGTTCAGGTAGCTGACCCTTTTCTTAAAGATCAGCTACCTAAAACATGGCTTATTGAATGCGTTCAGCCACCTGCTGAATGTATTCCTGTTGTTGAGGTGAGCTGAATGCTCCCGGGCGCTGTTCCTTGATCAGCTTGATGGAGTGATCCAGCTCCATACCTCTTTCCAGCATAATCTGGGCTGCCACCAGGCCAGTTCTGCCTGAGCCGCCTTTGCAGTGAATGGCAACCGACTGGCCCTGATTTAATAATTGATGGACTTCAGGACCTGCTGCTGACCAGGCTGCTGCATAAACTTCTGTTGGCCCCTGATCATCTGCAATGGGCAGGTGAAACCATTTCATACCGGATTTGTTAGTTTCTGCTTCCAGGTCAGCTACCTGGTTCTTCTCCATTTCTTCAGTGGTCATCAAAGTCAGGATGGCGCTGACACCCTGATCTTTCAGCACACTCAAAGCTTCTGGCAGAGAGGACTCTTTAGTACCTGGGCAAGGGGTCAGTACCAGCTTTGCACTTGTTTCAGGCAGGGCAATGAACCAGAAAGGGTGAGTAGCATTCATAATGTTTTCTCAAAATTGTAAGGATTTGTCTCGAAACAACTTCCCAATTTACACTTGGATTCCGTTCACCCTGAGCTTGTCGAAGGGTCGTGGTATTGGGCTTCGACAGGCTCAGCCCGAACGGGTTTCTGAGGGTAAGCAGAGGAGGGTGACTCCCCCTATGGGTAGAAATTCGCTGATCAGGCAGACTTCAATTCAGTAAATGACTGTCGTGTACGGTTAGAGTAGGCGACCAGTGACAGCATGACGGGCACTTCCACCAGAACACCTACCACTGTTGCGAGTGCAGCACCGGAGTTCAGGCCAAAGAGGCTGATGGCCACAGCAACCGCCAGTTCAAAAAAGTTGGAAGCACCAATCATGGCACCGGGAGAAGCAATGTTATGGGGCTGCTTCCACTTCTTCATCCAGAAATAAGTGATCGCAAAAATCAGGTAGGTCTGGATGATCAGGGGAATGGCAATCAGAAAAATATCCAGCGGATTGGCAATAATGGTTTTGGCCTGAATACCAAACAGAAGAATAACTGTGCCGATCAGTCCCAGAATAGAGAAGGGTTTTATACGGCCTGAAAAACGGCTCAGAGTCTCTTCGCTGCGCACTGCTTTTCGGGTCAACCAGCCTGCAATCAGGGGAATGACAACAAACAAACCGGCAGACAGCAACAAGGTTTCCCATGGCACAAATACTTCGGTAACCCCCAAAAGGAAAGCAGCCAGAGGAGCAAAAGCCACCACCATGATCAGATCATTAATAGCGACCTGAACCAATGTGTAGTTTGGATCGCCCTTGGTCAGCTGACTCCATACGAACACCATAGCTGTGCAGGGAGCAACACCCAGCAGAATCATACCGGCAATGTATTGAGTACCCAGTTCCGGGCTGATCCAGTCAGCGAACAGGTGACGCATAAACAGCACCGCCAGGAATGCCATGGTAAAGGGCTTTATCAGCCAGTTGATGGTAAGGGTGACAACCAGGCCCTTTGGACGTCGATGGATTTCTTTTATGGCAGAAAAATCCACCTGCATCATCATGGGGTAAATCATCAGCCAGATCAGTACGGCTATGACCAGGTTAATGCTGGCGTACTGCAGTTGCCCAAGGGCTTCAAAGAGTTGAGGAAACTGCAGGCCACCGAAAAGCCCTGCAAGAATGCCCAGGGCCACCCAAATGCTGAGATAACGTTCAAAAATACCCATGGCTGATCTCTTCTTCGCTAATCGTCGAATAACGATTAATTGTTGTGAGAAATATCCCTGATCAAGTCTGAGTCAGGGATTTAAAGGTTGGCTCTTAATGGATTCTGGGGAGCTGGTTGAGGACGAGTTATTTGACTATGAATAGAAGACGTTTTCTTGTACAAAAGTGTCATGAAACTTTATGACCTCCTCGACAACGCCAAGTGCTTTGAACAGATACGCCAGATTCGCTGGCCTGACGGGGTGAAATGCCCACACTGTGCCAGCTCAGACATAACCCGCCAAGGCAAGGACGATTCACAGCCTGACAGACAGAGATATTCTTGTAAAG
>NZ_LASA01000097.1 GCF_001562015.1 Endozoicomonas arenosclerae | reverse complement strand
GAATATGCACGAGATGAGGACGGCGACGGTTTTCATGAGATTCATGTGAATACAATGGAGGGGTTCTGGTCGCTGTTGCGTTCCTGGTTGCGTCCTCATCGGGGTATATCACAAGAGAAGTTACCGCTGTATTTGGGTTTCTTCGAGTGCCTGCACAATATCAAGAAGCGCGGGAAAGCAGCTCTAACCGGTCTTCTGGGAGTGTTGTTTGGATAACTCCCCGGAATCCATTAAGAGCCTTCTTTTAAAGGAACAGACACAGGGACGAGTCATGTCAGGCAAAATCACTGCTTTTCTTGGAACCGCTGCATATGCCGCTGGAATGACGGGTCGAGGAGTCCCCATAGGCCTGGCAAAAGCATTCAATCTCGGTGGCGCTGCTGGAAAGGCTGCAGGCAAAGCAGTAGGCAAAGCCATCGGATTCTTTTATGGAATCAGCTGCAAAGCGGCCAACGGAGTCCGAAACCTTTTCAGAAAAGCGCCGGAAAAACTCACCAGCAAGAGCATTGAGGAATATTCGGCCAAACCGGTTCAGGGCTGCAAACTGCTGGGAGCAGCAATAGCAGGAGGCGCAAGCAGCCTGGTGCTCTCTCCAGTGGCCTCACCGGCTTTAGCTCTCTGGAATCTGGGTGTAGGTCTGAAGCACTCCAAACATATCTACCAGGAATTCAGAGACTCTGGAAACTCACCCTCCGCCCGAGCTGAGCTGTTGGCTCCCCATCGATTTATTCTTTCCGAGATTTATCATGAGGCAAAACCACCCTTTGCACTATCTTTTCCCAGCTCAAATGGCCTTTCTGATACTGAAAAATTCATGAAGCTGGATAACAACCAGTTCGTCATGAAGAAACAGGGAGAGAATGACAAATACCTCGTCTGGGAGTATTCATCTGCAGACACTGACGCAGGTAATCTACCTGTCATGCGTTACTTTGAGCCAAAAGACTCCGAACACCCTGACATGTTTTTCCACTTTACTCCGGGTGAGGATAGCTGCGAGCTGAACTATAAAGTCGGCAATGAATGGCGGAAAAAGCTTGATGAACCTTATAAGGAGGACGATGGATTCAGGGCAGACTTCGAGTACTTGATGGAATCATTTGAAAGCGATCTGGAAGCAGATAAAAGACTGAATATCGACGATTTAATAGCAACTGATGACTAAGAAAACGGTCTATAGAGCCAGAAACAGGCAGTATCTGGCTCTAACTCACCATCAAGCTGTATCGTACAAATGTCCCAGTTTCCAAACCTTGGTGGTCAGATACTTCTCGTTATGAGGATTCTGTCCAGTCTGGTGAGGCTGACGCTGAACCACTTCAATTCCCTGACGGGTTAGTGCTTCAACTTTCTTGGGATTATTGGTCATGAGTACCAATTGTGAAACCCCCAAATGGTCCAGCATGGTCTTACACATATCGTATTTGCGCAGATCCGCTGCAAAGCCCAGTTCTTCATTGGCTTCTACGGTATCCAGACCTGTATCCTGAAGCTGGTAGGCACGCACTTTATTGAGCAAGCCAATGCCTCGACCTTCCTGGCGCAAGTACAGGATAACTCCGCGCCCTGCCTCGGCAATTTTGCGCATAGCTGCCTCAAGCTGAGGACCACAATCACAGCGCATGCTGAAAAGAGCATCTCCGGTCAGACACTCTGAATGAACCCGTGCCAGGACGGGACCACCCTGGCTTACATCCCCCATGGTGAGAGCCAGGTGCTCCTTGCCGGTGCCACTCTCTTCAAATCCATGCATGATGAACTCACCGAAAGGGGTGGGCAAGCGAGACTCTGCAACGTAACGAACAGACACTCACTACTCCTCAAGACAGTCGTGCGGAGAGATTGTAACAGTACACGATGTTACAGGCGAGTTAATAACGTGCCTGCAGTGTCATAACACCGCCTTCTTCGCTGAAGCGAATACTTTTCAGATAACTCATCCCCAGCAGAACCGTCTCAGGGCTATTACCCTCGATAACCGTAGCTTCTACATTAGGGACACGAATCCCGCCAACAGAAACGAAGTCCAGCATCACCTGAAAGCCCCGAACCACACCGCTGGCGGTTTCCACTCTCACAGTATTGCCATCCTTATAGTTCAGTCCAATTCGATCCGCTGTAGCGGCATTCATTGCGACAACATTGGCGCCTGTATCCACCAGAACCTGAACGGAATTATTGTTGATCACACTTTGGGCCAGATACTGACCCTGATTGGTTCGATTAATTCTGAAAGTCAGTTTTTCAGGGGACTGAATGCCATCTCCCATATCCCGGCTCAGAAAATAGTCTTTTGCTACTCCGTTCACTTCAACTCTTGCTTTGCGACTGCTGGCATCAATCAGTCGAACCCCCTGCACCGGTGGCCCACCGACTTCAAGAAACTGTCGTTCACCATCAATGAATACCAGAGCCTTATCCGGAAAAAGAGCAACCACCCGGACATTGACGGCATGAGAAAGTGAAGCAAAGAACAACAAGAAGCTGGCAAACAGACCAACAGGGAAGACTGATTTCATTATTTTTATACCGTAAACAGCCTGAAGCGAAAAAACCTTGATCGCTCAAGACTGAACTCTAATCCAATTCCATTCGGGCTCTATCTTCCGTGCCCCAAGCATCAGGGTCAAGTCGTTGAACTAAACTCAAGACCTGTTTAACAACCTGAACAAATGAAAAGGATTTCAGATTTACTCTGGGTGACCCATGATTAAAAAAACAGCCTTTATACGAGCACTTCAATCCGGCTTGATAGCACTGACTCTCTTTGCTTCAAAACCGGCAACCGCCCATTCGTTTAACTGCCCACTGCCAGAAAGCATCTCAACAGCAGAGGCAGCAAAAACGGGTGTCGTTTCCCTGCAGCCCGGAATGCCAAAAGTATGGCAACACCTTGAGTTTAAATATCGTCGCAAGCATAAAAGCCCTTCTCAATCCAAAACACCATCCGAGACATCACCTCCTTTTGATCAAAACCTGCCTTTGACTTTTCAGAGTGCGCATATCAGCAAGCTCCTCAATAAGTCGAAGATGGCCTGGGCAAACTTTGCGCTGGAGTTGGTCAGTTGTGTCTATGGAATTGATGATGAACGCTACAGCGACATTGAAATTGAACTGACACCCAATGACCGCCTCGCCATTTTCTACCTGCAAGTTACACCCGTCTGGTCTGCCTATTCAAGAGCCTCCCCCAATACTGTCAGGACTGAATATTCATGTACGGAAAGCCCTGAATACTGCCAGTTCCATCTGTCCAGAGTCAGCGCAGAATTAATAGGACCTCCTGTACCCATGGGCAGTGAACTGAGACTCTCTTTTGGTGAAGAGACTGTTCTTGAGCAAACCATCACCAGTCAGTTTGATATAGCTCCGCTAAGGGATGACGTTCTCAACAAAACCCTTTCAGACAACATCGGACACCTGGTAATGGCAGGGTTGCCGCATTGCCAGAGGGCTCCAAAAAACAAAATTGATCAATGCACGCTTAACGAATTACAAAGTAATCTGCACCAGAACAAAGTATCAGTGCTTCTCACCAAGTTCAGCCTTCTTGGTAGTTCAGCCATGGCCAGAGCTAGCAATTGCTTCGATTATAAAGTGAGGTGTGAGCTTGTAACGTCTGAATTAGAAAAATAGAAGTTCATACTGCAACACCTGCTCAAATGAGCAGGTGGGCGATGACCTGGAGGGAGATAAGCGCAAAAATACCGGCAATGATGTCATCAATCATAATACCCAGCCCGCCATGGACTTTCTTATCCAGCCAGCCAATAGGCCAGGGTTTCCAGATATCGAAGATTCTGAACAGAATAAATCCGACCAGTATCCATTCCCAGCCGCTTGGAGCCATCAGCATGGTAATCCAATAGCCCACAAATTCATCCCAGACGATCCCTGGATGATCATGCACTCCCAGATCTTTAGACGCTTTTCCACACAACCAGATACCCAGGACAATACTGACCAGCAGTACCAGCAGATAGTTCCACAACGGCAGGTACTGGAAAAGCAGATAAAAAGGAATGGCTGCCACAGTACCAAAAGTACCGGGTGCTACAGGTGACAATCCACTGCCAAGACCAAAGGCAAAAAAGTGAACCGGATTTGTCCAGACTGAGGGTTTCTTGCTCATATACGATGACTATATGCCAATAGCTTAAATTAAAAGTGCTGATATGCCTGAGGCGAAAGTGGTTGACCTGTCTCTGCATCCACTAGCCCAGGAGAGGGTGTTATACGACCGACGCAGGTTACATGATTGTCTGCCAACAGACTGTCAGGAAGCTGTAACTTTTTTTGCTCGGGCCAGGTGAAACAAAGCTCATAGTCATCGCCTCCGGTCAAAGCCAACTCTCTGGCTTTCTCAACACCCAGCAAGCTCTCAAGCTCACTGGAAACCGGTACGGATGAGATATTCAACTCAGCACCCACCTGACTGGCTTTGAGAATGTGCCCAAGATCCCCCAACAACCCATCAGAAATATCCAGAGCAGCTGAAGCGCCATTCTCCAGAAGCCACTGGCCCAGACTCACTCTGGGTGATGGTCGATAATAGCGCTGTAACAAATACTGCTCTTCAGAAGTACTGGCATTCTCAGGCTTTTCGCCTCTTAATACTGCTGGCAAAGCCCCTGCGGCCTCTCCCAGATAGCCACTGACATAAATCAGATCTCCCGCTTTTGCGCCGTTACGACGCAGGGCCTTGCCCTTGGGCAATGTTCCCTGAACCTGTATTGAGATAGTCAGAGGACCACGAGTGGTATCACCGCCGATCAAGCCAATCTGATGCGTGGTTGCCAGCTCAGTCAGACCGTCAGAAAATGATTGCAACCAGACACTGTTGGATTCGGGCAAAGTTAAGCCAAGAGTAAAACTGTGAGGAGTAGCCCCCATAGCAGCCAGATCACTGAGATTGACTGCCAGAGCTCGACAGCCTAGAAGATGAGGATCACAGTCTTCTGGAAAATGAACCCCTTCCACGAGAGTATCCAGAGATTGAGCTAACTGCTGATCATTTGGAAGGGAAATTATGGCGCAATCGTCGCCTATCCCAACGACATCACTGAAATGAGATCGAAGACCCGGACGATCAAAGAAACTGCGAATCAGGTCAAATTCGCCTAAAGCCATAGATAAGTCCACAGATGTGGTGGGTTCAAAAGATAAAGTTAACAGCATGGAGAGTACAGTTAACAGTTTTTCGTTTAAATCAAACTGCTAACTGGAGACTCCTGACTGTTAACTCTTATCTGTCAACTTACTTCTTACGGAAATTGCGCACTTCATCAGGACGAACACGCGGAGCCAGTTTGTCCAGAATACCGTTGATGTAACGGTGAGAATCCTGGGCACCGAACCGTTTAACCAGCTCAATAGCTTCGTTGATGACCACACGGTATGGTACATCAGAACGGTTCATCAGCTCGTAGCAGCCAATGCGCAGTGCCGACATTTCTACCGGATCCAATTGCGAAATCGGACGATCCAGCAGTGGAGACATAGCGTCATCCAGTCGGCTTGCTTCACGGGCAATGCCGGTCAGCAGCATGTGAAAATAGCCGTCATCCACTTTGTTGAAATCGTTGTCCGCACGGAACTGCATTTCAATTTGTGTGATGGACGACTGGGACATCTGCCACTGGTACAACGCTTGAAGCGCCAGTTGACGTGCACGACGACGGGCAGATGGTTTTGGACGCGGGGCAGATTTCTGCCCGGCTTCCTGCTTCTCAGTGGACAACTCAGGCCTCCAGTTTCTTGAGCAGGGACACCATTTCGAAAGCTGCCATGGCAGCCTCTTCACCCTTGTTACCAGCCTTGGTACCGGAACGCTCGATAGCCTGCTCGATGGTGTCGACGGTCAGTACACCGAAGCTCACCGGAATTTCTTCGTCCAGATTCACTGTGGACAGCCCCTTCACACATTCGTTAGCCACGAATTCAAAGTGAGGTGTGCCACCACGAATTACAGCACCCAGAGCAATAATAGCGTCGAAGCGTTGGGTTTTGGCAACTTTCTTAACAGTCAGTGGAATTTCGAACGCGCCAGGGCAACGAACGATCGTGATATCTTCTTGTGCAACACCGTGACGGGTCAGGCTGTCCACAGCACCATTGAGCAGACTTTCTACGACAAAAGCATTCCAGCGGCCAACAACGATCGCGTACTTGCCACCATTAGCCTGCAGAGAGCCTTCGATGGTTTTCAAAGACATAGCGTTTTCCTCAATAAATCTTTGTGTCTGATGCGCTTACGACGAAGCACAAGTGCTCTGACTACCCACTGAAAAAAGCAGCCACAGGCTGCCTTTCCAATCATGACGTGTGGTCAGTCTTCACACGGGATGTATTCAACAATTTCCAGATCAAACCCGGACAAAGCACCAAACCGGACCGGTGAACTGAGCAGGCGCATTTTGCCTACACCCAGATCACGCAGAATCTGCGAACCGGTGCCAATGGTCAGGTAAGCACCAGACATGCCTGTGCTACCGCTTTTTCCTTCCGAAAAGCGCTCAAGAGCTCCGCCCAGATCAAGCCTCGACTCGGAATCCAGCAATACAATGACACCTCGCCCTTCACTGGATATCCGGGCCATTGCTTTGTGCAGCGACCAGCTGGATTTGCCTTTCTCAGGATGGGCAGACAGCAGGTCACGGAAAGGTTCCATGGCATGCACACGCACCAGCGCCGGAGAATTTGGCGTAATGTAGCCTTTGGTCAGAGCGATGTGTGTAGCACCACTGATGGAATCCTTGTAGGCCGTCATATCAAACTGACCCAAATCGGTATCCAGTGTGCGCTGCTCGACCTTCTCGACCGTTTTTTCGTTCAGGATCCGGTAGTTGATCAGATCAGCAATGGTACCGATTTTCAGATCATGCTCTTTGGCAAACACTTCCAGATCAGGACGGCGGGCCATAGTACCGTCTTCGTTCATGATCTCAATAATGGCAGCAGCCGGTGTAAGACCGGCCAGTCTTGCCAGATCACAACCAGCTTCCGTATGGCCGGCACGACTGAGCACACCACCTGGCTGAGCTCTCAACGGGAACACGTGTCCAGGCTGGACAATGTCTCCCGGACGGGAAAGGGGATCAACGGCAACCTTGATCGTTCTGGCCCGGTCGTGGGCAGAAATGCCGGTTGTCACCCCTTCAGCCGCTTCAATGGAAACGGTAAAGGGTGTCCCAAAACCCGAAGAATTATCATCGGCGCCCACCATAGGAGGCAGACCCAGAAAATCACAGCGCTCGCCAGTAAGGGTCAGACAGAGCAAACCTCTGGCTTCCCGGGCCATGAAATTCACGATCTCAGGAGTGATCTTTTCAGCAGCGATTATCAGGTCACCTTCGTTCTCACGGTCCTCATCATCCATCAGGATAACGGGTCGGCCGATACGAATATCCTCAATAATCTCTTCGATGGAGTTAAGCTGCATAACACCCCCGTGTGTGTTTTTATACATCCGGTATGCGAAACCGCCCTATTCTAACGGTTTCGATCCCAAGCTGGAAGCTGTCACTTCATAAAGCCGTGTTCGGCAAGAAAGCCAGCGGTCAGACTGGAAGCTGCGGGCTCATTTTCTTCCCTCAGGCTTGGGTCCATCAACCGCTCTAGATAACGTGCCAGAACGTCCACTTCCAGGTTGATCTGTGTGCCCGCCTTGTAACCGGTAATAATGGTTTCCTGCTGGGTATGAGGCACAATATTCAGGGCAAAGCGGCAACCATCCACCCTGTTCACCGTCAGACTGACACCATCCACCGTGATAGAGCCCTTATGGGCAATATATCGAGCCAGGTTGCCAGGAGCCTCAACCCAATACACCGTGGATCGACCTGATGGTTCGATAGAAACAATTTTTCCTACACCATCGACATGCCCGCTGACCAGGTGCCCACCCAAACGGGTAGAAGGAGTCAGGGCTTTTTCGAGGTTCAGGCTTGCACCCACAGCCAGTGAGGCCAATGTGGAATATTCCAGCGTTTCCAGTGAAACATCAGCGACATAACCCTGCCCGGTCAATTCGACCACGGTCAGGCAGACGCCATTGGTAGCAATACTGTCGCCCAGTTTTACATCAGAAAGGTCCAACTGACCGGAATGAATGGTCAGCCTGAGATCACCGGAACGGGATTCTACTTTCTGCAGGCTGCCAACAGCCTCGATAATGCCTGTAAACATGAGTAATGAATTTCCAGTAATCAGTGATCAGTGTTCGCTTTGAAAGTCGCCGTAATTTTCCAGTCATTACCTATAGCGCGCATATCAGAGATGTTCAGATCCAGCTTTTCTGACATGGACCGGAAAGGCAGTGACATTAATGGCCGGGCAGAGGACCCCATAAGCGTCGGAGCCATAAAAACCGTCAGTTCGTCCACCAGCCCTTCAGAAACGGCAGCCCCGGCCAGAGTAGCCCCCGTTTCCAATAGCACTTCCTGACAATCCCGCTCAGCCAGTTTTTCCATCAGTTGCTGCAGATCAACCCGGCCAGCCTGATCTTCCAAACGAAGCACTTCTGCTCCAGCCGCTTCAAGTGCTTCCTGTCTATGCTTATCTGCCTGCACGGTACAAACCACCAAAACGTTTCCAGGCCCGGTCACAACTTTTGCATCGACCGGTGTCTGCAGTGATGAGTCCACGACCACTCTCAGTGGTTGCCTCTGTGTCAGCATTTCTGAATCTGGCAGACCCAACTCTTCCGCTCTGACCGTTAAAGAAGAATTATCCTGAAGGATGGAGCCTACACCGGTGACAATGGCACAGCTTTGAGCACGGAGTTTTTGAACTTCACTGCGGGCATCAGGACCAGTAATCCACTGGGACTCACCACTTTCCATGGCGGTACGACCATCCAGACTCATAGCCAGTTTAAGTCGAACAAAAGGCCGCCCGGATTCCATTCTTTTGATAAAGCCGGGATTCAGAGTTCTTGCCTCATCTTCAAGCAACCCCGACTCCACCTTAATGCCAGCTTCCTGCAACATGGCCAGACCCCGTCCAGCCACCAGAGGGTTGGGATCTTCCATTGCGGCAACAACGCGACCTACTTTTGCCTTGATCAGCCCTTCTGCACAAGGGGGGGTTCGACCATAGTGACTGCAGGGTTCGAGAGTGACATAAGCCGTAGCACCTTCGGCGTCTTTCCCAGCCATTCTCAGTGCATAAACTTCAGCATGAGGCTCTCCAGGCCTTTCATGGAAACCTTCGCCAATAATTTTCCCACCCTTTTCGATCACACACCCTACCCTGGGATTGGGCATGGTGGTGTATAACCCTTTGCGTGCCAGCTGCAAGGCACGGGACATCATTTCATGATCGATGGCAGACGCCATTGGACATGCTCCGGCTCAGGTCAGAAAAGGGGGTAGTTTATATGGATTTGTGTCCAGCATCACTTACAGGCAGGAATAACTCGATAAAATGTCTATTTTCCGCTCGCAAGCTTGCGACCCAGAGCTTCGACCAGCTCGGGAAAGACGGTAGTGACAGGGTCACCAATAAAATGGCCTCTATCCGTGTATTCATAATACTCCGCCTGCAGATGGGATCGGACCCAGCGCGCTTCATCGATGGGAATCCAGGGATCATCGACCGAGGCAAATTGAATCGTCCATGGTAAGTGTTGCTTCATCTGATCCCACTGCCAGGGTCGGTCAAACCATCCGCCGGCCTTTTCGTTGGGCTCCCCCAGATCAGATATATAGGCACTGACCAACACCATTCCTGCCAGAGGGTATTGCTCTGCGTATCGCATTGCCGCAATGGCTCCGGAAGAGTGCCCCACCAGAATACTGTCTTTATTGGCTCCAAGCTCGTCTCTGATATAGGGAATCCAGATGGCTTCATGAGCCACCTGATTATCAGGCAACGTTTTACACACTACCTTATAGCCACGAGCTGTCAGCTCTTTTTCTGCATAAGGGTACCAATGCATATTGGCCGTGCAGCCACCATTGCCATGTATCAGGATAATGTTCACCCTTCACGCCCTCTATACTGTTCTGCTGACATCAAATGTTAGAACAATAAATTAGAGGAGATGGGCAAAGTGCAGGAACTCCGCTTCCATCATGTTGGCATTCCCACCCGGGAAAAGCTTCCGAACGACTGTTACAACAAAAAACTGAAGCTGCACGCGACGGGTTACTTTGAGACACCCTACGCAGTGGAGTGGATGAACTTTGACGAGGACAACACACTTCCGGACATTATCAAAACAATGCCGCATATTGCCTTTGAAGTAGATGACCTGGAAGCAGCACTGGCAGGGAAAGAGGTGATTCTATCGCCTCGAAGCCCGGCAGAGCATGTCACTGTCGCCTTTATCAAAGACGGCAGAACCTTGATTGAACTGATTCAGTTTGATCGGCCAGAAAGCGAGCTCTGGCCGCATCCTGATAAGTTTCGCATATAGTCTCCGCCCTGAACAATTCAGATCTCAGAGGTACTGGATGCACTCCAGAGCACAAATATATGGAATTTTATGCTGCATTTATACATTGACTCTGAGTGCTCAGCAAAACTGCTCTCTCTGCGGGATGCAAACTGAAGGAGCATTAATCTGTCAGTCATGTAACACTCTTCTTCCAGAGAGTGAGTGGGTAGTTGTTAATATGCCTGAGCAGCCATCAATCTCTGGAGACCATGGTAATTCTTTTGGTGAAGAGTTCATGCCTGAAGCCTCCCCCAAAGAGGTGATCTGTTGCAAAAACTATAAAGCAGACTCTCTGAGCCAATACCTGAGTGAGACTCTTACTCTTTCACCAGTCCAACCCAAAGTGCTTCTAATCGCACAGCTGGGCGCTTTTTCACAAACAATCGCCAATATGCTTGCAGTACTAAGCAGGGTAGCAACTGCAGTAGACATTAGAAGCAGGCTGGTTAAACGCATGGAAGATCAAGGTTATGTTTTAGAGGCAAACCCTTCACTTGATGAACTGCACCAATCTCCGGGGCTCTACTTCCTTTCTATATACGGTGAAAGTGCAGAAACCCCTATTCAAGAGTCGCTGATCATTCAAGTGACCGAAGGAAATATGTTTCTGATGACAGAAACACATCACTGCTTTCAAGTTTATGAATCCACTCTGGACATTCTGGTCAACTGGGTATTCAGAAACCAGTCAACACTCTTGATGTTTAAAAAATCATGGCCTAACAGTTAGTCTTGGGAAAAGAGCGCCTAGCTCTGCAAGGGCGGCCAGGGTCTCAGGTCTTCACTGTCAATCCAGGCTTTGACCCAACCTTCTGGTTCACGATGCCAGTCTTCCCGGTTCATGGCTTTCTTCACTCGCTCAGTGGCAATCATTCTGCCTTTCTCAGTAATAGCGGTTCTTAAGAGCACCGAAGAAGCCGGTTCTCCCTTCACCCACATAGACTGAATGATATAAATCCACCGCTCATCCATGGCTGCAACCTGGGTGTACATGGTGACCTTGTCAAACATCCGAACCCGCTTGCGGTATCGAGTCGTACTGCCAGCTACCACCAGCCCCCAGTTTTGTTCTTTCAGAACCTTTGCCAGACCGCTCTGGATAGACAGTGTGAACCGACCCAGATCATAAAGCGTCAGTACCCGACCGTTGTTCATCTCCATGAACAGATCAAGATCCCAGGGCATGCAGCGAAAGCTGTTTTCGCTGATACCATCAACAGGAATGCCTGGCGCTTTGCTGGCTTTTCGAATAGTCGTCAGGAGTCGGATGAACGGGTACATACTCAAGTCTTCTTTTAATAATCGCAAGCATCATAGCGATCAGTCACACATAAAGGAACTGTCAGAATACTCTCCATAAGCAGTGCACCGATTCATGATTCGGTAATTCACCTCTGGATATCCATGACACAAGTCAATAAAATGATGAGCAATTCGGGGGAGTAGCCTGCCTGGCAGACAACAGGTGTATACGTCAACATCATTGGTCATTCGACTGTGGCGTATACGGCGGTGAGTTCAACTCACTTCTTGGCGAGACTCGGGTGACAGCACTGGTTATAGAGGGCCTGGTGACTGTTACCTGTGTCAAAAGCCCTCTCGTCTATCCATATGATTGAAATCCTATCTTTTGTTGCCGCCATTGCCGTTGGCTTTGTGGTGCTGTCCTGGAGCGCCGATCGTCTGATCGAAGTGGCTTCGACACTGGCTTCCCGTCTGGGCATGTCCATTCTTACTATCGGTATGACCATTGTTGCTTTTGGTACTTCTGCTCCTGAGTTGCTGGTTTCTTCTGTAGCCGCACTGGACGGCTCTGCCGGGATCGCTATTGGTAATGCTCTGGGCTCCAACATAATCAATATTGGTCTGGTTCTGGCTCTGTGTGGTGTGATTTACCCACTGGTAGTCAGCCGTCGTATTATTACCCGTGAGCTCCCTCTGCTGGGACTGGTCGTTGTATTTTCTTTGGCACTGATGCTGGATGGCGACCTCAGTCAGACAGATGGCTTCATTCTGGCAGGAGCGCTGGTTGCTTACTGCTACTATCTGGCCAAACATTCCGGTGGTGACAGTGACGATGACGAAGAAGTCGTAATCCTCTCCATTTCCACAGCCAGAGCGGTCATTGAAAGTCTGGTCTTGCTGGCCCTGCTGATGGGCAGCTCGAAACTGCTGGTCTGGGGCGCCAGCGAACTGGCCCGTTCTTTTGGTATCAGTGAAGTTGTGATCGGCCTGACTGTTATTGCCTTTGGTACCAGCTTGCCAGAAATGGCGGCCGCACTTGCCAGTGCCCGAAAAGGACTGTTTGACCTGGTTATGGCCACTGTCATTGGCTCCAACATTTTCAACCTGTTGGGTGTACTGGCTTTCCCTGGCATTCTCAGTGGTGGTCTGGAAATCGATCCTATCGTGATGCAAAGGGATGGGCTGGCTATGGCTGGTCTTACGGCTCTGCTAGCCATCTTTGTAGTGACCAGCCTGTCGATGAACCGGAATGAAACCGGCTCATCTTCAACCATGGCATTAGGAAAGGCAGTCTGCAGCAGGATTCCGCGTTATAAAAGTGCTCTTATTCTGGTTGCGTTTGCGGGTTATATGGCCGTTCTGGCTATCTCTGTGATCAACTGATTGCGCTGAAATGTTTGCAATGAGGCCCGACTGGCCTCATTGCTTATCAACCGTCTCCAGTCGTTCAATCTCTTCCCGAAATTCATTCAAATCCTTGAAGTGACGATAGACCGAAGCAAAGCGGATATAAGCAATTTCGTCCAACTCCCTGAGTTCGCGCATCACTTCTTCACCCAAAACCAGAGACTTCACTTCCCGCTCGCCAGTAGCTCTGAGTCGATGCTTGATCCGGTTCACGGATTCTTCAATTTGTTCCATGCTGACAGGACGTTTTTCAAGCGCTTTGGTCATACCTGCCCGAAGCTTATCTTCATTGAAAGGCTCACGGGAACCGTCCCTCTTGACCAGTCGAGGTATCAACAACTCAGCCATTTCATAAGTCGTAAACCGTTCGCTGCAAGTTAAACACTCACGACGACGGCGAACCTGGTTGCCATCTGCCACCAGGCGGGAATCAATGACTTTGGTGTCTACAGCGTTGCAAAAAGGGCAGTGCATGGGTAAGAGAAACGTTTTTCAGAGTAAGTAACCCATCATAATTCACCGTTGCACATTTACCAACACTTTGCAGCATTTAACCATGCCCTGCATGGCCTTTCTTAGCCTGACTCACAATACAGTCAACTAGAATAAATATCTGCTCTCAGGTTAAAGGTGTAATCAGTGTCAGATCAGGTCTCCCCCCGTCAGGTCATTTCAGCAAGCTCATTGATTATGGTTTTACTGCTGCCAATTTTATCCTGGGCCAACGATAACGTCGAAAAGGCTTTCATCGAACTGAACCGTTTGAGAGCTTCTGTAAACAGCCCAGCCCTCAAACGAGATTGCAGACTGGAAAGCAAAATACATTTAAACAGCTACTGCTCAAAAGCACTGGCCACATCATCGGAGGCAGACACTGGCATAAGTGTCTTTGGCATCAATAGCACCTGTCAGCCCGACGCTCTAAGGGCTTTGCAAAACACTGTAAGCCGATCAATAGGCCGCCCTCTTCTGTTGCCCCACTGGGAGGGCATATCTATTGAAAAGCTTGCGGATAAATGCAAACACTTGCCAGGCCACCACTATTACAGATTCCACCTTTCTAACCCCAGTTCAAAGCCCTATGCGGTCGCTCGTCAATTATTTCCAAACCATCGATCGAATGAGTTTTTCCCATGGAACCAACATGAGGAAGCACATGGCGGCCAGGAATACTTCGGTTCACCCATCAGCTATACCTTTCAGGAAGCCCCCGCCCCCGACAGGAAAACAGTTCAATTCATTGTAAAAAAGAAGACACAAGACGGTTATATAACGATCAGCGGACGAACCATGTATCTGGAGATTCCTGAGGCCCACAGTGTTGTTACAGCCTTCTATCCAGATGAACTTTGGCACTGGGGAGATGTTTACAAATACTCAGTTGCGTATGAAGACCAATCGGGAAAGCATCAGTCTGAAGAAACGACTTTTACTGTGGCGCAAAACAAAAGAATCGTCGTATACGTAGACAGTAGAGAACACCAGCAGATAAAAGGCCAACCTAAAATGGACCTCATGATTAATCCACGAATCATTAAATGGAGAAATATTGAGCCTGATCGCAAGGAGTGCATTTTGATGGAACAAGCAACACTGCCCAACTTGTACCATTTAACGATTCATTGCCCCGTTGCCCTGAGAATTGATGATATTAACCCCAAGAATGAACCTGTTATTATCGACTTTCAGTAACCGTTTTTTTGGGGCAATCATCTTCATTACACAACAAACTTGATCCCCCGACCCTGATAGAATTTTTTCATCGATCACCTTCTCCCCTGAGGACTAGACTCAGAGAGCTGAAAAGAAAAAGTAATGGGGAAAAACATGTCAGATCCGCAGTTTGAACAGCATGTGCATAAAGAACTGGCCAACATCAATCGCCAGCTGGCTGACCATAGCCAGATGTTGGGTGAGCTGAAAACAGGTCAGAATAAACTGGATAGTGATGTAGCGACTTTGAAAGAGGGACAGACAAGACTGGATGCTGAAGTCAGGGAGATCAGGGCAGATCTGGTGCTTATGGATTCAAAACTCGATTTTATTACCGCCTTTATCAAGCAGCAGATCAGTCAAGACAACGAGTAAATCCTAACATTCTGATAATAAAAAAACCGCTGACCTTATTCAGATCAGCGGCCTTCACCACCTCCATTAAGAAAGCAGTGTTATCTCATCAGCTGTAAACAGGCAGACGCTTGCAGATTTCCAGAACCTTCGCTTTCACGTCAGCTACCACCTGCTCATTACCAATGTTTTCCAGCACGTCGCAAATCCAGCCAGCCAGAGCTGCAGAATCTTCTTCGTTGAAACCACGACGGGTAATAGCCGGGGTACCGATACGCAGACCACTGGTTACAAACGGAGAACGTGGGTCGTTGGGAACAGCGTTTTTGTTCACAGTAATGTTGGCTTCACCCAGAGCGGCTTCAGCGTCTTTACCGGTGTACTCTTTACCGATCAGATCCATCAGGAACAGGTGATCGTCGGTACCGCCAGAAACTACGTTGATACCACGCTCCAGCATGACACTAGTCATTGCCTGAGCGTTCTTCACTACCTGCTGCTGGTAAACCTTGAAGTCTTCAGCCATAGCTTCCTTGAAGCAAACAGCCTTAGCCGCAATGACGTGACACAGAGGACCACCCTGGGATTCAGGGAATACGGCAAAGTTGAACTTCTTGTTCAGCTCTTCGTCGTCATTGGCCAGGATCAGACCACCGCGTGGACCACCCAGAGTTTTGTGAGTAGTGGTGGTGACAACGTCAGCAATACCTACTGGAGAAGGGTATACACCCGCAGCAATCAGACCAGCAACGTGGGCCATATCAACAAACAGGTAAGCGCCTATCTTGTCTGCGATGTCACGGAAGCGCTGCCAGTCAACAACACGGGAGTAGGCAGAGAAGCCTGCCACGATCATTTTTGGCTTGTGTTCTTCAGCTAAACGCTCTACTTCTTCGTAGTCGATTTCGCCGGTTTCAGGGTTCAGACCGTACTGGATAGCTTCATAGATACGGCCGGAAAAGCTTACCTTGGCACCGTGAGTCAGGTGACCACCGTGGGCCAGGCTCATGCCCAACACTTTGTCACCTGGCTTAACCAGAGCCATATAAACAGCAGCATTAGCCTGAGAACCGGAGTGTGGCTGAACGTTGGCATAGCTGGCACCAAACAGTTCTTTGGCACGATCAATAGCCAGTTGCTCGGTTACGTCAACGTGCTCGCAGCCACCGTAGTAGCGCTTGCCGGGGTAACCTTCAGCGTATTTGTTGGTCAGGACAGACCCTTGTGCTTCCATCACTCTGGGGCTGGTGTAGTTTTCGGAAGCGATCAGTTCGATATGCTCTTCCTGGCGAACCGCTTCAGCATCGATGGCAGCCTTGAGTTCAGGGTCGAACTCAGCGATGGACATGTCCTTTCTGAACATTAATGATTCCTCGGGATGTTGCCTGTTAATGAGGTTTTTCGGCGGCTATTCTAATACACCTGTTCAGGATTTCGTATCGAAAAAACTTCATGGTCTTTTGAGTTCGACTCATCTTCTTTGTTCTACCATCACGTCCTTGGACACTTCCTGTTATTTTCGGTTCCATTGTCTGAAGTTCGAGTCACAATCGCGCACAACTCATTTCGTGCATATTCACTTCTCTCAGCTGAAGATCCATTATTCTGATCCCGGATTTTGTCCCTTTTGGCATCCGGGTCTCTTAAAGGGACATCACCATAGACTTTATCTTCCCAAACCATTGCCAAGATTATAGGGTTAAAGTATCGTCGCTCGGTTAAATCAACCTGATACAGAGACACCCTCAAAATGTCACAGTACGTGTACACCATGAATCGGGTGAGCAAGGTCGTTCCCCCGAAACGCCAGATTCTTAAAGATATTTCTCTCTCTTTCTTTCCCGGTGCCAAAATCGGTGTCCTGGGTCTGAACGGTGCTGGTAAATCTACCCTGCTGCGTATCATGGCGGGTGTTGACACCGAATTTGACGGCGAAGCTCGTCCACAACCTGATCTGAATGTCGGTTACCTGCCTCAGGAACCACAACTGACCCCGGGCAAAACCGTTCGCGAAGTGGTGGAAGAAGCTCTGGGTGAAATCAAGGAAGCTCAGGACAAGCTCGAAGCGGTTTATGCAGCTTACGCTGAACCCGATGCTGACTTCGATGCCCTGGCCGCTGAACAGGCCAAGCTGGAAAACATTATCCAGGCCGCTGACGCTCACAACCTGGAGCGTAAACTGGAAGTAGCTGCTGATGCCCTGCGTCTGCCAGAGTGGGATGCGGTTGTGGATAACCTGTCCGGTGGTGAGCGTCGTCGTGTTGCTCTGTGTCGCCTGCTGCTCTCCAGCCCTGAAATGCTGCTCCTCGACGAGCCTACTAACCACCTGGACGCTGAATCTGTTGCCTGGCTGGAACGCTTCCTCGTTGAATACCCGGGTACTGTTGTGGCCATCACCCACGACCGTTACTTCCTGGACAACGCAGCTGGCTGGATTCTGGAACTGGACCGTGGCCATGGTATTCCATGGGAAGGTAACTACAGTGACTGGCTGGAGCAGAAAGACGCTCGACTGGAGCAGGAAAGCAAACAGCAGGACGCTCACCGTAAAGCCATGCAGCAGGAACTGGAATGGTCCCGCTCCAATGCCAAAGGTCGCCAGTCCAAGTCCAAAGCGCGTCTGGCCCGCTTTGAAGAAATGCAGTCCCAGGAATTTCAGACCCGTAACGAAACCAACGAAATCTACATTCCACCTGGCCCACGCCTGGGTGACAAAGTGCTGGAGTTCAATAATGTTTCCAAAGGCTTCGGCGACCGTCTGCTGATCGATGACCTGAGTTTCAGTGTTCCCAAGGGTGCCATTGTCGGCATTATTGGTGGTAACGGTGCGGGTAAAACCACACTGTTCAAAATGATCACCGGTGACGAGCAACCGGATTCCGGCTCCATTGAGCGTGGCGATAGCATTAAAATCTCCAACGTTCAGCAGATGCGTGACGAGCTGAAAGACGACAAGACCGTTTTCGAAGCGATCTCTGACGGTCAGGACATCTTGCGCATCAACGGCTACGAAATGCAGTCCCGTAAGTACATTGGCCGTTTCAACTTTAAGGGCGGTGATCAGCAGAAGCGTGTTGGCGAACTCTCCGGTGGTGAGCGTGGTCGACTGCAGCTGGCTGCCACACTGAAAGAAGGCGGCAACGTACTGCTATTGGACGAACCTTCCAACGACCTCGACGTTGAAACCCTGCGTGCTTTGGAAGATGCCCTGCTGGCATTCCCGGGCTGCGCCATGGTGATCTCTCACGACCGCTGGTTCCTGGATCGTGTAGCTACACACATCCTGGCCTACGAAGGCGACTCAAAAGTAACCTTCTTCGAAGGTAACTACACCGAGTACGAAGCCGATCGTAAAGAGCGTCTGGGTGAAGAGGCTGCTGGCCCTCACCGTATCAAGTACAAGCGTATCGATGCTTAACTCTATGCATCAAACTAGCTGAAGGGAGGAAAACCTCCCTTCAGCTCTTCTAATCGGAATACTTTTTATAATCGTAAACACACAGCAACTTTCTATAGCTTGTTGCTGTTGGCGACGATTTCTTATCTGGGTATACTTTCAAATAACCCTCAAAGTCATCCATTGGAATATTACCTTCACACACATTCCAAATAATAGATAAATCTTTATAAGACCTTGTGACTGAATCGTCATCATGAACAGAACCTGTATCCTCATGCTTCACTTTGCAGCTGTGTGGTAAACTATTTAAAACCTCTTTAATTTTATTAACTTGCTGCGCCTTAAGCTCTTCAGCTCTTTCAATATCAGGGCAGATTTGACTAAAGCCAAAAACAGGAAAAAATTGATTACATTGAATGGTGTACTTATTTATCAACGTTAACAACTGAGAATTTGACTCTTCTAAGGAAGGTGTGAAGAAGTCCATCAATCCTTTGAGCATGTTCTAAAACACAATTCTTAGAACTAAAAGCGAGGATAGGGTCGCTCATTATCTACTTTTCAGCCGGTTTTCTCGGCTGATAGGCAGATTAACCCCTACGTAGCATTTGATCCAATCTAACCACATTAGCCAGAGCAAAAAGAGTGGCCAGTTTATTGTCATTTTTCCCGATGCCTCGATACGCTGTTTTTACAAATCCAAACTGGCAC
>NZ_LASA01000096.1 GCF_001562015.1 Endozoicomonas arenosclerae | reverse complement strand
GAGGATAAGGAGGTCTTCCGTTGCCACGCTTAGGGTAATAGGGCTCGATTACGGCCTCTAAGCGTTTCCATGGAATCAGAACCTCCATTCTTTCAAGAAAAATTTCCCTACGAGTTCTGCGTCGCTTCTGGCTGAATTCACTGTCGGAAAAAGAGAGTTGTTGGTCCATGACTACCTCTGATCAAGCTGCTGAGATTATTATCTCATGATCAGGGACTTATTCGCAGGTTCCCTAGTCATTAATATTTAGCCACAATACTTTCTGAAAAGAACCGCCACAGCCTTAAATGTGATGCCTATTTTTTTGTTGTTATGTGCAGCCAGTACCAAACAAAATATTTTTCTGTAGTAAGTAACTTCTCTGCTTATTCGGTACCAGTTTCTACTCTCACAATTATTCGGATCAACTATTTGATATATGAAGGTTTTATATGGCTTTTAAGTAGCTTTGGCTTGCGAACTTTTCATATTTTTAGCTGAGATGAAATCTTTATATATGTTCAGGTACGCTACCGCCCGAGGATTTGACTATTTATTAATCAGTCAGGCCTATTCCCTTGGCATGATTCAGCAATCCATTTGCATTTTTAGGCGACACCTTACCAGCTACCACCTCCACTTACTAGGTACAAATACCTACCCCTTTGTTTGCAAATACCGCCACCTTTCCTCAACCAACAAACACCGATGCCGAGTTCCTACAACATCAGGATCACCGGAATCATATCCCGCATCTCCCGGATAAAGCATGACCAACTGCTCATCAGCAAAGTTTGCTTTGGGTAAGAACTCCACTGGTTTTCTATCTTTAAAGTGTCGTATGGCTTCTGCTACAGTTGAGCATTGCTGTAACCAATGAAAAGTCACCAGTGTGGGTGGCATCATCTCAATCTCTTTTTCAGCTTGCCTTGAGATCGCTTCTGCCGGGGTGACCCAATCGGCATCGACAATTTCCCCACCATCTACGATCACTTCACTGGATCTGGCTGGGGCGAGGAAGAAATGAGTATCAAAACGTTTGGGAGCCGTTTCTGGTGTGATCCACCTTGAGATATAGATCAGTTCATCCGGATCTATATCCAGTGCAGCCTCTTCTTTGGTTTCTCTGGCTGCCGCATTTTTCAGTGTCTGCTGGCTGGTGTCTGCCTGATCCTGCTCTTCTACTGAACCGCCCGGAAATACCCAAAAGCCCCCCAGAAAGTTGGCTCGACTGTTCTTGCGCATGATTAATGTTTCGAGACCCTTCGGGCCATCTCGCAGGATAACCACAGTGGCAGCCAGCCTGGGTTCTGCAACGACACTGGAATTGTTCATTCTTTCTACACCCTGATTATTCTTATTATTTTTCCTGCAAACATTAAACCGCAAAAAACACTGCGGTTACACGGCATCCGATCTTTACTTAAAGACGTATAACCCTGAGCATTTTAAGGTAAATGTTTACTATGTAGCGGCGATCGTGTTTTGCTTAACAGCCTGAGGTCAACTTAAGCAAGCCGACCAACAGTCAGGTAATCTTCACTATCGTCATTATCTGCTTCCCAAACATCAAGAGCCGTTTGCATATTCAGCCAGCTTGCCACACTGGTTTTTGTCGCAATGGCAATTCGTATAGCCAAATCACGAGTACAGGGCTTTTTCTGGTTAACAAACTCTGACAAGTGCTTGCGGGATACACCCAGTACCTCAGCAGCTTTAGTAACACTGATACCCGCTGGCTCGAGCACATCTTGTCGGAACACAATACCGGGGTGTGTAGGTTTTCTGTTTCTGGTTCGGCTCATCACTTATTCTCCCTTAATGATATTGCTCATAATCCACGTTGGTTGCATTACCCTTTGTATCGAACTCAAAGGTAATACACCAAGGGCCATTCACATGTACCGAATAGCGACCAGCGGATTTTGGATTCAACTTGTGAAAATTGTATCCAGGCAGATGCATGTCAGCCGGTTGCGTAGCTGCATCTAGACGATCAAGGCGGGTAGCCAGCCGTGAAGTATGTTTTGGGTTTATACCTGCGGTCGACCCATCGTAGAAAAAGTTTTCCAGACCTTTATGCAGAAACCTTTTGATTGACATACTTCTTACCTGTAACCGATACGGTAACAGTGTAGTTTGTAACCATAATGGTGTCAAAGCAGTACACTATACGAAGGTAAAGCCTCTTTTTCCCAAACAAGGATGGCTTAGTTCACGTCGAAATCTATAAGGATGGGTCATTTCACGCCTGCTTCAGTTTATGGTATTTTCCCCTCACTCCGGTGGTAAGCGATAACCAACCGGCGTTTAGCCCGTAATGCCCTGCCAGAAAGCGCTTCTGCAGCAGCTAAAGGCTAAACAACACACAGGGATTCATACAGTTCACCCGAGTCCGGCGGGTAGGAGCCTGGCAGACTTAAGACAATGTCGGCCTAAAATCCAGAAAGAGCGGCCAGATTTGACGTTAGGCTTGCTTAAATAGGTCAACTATTCGCACAAGCCTAACGTCAAATCTGACTCGCTCTACTGAATTTTATGCTCGAAAGCATAAGCCTGACAGGCTCCATAGTTCATCTGGACGCTTTAAAGCAACAATCTTAACTATACCCTGTCCGAATCTGACAGAAAGGACTCACCAGCATAAACGATCAGGGCAACCATCTTGTGACAGTCAGCATTGTCACAGAAAGAAAAGGCACTTACTGCCAAGCCCCATAAGCAAGTCTGGTGACAGGTTATCCAATGACCATACAAGAAAAACTACCCAACACACTGACGTCAGCTACACCTCTGTCGTCTGAAGCATCTGAACAACCCACCAAGGCACTGAATATCTGTCTTCTGGGTTACCGCAGCCATCCTTTTGTGGGTGGTCAGGGCATTTACCTCAAATATCTGAGTAAAGCCCTGGTGGAAGCAGGCCATAAAGTTGATGTTATCTCTGGCCCTCCCTACCCCGATCTTGACCCAAGGGTTGGACTGATTGAGATCCCCAGCCTGGATCTGTTCAGCGTAGAAAGCCATGTCACCGCTCTTAGACCCAGACACCTGAAATCCTGGTCTGACTTCTTTGAATGGTGGGCCATGCTGACCGGTGGATTTGCCGAGCCGTATACCTTCACCCGTCGTGTAGTGAAGTATCTGGGCAAAAACGGTCATAACTACGACATTATTCATGACAACCAGAGCCTGGGATACGGCTTGCTGGATCTGCAGGAACAGGGCATTCCTGTCGTAGCAACGGTTCACCACCCTATCACCCGTGACAGACAGCTGGCTCTGGATGCTGCCCCCAATTGGAAGCATCGTCTGCTGACCCGTCGCTGGTATTCCTTTCTTGGCATGCAGGGCAAGGTCGTTCGTGGACTCAAGAATATCGTCACTGTTTCCGAACAATCCCGTGGTGATATAGCAGAAGCTTTTAACCGTTCGGCTGACGACATCAGCCTGATTTATAACGGTATTGATACTGAAACATTCAGTCCCCAGCCTCACATTGAACGTAAGCCTTTCAGAATCATGACGACAGCCTCTGCAGACCAACCCTTGAAAGGTTTGAAATATCTGCTGGAAGCTATGGCTTTATTGAAGCCTGATTATCCTGAGCTGGAGCTTCTGGTAGTCGGCAAACTGAAAGAAGGTGGCCAGACCGAGCAGCAGCTTAAACAACTCAACCTGGGATCAGCCGTTCAGTTTGTCTCCGGCATTTCTACGGAAAAGATGGTTGAGCACTATTCTGAGGCAGCCATTGCCGTATCACCTTCACTCTATGAAGGATTTGGTCTGCCTGCCGGTGAAGCCATGTCCTGTGGCTGTGCAGTCATTTCATCAGACGGTGGAGCCCTTCCTGAGGTAGTGGGCGACGCAGGACTGATCGTCAAAGCGGGTGACAATGAAGCGCTGGCACAAGCCTTGCAATCTCTGCTGGAGAATCCTGAAAAGCGGATTGAATACGGGCAGTTGGGCCGACAAAGAATTCTGGACACTTTCTGCTGGAAAGTCGCCGCCCGACAGTTCAGTCAGTATTACCTGAACATTCTTGAAAATGAGCAAGAGTCGGTAGTGTTAAATGATGCAGTGGATGCCGGTGCTGATCTCAATCAGAAGACAGCCATGAGTCAAGAAACAACAGCAGTCAGTGGATGATGCCCGAGGATAAGTGAAACAAGATGCAAACCATAGATTTTAATCGTCTGAAGTTACGCAGTGGCGATAAAGTGCTGGACGTGGGTTGCGGTGAGGGCCGTCATTCCATTGCTGCCTGGCTGGAAGCCAAGGTAGACGTTACGGGTCTCGATCTGTGCGAGAACGATCTGCAGACCGCCCGCAATAAACAGCAGGAAGCGGTGCAATACCTCGAAGGCAGTGAGGAAGATCGCAGTATTAAATTTATTCAGGGCAATGCTCTGGAACTGCCTTTTGAAGACAATACATTCGACAAGATTATCTGTTCCGAGGTTCTGGAACATATCCCTGACTACCAGGGTGTACTGGCCGAGATCAAACGAGTACTCAAGCCAGACGGACTATTGGCAGTCAGTGTGCCCAGAGCCTGGCCAGAAGAAATCTGCTGGAAGCTGAGCAAAGCCTACCATCAGGTTGAAGGCGGACACATTCGCATCTTTAACTCGACCCATCTACGCCACGATATCGAATCCCTGGGCTGGCAGCGTTATTCACGACACTGGGCTCATGCTCTGCACTCGCCTTACTGGTGGCTGAAATGCTGGAAATGGGAGCAACCCTCAAAACTGGTTGATCAGTATCACAAGCTGCTGGTGTGGGATCTGATGGAAAAGCCCTGGGTGACCCGAACCGCAGAAAAACTGCTCGACCCGGTCATGGGTAAAAGTGTTGTGATGTACTTTGAGTGGGAACCTGGCAAGGGCAAATCCGAATCCAATAACATCAAGAAAGAGGTCTGTCATGGATAGCCTGCTGCTGACCAAAGGTATATACCCCAGAGATTTTCTCAACAAGACAGCAGACTATATTCTCTCCGTTCAGCTGGAAGACGGCAGCATTCCCTGGTTTACCGGCGGCAAACTGGATCCCTGGGATCACACTGAAGCGGCCATGGGTTTGAGCATCACCGGCCACTATCAGGAAGCAGAAAAAGCTTATGCCTGGTTACGCCACGAGCAACTGGCTGATGGCAGCTGGTACGCCAACTATCAAGATGGCAAACCTCTCTACAGTGACAAGAGAGAGACTAACTTTGTCGCTTATATTGCAACAGGTGTCTGGCATCACTACCTGATCACACAAGATCAGAATTTCCTTGAAGATAACTGGCCCATGGTAGAAAGGGCCATTGCCTTTGTTCTGCGACAGCAATCCCCTACCGGTGAGATTTACTGGGCGGTGATGGAAGATGGCGAGCCGGAGAAAGATGCCCTGATCACCGGCTGCTCATCGGTTCTGAAAAGTCTTGAATGCGCTGTCCAGATTGCAGAAGTTCTGGGCAAGCCGGTGGTTGAGTCCTGGCTTGAAGCCTGGCAGAAACTGGGGCAGGCACTGAAATATCATCCTGAAAATTTTGATCGCACCTGGGAGAGCAAAGACCGCTTTTCCATGGACTGGTTTTACCCCATTTTGGCCGGTGTATTCCGGGGTCAGGAAGCCCGTGATCGGCTCCAAACCTTCTGGGACAAGTTTGTCCGCAAAGATATGGGCTGTGTCTGTGTCAGCGATCAACCCTGGGTCACCATTGCTGAATCCTGCGAGCTCACCATGGCTTTGCTGGCTGCGGGTGAAAAGAAAAAGGCCACCCAACTTTATAGCTGGTTGCACAACTGGCGTGACAGTGACGGTGGTTACTGGACTGGTTATCAGTATGTGGAAGATGTGATCTGGCCGGAAGAGAAAACGGCCTGGACAGCGGGCGCTATTTTGTTGGCTGCTGATGCTCTGACTGAACATACTGCGGCATCGCGCCTGTTCCTGGAATCCAGTCTGGAAATCAAACCGGAAGTAGAACTGCCAGATACTGAAGAAGCATTGGCAGCTAACAATTGAACTAAAGACTTGTGCAGCCAAGCACAAACTCCGTTCATCCTGAGCCTGTCGAAGGATGCTGAAAATGCACTTCGACAGGCTCAGTGCGAGCGGCTGGGGCTTTAGCGTCTGCGGAACAGACCCAACGTGTTGACCATGGGCAGCTCTTCAAACAGTCCGGAAGCTTTGGCCAGTTTCCAGATGTTATAAGGCGCCTGCCCACCGTCTTCAGGGTTGGGGAAAATATCGTGAATAGCCAGGATGCCACCGGGCTTGATAAAGCTGACCCAGCTACGGAAATCGGTTTGAGCAGCTTCTTCGCTGTGGCCACCATCAATAAAGACCATACCCAGCGGAGTTGCCCAGTGGCGTGAAGCAACATTGGAAGGGGCAACAATCGGCACCACGGTATCCTCCAGTCGGGCTTCGCGCATTGTGGTACGGAAGACTTTAAAACTGTCCATCAGCTGGATACTGGCATCGTAGAGGTCACTGTCATGATACTCTTCGCCAAACTGATGCTCTTCAGAGCCACGGTGATGATCAACAGCGTACAGCACGCTGTTATTCTGCTGGCAGGCTACACCCAGATAAACGGTGGACTTGCCACAGTAACTGCCGATTTCCAGACAGGGGCCCAGCTTACTGGTTTCCAGGGCATGCTGATAAAGTGCTTCGCCTTCGTCGGGAGCCAGAAAGCCTTTAACAGAATCGATATTGAGTGGCAGTTGTACAGGCATAGTTCATTTTTTCATTTTATAAGTCGGAAGTAGCTCAGTCAGTTGACTGGCCTCCTCGGCATAATAACAAATCAGGCTTGAGCAGTGCGTAAAAATCATCAACCTTTCTGGATCAAGAAGCTCATAGATCGCTGGGAGCAGTTTTATATCCAGCACTTCTTCAGCAAACACTTTGAACACCTGGGTGAACACCCCATGGTGGTTCATCCTTCTACGGTCAATGTTCATGGCGCCGGTATTTCCATAGGTCGTTTTGTTCACCTGCTCAGCACCCGGCATAACCCGGTCAGTCTTTCCACCTGGAGCGGACGGGGAATCCAGGGTGACATCAAAATTGGTGACCACTGCCTTATATCTCCGGGAACCACCATCTCTTCAGCAGCCAGTATTACCATTGGTGACAACTGCATGTTCGCTGCCGACTGCTACATCTCCGACAGCGACTGGCACGGCCTCTACAACCGACTGAGACCCTTCCGCTGCAGCAAACCCATTGTTCTCGAAGATAATGTCTGGCTGGGGCATGGCGCCAAAGTCGGCAAAGGCATCACAATCGGTGAGAACAGTGTAGTAGCAGCAGGCTCGGTGGTAGTGAAAGATGTTCCCCCCAATACCGTGGTGGGAGGGAACCCGGCCAAAGAGATCAAAAAACTGAACCCCAATCGCCGAATGCTGAAAAGAGAATTTATGTTTCGGGACAGTGAACATTTCCTTCAGATGCAGGAGGGCCTGGATCGCTATGTTCTAGGGGACAATACAATAAGAGGCTGGATTCGTCACAAGCTGTTTCCCAAGAAGGGTGATTAAGTAATATTCACGGGCAGTCCCAAGAGGCCCCTGATGTGGAAGAGAGCATCACGGGTCGCTACCAGATTGGTCACCAGGGCTAGATTGGCGTAGCCAGAATGGTAATAAATCAAACTATTGAATAATCGTGCCACTTCACCTCGCTCGTCTCTCGACAGGAATTGCCTGAGTGTCTGTTCAATATATTCAGGTGGAATCATGGGGCTGTTAACACCCTGAAGATATTGTGTCAGCAGCTTCAGCCCTCTCTCAACGGCATCTTTTGTTGCTTTAGGCAGTATTCTCTTTTGTGCATAGCTTCCTGTATTCATACTCCATTGGGCAGTGGCTGTATAAATCTGTTCTATGCCCTTCTGCAGTAGATCATTTCGAGCCCAAACCACCGGAAAAACCACACAATAGGCCACAGGATAAACAGGCACCATCACTGGCATAGGAGCAACCATGACGGGAACCGGATGAGCTTGCTGTGGAGGTAGTGATCTGGGTTGCACAGGCTCTCTGGCAACCTCAATAATACCAGGGTCATCTACCTCCAATGTACTGATGCGAACTTCCCCTGAGCACAGATCCGGAGGTGAAGAACGAAATAAACCTCCTTTATCAGAAGAAGCCGCTGATACCGAAGCAGGTGATGTTTGAGAAATGACCGGCTCTAAAGACAATTCTCTTTTATTAAAACGCTCTTTTCTGTCCCGCTGCCTTTCAAGGGATGGGGAGGGAGATTGCACCGGCTGTGCTTGCAACTGCGAGGGAACCAGATCCTGGAGCAAATCGGGTAAAGGTTCTGCTTTTGTTTCGGGAAGTGCAACAGGCGATGGTGTTGCTTCAGACTCTGATTCTGTTGATACTTTGGACTGAAACAGAGCAAAGTCCGGCCAGTGTTTTGCTCCCTGCCGGGAACCAAGAGCCAGCCTTTTTCCAGGGCTCAAGCTTCTCCATGTCTGAATACTTTCTTTGAGCTCAACATCCACATCATGCTCTGTTTTGGAGTGAGACTCTCCCATTAATCCCTCCAACCATAAGCAAAATTCATCAACCTTTGCAGGCGAGATTTGCATTGAGCCAGGATTCTTCAAAGCGATGGTTAGAATATTCACCAGTCCCGACTTAACTTTGATTCGGGTATTACTGCAACGTAAATCCGGAGCCAAAGCTTTCAACACCACTAATTTATCTTCATACTCCTGATCAATCACTTTGGCAGAAGCAAGATAGGTCATGTCCACGCCAAAAGATTTACAGACCAACTGCCCCCACTTTTCTCTATGCTCATCATCCAGAATAAAGGTGTAAGGATGACTTCGCATGCACTCTTTTCGTTTATTTCGAAGCGAGTGACAGACTTCCCAATACTCATTTTTCTTATTCTTCACTGACCGGAAAGCCTTAGTATAATCCTGAAACATTTTTTTGAAGCGGACGGCATAGATAACATTGTAAGCACTCTCCAGCTCTTGAATCAGATGTTTCCCAGCAGGCAGTCTGGCTATTTCTGCCTTTCTGGCAGTCAGTTCCTTGATCAACCTGAACCCATCTTCCAAAGTTTGATCACTTTTCATAAACCGGGAGATTTCTTTAAGTGACGACTTAACTTCAAGATCCGTAAGGGCTGACTCTGAACCCGAACCAGAAGATAAAACGCTTTCAAGAAGAGCTCTGTTTTCTGAGCTGAGCCAATGGTTTTCTGCCAAATTCCTGATGAGTTCCATTCTTTTCCCGGTAAGAAAACGATCTGCATTCTCTCTGGATTGGCAGGCAATCAGAACAGTTCTGACCACATAGCCCGTCAGCTTTTTCAGACAGGAATGAAGGCCTGAATGATGACAGGATGACTCGGGGAAGGTTTCGATAAAATAATTCAGAGCCTCCAGGAAAGCTACGTTTTGCTCCAAAGGTCTGCTTGCCGGCTCACCAAATTCCTTCTCCACTTCCAGAACCTGATCCATCAGGACATCACTTAAATAACGTTTGTAGAAAGGGTGTGGATCCTTGCCGGAATAAATCAGTCTCTCGGCCTCTTCACAACTGACCGTTTCCAAAGTGTTGTCATCGTCACACCACCAGTCTGGTTTCTCTTTTGGCGGTTGCTTTCTGACCGCACCCTGAACATATCTGAGTCGAGACTGGAATTCAGTCGCATCTTCTTCGTTAAGAAGCGACATGCAACAGGAAGGATTTCGATCAAGAAGAATCCGCCGAAGATGCGGGACAGACCAGTCCGCACCACGACGATCCTTGTAATACACCCTGGCTTCCAGATATTCAAGCTCAGCATCCAGCAGATGTCCTACGCAGTTCACCAGCTCAGCATAAACCTCAGCGTGATCCCTTTTTAGCAGATGAGCATACTGAATGAGTTCAAGAAGCACACTGAGATATCTTCTGCCATCCATAGCATGGGAGGCTTTGGCCATTGGCTTTAAGCAGGCTTTCAAAGCATCAAGATAGAGCGGCAACATTTCCTGGTAAACATACTGCTGCTTTGCGACATCTCTTTTGATGTAGCTTAGAGCTAAAACCTGATCCATTCGGCTGACCACCTGACGACAGCGATCAACAGGATCAGGATGCCCCTGAAGACCTTCAAGTTCCTCCAGAGCCTCTGAAACTTTTCTTTCCAGATGCTCCTGCTCTTTGACCTTGCCGGTTCGGGGACTGTCATCAATGGATGGAGCCACCGAGGTGGTTTGTATAGACGGCCTGTTAAAAGGTCTGTGCCCTCTCCCACGTCCACGAACAGTACTTGGAGCCGTGGATTGAAGACCTGGATGGCCCGGCCTGACCTCTGTCACTTGTTGAAGTGTACCGGGTAATCTGGCGGAACTTGAGGGTCTGGGATGACCACGACCACGCCCTCTGCCAATGGGTAGAGATTTTTGAGGTATGCGGCCAATATTGTCCATCCCTGAACTCCCTTAACTGAGCTTTATTCCATTTTACTGGTCAGCCATTCTCCAGATACCCAACAGATCAGGTACTTCATCCTTGCCTCTCATAAAGTCATCAATGGCTGCTGCCAGCGTTGAGTATTCAACTCTGCTCGCAGGCATTGAGGTAATAACAACAGGAACCGGTCGGTTATCATCAGCCGCAAATGTGATGTTGATGAAACCTTTGGAAATGCTCACCGTGAAGTACTGGTATTTGGACTGCCCATGAAAAGCCAGCAGATAGACCACTTCTTCATGTATTGCGGCATGCTCCGTGACAGCAGCAATGATTACGTCTGCCTGACTCTTGCCATTGTAATGGCTGACTACTTTTCCAGGGTCCACTTTACTCAACTGCAAGCCCGCGCCACCGGCTACCGCATTGAAACCATTACTCATACCTTCAGCATTACTGGCTTTACTCTTTATGAGTCTTGAATCTTTAGTATTGGAAACAAAGCTAACGATGTCTTTAACCTGGTCAGTACGAGTCTTTGAACCAATGCCCAACAACTTGAGAATGTCCTTATTGTAATTGAACACCATGGTTCGGGCATGACTGCTCTCAATGAGTTTTCTGAAACTTCTGGCGTGGGAGGGCAGGATTTTTTTAACCCCTTTCTTAACAAGTGAAGGTGCTTTGTACAGCAGAAAACCATCATCTCTGTTTCTGGATGCTTCAATGCCGGCATTAAAGTTTCTGCCGAACTCCAGAGCTTTCATGGCATCCAATATATCTTGTGCAGAAGGGACATTCTCAGAGGCTGACAACTTATAAGCTTCACACAGTCTGGCAATGCTCCCCTCAGCTTCATCTCCTAACGCTTCATAAGCCTCTGCAAAAGCCGGGTCCAGGATGTGGTCGTCGCTGACAGCTCCTGCAGCTTGCAACTGTCCGTAAAAAGCAGCATTGCTGGCTCCCTCAGCATTCATGGTATACAAGCCTGAATAGTTCATTGCAAAGGCTGTAGCCGCAGTATTCATCATTTCCTGGGTAATTTCTCCAGCCAGAGCCTGCAACGGCAGGGCCAGAATTAGCAGAATCGTCCTAAAACACTTCATAAACATACCTCTCATCTATCAATCCTTTTAACCTCACTTTATGACCTGCCTTGCCACCCCGAAGTTCCGGAAAGCAAGTAACCAAGGTGTTAGGGAAAAGTAGACTCTGAAATGAGATTGATCTGTTGAAGCCTGCAGTTCTATGCCTGTGATGAAATTTACGAGCCAGGAAAATACTCAACCGAGACGCCGCATAAGTATTTACACCTAAAAAACAGATGAAAAAACACCCTCCTATTGATATTTACCGCAAACACTTTAAGCTGCCTGACTTATTAACGCCTGACTCATGCACCAAGACCGTGAGCGGGGAGGTCCTCTGCCACCATGGCTCTAGCCGTAAATCGCAGACGACATTCTCAGATCAACAACAAGAACAAACTCTTTATACCCAAGGCAGCTGTAGTATGAAAAAGCCTTTCCACCTGATGGCCAAACCGACCAGTTATCAATGTAACCTGGATTGTGATTACTGTTTTTATCTGGAAAAAGAGCGTTTCTTTAACAAAAAGGCGGAAGACCGGGGTAAGGAAAAGATCACTCACATGAGTGACGAAGTTCTGAAAAGTTACGTTAAACATTACATTGCCGGTCAGGACTCTCCCATCGTTGAATTTGCCTGGCAGGGTGGTGAACCGACTCTGGCCGGTCTGGATTTCTTTGAACGGGCTGTTGAATATCAGCAGCAGTTTGCCGGCAGCAAGGAAATCGTCAATTGCCTGCAAACCAATGGTGTCCTGTTGGATGACACCTGGTGTACCTTCCTGAAAAAGCACAACTTTCTGGTAGGCCTTTCCATCGATGGACCCGAAGAGTTACACGACCACTACCGTCCTCTGAAAGGCGACAAACCTTCCTTCAAGAAGGTTATGCGTGGCATTGAGACCATGAAAAAGCATGGCGTTAAATTCAACACTCTGACCGTTATTAACAACGTCAACGTTGAGCATCCAGTGGAAGTCTACAACTTCCTGAAAAGCATTGGTTCCGAGTTCATGCAGTTCATCCCCGTGGTTGAACAGATGGAAGTAGAGAGAGCTCAACCTCAGCTGATTTTCCCGAAATCAAAGACCGAGAAACAACTGACTCCGTTCTCTGTGGATGGCAGCAAATACGGTGACTTCATGGTAGCCGTATTCAACGAATGGGTTCGCAAAGATGTGGGCAAAGTTTTTGTTCAGTTGTTCGATAACGCTCTGGCGGCCTGGCACGGTGAAGAACCCAACGTTTGTGTTTACCGTAAAGAATGCGGTGACGCCATGATCATTGAGCGGAACGGTGACATCTTCAGCTGCGATCATTATGTTTACCCGGAATACCGCCTGGGTAATGTTATGGACGGAAAAATCCATAAAACCGTGACCCAGAAATTCCAGAAAAAGTTTGGTCAGGACAAAGCCAACGTCGGGGCCAAGTGTGAAAGCTGTGAATTCCGCCATGCCTGTAACGGTGGTTGCCCGAAACAGCGTATTCATCAAAACGACGATGGCACATTACAAAATCATCTGTGCCCTGGCTACAAGAAGATCTTTGGACACATGGATCCGTACATGAAATTTATGGCCGGCGAGCTTGAGAAAAACCGCGCTCCAGCCAATGTCATGCATGTAGCCAGTACTATTGCCAAACAGCAAAGCCAGATTGTTGCCCACTATTAAGAAACAGAACCGGAGGCAAAGCCTCCGGTTCAAAACTTATTAATCAGTTCACAGACAATGGCAGAACGGTTATTCCAAAGAATGGAATAATGACCTTCTCCTTTCACCATTCGCACCTCAGCCGACTTCATGACCTTTGCCAGCCCGCGACTGTGAGAAGGTGGGATAACCCTGTCCTCATCCCCACACCAGACAGTGACTGAGCAGCCAATTGTTTCCGGAGAGAACCCCCAGTTTTTGACCAGAGTCAGGTGATCTTCAACCCAGCCATTCTCAGTTTCCATGGCCCTATGAAGAGCACCTAGCAGCAGTTCCGCAAACCCATCATTCAGGGCATCCCTGTCGGAATCAGCCAACAATAAATCCAGAGAAGCAATGAGTGCCTGGCTAGAGTCACAGAGCATCATCTCCCTGTTTTCAACAATCCACTGCCTGAGTTCAGGCTCACCCAGTTCGGCCAGAGTCAGCACCATCATAGTGAGCTCACTCATGCCTTTGCGGAAATGTTCATCGGGCATCCCGACACTGCCAATGACAGAAGCACCACGGCAACGGTCAGGAAATGCTGCTGCCAGAGCTAAAGCATGCGGACCACCAGCAGACCAGCCAGCAGTGACAAAAGAGTCCAGCTTCAGTGCTTCCAGAAGGGCTCTGATATCTTCTACACAGGATTGAACAGAACGTCCTTTCATGGGGCTGCTCCCTGCATACCCGGGGCGGCTGTATGAAATGACACGAGCACCCAGCTTGTGAATAGCGGGCTCTAGCAGTTGTGCTGTGGATAAGTCATTGGCTGTACCATGATGGAAAATCACAGCAGGTCCGGATGGGCGGCTGCAATAGTACTCCAGTGACCTTCCATCGTTGAGTGTCAGATTCTTGATCTTGGAAAGAGAAAAGCCTTCACTCATTTGCTGACTCCAGAACAGAATGATCCGTCAAACCATTCTGGCACAACATGAGGGTGCCTTCACTGATTCAAACGGCGTGTCACACTGAAAAAGGCTCTGTAGGGTAAAACTCTGAGAAACCCCATCATCATGCCAAAGACTTTTGGAAAGCGGATTTCAAACGGCTGGTTACCCAAACCTGACAGGATGGCATTTGCCGCAGGCTCCACATCCATAAGAAAAGGCATTTCGAATTTGTTTTTATCGGTCAGCGGTGTTTTGACAAAGCCCGGGTTAATCACTTTGACGTCCACGCCATGGGGCTTGAGATCCGTGTACAGCGATTCAGCCATGTTGATCAGAGCTGCCTTGCTGGCACCATAGGCAGCTGCACCCGGTAAACCTCGATACCCCGCTAGCGATGCATTCACGGCAAGAGTACCTGATTGTTGATCCACCATCATCGGGATCAGGGCATCCAGACAATGACAAACCCCCATAACATTAAGCTCAAGGTGTTTACGCATATGGGTTGACCTGAAATCCACGCCGTCGGTTTTTATAAAAGTACCGGCATTTAATACGGCAATGTCCACCCGGCCAAATCGAGTCATGATGACATCGGCGGCACGAATAACAGAGTCCTGGTCTGTCACATCGGCAGGCAGAGGAATAATAATGCCCTCGAGATCCTGAGCTTCATGCTGCAGCCTGTCCAGGTTGCCGTAACTACGAGCAGTGGCAAGCACGGTTCCTCCCCTTTTTGCCATGGTCAGTGCCAACTGCCGACCTATCCCCTGACTGGCCCCGGTAATCCAGATCACTTTGTTTTTCAGGGATTCAGTGCTTTTCATGGTGCTCATTCCCTGTGTTTCCTGATGCAATCGGGTCATCAAGCCTGAACTTTTTCAAGGATTCATCACTGATCAGTGAACGGTCCTTACTGAAGTAAAAAGTCAGGGTCCCCAAGGTAAAGCCCCACTTGCTGACATCAGCAATATTTAGAATCTGGCCGTTCTTCTGCAGGAACAGCCAGTCATCAAACTTTACACGCCAGCTTCTCCCTTTAATGGGCAGATCCATTTCATAGGTCCAGTTAAAGGTATTCCCCTTACTTCTGCCGGTAGCGATTCCAATCACATCACCGGCCTCACCTTCATAGTGTCCGTCAGCAAGTATTTTTATTTTCCAGAGGCGATTGGACGTTGAGCCGTCTTCATAGATAAAATCTTCATCCAATATCAGAACATTGCCTTCTACTCGACCTCTCATGATGACTTCAAAGCGGTTTCGTACTTTGCCAAAGAGATCGACAAACTCTCCCTTTGCGTAAGTTACACCCTGAAAGTATTGCTCAATGGTCAGGACCGGCAGTTCTTCAGAGTATTTATCTTGCAGTTTCATAGTGGCACATCCCTGCAGCGAAAAAGTGAACAACAGAACCCACAGCCAGTGTTTTCTTATCATCAAAGAACCTCCTTGCCCACTTCATGAGTTATTTCCTGATCCTATATAGCTTTACGTCAATGCTTCCTTCCTTAAAGCCCGCTTCGCAATAAGCCAGATAAAAGAGCCACATCCGCCGGAAATGTTCGTCAAAGCCCATGGCTTTGATTTCAGGCCACTGTTGCTTGAATGAATTCGCCCAGATGGAAAGCGTTCTGGCGTAATCACGACCGAAAGAAAAAGCATCTTCCACATCCAGGCCCGCGTGCTGACATTGCTCATGAATGATCTGATCGGTTGGCAGCATGCCACCCGGAAAGATGTAACTCTGAATAAAATCAGCTTCCTTTCGATACCGTCTGAAGCGTTCTTCATCAATAGTGATGACCTGAATAACCGCAGTGCCGCCTGGCTTCAGAACATCGAACACTTTCTGGAAATAAACGGGCCAGTGACTTTCACCCACAGCCTCCAGCATTTCGATGGAAACAATTCGGTCATACTGTCCTTTGATATCCCGGTAATCTTTCAGTTCGAAGTTGAATCCAGACGAACCCTCCAGAGAATCACGGGCAAACTGCAACTGCTCTGTGGATAAAGTCACACCAGAATAGTTCTGCCCACCTTCTTGCTTCAATGCCCTGGCAAAACCACCCCAACCGCAGCCTATTTCTAAAACAGAATCCTCAGGCCGTGCTTCCAGCCATTTGGATACCTGTTGATATTTATTTGCCTGAGCCTGTTCCAGCGATTCACTGTCGTTAGTAAAAACTGCACTGGAGTAGGTCATGGTCTGATCCAGCCAAAGCTGGTAAAAGTCATTGCCCAGATCATAATGGGCGGCAATATTGCGTCGACTTCCTTTACGACTGTTGTTGTTCAAAACATGACCGAAACGTTTCAGCTTCCTGAACAGCCAGTTAGATGAAAAACTTCTCTCCAATGCCTGTTCATTGTGAATACCCCAATCGAGCAATGCCTGAAGATCCGGAGTGTCCCAGTCTCCTTTCATGTAGGACTCAGCCAGACCAATAATTCCCCGGTTTGCAGATCTCAATAAACCCAGGGGTCGGTTAATCTTTACCCTGGGAATGGGCACATCGCGTTGGGGCTGACCGGTTTTTATCAGACTGACAGCATATTGCAGTTCTATTCGACTGAATGAAGCCCGTTCCAGCTTAGCCAGCAGCCACTTCAGTGTTCTGGGCAGCTGACTTCCTTCGCTCACGGTGGTTGGGTTCTGAACCCCGATAAAACTGTTCTGCGACAGACTTTTACCTGAACTTTCCAGCATTGATGCCTCCTGTCTACCGTGAAAGTACTTTTCTTGCGCTATTGGCATTCGTGCCTGCTTTTTCCTCATGACTGTCAGGATGACCCGCCCAGCCCCGGCTCCAACTGAAGAACCGATCTTTTGGAACATGGCGAACCACCTTCACTCCCTTGAGAAACAAACGCAGAGCTTCCCAATGAATAGCCAGAATGACTTTGATGGCTTGCAGAGGCAGAACCAATAACTGCCTGAGAATATTGAAATCACTTAATACCTGACGATCGCCTTTAAACACTGCTGCAAATAACTTTCCGTCGGCATCGTTGAGATTGATGGCCAGCTTCATCGTCTTGCCTGGTAATTGCACTCTGAAGCCGTATTGGCAATCGGTTTTGAAAAAAGGCGAGACGTGCAGTTTTTTTTCAACAGCTTGATGAAACAGCATCTGTCCTTCTTCTGCTTTTTCAGCGGGAATAACATAACTGTGTCGTTCACCAAAAGTATTGGTCACTTCGTATATCAGAGACAGAAGCTTCTGATCCGATGAAAAACAGTAGTAAACCGTCAAAGGGTTAAAGGCATACCCTAAAACTCTTGGGTAACAGAACATCAAAGTTTGAGATGGGGCCGGGACATCATGTGCAGCAAGGAGTTCTTCGGTTTGAACCTTCAGATCTCTACCAGAACCATCACCAAAATCTTTTTGATAAAAAGAGAGTAGATTGAAACGATCAACAGAAAACAGCTTCAAGTGCTTATCCAGACTGCTCAGTTCATCCAGATCAATCAGCCAGGAAGCTACCCGATATGAAAACCGGTGCTTGCGGGGCCGAATGCGATTATGCATTAACTGTCCCCAATAGACTGCTGAATTCATAACCCCCTCCTGATGCTAATGAGGTTGCTCATCGTCATGACATCAGTAGATTTCATGAACAAGTTCCATGCCAGAAGTGACCGGTCTTTTTCCAATACCGTGCTCCGGCCATACCAACCGATCATTCTGATTTTCGACAGACCAGGGTCGTTTTTTTCCACCCAGGGCTTCGGCAACAGCCAGACCTGACTGCAATCCGTCTTCATGAAAACCATAGCCAAACCAGGCTCCACAGAACCATGTGCGGTTTCTTCCCTGCAACTCCCACAATCGAGACTGTGCTTCCAGGGCATTTCGATCAAAAACCGGGTGGTCGTATAGATAGCAGCCATGAATCTTTTCAGGCTCTATGGAAGGATTGAGAGTAACAAACAGAGGAGGACCTTCAAGATGCTGGAGACGGTTCATCCAATACGTGAGTGAAGGGCCCTCTCCCGAGTGGGTGCCAAAGTAATTCCAGCTGGCCCAGGCCCTTTTCCTGGAAGGCATGAGTCGTTCATCGCTGTGCAAAATGGCCCGGTTGCGCTGAAAGCTGAAAGCCCCCAGCAATAACTGTTCAAGCTCATCCGGCTCACTGAGCATAGCCAGAGAAGTATCAGCATGGCAGGCCATGACCACATGATCGAACTCATGAGTGTCACCCTGCAAATCGGTAATAACGACCCGATCCCCATGACGTTTCACTTTTCGAACACAACGATTTTTGACTGCCAAACCATCCATGTCGGCCAGGAGGCGTTGAACGTATTCTTTGCTGCCTCCTTTCACTGTTTGCCACTGGGGACGATCTGTGAGCTGGAGCAATCCATGATTCTGACAAAACCTCATGAAGGCCAATGCTGGATAATCCAGCATCCGATCTGAAGGTGTTGACCAGATAGCAGCACCCATGGGTACCAGATGATCATCAATAAAACGTTGACTGTAACCCCGTCCCGAGAGCAACTCTCTGAGAGTAACGGATGGGTTGAGCTGTTTCATCAAGTCATTACTGGCCTGATAAAACCTGAAAATATCCAACAGCATTCTCAGGAATCCGGGCTTTAGCAGATTGATACGCTGAGCGAAGAGTCCATTCAGATCGGTGCCGGAATATTCAGTTCGCCCATCATCCATTGAAACAGCAAACGACATGTCGGTATCCACGACAGGAACATCCAGATGATCAAACAATGCCGTCAGATTCGGGTAAGTTTTTTTATTGAAGACAATAAATCCGGTATCAACCGGGATGGATTGATCGCCGTCTTTGACCATCACCGTATTACTGTGACCGCCAAAACGATCATCTTTTTCAAACAGGGTGACATTGTGCTGTTTAGACAGTAACCAGGCGCTGGATAGTCCGCTTATGCCTGATCCAATTACAGCAATATTGAGTCCTTTAACTGTCATAGAGCGACCTGTAAACGTAAGCTTCAGAAATCTCTACGCTTTATTCCCGCATTTGGATCACTTGTAAGTCAATTGATCTAACTTTCTACCTCTCCCTCCAGTGATCCGATCACGCCTTTGCTTCGTATAGAGAGACAAATGGGCTGAAGACGCGATATTCTGATGATAAGTCCAATACAGACAAACAGCCTTGAGCCGTTTAGGAAGCATGAGCTAGAAATGACGGATCATGACAATAAAAATTGCCATACTGGATCGTCAGGCTCCGACCATTTCTCGAAGAAGAGCACAATGGATCCAGACAACAGCAGCACTGAAACGCCAGACCAGCTGAAACAGTCACTGGTAGACCTGGGTCGTTACCGGGACAAGCAGACTTTTGCCCTGCTCTATGATTTTTTTGCGCCGAGACTGAAGCGACACCTGATGTCCAAGGGCGCTCATGGAGAAATGGCTGAAGAACTGGTTCAGGAAACCATGCTGTCGGTCTGGAGACACTGCAAGAGTTATGACCCCGACAAATCCACTGCATCCACCTGGATCTTCAGAATTGCCAGAAACTTGTGGATTGATCGTTTGAGAAAAGAAAAAGCGGATCTTATGTCACCGTTGGATAACTACCCGGAAAGCAGTTTTGTTCCGGCTATGACTGAGTTTGACTCTGACAAGATCAAGTCAGCATTGAACAACCTGCCTCAACAACAGGCTCAGCTGGTCTACAAGGTGTATTACGAAGGAAAAAGCCACCGCGAAATTTCTGAAGACATGGATATGCCCCTGGGCAGCGTGAAATCAGGCTTGAGACTGGCGTTCACCAAACTTCGTAATCAGATGGGAGAGGTAAAATGACAACACATCATCCTGACCTCAGTACCCTGATGAGTTACTCTGCAGGCAGCCTGCCTGACGCCATTGCAACGGTTGTGGCCGCACACCTGAGCGTTTGTAGTCACTGCAGCCGTCATGTACAGGAGGCTGAACAGATTGGCATCAGTTTACTGGAAGAATTGGAACCTGCTCCTCTGTCAGCAGGAGCAAGAGACGACATTCTGGCCATGCTGGATGACACCGAGCAAGTTGCAGAACCTGCCAAACCGGCAAAACAGAATGTCCCTGATAATGCCGATGTGCCCGCACCACTAAGACATCTACTGGGTCACTATCTGGATGACCTGCACTGGAAAACCATGGCGCCCGGACTCAAACAGTTTATTCTGCCAGCCGCAGAAAGCAACCTGAGACTATTGAAAATAGCACCGGGGACCTGCATGCCATCCCACGGACATACCGGCTCTGAGCTGACCATGGTTATCAGAGGCTCCTACTCTGATGAGTTAGGCCGATTCTGTGCCGGTGACGTGGCCGACCTGGACCCGGATGTTCAACACCAACCAGTAGCCGATACTCACGAAGGCTGTATTTGCCTGATTGCCACCGATGCCCCCCTTAGGTTTAACGGACTGGTACCCAGGCTCTTGCAACCTTTCTTCCAGCTCTGAGCTGGAAGGTGTAATAGTGATTGGACTGTACCTATCCTTGTATTAGTCCCTAAAAGGTTAAAAACACCGATTTTAGCCGGTGTGGTGCTGGTGGCTGTTGAGTTAAATATTCAACGAACGATCTTATAGACAATGAAAACTCCGGTGCTTACGCTCAATATGGCGCCAACAACGATTACACCTCCAATGAATAGATCTTGGTGCTGCTTGGTGCCGGGGCCCCATACGTTGGTCGGTTCAGATGAAGGTAGATCAGAAGCAGGAGTCCAGACACTGGGCTCAGGCAGTAATGCTGTTGATTTCTCAATACTGCTGGAGGGAGCTATGCCTACAACAGTCAATACTGAGGTTGCCATAATCATACTTTCAATAGAACTTGTAGCCCCAGAGCTGTCTATTTCTGTCCGAGGAAAATGGGCTTCAGCAATTTTAATTTGTTTTGCAGTTCCTGCCTCATCGAGAATATAAGCAGTAATTTCATATTGATTCTGCCCTTCTTTTGGGCGAAAAGTCAGTTCGACGACTCCTTCATTCTCGGCAATCTGATCGGCAAGCTCGTAAGTGTTAAGGCGATATGTTCCAACTTCATAATCTACTTCCAACTGCTGGATGCAGGCATTTGATTGATCTGGGTGCTGAAGTCTGATTCTTGCCGTAATAGTATCTTCACCATAAGATAACTGGATACCCTCAATCGAATAGTAGTCTCCAGAGCTTTTGACTACCTTGGTGACAGAAGGACCCTGATAGCCTTCATGAGGCAGATAAGGTGTTATTTTGGCAGAGTAACGTCGGCAGGGGACGACTCTGGGAAAAGGCATAAGTAACTGAGTATTTCCCTCCAAAAACCGTCCTGTCCCACTACCCTCGGAGCTGCCGCTATGAGTACCACTTCCTTCTGCCCCCCCACTTTGGAAATTTATCTCAGCTGTTTCTTGAGCCTTAAAGTACCTACCTTTTTGTTGAATGCTTTGGGCTATGATCTTTTGGAGAAACAGATCTTTAATTTCTACGTCATACCGGAAATCTTCTGGTTCTGGATCAACACCAAAGACTTGCGAAGGATGAAGCCAGACTGCTTGCATGATGTCAGGTGAGAATTGTACGTTGTCTGCCGACCCTATCCCAGGCTGGAGCAGTATATAAGCAGAAGCTCTTTGAATCTGTATAGGATTGAAAATAATGCTCGAACACATGACAGAAAGTCCGTCATACTCAGGTTTGAGCTTGATATTGAGGCCTAGTTTCTTATAAGACTTAGTCTTTTTGTATACGGTGAAGACAAAATCACTCTTTGGAAGCCATCCGTGAGGAAGATTGTACTCATGCTCGGCCTCCCCTTTTGGTAATACATAAAAATCCATCCCATTTGCTGGTCCGGCGCAAAGAAAATTTTGCCAGGTTCCGCAGCAGGGAGTGGTTATGTTCACTGGGACACTTTCTAAAAAATCGCTTGCATATGAAAGGTTTATCAGAAAAATCATTGATAAGAAGAGGTATATTAACGATTTTCGTTTTACCTTTTGTAGAGTAGTATTCACTTGTCCTTCCTAGAGCTTATTTTACTTTCTTAAAATCTTTGATGCATTTATTTGCGTTAAGTTCGTTTTCCTTCAAAAATACCGCAGACATTCGTCACTGTATGAGATAAGTAAAGAAGCGCAGGGTCAGCCAAGGGGAGAGCAAGGAGAGCCTGAAATTAAAGCGGTGCGCGCTAGTATAGAGAATTCAGATGAACTTACGTCGCCCCGCGAATTGACTGATTCTCATCTCCATCGATTCCTGGGTGATATCCTTCAGTTGGTACCATGTAGCTTATGGACACGCAAGCAACTCATCGGTTGTTTTCCCCTTTCAGCGAATGGGATTCAATGTCTGCCCCGTCAACACGGCCATGTTCTCTAACCATACCGGCTATGACACCTGGAAAGGTTCGGTGTTTCAGCCACAAACCTGATAACACAAAACACACCCACCAAAAAAAGACAAGTGACTTAATTTTTCTTGACCTGCAGAGCCTGACAACCGATATTGATAGCGCTTGTCCGATACGGAGTAGTTCGGACCATTAAAAAGAATAAGAAAGAGAGCAGTGCTATGGACATTACCCTGACTCCTGAGCAGCAGGCTCTGCAGCTTGAGATCAGAGAGTATATGAAGTCGATCATGACCCCCGCCATGATCGAGGAAATGAAAGACCCTGAGTATTATGAAGGAGGTGGCCCCGAGTATCGGAAAGGCCTACGACAAATGGGTCAGGATGGCTGGATAGCCCTTTCATGGCCCAAAGAATACGGTGGTCGTGAAGCTACCGCCATTGAACAATACATCTTTACCGAAGAAGTCATGCGTTCCGGCTTCCCCTACCCTTTCCTGACCACCGAAGCCATTGGTCCTATTCTGGCGGAATACGGCAGTGATGAAATCCAAGAAACTGTCGTAAAAGGCATTCTGCAGGGTGAAGTAGTCATTGCCATTGGCTACTCTGAGCCCGGTGCAGGCACTGATTTGGCCGCTCTGAAAACCCGGGCTGAAAAAAACGACGCAGGATGGCTTATTAATGGCCAGAAAATCTGGACCAGTCTCGCTAACTTTTCCGATTACGTCTGGCTGGCAGCCCGAACCGACCAGGATGCCACCAAAAAGCACAAGGGACTGTCCATGTTCCTGGTGCCCAAAGACAACCCCGGCTTTTCCCACACACCCATCTGGACTTTAGGTGTGCGCACCAACGCCACCTACTTTGAAGACCTGCAACTGGACGACAAATATCAGATAGGTGAAGTCAATAAAGGCTGGCGACTGATTACCGGCCAGCTTAACCGTGAACGGCTCAGCCTGGTGAATCACGGTCCTATCCAGATCCTGTATGAAGATGTAGCCACCTGGGCTGCAGAAACCAAAGGCAGGGATGGCCAGCCCATCATCAGTAAACCCTGGGTGCAAACCAACCTGGCCAAAGTTAAAACCGGCCTGGAGGTACTAAGGGTGATGAACTGGAAACAGGCCTGGGCTATTGAAGAAAACCGTTTGGGCATGGAACAGGCTTCTGTGGCCAAAGTCTATGGCACAGAATACTTTGTAGAAGTGTATCGACTGTTGATGGAAGTGCTGGGACAAGACGCCACCATTGGCGGAGACAGCCCTGGTTCCCTGCTACAGGGAAGACTGGAACACCGCTACCGGGTTGGCAGCATTCTGACCTTTGGTGGGGGTTGTAACGAAGTTCAGCGGGATATTATTTCGGCTGCCGGTTTGTGGATGCCAAGGGCTCGATAACTGCCAGAGCCCAACAGGAGAAATACGATGGACTTTAAATTATCCGCCGAGCAGCAGGATGTTCAAAAGCTGGCCATTCAGATCTTTGCTGACCAGACTGACAACGAACACCTTAGACAGTTTGATGGCAAAGGGACTTACGACGCTAACCTTTGGTCAGACCTGAGCAGTACCGGGATTCTAGGAGTAGCTATTGATGACGCTCACGGAGGATTGGGATTCGGCTTTGAAACCCTCTGCCTGGTTCTGGAAGAGGCAGGCCGCACCATGGCGCCTATTCCCCTGATACCGGTTCTGGTGAGTGCAGCCATGCCTCTGCAACGATTTGGACCAGAACAGCAAAAAAAAATACTCAGTCGTGTAGTGACAGGCAATACACTCATTTCAACGGCTTTCGCAGAGCCTTTAAATGATGACCCACTAACACCTACCACCACGGCTGAAAAAGTGGCTGGCGGTTGGCAACTCAATGGCATCAAACATTGTGTTCCATACGGTAGTCAGGCTGAGAAAGTGCTCATCAGCGCTCAGTCTGATCAAGGTCTGATCGCCCTTTGGCTCTCCCCAGACAGTGAAGGGGTGGAACTGGCAGAGCAGCAGAGCACCAGCGGTGAAGCTCAGAGCCAGATTATTCTGAACAATGTTCTGGTCAATGACGCTGACATTATGGCCACAGGTTCTGATGCAGAAGTCATCATGACTTATGCCCTGCAAAGAACACAGGCTGCACTCTGCGCATTCAGTGTCGGCATTACAGATCGAATGGTGAAACTGACGGCTGAATACACGACAGAAAGAGAACAGTTTGATGTCAAAATTGCGACGTTTCAGGCTGTGGCTCATAGGGCAGCAGACGCTTATATTGATGTGGAATGTCTCAGACTGGCCAGTGCCGAAGCAATATCATTGCTGGATCAGGAAAAACCGGCGGATGACGCCGTAAAAATCGCCAAAATCTGGTGTGGAGATGTGACTCACAGAATCAGTCAGGCCAGCCAGCATCTTCATGGTGGCATCGGCGTTGACAGGGATTACCCTCTTTTCCGCTATGCGCTCTGGAGTAAACAGGTGGAATTGACACTGGGTGGCTCAGCCCGGCTGCTCAGTGAGCTGGGCGAGAGCATTGCTGAAGAGTTTTCGAATCGCTGATAAACCGTCAGGCTACTTTCGGGTAGCCTGGCTCGACTCAAAACTTATTCAAGGACGCAAATCCAGCACGTCGTAGCCTTTACCTGCCAGGCAACGACGCAGAACATAAGACTGATCCTGTGTGGATTGCATCGCACCACCTGCAGCACCCGCCCCGGCACCTGCAAGGCCACCGACAACAGCGCCGCCAACTACGGCACCCTCAATCCCATCACCTTCAACCAGGCCAACCGCTGCACCGGTAACAGCACCTAAAATACCGGCATTAATAGCACCGGTTTTAGCCGCTTCGCCCTTATCCACCTTAGCCGCATAGTCATGACAATCTGCCACATCCTGCTGATATTCAGCTTCGGTTTTATCATGAGGGCCCACTACCGGAGCAGAATTATAAGCGCAGGCCACCATTAAAGAAGTAGAGGCCAGAATCAGGGCTTTCTTGATCATGTACAACATCCTCAGTGTGCGACGGCAGTTTTATTAGTAAAAGAGCACTGCCTTAAATAAAGAGACATGAGTTTAGAAAGCGGCTGTTTTTCTCAATATACGCACTGGACGAAATACGATCTCTTTTTCAGGTTCTGTTCATATCGACTATTTCAATGAGAGGATTGAAATCATGTTTCTGAAAATATCGTCCGGCAACGACATCAGCTCTGTTTCGAATCGGTCGGAATCTGTGAATTCACTGGAATAGTTATCGTTCATTTTTTTACTTTCATATTAAAAAAGACAGCCATGGATCATTTTCAAACGGTCGTTTACTTTTTAATCAACTCTCTTCATTATTGCCTTATCTCTGCCAAACCATTCGTTCATTGGAAGGCACCTCAGAGCGAGTGATTACGCAGGGAATATAAAAATAAAACCTGACATCAAAAATGATGTAAAAAACAAAAATAATTATTATGACAATAAGAAAACATCTGGGCAGGCTACTGCAGACTGCCATTATCGGGGGGCTGGCGGCTTCCGCTCAGGCCGACAAAATCAGCGACTTTGAAAAAAGCTGGACCAGCAAGGCTTTGGCCATGCAAAGACAACTGGACAGCCACGCCCCCATCATCAATAACAGCATTCTCGGCACCCACAATACATACAACTCTGAAGTGTATCGAAACGCTCTTCGATATCACGATCCTCAACAAAAATATTCGATCTATGACCAGCTAAGAATGGGGGCTCGGTTTATCGAGCTGGATGCTCACTGGACGGCCCACACTCATGGAGCTCCATGGAAATGGGGAACGGATCTCTTACTCTGCCACTCCGGCATAGGTAAAGAACTGGGTGATCTGGATATTGGCTGCAGCCTGAAAGACAGACGCTTAACCGATGGACTTCAGGAAGTACGTCAATGGCTGAATAGCAATCCCAACGAAGTCATCATTCTCTACATCGAAGACCACACTAACGGCAAACATTCTGTTCTAAGGCAACAGTTAAACAGTAAGCTGGGTGGCAAGATCTTCCAAAGTGGTGGCTGTAAGCCCATTGGTGACACCTTGACCAAGGCTCAAGTGTTGGAGGCCGGGAAACAGGTGATTCTCTGGAAAGACAAAGGCTGTGCCAACGATGGTGAACTGGCGAATATGGCCTTCAGTGGTCTGGGTAAGGTTTCCAGAATCTGGGAAGATGGCACAACAGTCGCCAAAATTGTTGACCTCTTCACCAGCGGAGGCGGTGTAGACCGTATCGAAGCTCATGAAGTGGCTGAGTCCTTCGCCAAAGGCGTCAATATTGTCAATCTGGATGATATGGTACCGGGTGATCGGATTGATGCTGCCGTATGGAGCTGGGCCAGAAATGAACCCAATAACCATGGTGGCAATCAGCACTGTGCAGTAAGTACCATGTCTGGACGTTGGGACGACCAAAGTTGTTCCGCAAATTATTATTTTGCCTGCCAGAGCAATGATACCGGCGAATGGGCTCTCAGCTTCAAAACCGGACCCTGGAATCAAGGCAGCCAGGCCTGCGCAGAATTGGGCAACTATCGATTCTCTGTTCCTACAAACAGCCAGGATAACGAACGACTGAAATCAGTCAAAGGCAGTATGTTCAATGTCTGGTTGAACTACCACGACCAGACTCAGGAAGGCGTCTGGCAGATTCCCAGCCAGAAAGTTTACCCGTTACTGGCAGGCTATCGCGAATTGAGGGATCAACGCAGTAATCTCTGCCTCGACGTTGAAGGCGGTAACCGTGACAACGGAACCAATGTAAGACTTTGGAAGTGTAATGGTTCCGACGCCCAGAAGTGGACGTATGACTCATCAAATGGCTTTTTGAGAAGCAAGCTGGGTAAATGTCTGGACAATCGAGGACAAACATTCAGCAACGGTGAAATCGTTATCTGGGAATGTCTGGATAACAACAATCTGCGCTTTGACTGGGTAGGCAACTCACTGAGAAGCCGACATGATGCCTCAATTGCTGTTGATGCCTACGGTGACTGGCAGGGTGCAAAGGTTGGTCAATGGCAATACCACGGCGGTAAAAACCAGCAATGGCAGTGGGGTAACTGAGGCCAGGATTGATCTCTTTTCGCTAGTAGTAACCAGTAGTTCTTGGAGAAAGAATTACTGGTTTTTCTACCACTCAATCTGAATGGACTGCAATCTCTCTGGCAATCAGTCTACGCTCATTCCCCAGTTTGTAGCTATCCCCAATGATGCGGACCTGGGCTCCGGGCTTAATGATATCTATATTCTCACTTTCCTGTGGGCCCAAATTAGGAATGCTAACAACCAATGCGTATATAGCCCCGTCATTCGCTCTGAATTTCCAGACTGAGCCGTCCGTCCCCTGCTTCATCTCTTCGACGATGACCCCTGAGACAATGGCCAACTGCTCATTGACGGCCCCATGGTTCGTTGGAGTCAGGCCTATTGCCGAATATTCCGAGGTCGTATGTTCTGTGCAACCAGCCAGAAACAGTAAAAGTAAAATAACAGGAAAGTAACTGACTTTTCTCATAAGGGATCTCTAGCAATGAATCTGAAAAAGATGAAGAGCTTATAGCGACTTAAAGTCATCAGGTTGGGGTAGCGCACCACACACCTGAATAATCATGGCCGCCAAAGGTTCCGTCTGACTGGTATTTCGGCAACTGTGCCCCTGCTGATTTTCTGGTACACCGGCTATTGGCAGGTCCGCGCCAAAGTGGATATCACCTGCCCGATAGTAAACCTCATTGCCGTCAAGTGTTCGGGTATACCAGCCACCCTGTAAAACAATCACCCACTGGGGTTTAGGCGTTGGATGCATCGGAGCTTCATAGCCCGGTGGCAAGACGACAAAACGGGTATGCAAAGGTTCAGGAAGGCCAGTGCAATGATACTCAGGCGTGGGATTGGAATATTGAACTAAATCAAAATGGTTCATAAAACAGCGGGTGGTTCGGGAGACACCTTTTTCATCAACCCACAAATGCCAGTAGGGTTGCTGCACATTCTCGTCTGACATGACAGCACTCATTTTTCAGAGAACAGGTCTGTTATTTTACCACCAAAAAATAAGCCAGGGATCAGGAAAGAAGAAAGGCACGCTGCGACCCTGCTTTTGGCCGCAACGTGAGAGCTCATCGTTTAGTTAGAGCTCATCATCAGACTATTAATGTCCACCCCGTCAGAGTTGGCTACATAGCCAGCCTGGGAAGGCTTGATCTTCTGGGTCCGATCAACAATGGTCAAGCTGTGCATCCGACAACCTTCGTAGGCTTCACCAAAGCTATAGCTGAAGCTGTCGTTTGTATGCAAGGCACTGCTCATGGAATGATCATTAGTCAGCAGCCTATTGCCGTTCATAGATGAATCCTGACAGCCCTTTAGCTTGACCTTGACCAGACCTTTCTCGGCGTAAGTTTCATAGGTTTTATTACCCCATGTCACTTCCTTGAATGACAAGGTTTGATTCATAACCGGACAGCTTGCCGCTTTGCCTGCCAGCGCAGGTTTGATCATTACTCGCCCACCCTGACCCAGTGACAGGAACTCACCCTTACCCACACTGTAAAACAGGTTCTCGATATCAGAACGGTATGAGTCGCTCCGGGTATTCTTACCCTCAGTCCAGAAGATTTTACCAGTACCTAAATCACAGGCTTCCGCCACCGGATCACTGGAGTCACCCAGCAGGCACTTCCTGAGCTTGCCGTTGTTAGCAGGGTAAATAGCCCGACACCCTTCTTCCAGAGGATTACCTTCCACCCTTTCAACATGAACACCACGAATCAACACACCGAAAGTATCAGCATAAGATTTGTCGTTCAGGGCTATGCGGGTAAAGAATTTATCGGCAACAAAAGGAATTACCGACTTCTTGAAACCTTCTTCCAGCTTGACGTTATAAGGTGCTTCAAAACGATCCGCCAGATTGAGAGCGTCAAAGTTGAAGTCAATGGCAGGTTGATCCAGGTCGTTCAATACAGCGTACACAGAGTCTGATTTATCCAGCGACCCAAGATTAAAATAAGTGGCTGTTTCACCCGCTATTGTGAAGGTTTTGGTTAATTTCTTGCCAGAACCTGAGACAAAATACAGAGTCTCGGTATGACTGGTACGGTTGGTGTAGCGTACCCAGGCATCGCCGTCTTCATCCAGAATCTGGCCATCAAACAAAAGCAGGTTATCAGTGGATGCATCAGGGAGATCCATAGTCACATGGTCCAGCTTAACGGGCTGTTCTTCCTCAAGACTCAGTGCATGGCGATCAGCGCCTACCCTGACAAGCAAATCCTTGTAAGCCTGGTTCTGGCTGAGTCCCCGAGCGGAATGGTTGTAGCCACGCTTCTGGTACTTAACATGGAGTCTGTAGCTGGCGCCCGGAACGGTAGGGATAAAGGTTCTGAGCCTTACTGCAGCGGCTTCGCCATCCACTGTTCTTGCACAACCTTCCATATTGGGGGCGTTGAGGTCAGTATCCATCTCGGTGGCAAAGCCATCGCCGTTTATTCCATAAGTTCTGGCATAACCGATCTCGAGCTTGGCGTCACAAGCCATATCACGGATATCCTGAATCCGCTCCCGGCGAGCCTTGCCCTCGAGTTTCATGGCCTCCTCCCACATCTCTGGGTACATCCGCTTTAACGTCTGGCGAGTCCATTGAACGTCAAACTGAATACGTCCATTGTCATCAATGTAGAGGGCTTTAGCCTCACGGGCAGGCATGCTTTGTTTGAGTTGGCGATAATCAAGATCATCAATAATACCCCACTTCCCATTGTGGAATTGATCCTGATAACCGTAAAAATATTGGGTGCCAATACGCTCAGCGTGAGAAAGGGAGGCAATAGAGCACAGCGCCAGAACAGCACCTGTCTTTATCAACTTCATCCGTGTAGTCGTCCTATCAGTCTTATTTTCTTTATTCAGGCATCCAGACCTGTATTAATGAGTACTAGTTCACACAAACTCCGAAAAATAATGCTGGATTATGAACTGAATATCAATCTTTCAAGTTGACTGATTGAGTTATTGCCAGTAACCATAGACTTAAACCGCAGCAGTATGGGCTGATTCATGCATTTTTATAGGACCTTGAAGGCACCTTCTTATTTATTCGAAACGGCATTATTTTGCACTGGCGCCTTCTGGCACAATGACTGGTAGATCCGTACAACCGAAGTCAATGCCAAACTGGCTCAAGATGCACGTAAGCTGGCCTCTATGGTGTGTCTGGTGATTAAAAATATGCTGGCAAAACTCTCCCAGAGTTCGCTCAATGGCCTGACCTTCTGTTGTTGTATATCTAACTATTTTCAAACAGTCCTCTGTTGAAAAGGCCTTAGTCATTTGAATATATAAAGAATCAACAAGGGCTCTCAGCGGTTTAAGCTCATCAAGAGTCGATACATATTCATCGTTTACCGACAATGCCTGGGGCAATTCTTTCAACAAAGCAGGATCAACATCAGCCAGACGATTCATTACCAGACGCTGGAGCATGATCAAATCACCAAACAAAATATGATTCCAGTGAGCCATGACACTTGGAAAAAATGAATGGGTGTCCTGATGCAGCTGTTCATAGGAAAGCTTTTCACAGACAGAGATTAACTGTTGATTCATTCGCTGATTGTACAGCGCTAACATTCTAAAATTTGCAGATAAGTCCATACCGATTACAGCTCGTTGACCTGACTATTTTTGGCAAAATAGATGTTCTCATGCTTGAAACCTCACTGTCCTGTTCTGGCTATTATATGGGGTTCAAAGGTGAGGAGGTTTAGATAACTCTAGCCATCAAAGCATCTTTACTATAGATGCTGACACAGATCTTCCAGTCTATTGATCGTGAATTCTGGCCTACTTTGCCCTTCGGGCAATGACTGGAACCCTTCCAGCCAGAAAGCCTGCATACCGCACTCTCTAGCTCCCTGGTAATCATTGATATAGTGATCACCGATATAGCAACAGCTATCGACAGCAACAGACAATTCACTGGCTGCATGTTCAAATATACGACTATCCGGTTTTTTGATACCTAGAGCACCAGAACATACAACGGCATCGAAATAGTCGTCAAAACCCAAAGCTTTGATTGTGGCTAAGGAAGGTGTGAAGAAGTCCATCAATCCTTTGAGCATGTTCTAAAACACAATTCTTAGAACTAAAAGCGAGGATAGGGTCGCTCATTATCTACTTTTCAGCCGGTTTTCTCGGCTGATAGGCAGATTAACCCCTACGTAGCATTTGATCCAATCTAACCACATTAGCCAGAGCAAAAAGAGTGGCCAGTTTATTGTCATTTTTCCCGATGCCTCGATACGCTGTTTTTACAAATCCAAACTGGCAC
>NZ_LASA01000095.1 GCF_001562015.1 Endozoicomonas arenosclerae | reverse complement strand
TTTATGATTGAAAAATGCTAGTCTGGAGATATAGAGATATAAATCTGAAATATTTATCAGTTATCAAGGGATTGATTAAAATGAGCACAGGGAAAACAGACGGAATACCGGCTAATCAGTCACCTATTACTCACTCTGTACCAACATCGGAAACAGAAGCGTCAGGTAAAACCGCAAATAATCAGACTGTGACTAAAACTGTTCCTAAAAATAATATCCCCAGAGACCGCCTTTATCGTTCAGGTGTCCCCTTAAGGCAGCGTGCAGTAAGGGAAGAAAAGGTCTCAAACTCTCCAATGCAGACTTTTATTGCCTGGGTCTCCGGGCGACCCAAGCCTTCAGATATTGAGGAAGCAAAAGGTTTGGCGCTGCAGCTTGCTGGATCTATCGGAGGAGAGGAATCAAAGCCGGAAATTGAGTTTAAAAATCGTCGAACGACTTTGAACAGGAAGTCTCCGGAACATAAAGCTTGTCTGCTTCTGGTAGAGGCAGGGTTAGCAACCATTGAATCCAAGGATGTTCATACCATCACTTTTAGACTGCTCAGGCCTCATGATCTTCCCAGGCAACAAGAATTGGCTGAGTTTCTTTGTACCAAAATACCCGTGGAGCTAGCCAGCAATGGCTCATTGGACTGGAATGCAGTGTTTAAAGGGGTAGATCCTGTGATGGGAAATAGTCTTCAATTATCTGGCTTGGTGCCTTATATAGGTAATGGGAAGTATCAAACCAACAATGAGTCGCGAAGAGCTTTGGCCTCATTCAGACAAATGCAAGCCAAGGCTAATGAACATTCCAAGCCTCAACAATATTGGCAGTCTCGGATTGAAAGGCTCAAAGCAATCGCTCTTCCCAACCGTATAGCGGATCTTGATCAATGCAAAAGAGCGGTAAGAAATAGTCAGAATGAGCCTCCGTATATTCTGGAGACAGTAGCAGTAAAGTTCAGAAATGATAATGAACATGCTATCGCTGATGAGCTGGAAATAGCCTATGAGGAGCTGTGTAATAATGAGGCAGGCGGAGCCCAGACTAATGCAAATGGTAGGTTGGAAACCATAGAAGAAAGCCCTGTAGATCAGACTCCCTGGGACGAGATTAAGTCTGTTTTTAGAGAAATGAACCTGATAGATCAGGTTGTTGACCTGCCCACTCTGGGTCCTTTGGCTGAGGCCTATGAAAGCCGGCTGCCGTTTAAGCTTCCAGAACTGGCTCGAACAGCCATGCTGTTGGAAAAAGAAAGAGAGCTCAAAGCTCATTACGACACGCTGGGTTTACCAAAGGGCACTAAAATGACAGAAGAAAAACTGAAGAAGCTTGAGGCTCAGCTTGATGAGATGGATTTTGATCGTACGGCCAATGTCTTTAAAGAAGGCTCGGAATGGTCTACTTCAGCTGAGGAACAGCAAGAGTTCCGACATGCCTGTCAATCGGTAAAAGAGGTATACGAAGAGCTAAAGGCTTCCACACCTCGTCCTTCAATAGAACAAATGGCTGAGAAGCTTCTGGATGTGAGACCTATACCCCGATTGAGATATAGCGAGAATCAATGGGCATTAGCCCATCGCATATTAACTCAGGGGTATTAATTAAATACCCCTGGAAGGCTAATTTTACTGGCTGCTGATCCCACCTTTAGCCAGTCTGTCGATGATAGGGCAGTCTGGCATATCATCCCCGTGACAACATTGTGTGAGTTGCTGAAGGCTGTCTTTGATGACTTGCAGCTGACTGATCTTTTCTTCTATATCGGCAATCTTGTTGAGAGCCAGCGATTTTACGTCAGCGCTCTTACGGCTGTTGTCGTTATATAACCCCAGCAGATCTGCACACTCTTTGAGGGTGAACCCCAGCTCTCTGGCATGACTAATGAATGACAGTTCTCGTAAATGAGACTCGTTGTAATCCCGATAACCATTTTCCAGCCTGTTTGCGGGAGAAATAAGCCCCATACTTTCGTAATAACGGATGGTTTTGGCGGTTAATCCTGTGGCCTTGGCTGCTTTGGATATATTCATGGCTCAGGCTTCCCTTGCTGAGGGCTTAAACATTCTTAAACGGTTAGCGTTACTCACCACGGTAACTGATGACAGAGCCATGGCTGCGCCTGCAACGACTGGATTAAGTAACATTCCAGTGAACGGGAACAGCACGCCTGCGGCAACAGGGATGCCCAGAGAGTTGTAGATAAACGCGCCAAACAGGTTCTGTTTGATATTTCTCAGGGTGGCTCGGGACAATTCAACGGCATCGGCCAGGCCATGCAATGAAGAACGGATCAGGGTGATATCTGCGGACTCAATGGCGACATCGGTTCCTGTGCCAATGGCAAAGCCAACATCTGCACGGGCCAGGGCGGGCGCATCGTTAATACCGTCACCAGTCATACCTACCTTGTAACCCTGATTCTGAAGCTCACGAACATAGGCTTCTTTGTCTTCGGGCATGACTTCTGCCATGAAGTCATCAATGCCTACCTGCTGAGCCACAGCGGCCGCTGTCAGCTTATTATCACCGGTCAGCATCATGACTTTAATATTCAGTTTGTGCAGTCGATCGATGGCAGCTTTGGAGTCCGATCGGATAGGGTCTGATACTGCGATAAGTCCCAGAAGACTATGATCTACAGCAAGATACATCGGTGTTTTACCCTGACGGGCAAGTGACTCTGAAGCGGCTGTCAGAGCGGAAATATCGACTTCGCTGGAGGCCATCAGCTTGTCATTGCCCAGTAACACGGAGTGATTGTCTACGGTGCCCGTAACACCCTGGCCTGTGACTGCATGAAAGTCTGAAACAGGCGACAGTTGTGTATCTTTCTGTTTAGCGGACTCAACAATAGCCTCGGCAAGGGGATGCTCGGAAGCATTTTCGATGCTGGCTGCAATCTTCAGTATTCTGGCTTTCTCTTCAGCCGAATCACCTGTTGCACTAATAATTTCCGTGACTGCAGGGACGCCTTCGGTAATTGTACCGGTTTTATCCAGCACAATGGTGTTCAGCTTGCTGGCCTGTTGAAGAGAGTCACCTTTTCGAATCAACATACCCAGCTCGGCCGCTTTACCGACACCCGCCATTACCGACATGGGTGTTGCCAGACCCAGAGCACAGGGGCAGGCAATAATCAGTACCGTTGTGGCTACCACCAGGGCGTGGGCAAGGGCTGGAGCCGGTCCAAAGAAGAACCAGATGGCTGCCGCCAGAAGCGCAATAACAATAACGGTGGGCACAAATACGGATGAGATCTGATCTGCCATCCGGGCAATGGGCATTTTTGAACTTTGGGCTTTTTTCACCAGGGCGATAATATGAGCCAGAGCTGTTTCACTGCCTACCTTTTCAGCTCGGAAAAGCAAGCTGCCATTTTTGTTCAGCGTGCCTGCCGAGACTTCATCATCCAAAGATTTCTTAACCGCCAGAGGTTCGCCTGTCAGCATGGATTCATCCACAAGACTGGAGCCTTCGGTAACGATGCCGTCTACAGCAATTTTTTCTCCGGGTCTGACTCTGACAATGTCGTCTTTTAAGACCTGGTTGGTTGGAATATCCACTTCCTGACCGTTGCGAACCACCCGGGCGGTTTTGGCCTGAAGACCCAGAAGTCGTTTAATCGCCTGACTGGTTTTCCCTTTGGCTCGCAACTCCAGAGCATGCCCCAGATTAATGAGACCGATGATCATGGCGCTCGCTTCAAAGTAGACGTGGCGGGCTGCCACGGGTAACAAGTGAGGAAATAACACGACAACCATTGAGTAAAGCCAGGCAATCCCGGTACCGATGGCAATCAATGTATCCATGTTGGTGCTGCCGTGTTTCAGGGCTTTCCACATGCCGGTGAAATAATGTTTACCGGAGAACACCAGAATCAGCAGGGTTGCCAGGCCAACGCCACCCCAAGCCACCTGTTGGAAAGGTGTGTTGACGCTCATTTCACCGGTCACTACACCCCAGATCATCAGAGGTACGCCCAGGCCAAGAGCAATTGCCGTATGTTTTAAAAGATGACGGTATTGTTTTCGGTCTTCCTGTTCCTGCTTTTCCTGAATCTGGTTATCTGGTGTGATTTCTACAACCGGATAACCGGCACGATCCAGTGCTTCAAGAATGGCGACAACTTCAGAGGAGCCCTGAACAGAGCAAGTTTTGTCGCCCAGGTTGACCGAGGCGTTGGTGACGCCAGGCACTTTCTGAAGTGCTGTTTCAATCTTGTTGACGCAAGAGGCGCAGTTCATGCCTGGTGTGGAAAACTGTTTATCGCTGTCTGAAGGAATCAACTGTGCGCCAAAACCGACAGACTCTACGGCAGAGATCAGGGAGTCAGCTTTTGCATGGCCTTCAATCGTAGCGGTTTTATCAGCAAAGTTAACACTGGCCTCTTCGACGCCATTGACGCCCTTCAGGGCCTTTTCAATTTTGCCAACACAACCGGCACAGTTGACTCCCGAAAGTGTCAGCTGAATCTGTAAAGCATTCATTGTCCTACTCCCGGATATTAATAAATGAATAATCCAAGAATAACCCTTACCCTAACTGGAAGGTAAAGGTTGATGTAGGAGTGATGCTATAGAAATTTCTTATAACCTAATACCAGAGGGTAGGAACCCTGCAGGAGAGTAGCTCACAAGCTGAAAGCCGGATTATGCCTGGGCAATAATACCTTCAGGGTCTTTAATGGCTTCACCCACGGCTACCTTAATGGTTTTCAGTGGCTCAAAGCGTTCAATGCCCTGAATCTCCACATCAATAGCCAGAATGGCTAAGTCTGCCGCTGCAATGTCTTCCACTGTGATCTCGTTTTCAATCCCCAGTGCTCCCTGGGTTTCTACTTTGATCTCATGACCCTGACTCTGGGCAAATTCCGCCAGTTTTTCAGCAGCCATGTAAGTGTGTGCAATACCAGTGGTGCAAGCAGTTACTGCGACGATGTTCATGTGTTGTGTGTCCTGTTCCACAGGATCTGCCAGATCAGCAGGCAGTCTCTGTATTCATAATCAATCTCTTGATCCTGACTATAAGTGTCCGGTTTTGTTATCGGAATCGAAGAAAAACGACATTTAGCGGACATTTGTAACCATCCATGCACAAAGGTGATGCAGGTCAATTTATGGTACCGGTCTCATCCATTAAGGTGAGCACTATTATCCCCCTTGTAGATAAAAGCAGTTTCCTATGAGCACTCCTGAATACCTGTTTCCCGATAATTTCTGGTGGGGCAGCGCGACCTCTGCCACTCAGTGTGAAGGCGCATCCCGTGAAGGCGGACGTGGACCCAATGTCTGGGATTTCTGGTATGAAAAAGAGCCCGAGAAATTTCACAATCAGGTAGGCCCCTGCGAAGCCTCTACCTTCTACAAGAATTACAAGAATGATATTGCTCTGATGAAAGAGCTGGGTCATAACTCGTTCCGCACTTCCATCTCCTGGTCACGTCTGATTCCTGCTGGTACCGGTGAGGTGAACCAGGAAGCTGTAGCCTTCTACAACGATATGATTGATGAGCTGATCAAAAATGGTATTGAGCCTGTCATCAATCTGTTCCACTTCGATCTGCCATTTCCACTGGTTGAAAAAGGTGGCTGGGAATCCCGTGAGACGGTAGAAGCTTTTGCCGAGTACGCTGAGAAGTGCTTTGAGCTGTTCGGTCACAAAGTGAATTACTGGTTCACCCAGAATGAACCCATTGTTCCTGTAGAAGCCGGCTACCTGAATGTTTATCACTGGCCTTGTGTCGTAGATTTTAAAAGAGCCGCACAAGTGGCTTACCACTCTATCCTGGCCAATGCCTGCGCGATTGAGCGCTATCGTAAAGCAGATCTGGGTGGCAAGATCGGTATTATTCTGAATCTATCTCCAACCTACGCTCGCAGTGATTCTCCGGAAGATCAGAAAGCGGCTCACATGGCGGATCTGTTCTGTACCCGCGCTTTCCTGGATCCCGTCACCAAGGGAACATACCCTCGTGAGCTGGTGGAGCTACTGAAAGAGCACGATCAGCTGCCTGAATATGACAAAGCTGATCTGGAGATTATTGCTGCCAACACCATCGATGTACTGGGTTTTAATTACTACCAGCCACGTCGTGTCAAAGCCAAAGAAGTGGCACCAGCTGCAGATGCACCTTTTGTTCCTGAAAATTTCTACGATTTTTATGAAATGCCTGGTCGCAAGATGAACGAGCACCGTGGCTGGGAAATCTATGAGAAAGGGATATACGACACACTGCTGGATCTGAGAGATAACTACGACAACATCGAAGTCTATATCTCTGAAAACGGTATGGGTGTGGAAGGTGAGAAGCAGTTTGAAGTGAAGGGTCAGATTCAGGATGACTACCGCATTGATTTCATCAGCGATCACCTGAAATGGATTCATAAAGCCTCACAGGAAGGCTCTAAAGTGAGGGGCTATCATTTGTGGACCTTTATTGATTGCTGGTCCTGGTTGAATGCCTATAAGAATCGCTATGGCTTTGTCAGCCTGGATCTGGAAACCCAGGAGCGAACCATTAAGAAGAGTGGCCTCTGGTTCAGGGATGCTGCCCGGCAGAATGGCTTCTGACCGCGAGGAAGTCTGAGAAAGAAAACCCCGGCTTGCCGGGGTTTTTGCTATCAGTCTGCAGGATAGATAACGCCTAATGTTTCTCTTGCTTCTGTGATGATCCGGCTGACTTCCCGTGTTTTCGCCAGCCCTGGGTGATCGACTTCCCTTCGTCCTATCAAGTCGGCAAATGCAGCTGCTTCATACTCCATGGTATTTTCGACCTGAGATTCGGTGAGTTCTTTGACCGGGTGACCGCGCTCCATCAGGGTGACTCCACGGCACTCAGAAATAAAGTCGATCAGCAAAGTGCCCTGTTCTCCCTGAATTTCACTGGGAATATGGCCGTCACTGACCTTTGAATGGGCGATCAGTACTTCAAAATCCTCGTAATGAAGAGTCAGAGAACCTTCCGCATCCACTCCAGACTCCAACAAACTGCCATTTGCAGTAAAGCTTTGTGGTGCACCAAACAGTTCGACGGCAGCGCTGACAGGATAAATACCAATGTCCATCAATGAGCCGTTAGAGAATGCTGGATTGAATGTGTTGGGATTCTCACCGTTCAGATAACGCTGATACCTTGAAGAATACTGGCAATAGGAAAAATAGGCTTTTCTCAGTTTGCCCAGATTCGGCAATGCTTTTTTGCAGACATCCATATTGGGCAGGTAACGGGTCTTCATGGCTTCAAACAAAACGACATTGTTTTGTCTGGCCAGATCAATCAGATGATCAACTTCAGAAACATTGGAGGCAATGGGCTTTTCAACGATGACATGCTTCCCGGCTTGCAGAAAAAGTGCTGCCTGAGGGGCGTGAAAAGCATTGGGGCTGGCAATATATACGGCATCAATGTCCTTGCTTTCCGCCATGGCTTCAAGGTTGTTATAGCAGCTGGAGACACCGTACTCAGCAGCAAAAGCCTGGGCTGATTCCAGTTGGCGGGAATAGACAGCTTGCAAAAGGAGTTTGCCTGTCTCATGTGCGGCCCTGCAAAAGGCGTGACTGATCCAGTTGGTTCCAATGACGGCAAAACGAATCATTACTTCTTTCTCCGTTGCGTGGAAGCGGAAGAGGAGGGAGAGGTTTTACTGCGCTTTTAAGGCTTCCACCATTGAGTGTACTGGAATGACCAAGGCGGTTAAATTGTCTTTTGAACCCGTGTAATAACTTGCCTGAACAATATCCTCCGCCAAATCTTTGGAGGTGAAGTCGCCTAGCTTTCTATTTTCAAAAACTCGCTCTGCCACCTGGTCACTGCTGGCGATGTCGAAGACCCCGTCGCAGCATTGTATTAGGGTTCCCCCCTGGAGTTCTGAAAGAGCAAAACAGGTGATTTTAGGTCGGGCAGAAGCAGCTCCGCCCATATTAACATCGCCCACTGATCTGGCGGTTCCCAGGCTGACCATCCTGTTAGGAGAACGCAGTCGCCCATCGACAGGATCAAAATAACCACCTCGCTTTTCTCCGGACACGCCGTATTCACTTTTCTCACTGGTCAGATAGTCATTATTTTCTATATAGGCTTTTGCGTCTTCAGAGAGCTGAAGGCATGAGCCATCTTCCTTGAGCAGGATTGCACGGCTATCTCCTGTATTCACTACCCAAAGGTGATCGCCGATGACCAGGGAGATATTGGCTGTGGTGCCTGTATTGTATGTCTCTTTCTGATAGTAAAAAGGATCACGGGAGAGATCGACCAGAGCAAGTTTAAGCGCATTCCAGATACCCACTTCTGTAAGCTCACCTGTCGGGTTGAACTCAGCCAGACGTTTAGCCAGATACCGGGTGATATTTCTTGCTGCATAGTTTGAAGCCAGGCTGCCATCTCCGCTGCTTGTGTGACCGTCAAAAACTCCGGTGATGGCTATTGGTATGGTTTTGTCTCCACACTGGAGTGAGAAGGTATCTGCAAGGTGGGCATCCTCCATGCGAGGTTTTCTGCTAATGCAGCTGGCGATGCCCAGATTTGTGAACCTTGAAGGGGCCGATGTATGAATGACCGGTTCTGGAGGTACGTTGAATGGATCCAGGCTTTCAGGAAAGGTCTTGAAGTTTTTTCGGCGTTTGAATTTCTCTCGTTTGATTCCCTGATGCCAGTCCGCTTTCTCTCTGGCTTTTTTGAGCTTTAATCTAACCTTTTCAGGGCTGGGTTCTGCACGATAATCAAGGTGGTTGAGTTGCTCCGTTGAACGTTTATGGTTGTATGCCTTCAGTCTCTCTTTCATTTCATCGGTAAAGCTAGCCTGAGTTCTGGCTTCGAACCGGTCTTTCCCTTTTGTATTGAAGCCGGTCCATCGAATGGAGCTTTCACCAAGATGAGTGGGTGCCCATTGATCTGTTTTTTTCTGAGCTGTTGCCTTGAGTTTCCGATACTCTTGGACCGCCTGCTGATTGCCTGAACGGGCCGAGGTCTCCAGATGCGTTAATAATACTTTAACATCAAAGCCTCCTGCGGTTTTGGGACCGTAAATTTCAGCCATTTTAAGAACAGCCTCATCGTACTCTTCAGGGCTATCTTCCCGCTTGATCGTTCTGATCAGATCTTCCAGTTCCTGAAAGGCATTCTTTTTATTGCCTTCTCGAAGGAAGTATCTGGCGCTGTCCAGTATCAGGATTGCTTGAGTAGAACGTGCTACTTCAGCGGCAGGCTTTTTGGGCAGCAAGGCCTGAACAATCTCAATGGAACTTTGCAAAGTGGGGGATGAAGAGACCTCTTCGGGGGTGATTTTCCTGCTTTCCAGGACGGCTGCTGATTGAAATTTCCTCAGCTTTTCTGACAGTCGCTTCTGGCACTCAAGGAAGCTGCTACCCTGTTTCTCTTCATCGGAGAGCTGCTGGTAAGTAAGCGCTGAAACGGCTCTTCCAGTCGAAGTGATGCCAACAGCTTCAGTGCTTTCGTGACACTGTAGCTGTATCTTCTGCAGCTGATCATAGAGCTGGCCTGGATTGATTTTAAGCTCTGGGCTACCACCGTAGGCCATTGAAAGGGTGCTCCGGGTCGATGGGGATTCATAACAGCTTCATCGACCCGGAGAGATCGAATTCAAGAGTGCCAGGCTCACCCGGCACTCAGGATATCAGGACTGGGGAAGGCATGATGGTGGCACGGATTCAGGCGTGGAAGCCCAATCCTTGTTGGGCTCGTTGTACATCACGAACTTCAGCTCCCCACCGTTCATGATTTCCTCATGGGTCAACCAGGAGCGATCCAGCACTTCACCATTGAGCGTTGCAGACTGAATGTAGATGTTTTCGTCAGAAACGTTCTCGGCGATCACCTTGAAGGACTTGTTGTCTGGCAGGTTCAGGGTTAACTCCGGGAAGATTGGCTTACCAATGGCATAGACACCGTTAGCAGGGTTGACTGGATAGAAGCCCATGGCGCCAAAGACATACCAGGCTGACATTTGACCATAGTCGTCATTTCCGCAGATACCTTCCGGAGTATCGGCATAGCAGACTTCATTGATTTCCTTGAGCCACTTCTGGGTTTTCCAGGGAGTGCCCACAAAGTTATACAGGTAGGGGACGTGCTGGTCTGGTTCGTTGCCCTGAACATACTGGCCCACCATTCCGGTACTGAAAATAGGCAGTTCTTCTCCTTCTTCCAAATCAGGTTCTGTGTTGAACATCTGATCCAGGCGGCGTTCAAAGGCTTTGCTGCCACCAATCAATTCAATCAGACCTTCAACATTCTGGGGCACAGAAGCAAAATAATGCCAGCCGTTACTCTCAGAGAAACCTCGGTCGTATTCTTCCGGATCAAAGTCGGAGATGAAGTTGCCATTGGCGAGGCGGGGAACCATCCATTTCTGGGAAGGATCAAATTGATTACGCCAGTACTCAGAGCGCTCCATGAACCTTGTATAATCGTCTTCCTTGCCCAGCAATTTGGCTATCTGGGCAACACTCCAGTCGTCGTATGCATATTCCAGTGTTTTGGACGCAGCCCAAAGGTCACTGCCTTCTGCATCGCTGTAGTGAACATAGCCGTCTTTTAGATAATGTTTCATGCCTGCAATATCCAGACTCTGTGCAGTTGCCTTCATGGCTTCATAAGCATGCTCCCGATCAAAGTCACCTATGCCTTTCAGAATGGCATCTGCAATAACCGGCAGAGCATGATATCCCTGCATCATATCAGTCTCATTGCCCTTCAGGCTCCAGACGGGCAGCTCACCGGTTTCATCATAGTGAGCCAGCATGGACTCAACCATATCGTCCACACGCTCCGGTTCCAGAATGGTATAGAGCGGATGAGCGGCACGATAGGTATCCCAGAGAGAGAAAGTGTCGTAGCGATCAAAACCTTCTGCTTTCTGGATTTGATGGTCAGCCCCTTTGTATTGGCCATCGACATCAGAGTGCAGTGTAGGGCCTAGCAGTGAGTGATAGATAGCTGTGTAGAAAATACGTTTTTCGTCGTTGAAGCTTTCGTCTTCTGTCGGAATCTCGACTTTTTCCAGCTCATCTTCCCAGAGTGCGGTAGCGCGTTCGTGGGCGCCATCAAAGTCCAGATCAGCGGCTTCAGCTTCCAGATTTTTATAAGCACCTTCGATGCTGACGGATGACATGGCGACTTTGACTTCAACGTCCGTCATTTCAGCGGTGGTTTCAAACTCCAGATAGGCTCGGGTGTAATCTTTTTTCACCTCATTGCCTTCAACTTGGGTACCGTCTTCACCATAAACGTACTCAAACAGTCGGTAATTCTTGAACGGCTTGGAGAACTTGATAACAAAGTGTTCGCGCTGGTCCGCTGCCCAGCCTTCCGACATGCGATAACCTTCCAGTGTCTGGTTATCAACAACTCTGATCATGGTGTCTGTAGGCAAATCCCAGTTCATGGTATGGCCTGGATCAATGACGATCTCGGAGCGATCGTCAGCGGGGAACTGGTAACGATGAAAACCCACTCGCTCGGTGCTGGTCAGCTCTGCATTAATGCCGTAATCCTTGAGCATTACCTGATAGTAGCCAGCAGTAGCCGTTTCATTTTCATGATCAAACTCTGAAGCTTCCTTGTTGGCTCTCAGCAGATCAGAGCGGCTGTTGGTCGGCATCACCCGGAGGTCATACATATCGCCTGCACCGGTACCGGACAGGTGAGTATGAGAGAAACCAATCATCTGTTGCAGGTCGTCGTGATAGAAATAGCCGCCGATGTAATCCCAGCCACTGACACCGTTATCAGGGCTCAACTGAATCATGCCATGAGGCACAGTTGCACCGGGGTAAGTATTGCCCAGTCCACCGGTACCTATGGTGGTATCGACATACTGGGTTAATGAGGTTTCCGGTGTGCCACCAATAACGGTGCTTTCATCGTCGTTGGAATCGCAGCCAGCCAGGGTTCCAAGCACGGCAGCAATAGACACGGCCAGCAAAGACTTTCTTAACATTGTGGTGTGTACCTTTTCTAAATGAGGGAGCGCCACGAAATCATGGCGCTGAACGTATTACTGGTTATCAGGTTTGGTATTGGTCATGACGAACCGAAGCTCACCACCTGCAACAATATCGCTGTGTTTAAAGGTGTTGTTTTCACCCAGAGGTTCACCGTTGATGGTGACTTCCTTGACGTAGCGGTTAGCTGGACTGTTATTGACGGCTGTGATCGTAAATTCACCGTCCGGCAGTTCAATCACTGCTTTATCAAACAGTGGTCGTCCAATGGAGTATTCAGGAAGACCTGGTGTGACCTGATAGAAACCCATGGCGCTCATGACATACCAGGCAGACATCTGACCCACGTCTTCATTACCCACCAGTCCTGCAGGCGTTGGCTTGTAAAACTCACGCATGATCTGATCGAGGTATTCCTGGGTCATCCAGGGCTCGTCAGTGCGGTTCCAGAGATAGGCAATGTGATGAGAAGGCTCGTTACCATGCAGGTACTGGCCAATAAAGCCGGTCATGTCTGGCAGGTCTTCACCGCTGGTGTTTTCTTCGGCCTCGAACAGGGCTCTGAGGTCTGTTTTAAATTGCTCGGGTCCGCCAATCAGAGCCTCCAGGTTGTCGAAGTCCTGGAAAATCTGCCATTTCCACTGCCAGGCGTTACCTTCGGTGAAGGCAAACTCGTCAACGTAATAGGGATCGAACTCGTGTTGACCTTCCGGCAGATAGAAAGTGCCATCTTCATTAAGCGCTCTGAAAAAGCCTTCCTTCTTGTCCCAGTAGTTCAAATAGTTTTCTGAACGCTTCAGGTATTCTTTCTGGGTTTTGGTATCTCCCGCGACACGGGCAATTTCAGATACCGCCCAGTCGCCATAAGAATATTCAAGGCCGTAAGAAGCGGAGTTCCAGTAAGTGGCTCTTACAAAGCCCTTGTCGATATGATCCTGCATTTGCAGGTCCTGAACGTAGGCAAGAATGTCCGGATCCCAGTCTGGGAAACGATCCAGATCGTAAGTTGTGGAGGTGACCACGGCATCAAGAGCGGCATTGATGTCGATATCAAAACCCTTGGTGATCGCATCAGCAATGATTGAAACAGATGGGTAGCCGATCATGGTGCCGGTGTAATGGCCATAGAGTTCCCACTTGGGCAACAGGCCACCGTCCTGCTGCTTCCGGATCAGGTCGTTCACATAATCTTCGGCTTTTTCCGGATTAATGATGGTTTGCAGTGGGTGGAAGGCCCGGAAGGTATCCCACATGGAATAGATGGTGTAGTTGGGCAAATCACCGGCATTTTTGATCTCCTTGTAGGGATACATGGAGCGATAATCACCGTCCACATCCTGGGAGATCATCGGGGAGATCTGGGTGTGGTAAAGTGCTGTATAGAAGTTAGTCTTTTCAGCTTCGGTGCCCCCGGAGATTTCCACCGCAGACAGCTCCTCAGCCCAGGCCTTTTCAGTTTCAGCCAAAACCTTTTCGAAACCCCATTTGGGTACTTCGGTCTCCAGATTAAGCTCAGCACCTTCCATATCTGTGGGTGAAATACCCATCCGGATTTCTAAAGGTTGATCGGAAGGTGCAAAGCTCAGGTAGGAAACCAGCCCTTTGGCTTCGATCAGGCCGTCTTCTTTGGTGAGAGATACTTCTGTGCCATCAGCGAAGAGTCGTGCATCTGTAATGGGCGATGAGAATTTTACGTAGAAGTAAACGCTTTGATCTCTGGACCAGGCGTCACTCTTGCGATGACCACGAATCGTGTATTCATCGACCATCTCGATCTCATTCAGCAGAGACTCATTGCCCCAGCTTTTGTTCAGGGTGTGCTCAAGATCCAGTTTGATTTTGCGCTCTGAGCCCTGTGGGAAGGTATATCGGTGATAGCCAACACGGGGAGATACTGTCAGTTCTGCCAGAATGTCGGAGCGATTCAGTTTGACCGAGTAATAGCCGGGACTGGCTTTTTCATTCTCTTTGTCAAAAGTGTTGTAGGTGTCGTTGTTATCATCGGTAAACGGCAGAATCAGAATATCGCCGAGATCTGTGATACCTGTGCCACTTAAATGAGTATGACTGAAGCCGTATACAGGAATATCAACCTTGGTTTCACCGTCATCAAAGTATCCAGCGGCAGAATCCCAGCCTTCCATGGTGGTATCAGGGCTCAGCTGAACCATACCCGAAGGCGACGCAGCACCCGGGAAGGTGTGGCCGTTAGGACCTGTACCTATGAAAGGATTAACATAATTGAGCACTTCGTACTCAGGTCGTTCGGTGCTTGTTGCAGTTTCATCGTCGTTGGAGTCACAACCCGTCAGTCCGGCCAGAGCAGCAGCTATGGTCACGGCCATTATTTTTCTTTTTAGAAGCATAAAACGTCTTACTTCCTGTTTTTCGATAGTCGAGGGGAAAGAGGAGGCAGGCTCCTCTTCAGCGTGGTCTTAACGGAGCTCTTTATTGGGCTGATCACCCATCACAAAGTGCAGGTTGCCGCCGGGTTTAATGTCTTCATGCTGGAAGGTGAAGTTTTCATCCAGAGGCTCACCGTTGATGGTGACTTCCTGAACATAAAGATTGTCTGGCCCATTGTTTTCACTGGTGATCGTGAATTCGCCTTCAGCCAGCTGGATAGTGACTTCGTCGAACAGCGGTCTGCCAATGGTGTAAGTAGGATCAGAAGGTGAAATCTGATAGAAGCCCATGGCCGCCATCATGTACCAGGCGGACATCTGGCCAACATCTTCATTGCCGGGAATGCCTTCGGGGGTCGGCAGGTAGAGTGTGTCCAGAATCTGGTCGAGATGCTCCTGGGTTTTCCAGGGTTGTTGGGTGTAGCTGTACAGGAAAGGCACATGGTGATCAGGCTCGTTACCCTGAACGTACTGGCCAATCTTGCCGGTCATATCGCCGGTATCATTGCCTCCCTGAGGGTCGGCATTGAACAGGGCGTCCAGATTTTTGCGGAAGCTGTCTTCACCGCCCATGACTTCCATCAAGCCGTTAATGTCGTGGGGAGCAAACCATGACCATTGCCAGGTGCTGCCTTCTGTAAAGTCTTCACCTCGGTGCTCAGCTACGTAAGGGTTAAAGATATCCTTGTCTTCCTCAGCACATTCCCCTTCACCAGAACAGTCATTGAAGGTCCAGCTGCCATCACGGTTTTTCGGACGCATAAAGCCTGTTGCGCCGTATTCTTCGTAGTAGGCAGGGTTATGGTCGAAGTAGTTTACGAAGGCTTCTGAACGCTGGATATAGCGCTCGTACTGATCCTGATTTCCCGCCAACTTGGCGATTTGGGCAATAGCCCAGTCGTAGTAAGCATTCTCCAGACCGTAAGAAACGGTTTCAGTTACGATGGTGTCGTATATATCGGAAGGCTTCTTGCGAATATCTGAGCCAACAAATCCATCTTTTTCCTGATATTCAGAGTGACGAGTCATAACAATCCAGCGTTTGTCGCCGTTCCACTCATCTTCGTAAGGAATCCAGTCATGTGTAATGGACAGATCAAAGTTGGAGCTTACCAGAGCTGCCTCTAAAGCATCTTCAAAGTCTTGCTGGGTAAAGGCTTCCGGATACTTGACCATGGTATCTGCAATGATGGAAACAGAAGGGTATCCCGGCATCTCACCGGTGTAGTCAGAGTGAATCTCCCACTTTGGCAGTACATCGCCTTTTTTGAATTTGTTGATCAGATCGTGAACATACTCAATGGAGCGTTCTTTTTCGGTAATGGTTTTCAGAGGGTGAGAAGCACGGAAGGTGTCCCACATGGAGTAAATGGAATAGTTTGGTCGATCAGGGTCTGCCTGATAGGACTGGCCATCCATTCCCCGGTACTGTCCATCAACATCCTGATAAAGGAAGGGGGCAAAATAGGTGTGGTACATGGAGGTATAGAAGTTGGTTTTCTCAGCTTCTGTTCCCCCCTTAAGCTCAATTTTGCTCAGGGTCTCTGCCCAGGCATCGGCAGCATTCTGACGGATCTGATCAAACTCGAAGCCATCGGTTTCTGCATCAATATTGGCTTTGGCGCCATCAATACTGTTGGGTGAGATGGCAATCTTCATACCCAGTTGTTTGTTGCCCTCGCCAAAGTCCAGGAAAGCAATCACATCACGACTGTCTTCAATGTTTTTGTTATCGGTGTTCTCGCCTTCATCCATGGCCATGTATTCAACAAAAGGCTCAGTAAATTCTGCATAAAAGTACACTGTCTGGTATTGAGCCCACTCATTGCTGACCCGTTTACCGGCAATGGCATTATCGCCAATCACCTGAAAATCAATTTCCCGGCTGTGATTGCCATAAATTTCCTGCAGCTCATGCCCGAGATCGAGCTTCAGCTTTCGGCTCTCACCCTCTGGATAGGTGTAACGATGGAGGGCTACTCGCTTGGTCACTGTCAGTTCAGTTTTAATATCGCTCTTGTCGAATTGAACCGCGTAATAACCGGGTGAGGCTTCTTCAGTCTCTTTACTGAATTTGGCTGGGTCGGAATCAAAGCCAATGAAGGGCAGGAAGGCAAAATCATTCAAGTCGCCTTTGCCAGCACCGGAAATATGAGTGGTGCTGAAGCCACTGATGGTGTCTTTCCAATACTTGTAATCACCGGAGGTACCATCATCATTGACTGAGTCAGGTCCGGGCTGAATCATGCCTTCCGGATAAACCGCTGAAGGCGTGGTGTTACCGGTAGCGTCTGTGCCAATAAAGGGGTCAACGTATTTGAGAATTTCCGGCTCTACGTAGCCACCCTGTGTGCTGCTGTTGTCACTGCTGCTGTTATCATCACAGCCAGAAAGGCCCGCCAATACCGCAGCAACGGCAAGAGCGGTTATGCTTTTTTTGAACATCTTTTGTACCCTGAAGAAAAACTGAAATAGAAATAAAATGTCGTTTAATAGGTTGGAGGCTCTGCATCAGCAGAGCCTTTTAACTCAGAGTTCCTTGTTGGGTGTGCTTCCCATGACAAAGCGCAATTCACCACCCGCCTTGATGTCTTTATGCTGGAAGGTGAGGTTTTCATCCAGAGGTTCACCATTGATGGTGACTTCCTGGACATATTTGTTATCCGGGCCGTTGTTCTCAGCAATGATGGTGAACTCGCCTCCTTCGACATCTATGCTGACCTTGTCGAACAGGGGGCGGCCAATGGTGTAGGTAGGATCAGAAGGGTTGATCTGGTAGAAGCCCATGGCACTGAGGATGTACCAGGCGGACATTTGGCCAACATCCTCATTGCCAATCAGGCCGTTGGACTCATTGGTGTAAAACTCATCCATGATCTGGTCCAGATACTTCTGGCTCTTCCAGGGAGTGTCACTCAGGCTGTAGAGGTAGGCAACGTGGTGAGAAGGCTCGTTACCATGAACGTACTGGCCAATGAAGCCGGTCATGTCCTGCAGGTCGCCACCGTCTTCTCCCTCATCGGCAGTAAACAGCTCGTCCAGATCATTGCCTAATTCAGTCGGGCCACCAATCAGTTCAATCAGACCGTCAATGTCGTGCATGGCACTCCACTTCCATTGCCAGGCGTTACCTTCGGTGTACCAGTAATGGTCAACCGTATAAGGATCAAACTCAGGCAGGAATTCGCCTTCAAACTGTTCTCTTGGCTGGAAAAAGCCATCCTTCCAGTGTGCTTTATACGACTTTGATCGTTCAAGGTAACGGTCGGCAATTTCGGTCCGGCCAGCTGCCTGAGCAGTCTGGGCGACAGAACCATCACCGATGGCAAACTCAAGTGTGTAGGAAACCGAGTTCCAGTTGGGTGTCCCCACAAAGCCATAATCTTCGTAGTACTCCATCTGGCCGGGCATTACGGACCCAAGGATATCTCCCCACTGCTGCTCGAAATCTTCGGGGTGGTAGTTGGTACTGGTCAGAGCGGCTTCCAGTGCGGCATTGGGGTCAACATCGAGACCTTTATTGATGGCGTCAGCAATGATGATAACCGCAGGATACCCAATCATGGTTCCGGTATAGCTGGAGTGCGCTTCCCACTTGGGCAGCAGGCCACCATGCTGCTGTTTGCGAATCAGGTCATTGGCGTACTGCTCAGCACGTTCGGGGTAAATGATGGTTTGCAGAGGATGGACAGCACGGAAGGTGTCCCACATGGAGTAAATGGAGTAGTTGGGCAGATCTTCTTCGGCTGTTTCAATCCGCTGTTCTTCACCGCCGTACATAGCCCGGTATTGGCCATCGACATCCTGATAAATCATGGGGGCCATCTGGGAGTGGTACATGGCGGTATAAAAGTTGGTTTTTTCAACTTCGCTGCCACCCTGAATATCGATTGCAGAAAGTTCTTCTCGCCACTCGTTCTCAGTCTGGGTTTTGACGGCAGTGAAGTCCCAGTCAGGTACTTCGGCTTCGAGGTTTTTCTGTGCCCCTTCGGTACTGACTGGAGAGATGGCCAGTTTAACCTCAAGTGGTTCAGTGCCAGGTTCAAACTCCAGATAGGATTGAATGTATTGGCCTTCTATCTTGCCTTCAGGAGCTTCAAACTCTGAAGTACTGGCAAGGATTCTGGAATCTTTGATGGGAGCAGAAAACTTCGCGTAAAAGTAGATATCCTGATTCTTGACCCAGTCGCCACTGAGGCGGCGTCCACGGATGGTGTACTCATCAATGATTTCAATTTCATTGGTGATGCTGCCGTTGCGTTCAGGATCCAGTGTGTGTCCAAGATCAAGCTTGATGTTTCGAGGGCGGCCCTCTGGGAAAGTGTACCGATGGAAGCCTACACGTTTGCTGGTGGTCAGTTCAGCTTTGATGTCGGATTCATTAAATGTCACCTGATAATATCCGGCGCTGGCAGACTCGTTGCTCTTGTCAAAAGTGGCTTGTTCAGACTGCTCTCCATCGCTGTAAGGAAGCACCAGGATGTCACCCAGATCGGTTACACCTGTGCCACTCAGGTGAGTGTGGCTGAAGCCATAAACGGGAATGTTTTTCTTTCTTTTACCATTGTCGTGGTAACCACTGGCGGAATCCCAGCCGGTCAGAGTGGTATCAGGGCTGAGTTGAACCATACCCTGTGGCGCCACAGCCCCGGGGAAAGTATGGCCTGATCCGCCAGTACCAATAAAAGGATTTACGTACTGAAGGAGATCTGTCGTTTCATTAGAAACGGTTGATTCATCATCATTGGAATCACATCCGGCCAGTGTTCCAAGGGTGGCGGCAATGGTGAGAGCCAGCAGACTTTTCTTAAGCATATTCACTCCAGCGAGCGCCCGGTTAAGCTCTAAATGGCTTTTTCAGGCATGCAGAGTCCCATAGCCTGCTCATAGAGTAAGGCCAGGAACCCTGAGGGTAAGGGGAATAAAAGGGGGGAGCAGGCTCCCTCCTGAATCAGTTCAGAGTTTTGGGTTCAGGTCCCATGACAAAGGTCAGATTGCCACCATCCCTGAATTCGGAGTGTTCGAAGAACAAGCCTTCTTCCAGCTCATGACCATTAATGGATACGCTCTGGACATAGATGTTATCGGGCCCATTGTTTTCAGCGGTGATGGTGAAGGTGCCATCGTCACCCAGTGGAATAGTGACCTTGTCAAAGAGTGGACGACCAATGGTGTATGTCGCATCCCCCGGAGTGATCTGGTAGAAGCCCAGGGCACTCATGACATACCAGGCAGACATGGCACCCACATCTTCATTTCCTACGATGCCTTCAGGTGTTGGCAGGTAGAATTCGTCCAGAATCTTGTCGACAATTTCCTGAGTCTTCCACGGCGTGTCTGTGTAGTTATAGAGATAAGGGACGTGCTGATCAGGCTCATTACCCTGAACGTACTGACCAATCAGGCCGGTCATATCACTGGTGCCTTCGTCTTCACGAGCATTGAAGAGTGCGTTCAGATTCTGTTTGAAAGCCTCTTCACCGCCCATAACGTCTTTCAGGCCAGGAATGTCCTGAGGCACAAACCAGGTCCACTGCCAGGAGTTCCCTTCTGTGTAGTCACCGGTTTCATGCTCGGCATTATAAGGATCAAAAGGTTCTCTCCAGCTGCCATCGAGCATTTTTGGGCGCATGAAGCCGGTTGCATTGTGTTCAGCGTAAGCATCTGGCTTGTAATCAAAGTACTGGCGGTAGCCCTGAGCTCTATCTTCATATTCCTTTTTCTTCTGATTATCGCCAGCGATCTCGGCAATCAGTGAGATAGTCCAGTCGTAATAGGCGTTCTCAAGACCGTAGGAAACGGATTCGTTGGTCTTGTCTGCCGGAGCAAAACCAATTTGTTCGATGTAGGCAATATGAGGTGTCATTACCCGGTTCAGGATGTAGGGGTCCCATTCAGGGAAATCCTGAGGGTGATAAGTTGAGCTGGCTACGGCAGCTTCCAGAGCCGCCTTGGCATCGACATTATCAGCCAGACCTTTGACCATGGCGTCGGCAATAATGGCTACAGACGGGTAGCCCACCATTGTGCCGGTATAGTTGGAGTGCAACTCCCACTTGGGTAACAGTCCACCCTCTTTGTATTTCTGAACAAGGTTTACTGCATATTCACCGGCTTTTTCAGGCTCGGTGATGGTTTTCAGCGGGTGCAGGGCGCGGAATGTGTCCCACATGGAATAGACGGTGTAGTTCTGGTAGTTGGCTGGAACGCCATCTTCTCCCGGACGGTATTCATTCTTGTCCATACCAAGATAGGTTCCATCAACATCCTGATGAACCATTGGGGCAATCTTGGTGTGATATAAGGCGGTGTAGAAATTGGTCAGTTCGGCATCGGTGCCGCCTTCAACCTCAAAGTCGTCCAGATTATCCAGCCAGATATTTTCCGCTTTGGTGACCGCTTCGTCGAAAGTGAGTTCATCCGCTTCTGCCGCCAGGTTTGCCTCAGCTCCGTCAGTGCTGACTGGAGACAGACCTACTTTGACTTCCAGAGGTGAACTGTCCTGCTCAAATTCGATGTAAGCGACAACATCACTGCCTTCGGCTTTATAGCTGCTGCCTGCTTGAGCCTCTCCCATACTGGTAATGATGTATTTCGCTATGGGCTTGTTGAATTTTGCTGTGAAGTAAACACGCTGATCAGGCGCCCAGCCACCGCTGTATCGTTTGCCAATAACGGTATAGTCATCCACCACTTCAAGCTCATTGATCAGGCTGACGCCGCCCCAGTCTTCATTCAGGGTGTGGCCCAGGTCAATCTTCAGCTTTTGTGTTTCACCTTCCGGGAAGGTGTAACGATGCATGCCAACACGTTGAGTAGCAGTAAGCTCTGCAACAATTCCCGTGTCGTCCAATTCAACCTGATAAAAACCGGGCTTGGCGCCTTCCTGGGATTTACGGAACTTGCTGGATTCACTCTTGTCGCCCGTGAAAGGCAGGAAGAGGATATCGCCGAGGTCGCCAATACCGGTGCCACTGAGGTGGGTATGGCTGAAGCCATAGATCGTGTCATTGTCATAATGATAACCGCTGGATGAATGCCAGCCTGTTAACTGGTTATCGGGACTTAACTGAACAAAACCTTCAGGGAGAACTGCACCGGGGAATGTGTGACCGTTAAAACCAGTACCGATGAAGGGGTCAACATATTTCAGAATCCCTGGGCCTTCCACATGGATGGCACTGTCTTCACCACCGGATACTACCGTTTCTTCATCATCATTGGAGTCACAACCTGCCAGAGCTGCAAGTGTGATGGCGATGGCCGCAGAGAGAACACTTTTTCTAAACAACATGTGTGTACCTTGCCAGAAAGCTTATTTGAAGCAGCCGAGTCCCGTCAGGCAGTGTGTGAGTGATGCCCTAATAACGATTGGCTGATTCTTTATCTTTAAGTAAGCGGGCTGTCAGAGTGGGTAGCTCTCTGAATCCGGGTGGGTGCCAGTTTCAGGACAGCCCGCTTAAATGGGGTTTGTCGTTCAGGTCATGGGTTGGTCGCAACAGGGCCTGAGGGGACGACAATTTAGTTACGTTTTTTATTCTCTGCATCGATCAGGGTGTGACCGATGCAAGGTGCAGGACTTACTTCTTCAGTTTCTTTTCAATTTGCTCAACGATCTGAGGTGCTTTTTTTACTGCATCCGCTACACCTACACGAATGATGGGCTTGCCGGTGAAGCGGCCTTCTTCCTTGATGGCAATGTCCTTCGTGAGCAGCACAAAGTCGGCATCACGGATTTCTTCCAGCTCAATTCTGTTTTCAATACCGTAGGAGCCCTGGGTTTCTACCTTGACGTTCCAGCCTTTCTCCTTTGCAGCATTTTCCAGTGCTTCTGCCGCCATGTAAGTGTGAGCTACACCGGAAGGACAGGAAGTAACAGCCAGCATTTTCATCGTTTTACTCCGTTTAAATCTGTTGAAACCAAAGGTTTTGTCAGGTGTCTGGAGCTCCGCTTTGGCGGAGCTCTTTATTGTTCAGTCGAATTCGAGAACCAGATCGTCAGAGTTATCCAGTGCTTCTTCTTTTTCTTCAGCCTTCTGATCAATAGGTTTCTTGAGGATGTTCACAATCAGTGCGGTAGTGGCAGCACCTGCGATAGTGGCAATGATGTAGCCCATGCGACCATCAACTACCGGCAGGACAATCCAGCCACCCCATGGTGCGTGGTTCAAAACCCCCATCTGGAAAGCAATCACGTTACCCACGATGCCACCGGCGACAATGGATGGGATAACACGCAGCGGATCGTTGGCGGCGAAAGGAATAGCGCCTTCAGTAATACCGATCATGCCCATCAGGCCAGCGGCACGACCAGCTTCACGCTCTTCGTCGGTGTAACGGCTTTTAGAGAGCAGGGTGGCCAGGAACATACCCAGAGGAGGTACACAGATAGCAACACCGACACCGCCCATCAGTTCCGGATGTTCGAAAACCTGGGTCTGGGCAAACAGGGTAGCTACTTTGTTGATTGGGCCACCCATATCGAATGCAGTCATACCACCCAGAACAGTGCCCAGGGCAACTTTTGATGCGTCACCCATGCCTGACAGCCAGCCATTCAGGGCTTCCATCAGAGCAGCGATAGGCTGGCCAATACCCCAGATAACGATGGCAGATACAATAAAAGTGCCGCCTATTGGCAGGATGAAGTAGGTGGAAACTGCCTTGAACTTGTTAGACAGTGGAATTCTTTTTAGCTGATTAACGATGTAACCCGCGAGAAAGCCAACAATGATGGCACCCAGAAAACCGGTACCGTTGGCGTTAGCCAGATAGGCACCGATCATGCCAGGAGCCAGAGCAGGGCGATCGGCAATAGAGTAAGCAATATAGCCACCCAGAACCGGTACAAAAAGAGTAAATCCTGCAATCCCCATGTCCCAGATGCCGGTCAGGAAAACGCCTTCAGGTTGGGCGCCTTTACCGTTCAGCATCACCGACAAAGCCAGCAATACACCACCGGCGACGATAAAGGGCAGCATGTGGCTGGTACCTGTCAGCAGATGCCGCTTCAGGGTTGCAAGATCATTCTTCATATCGGGTTCTACTCTTCATCAGGTGCTGTAAAAAGGGGTCACAAACCTGAACAGCTCGTTAACATTGTTGAAAACTATAAGAGAAGAAAAATGCAGCGGAAATCTGACAAATGAAACGTATGACGGACTTTTGTAACAACGTGAACATTTGTTGACGTATATCAACAAATGAAAATAGTGAAAATAAATGAATGTTAATAAGGGGAAAAGAGTGAATATCTGGTTTTGAACGGCAATATATATCAGCTCACAATTAATCTATGTTGATTAACTATTTTGTTAGCCATTATCTTCACTTATGCAACGCTCGTTGAATATCAATTTTTCCAAAGAGACGATAGAAAAAATGTAACAAGGAGATAAGACAGGCGAAAAAACCTTAAAAAAATAGTGGTTTTAAAATTCTGTTTGATTATTGAACTGAAAATGTATTTTTGTAATCATCTGCTTCGGAAAATGCATATAAGTCATTCGTCTTTCGATAGCATTACGGTGTTGTGTAGGTTTTTTTACTGTGGGTTTTCTTGCGAATTTTGAGAGCAGGAGAAAATCTCAGTACAGAATGATAAAGAAAAACAGTAAATAAGTACCCATGAGATAACACTTTATAGTTCTTAGGTTCTGTAAGCCAAATGTGTCGTGTCAGAGTGTGATGCGATTCATGAAATTACTGCTGTGATCAAGGAACGATCATGAAATCAACTCTTTACTCTTGCCGAAAGCGTGTGAGGTTGATTTTACCCTCGTTAGTTACTTGGAAACATCAAGGATGAAGTTAGATTCTGTCTTTTATTATCTTGGTCGTTTCCGTTTCAACAATCGGGTGTAAGTTGAAGGGCGGTAGCGTGCCCAAAAGTCATATCGAGAAGAAAGTCTGCTTGGTTCAAGAGTTAGCAAGAGATAAATAGTGAAGAAGAAGCTGTGACGGATATTGATTGTAGACTCGTTAGGAAAAGCCTTCTTCTTCTCTTTATCTTTTCCTCAAGTATTAGGGCCGACGAGTGTATAAGGGTTTTGTCTCTTGATTCTGTATGTCTGCATGCAGACATCACGGCAGAGGCTAAATATGATGATAATGTCTTTCGCAGTCACAGCAAGACAGGCTCTCAGGTTTATGTTCTTAGTCAGCAATTTTCTTCTTTTCTTAAGAATGACAACAACCTCTATAAACTGACCTTAAGTACAGCTAGAAATGATTATTCAAGGTTTCAATCAGGAAGTTTTCTAGATTATGGTCTTTCAGGAACGATCAAGCATGAACTGAATAGCCGACATAGAATCAATATGAAGATAAACGATGAAGTATCTCATGATGTTGGCTCAGAAGAAGAGGGGGAAAGCCTCTTTCCTGAATACAGGCAGCGGATGATTTCTGGAAAATATGGTTTTGGCTCTAAAAAGGCGAAAGCCCACATAGACTTTGAATATCAGCTAAACACTAGAAACTATGAAGATGATGATTTCTACGATCGGCAGGTAGAAGAATATGGCTCATCATTTTACTTGCAATTGAAGCCTGACACAGATGCAGTATTCGAAGCCTCTCGTCGTTCATTACAATATCTTGATCTGAACAGTACAGGCTATGTAATCACCAGTTATCTGGCTGGCTTTAACTGGGATTACAGCCCAAAGACATCGTTCTTTCTTAAACTGGGTCGTCGATACAGAGCAACCGATGCGAGTCAGGCAGGAAAAGAAGGTTTTACCGGATGGGATGCAGGTCTCACCTACAAGCCGAGAACTTACTCGATAATCAGGCTGACAACCGGCCAGGACTATGGTTTGGATTCTGATGAGCCACAAAGTGCTGATTTCACCCGAGGCCGTTTTATTCGGTTCTCTTGGCGTCATGACTGGAGAGAAAGATTAACCAGCAGAGTGGGCTGGAGTTTTTCAGATGACTGGGTACTTGATGGATTGGGTACCAGTCTTAAACAGAGAGACATTTATAAATACTCACTTGGCTTATCCTATGAGCCACGACGTTGGCTCACTGTATCGTTGGACTGGGAATATACCGTCAGGAGAGAGGATCCTGTTTCTCCTGAATCTGAGCCAGAAGGATACGCTCGAAACCGTTATGTATTGACCGGAAAATTCAGCCTCTGAACCAGAGGTTATATGGACGTAAGAAGTGAAAAAAATAATAACAATAATCCAGCTGTTTCTACTGACCAGTTTGTTTTCTTCTGTTGCCCTGAGCAATCTCAATTCTTTGGAAAGCTCATCTTATCAGCTCAGTGTGGGCGATCGAATCAGTGTCACGGTCTATGGCGAAGCAGAGATGGGTCTGAAAGAAACCAGGCTCAGTGATGCCGGCACCATTTCCATGCCATTTATTGGTGAGATTAAAGTCAGCGGGATGTCAGTAGGACGCTTGCAAAGATACATTGAAGGCAAGCTCAGAGGAGATTATCTGGTTGAGCCTAGTGTCACAGTGAGAATACTGGAGTATCGCAAGTTTTTTGTAAGGGGCCAGGTTAAAAAGCCAGGTGCCTTTGCTTTTGAGCCCGGGCTGACATTAGGAAAAGCGGTAGCGCTGGCGGGTGGTTTTACCGAGCGGGCTTCTAAGAAAACGGTAAAAGTTGTCAGGGAAGATGTTCAGGGAGAACAAAGTACCTTGACCTTCAAGCTGAACGAACGCCTTCAGCCAGGTGATATCATTAACGTCCAAGAAAGCTTCTTTTGATGAATCAGCCTGTACAGTATTCAACCGTAGTAAAGTCGAGAGATACAGAAGTTATATCCATCAGTGAACTCTTCAGTGTTTTGAAGATTTATCGATGGTTGATTCCGGCTTTTACTCTTCTTGTGACGTTAGCTGCCGTTTTCTATGTGCAGAGTCTCAAACCTCAGTATCGGGCAACTGCGACACTGATGATTGAAGACAGGGATAAGAGCATTATTTCTATCAAAGACGTCTATGGCATTGCCGGCAGTGATACCTATCTGAACACTCAATATGAAATCCTGAGATCGAGGGCTGTCATGGAGAGAGCCCTGCGTGATCTGATCAGGCAGGGCAAGATGTCATTGGACAACTCTGAGCAGGGTTTCAACATGCTGCTGGATGAGTTTGCTAAGCAAGTTTCTGTCAGTCCCGTTAGAAAAACCCAGATCGTTTACATCGCCTATCAGTCCGAAGATCCGGAGCTGGCTGCAAGTGCTGCAAATGCTATTGCCCATGCCTATAAAGAAGCCTGGCTCGATTCAAGACTGGCAGTGACAACCCATGCCAAAGGCTGGATGCAGGTCCGGCTCAAGGATCTGACAGCAGAGCTTGAAGAGGCAGAGCAGGCTCTTCAGAGTTACCGAGACCGTGAAGGATTGATCGATCTGGGAGGAGATCTGGTATTGTCCAGAAGTGAGTTAACCGCGCTCACTCAGTCCCTGGCGGCCATTCGGGGGCAGCTGGCTAAAGTAGAAAGTGTCTATCTGCAAATCAGGAATACCGGAAAAGATAACTTTGAGGACCTGGGTTCTCTACCTGTTGTTCTTCAAAGTGGCTTGATACAGAGGCTGAAGGAAGACAAGTCGGTACTGGAGCGAGAAGTTGAGGAACTCTCTCGTCGTTATGGGCCCAAGCACCCGAAGATGAAGTCCGCACTCAGCAAACTTGAAAGCATTAATCAGAACGTCCAGAAGCAGATAAGAAAAATTGTTCAGGGTGCAGAGCGAGAGTATGAAGTGGCGCTGGCCAGTGAGAAAGCGGTTCAGGCCAATGTTGGAAAAGCCAGAGCCCAGGTTCAAGAAATCAACCGTAAACAGTTTCGACTGAATGAGCTGGAGCGTCAGGTTCAGACGAAGCGGGATCTATACGATGTTTTCTTTACCCGTATTGGTGAGACCCAGGCTACTTCTGATCTGAATACCAGCAATGCCAGAATTATTGATGAAGCCATTGTGCCTCTGCATCCTTACAGTCCGAAAAAGAAGCTGATAGTTATGGCGGCCGCTGTCATCGCTCTTGTCTTGTCTTTAGTCTTGGTTGTGATCCGGGAAATGTTGGACAACACAATCCGGATCTCCAGAGATGTTGAAGAAAAGCTTCAGCAGAGGCTACTGGCGGTAATACCTGAAAAGAAACAGCCTAAACGTAAAGGGAAAGGTCTTTTGAGGTTTTCTCCAGAGTCTCCTGATACGTTTTCTGAATCTATCAGAACCATTCGCTCTAGCATTCAGTTGAACCGGTCCAGCCCAGATCAAAAGGTGTTTGCAGTCACTTCAACGGTAGCATCAGAGGGAAAAACCAGTATTGCACTGAATACGGCCCTGGCCTTTGCCGAGCTCGGACGAACTTTATTGGTTGAAGCCAATCTGAGAAAGCCTGCTATTCAACAGCATCTTGACGATGAAGTTTTCACTGGAGGGTTAGTCGATATCCTGCAAAGTCAGGCGCAGGTTGAGTCTTGTATCACTCAGCATGGAAAGTTGGCCGTTCTATCATCCGGGCTTGAAACTGCGGCTGCACAGGAGCTGCTTGCCTCTGAAAGGTTTTCGAATCTGCTTGGGTTGCTAAAGGAACAATACGACTATGTTTTTATAGACTGCCCCCCGGTTGAAAAGGTAAGTGATGCTTTAGTGGTGGCGAGGGTCTGTGATGGGGTTCTGTATGTCGTAGGTGCAGGAAAAGCCAATGTTGAGCGTATCAGTTCAGAAACAGGGCGTATTATTCAGTCAGGAGCCAGTATCGCAGGTGTGATACTGAATAAGGCTGACCCTTCAAGAACTCTGTATAAGAGCTAAAGCATTGATTTCTGTTAACAGGTCAGAACTCAGACAGTTTGTATTAGCTTTCATCATTGTTTTCTCGTTGATGTTCAACTCCATGTTTGGGGCATTGGCCGGGCTGATATTTCTGGCTGCAGGCATGCTGGTTTTGATACTCGATTATGGTCAGTCGCTGGCATTTTGTCGCAGGCACTGGGTGATCCTGCTGATTCCTGTACTGGCCATGCTTTCTTTTCTATGGTCTGAGCAGCCGGGCAAGAGTCTTCGAAGCGGCTTTCAGTTGTTTCTTACCAGCATAATTGCCATTGTTCTGGCGGAAAGCACTAGAGACGATATTTTTCTGCCGGCAGCAGCTTGTGCGATGTTGATTGCGATGCTGATGTCCCTTTTTTTTGGCAGAACAGCGATCAATGGGTTGACTCAGGAAGTGGTTCTGACCGGCATCTACCAGAGTAAAAACTTTCTGTCCGTGCACTCGGCTCTGAGTGTTTTTACGGGTCTGACGTTGATGTTTAATCGTCACCAAGGACTGATCTTCAGAGGGCTGGGAGCCCTGCTGATGTTAACCAGTTTCATTGTACTGATTAACGCGAAGTCCCTGGGTGGACTGGTGGCTGTCATCATGAGTGTTGTTGCTGGCCTGATTGTCATCCTTTACCTGAATTGGGAGATGAGAGGTTTCAGTCGCAGAGCTATCAATTTTTTTCTGATTCTTACCGCTGTTTGTTTGGGTTTTGCCATCGTTATCTTTGTCTCGCAGGGGTATTTTGATGAGCTTATGTACAGCCTTAACAAGGACCCCACTCTGACCGGGCGAACTTATATCTGGCAAAGAGGGCTAGAGTTTTTTTGGTCGAACCCGGTCTTGGGAGCTGGATTTCAGGCTGTTTTTTATCAGGGAAACGGTGTCGCAGAGGATATCTGGGAAGCTTTGAACTTTGCATCCGGGGCTAAATTCAACTTTCACAACATGTTTGTGGACATTCTGATTGAACTGGGAGCGGTTGGATTAACGATTTTTCTGGTCGTTATATTCATTCAGTGTCGCAGGGTTCTTTTGGAGCGCTCAATAGCGTTGGGCAGCCGGGAGAGCTATGCGGTGTTTATATTTATCTTCATGCTCTCTCAGACCATTCTTGAGGTTAGCTGGTTCAGGGAGTTTTCCATGATGCAGCTACTGATCTGTTTTTCCTGGGTTTATCTGACGCCTCGTTCAGAAGTCAAACCCATCCGCATTGTTTATCAATAACAAAGCCGTTTTGCAGGATTAAAGTATGGCTGAACAAGATGTTCTGGTAGTGATTCCCTGTCTCAATGAATCTTCTCATATTGAGTCATTAATACGACAGATTTTAAATAATTATCAAAAAAGCAAAGTCGTGATAGCTGATGGTGGTAGCAGTGATGGAACCCGTGACATAGTCAAAAGATTATCGGATGAGGATGGCCGGGTAAGCCTGTTGGATAATCCGAAGAAAATTCAAAGTGCGGGGGTCAACCTTGCTATAGAAGAGTTTGGTGAAGGGTATGAGTGTTTTATAAGGCTGGATGCACATGCTACATATCCTGAAGACTTTATCGCCCAGTTGATGGCCGAGTTTGACAGGTCGTCTGCTGATTCTGTGGTGGTGTCCATGAAAAGCTGTGGTAGCTCTCGCTTTCAGGAAATGGTAGCCATCACCCAGAACTCAAGGTTGGGTAATGGTGGTTCGGCTCACAGGAAAGAAGTGCTGCAAGGACAGTGGGTGAATCATGGTCATCATGCATTGATGAGAGTGTCTGCTTTTCGCGCTGTAGGTGGCTATGACGAGTCGTATATAGCGAATGAGGACTTTGAGCTGGATCATCGACTCACACAGGCGGGTTACAGAATCTGGCATACTGCTGAAACGGTCATGAGCTATTATCCGAGAAGTACACTGACATCATTATTCGCTCAGTATCATCGCAATGGTGTTGGAGTAGCCAACCATACCATACAGCACAAGAAATCCCTGAAGCTGAGACAGGCCCTGCCTATGTTGGTGTTTCCTTCGGCGTTATTATTGTTGCTGGTCCCCATCAATCATATCTTCTTTTTGCCCATAGCGGCCTGGACATTGGTTTGTGCAGGATATGGGCTGGTTTTAGGTGTCCGAAATCGTTCTGTATACAGCTGTCTTTCAGGTTTGGCGGCTGCAGCGATGCACATGGGATGGTCTTTGGGGTTTTGTCGTGAATTAGTCAAGGTATTGAGGAGTCGACTACAGGGAAGAGCATTTTAATATGGATGTATGCGTAGCCATCTGTACTTTTCAGCGCCCAGCTATCAGAAAGACATTAGAGTCTCTGGCTCGGCAAAAGATTCCGGAAGGTGTGCAATTGTCGGTGAGAGTGGCGGACAATGATCTTGAGCCGGTAATGAAGAGCCGAATTCTGGCTATAGCGGCTGAAACCGGTCTGAATCTTAGCTATGTACATGCTCCCTATCGAAATATATCTATAGCCAGAAATGCCTGCCTGAACAATCTTGCTGCAGACTATCTGATCTTTATTGATGATGACGAAGAAGTCTCTGAAGGATGGCTGAGTGCCATGCTGGTAAAAGCTGAAAGTACGGACGCTCAGGTAGTTTTTGGACCGGTCATGGCCATTTATCCGGAAATTTGTCCTGAATGGATGAAGCATTGCGATCTTCATACGACAAAACCTGACTATGAAGAGGGTGTTATCAAGACCGGCTACACCGGTAATACACTCTTGGATATGCGATCTGAATTCATTCGTGGAGAAGCTTTCAGCCTGTCTCTGGGACAGACGGGAGGTGAAGATACCGAGTTTTTTTTCCGCTTGTTCAAGAAGGGGGCAAAACTGGTCTATGAAGAGAATGCTGTTGCTTATGAAGAAGTGCCTGAAAACAGGGCGAAGTTAAGCTGGTTGATCAAGAGACGTTATTGTGCCGGGCAGTCCCATGGCCAACGGCTGATCGCTGATCGAAACAACACCAGTGCGATTGAGCTGTCGAAAGCTGGGGTCAAGGTATTGATCTGTTTTGTCAGCTCACTGCTGTTATCAATACATCCAGTGAAGAGAAACTACTGGTTATTACGGGGTTTCCTTCATCTTGGGGTCACTTCCAAGCTTATTGGTAGAGATGACCTGAAGCAGTATTAGCTTCAGAGATTTCCGAGAAGAACAAGAATAATGGAATCCTCGACGTCGAGGTTAATCTGGTTAAGTAGTCAGTATGTCCGATAAAAGTTCAATGACCAGGGGAGTGATATGGCTGTTTATCAGCAAGTTTTTCCCACCGGCCATAACCTTTGCTGTTTTTACCTACACTGCCAGGATTCTCAGTCCTGAAGATTTTGGTCTGGTGGCGTTTGCCCTGGCAGTGATATTTCTGGCGGCCTGCCTGCTTCCCAGTGGCTGGCGTGACGGTCTGATCAAATTTGAAGAGATTGATAGCCGGCACATCAGCAGTGTTTTCTGGTTCAATCTTCTGGTTGCGCTGGTGATCAGCGCAGTATTGATTGGATTCAGCTACCTGCCGCTGTTCAGGTTTCAAACGGATGTGTTTAATCTGGCATTAAGAATTCTTTGCCTCAAGCTGCTCGTTGATGGCTTGTTTAACACTTTGAATGCAGTGCTTCTGCGTGAACAGAAGTACACAACCATTGCCGTCAGGGTGACGCTATCAACTTTTCTGTCGGCGGCCATCATAATTGCTCTCATTCAGGCTGACTTTGGAGTCTGGGCTCTGATTTGGTCTCAGGTCATACTTTCAGTGGTTAACTTTATCGCGGTGTTAATTCCTACCAGAGGCTACCTGAAGTGCTACTGTTCATTGCGTATACTCAAGTCGATGGCTTCATTCGGCTGGTATAGCACGGTGACTACCGGGCTTTCAGAGCTGGGAAAACACTACGACTCTGTCATCATCGGCTCCTTTCTTGGCAATAAAGAGTTAGGTTTTTTCAATGTTGCCAAACGGCTTTCGGATATTGTCAGTGATATCTGCATTGGCACCATAAATGATGTCAACTTCCCTCTTCTGGCATCTCAACAAAGTGATTTTGAACGGGTCAGATCTTCATTTCAGAACTCTGTCTATCTCACCTCCATGCTGCTGTTTCCGGTATTTACCCTGTTGTTTATTGAAGCAGATCTGATCTTCAGCATCTTGTTTACAGAACAGTGGAGCAGTGCCGTGGGCGTTTTTCAGGCGTTCTGCATCATTCTCTTCAGCATTGCACTGGGGGTTCCACAAAAGAGCATTATTCTGATCTGTGATCATGCTCAGTGGTGGGTGAGAAGACAGGTAACCCTGCTGATGATAATTATGCCTCTGACGGCGCTGGCAGCTTCCCAGGGCATGGCGTTGTTGTTGGTAGTGTTTGTTTTCAGCAAGTTTATTTTTTGCTCCATCTCCATGATCAAATCCTGTGACTTGCTGGATCTCAAATTGACGGAGTATCTGGGCAATATTCGGGTAGCTATTCTGGGATGTCTTTCATTCAGTGCTGTCCTCTATGTGGCTGAGAGCACTTTTCAGCTTCATCCAGTCATTAATCTGGTGGTGGATGCAGCTATTGCTGCTTCTATTTACCTGTTTGTCGTCATGCTGCTGGATTATCAGCGAGTCAAGTCAACGCTATGCGATCTGATGCCAAGATATCAGCCTCTGTTTGAGAAGCTGGAATGCTGTTTGAACTTAATTTTCAGGTGATCAATGAAGTTAACGTTTTACCGGGGTGAAGTGCCGAATTTCGGAGATGAGTTGAACAGCATTTTGTGGGATGAACTCATTGAGCCAGGCTTTTTTAATGATGATGAAAGTCAGCTGTTTTTAGGCGTCGGGTCAATCATCTGGAACGATTTTAATCCCAGAGCCAAAAAACTGGTGGTTGGATCAGGCTACGGAGGTTACACCGACTTGCCTGATGTGCATGACGGTAACTGGCAGTTCAGTTTTGTTCGGGGGCCCCGGACTGCAGCTCTTCTGGGGCTGGATAAAAACCTGGCGATTACTGACTCGGCGATTTTGACACACTTTGCTGACATACCATCAACTGAGAAAAGATTTAAAGCGAGCTTTATGCCTCATTTTCAAAGCATAGAGAGGGGGAATTGGAAGCAGGCTTGCGAGCTTGCAGATATCCATTTTATTGATCCACGTGATGACGTTAAGAAGATCCTGAATGACATTCAGCAAAGTGAACTGGTTATTTCAGAGGCTATGCATGGGGCCATTCTGGCCGATACGCTGAGAACTCCCTGGCTGGCTGTGGAGCCTTTGGCCAGTCAGCATCGAAACAAATGGTATGACTGGAGCGAATCACTGGAGATGACACTGGAGTTTAAACCCATGCCAGCTTCAAGTATCAGGGATTTCTGGGCAAAGGTAACAGGTGGAACCGGTCTGGGCAGAAAAAGTCAGATAGCAGAAAGAGTTCTGGCTTTTACTCAGGATTACTTCGTTAAAGACGCCGCAAGTCGCTTAAATAGGCTATCTAAAGAAACGGGCTTCCTCAGTGATGAAGCTATTTTCAAGAGCAAAGCCCATCAGGCTCTGGAAGCTTTATCAACCATTGCCCCCGTTAAAGTTTGAATCAGCTCTACTGATGGAAAGAGAGCAAGGAAGACTCCTGACCTGAACAGAAGAATAAAAATTGAAGATGTTTGACCATGATTATCAGTAAACCGGAAATAACCCGCAGTAATGGTGTAGCCAGGTACTCGGCAAGAATCAGTCATGCCCTCGGTAATGAGACGTTGAAATACTCCGTCCAAGATGAGTTTTTCGAACTGATGTCGGACAGAGCAGACGCGGCATTATTAGCGCTTTTAATTCCGGCGATGAGCAGGGGGGAGCCTATCAAGGTTGAGGGTGCTGTTTCTGAACACCTCTACCATCATCTGTCTGGACCTTATCAACATGTACTGAAAAGTATTATGCCCCATCTGCAATTGATCGAAATTTGTGCAGATCAGATCGTCAATTCTTCGTATGATGGCAAAGGCGTGGCAACCGGCTTTTCTGGTGGCATTGATTCATACTGTACGCTGGCTGACTACTTTTATTCAGAGGTTTCGCCCGGCTTCAAAGTAACCCATCTGATCTATAACAATGTCGGCTCTCATGGCAAGAAGACAAACCCTGAAATACTCTTCAATGACCGCTACGAAGCATTGAAGCCAGTAGCTGAAAAAATCGGGTTGCCTTTTATCAAGGTTAATTCAAACCTCGACCATTTCTATTGTGATCGCTTGCATTTCATGCAGACCCACACGGCAAGAAATACCTCAGTAGCTTTGCTGTTGCAG
>NZ_LASA01000094.1 GCF_001562015.1 Endozoicomonas arenosclerae | reverse complement strand
AACCCGTGACAGTCGCCACATAGCGGCGTACCAGACCTTTTTGAGCCTTTCCAAGGGAGCGGTAACGGAAATGACTGAGAGTTAACTCTATCCATCGGTAACACTCATCTTTAGACTCCCAGCCAGGTTCTATGTCTGGGACATGTTCAAGGAAGTCGCTGACCTGATCCAGGGTCTTGATGAGTTTGGTGTTCATGATAATCTTCATCCTCTCATCATGAACGACATCCTGGACCTTTACAGGCTCAGTTCGTATTGGAAACCGGGCTTTTGTTCAGGCTCATTTTATATTGGAAGAGACTTCAACTTGTAACGTCGAGACTCTCTGTATATCCTTTGTGCCTTTTAAAATCGTCTTAACGAGGCTAGGAGCCTGTCGGATATATGCTGAATGCTATTTTCGGTCAGCCTCCCGGAGCCTTGTCAGACAGGAGCCTGTTCATGAGAGTGATTCTGTTGGGTGCCCCGGGTGCCGGTAAAGGTACGCAAGCCCAGTTCATCATGGAAGAGTTTGGTATTCCCCAGATCTCTACCGGCGACATACTGCGCGCAGCCATCAAGGAAGGGTCCGAACTGGGCCTGAAGGTAAAAGCTGTGATGGATTCCGGCTCACTGGTATCCGATGAAATCATCATTGAACTGGTGCAAGAACGTATTACCAAGGACGATTGTACGAAAGGCTTCCTGTTTGATGGCTTCCCAAGAACCATTCCCCAGGCTGAAGCACTTCGTGAAGCCGGTGTCGACATCGATCACGTGATTGAAATAGCTGTTGAAGACGAAGAAATTGTTCAGCGTATGGCTGGCAGACGTGTTCATCCGGGCAGCGGTCGTACTTACCATGTGGTGTACAACCCACCGAAAGTAGAAGGTAAGGATGATCAAACTGGTGAAGACCTGATTCAGCGTGATGACGATGCAGAAGAGACTGTTCGCAAGCGTCTGGGTGTATACCATGACCAGACTGCTCCGCTGGTAAACTTCTACCAGAATATTGAAGGTAAGACACGTTATACCCGTGTAGAGGGTGTTGGCAGTGTTGACGATATCAAGGCAAAAGTGATTGATGCTCTTAAGCCAGTAGCTGCCTGATAAGCACATTACTTGCTTTGAAGCTGAATGCTTGATGAAAAAGGACGCGTTTGCGTCCTTTTTTACGTTTTCAGGATACTGTCTCACGAGTGGGTCGCTATATAATGCCCCGTTGAATGAGATGGTCATTGGAGTTTTTCTGACTCCTGAATCTGCAGAGATATTTAGATGAAAATTCTGGCTCTTGATACGGCTACGGAAGCTTGTTCGGTGGCCCTGAACCTGGATGGCGAGATCGTTGAGCATTTTGAGCTGCTGCCCAGAAGGCACAGCCGAGAGCTGCTGGCAATGATTGAAAACCTGTTAAAACAACAGAATGTCACTCTTGGTGAACTTGATGCACTGGCTTTTGGTCGTGGACCAGGAGCGTTTACCGGGTTGAGAGTGGCGACCGCTATGGTGCAAGGGTTGGCTTTTTCTGTCGAAAAGCCTGTTGTGGAGGTGTCTACCCTCAGGGCGTTGGCACAGGAAGGCCTGAGAGTTCATCACTCAGATGCGGTACTGACAGCCATTGATGCACGAATGGGGGAAGTCTATTGGGGGGCATTCAGGGCAAAAGACGGATTGATGTATCCAGTAATAGACGAGGTGGTCATTGCTCCTGAAAAAGTCATTCAACCTGAAGGTGAGGGTCAATGGTTGGGTATGGGAACTGGCTGGCAATTCAGGGATCAGCTGTCTGCTGAAGTCATCAACTGTTTCCCCGAGGCTTATCCAAGAGCTGCAGATATAGCAATTCTGGCTGCGGCCGACTTTAAAGAAGGGCTTGCAGTACCCGCAGAAAGAGCCAGACCTGTTTATCTCCGGGATAAGGTGGCTCTCAAGAAGAGCGAACGATAACAAAGGTTCGTTCTACCAAAAAAACAGTCATGACTTAGGAGTGTTTGATTTCCTTAACAAAAAGGGTCAGTAACACCTGTCATGTCTGAAATACCCAGTTAAAGGGGGATGGCTTCGTGGACAGCCTGCAAATTATTATTCTTGCCCTGATTCAGGGCATTACAGAGTTTCTGCCTATTTCCAGCTCGGGTCATTTGATTTTACCTGCCCAGTTGTTGGGTTGGTCTGATCAAGGGCTGGCATTTGATGTGGCGGTGCATATTGGTACATTGGTCGCAGTCGTCGGTTACTTTCGTCAGGATTTGATTCGAATTGCCCTGGATTGGCTGGGCTCTCTTGCCGGTAAAGGTTCAACCTTTAACAGTCGGTTAGGCTGGTATCTGATATTTGCCACTCTGCCAGCCGTTTTAATCGGTTTTGTACTGAAGTCCATGGGGTTGGATGAAGCTATGCGCAGTATTGCTGTCATTGCCGGGACTACATTAATTTTTGGTGCTTTACTGGGTTGGGTTGATTACAAAGGTAAAAAAATTCAGCCTATTGAGAAGCTGACTTTTCGTCAGGCCATGTTTATTGGTTTTGCCCAGGCTATTGCTCTGATACCCGGTACGTCTCGTTCAGGTATCACCATGACGGCTGGATTGATGCTGGGTCTGACCCGTGAAGCTGCGGCACGTTTTTCCTTTTTACTGTCCATCCCTGTCATCATGGGAGCCGGAATGCTGTTGACACTGGATCTGGTAAAAAGCACTGCGCCGGTTGATTGGGGTGTATTAATCTCAGGTGCTGTTGTAGCAGCAGTGAGCGCATGGATTTGTATTCATTTCTTCCTGTCTTTCATTAATCGTATTGGCTTGATGCCTTTTGTCATTTATCGCTTCATTCTTGGAGCCGTTCTGATTGGTGTTATTGTCGTTTAAAAGAAGGCTGTATCCAGTTAGAACATAGCCACCCCTTCTCCCGGAATGGGTGGCTTAAAAATGAATCAAAAATCACTTTATTCCTTATTGTAAAAATACCTTCATTTTCAGCCTGTAAATTCCAGTTGATCATTTGCTTAAACAAGCTTTACTTCTCATAGATTGTAATTCGGGGCAGGTCGAGCAAGACTGCATCTGCGCCTGACATTCGTTTATTGGCTTAATACGGTGCCTGAGGAATTGATATGACTCTGAGAATTAATGACGTTGCCCCTGACTTTACGGCTCAAACCACCCGGGGCTCTATCCGCTTCCATGACTGGATTGGAGATTCCTGGGCCATATTATTCTCCCACCCAAAAGACTTTACTCCGGTATGCACTACCGAGCTGGGCTACATGGCTCGACTGCAGCCTGAGTTTGAGCGCCGTAATTGCAAGATAATTGGACTGAGTGTTGATCCGGTGGATGATCATGAGCGCTGGGCAAGAGATATTGAAGAAACTCAGGGCTATCTGCCTCAGTACCCTATGATTGGTGACACAGATCTGAATGTTGCCAAGCTCTACAGCATGCTTCCGGCTGATGCAGGTGAGACTTCTGAGGGCAGGACTGCTGCCACTAATGCTACGGTCAGAACTGTATTCATCATTGCACCGGACAAGCAGATCAAATTGATGATGACCTATCCCATGACGACGGGCAGGAATTTTGATGAAATCCTTCGGTCACTGGATTCTATCCAGCTGACGACAAAACACACTGTAGCCACTCCAGTGAACTGGCAGCCTGGTGAAGATGTCATTATTCCTCCTTCAGTAACAGAGGAAGAGGCCAAGAAAAAATTCCCTGAAGGTTGGAAAACTCTGAAACCGTATCTCAGAGTGGTTGCTCAGCCAGATTGAATGCGCCAGTTGTGAGTGTTATTTAATCCATCTAAAACAGCAGGGTGAAAGCCTTGCTGTTTTTTTCTTTTAGCGCTCCTGTAACTGAAAAAATTCAAGTTCTCAAACACACTGCCAATGTTAGAATCCTGTCCATCTTGAGATGAGGTGAGCAAGGACGAATGTCCAGTTCTGTATATGTACAAAGTCATCAGGATCCTGAAAAGCAGGCATACCTGGATGTTCTTTTTGAAAGTATCGATGGGGCTCAGTGGTTTTCAGAGAAAACCTGTACCGAGGATGCTTTGATTTTGGGCTTTGATGACGACAGGCTTTCATTGAAGCGAGTTTCCGGGAAGGAAAAGCCGATCCATGTTGATTTTGTAGGCGGTAAAGCCGGTCATCGTCGCAAGTTTGGTGGGGGTAAAGGGCAGAATATAGCCAAGGCTGTCGGCTTGAATAAAGGAGCAAAGCCCAGTGTCCTGGACGCCACCGGAGGGCTTGGACGAGATGCTTTTGTCTTGGCCAGTCTGGGTTGTCAGGTAACTGTCATTGAGCGCTCTCCCGTAATAGCGGCATTGCTGGAAGATGGGATCAAAAGGGCGATGGAAGATCCGGAAGTTTCAGGAATCGCTGCTCGCATGCGTTTAATAAAAAAAGACAGTCGGCAGGCAATGCAAGACAGGCAGGCAGCAGGTGAACAGTTTGATGTGGTTTATCTGGATCCCATGTTTCCCCACAAGGAAAAGTCGGCGGAAGTAAAAAAGGAAATGAAAGTTTTCCAGGCGCTGCTATCAGGAGATCCTGATGCAGATGAACTTCTGGAGCCAGCTCTGCAGCTGGCAACCTATCGAGTTGTGATCAAAAGGCCCAGATTGTCCCCGGAGTTAGGTAATATCTCACCGACGTATAAGCTGGAAGGGAAAGCCTGCCGCTACGATATTCATGCTTTAAAAGCGTTTGAATGAGCGCCTGATCCGTATTCTACGGCGAGAATCATTTCATCTTGGTGAAGACGTCATGATTCTCACCGTGGGTCAGATCAATGCTCTTCAATCGGAGCAGGTTGGGTCATGGTCGTCTGAAGAATGCTGTGACGCACTTCACTGGTCAGTACTTTGAATGCCTCGTCGGCAACCATCTTAACTTCCTGTCCAAAGTTCAGTTTATTGGTCTGGGTAATCTCGACCACATTATTCAGTCTTAACTGCTCAATGAAGTTTTTGAACAAGGCTTTGTCAAAGAACTCGGGGGCATTCAAGCCATGAATGATTGAGAGTCTTTGTGCCAGATCTCGACCCTGGTTTTCCAGTGTTTCCTGCTCAATGCTGCCACTGCCATTACTGATCAGCACGCTGATGACCATAAAGAAGCGTTCCAGCGTTTGGGCGATGGCCCGGGACAATACCGTCAGGGTGACGTACTGGGCAGAGCTGTATTCTGGTTGACGGTAGTAACCTTCGTGGTCACTGATGATCAAGCCTTCGCTTTCCAGTGTTTCCAGCCATTTACCAACGACTTTCAGGAAGCCTCGCTCACTCCATTTCAAAAAGAGTTCTGACTTGAGATAGGGGTACAGAATTGAGCAGACCCTGAAAATCTCTCGTTGCGTCATGGCGCTGTTATTGATGAACAGGCAGCTCAACAGGGAAGGCACTGCAAACATGTGCAGTACATTATTCCGGTAGTAAGTCATCATGACAGCCGTCTTTTCATCAAGACTGTAGACATCTCCCAGGGAATCGCTGAATTTGTTGAGTACATCCAGCTTCTCAACGTATCGAATGACGCTGTGGCCATCCAGGTCGGTGATGACGGTTTTGTCACTGTAAGGTGCTTTTTTGAGCAGCCTGAGATAGATCTCAACCAGAAGAACCAGTTCCTGTTCACCCAGGGCGTGGCGTGGTGTTGAAAGCAATGCCATAGCTACAAGGTTAACCGGGTTGACGACAGCGGCAGAGTTAATTTCACTGGCAATATTAAACGCCAGGGTATTGGTTGTTTTCTTCAACCACTGTGGCTTAAAGCCTTCAGAGAGGTCGTCCTGCCATTGTGGGGCTTCTTTATCCAGAAAGTCGCCCATACTGATGGGGTTGCCAAAGTTTATCCAGGCTTTGCCAAACTGATCCTTCAGTGCGGCCAATGTGCGAACAACGTCCAGTGGTGATTCTTTTTTCTTGCTCTTGCCCCTGAGCTCGCCCATATAGGTGCTGACTTCGAGCAGTTTTTCATAGCCGATATAAACCGGTACAAACATGACGGGTTTGCGGTTGTCTCTGATGAAGCTTCTCAGGCTGATTGAGAGCATGCCGGTTTTCGGGTTCAGGGTACGGCCGGTTCTTGAGCGTCCGCCTTCAACAAAATATTCAATCGGGAAGCCACGACTGGAAAGGGTATACATGTATTCATGGAAGACGGCGCTATAGAGCGGGTTGCCTCTGAACGTTCTTCTCATGAAGAAGGCACCGCCTTTACGCAGAATAGTACCCACCACAGGCATGTTCAGGTTGATGCCGGCGGCAATGTGGGGAGGTGTCAGTCCCTCATAGTACAGAGCGTATGACAGCAGCAGATAGTCGATGTGGCTGCGGTGGCAGGGGACATAGATAATGCTGTGCTTCTGGGACAGCTCTTTAATCGAATCGACGTTGTTAATGGATACGCCGTCGTACAGTTTGTTCCAGAACCAGGTCAGCAGGATATCCATGAACCGCAGTACAGGGTATGAATAGTCTGAGGCGATCTCATTGGCATACTGTCGTGCTTTGGTTTCTGCCTCAACCAGAGTGATCTCTCTGGCTGCAGCTTCTGCTTCAATAGCCTTGCGAATCTGGGGCGTATGAATCAGGCCGTTCACCAGAATTCTGCGGTGGGACAGGTCTGGTCCAATGACAGACTCCCGTAATTGACGGAAGTGAACTCTGAGGATTCGTCCCACTTTACGAAGGGTTCGTGAATGTTCCTGTCCTTCGTCTGCCATTTCTCTCAGGGACATGGCCTGATTGAAGTGAACCATGGTCTGTCTGCCGTGGAGCAGAATGGCGAGGAACTTGCTGAAACGACCGCCCAGACTGAAGTTCCAGTCAAACAGCAGCTTGAGAGCTGACTGCTCTTTATCCGGAGCCCGTCCCCAGAAAATGCTGACGGGTACCAGCTGTACATCCTGTTCAGGATGTTCTTCCGTTTCCCTGAGCAGGTTATCCAGAGTGTCTGCTGCTTCCGGGTGTTCTCTCTGCAGCAATACGCCTCTTTGCTGAGTTAGATAAAAGTAGGCCTGGTCACCGCTCTTTTTATCTTTATGAATAAAGGCGTAAGGCCTTGGAAGGCCTGCTTTTCGGCACTCATGTTCAACCACCATCAGGTCAGACAGAGAGCGATTGCGAATAACATAGCAGACAGGCTTGTCGGGCTGAATCCCAAGGCTTTCTGCAGTGTTGTTATGAACTGTGGTTCTCACCCAGGTGAACAACAGCTTTCTCAAACTGTGAAACAAAAAGCGACTGAGAGTATTGGGTTTCTGCATGGAGCTGGCCGCGGCCTGAAATCAAGAGGGTAAATGGCTATTTTATCATGAAAATTCTGCTTTACTCGTTGCTCAAGAAGCATCGGAAACAAAGCTGATATTTTCATTTTGATCGCCCACCGGGGTGTGGTTCTGTCAGAGAGCCGTTAAATTGATCATAAGGCTGTTTGACGCATCCAGAGTAAGGCGGGTTAAACCGAGGATTCTAGCTTGAATATAGGCAATGGCGCAAAGAAGAAAGTGGATATCTGGCAAGATAGAGTAGGACTTTCGTCAGAATTTATGCTTATGGGCTTGTCTGAAATTAACTTTCTTGTTGAAACCCTCTCAAAACCCGTTCGGGCTGAGCCTGTCGAAGCCCAGCACCATGACCCTTCGACAAGCTCAGGGTGAACGGAATTCGTATGTAAATCGGGAAGTTATAAATCCTGTGGTAGGTCTAGGAAACAGCCAGAGGTAGATTGTAGTGTTTCCTCTGACTGTTTAAACACTTCAGAGGGCATTGGGCCAGGAGACAGTGCTTTCTTCACCGGTTTCTGTCATCTGCCACCACTCGTCCATGTCTTCGCCATCAGACCAGGGCGCTGCATTGGCTCTGACGCGACATTTGCCAAAATTATTCAGACTTCTGGCGCAGGCCATGTCATCTTCCCATGGAGTTTTATTGGCTTTGAACCAGATGCTGGTCCAGGCTTTCCCCACAGCATTAGTCACAATCATGACGGGTGTTGCACCATCATTGCTGTGAAGCAGGAAGTCATTGACATTCTTGCCTGTACTCAACACTTCAACATCATCAAAGTGAGCCTTGAGCCATTTCTGGATTATCTCGAGGCTCAGATCCTTGACATAAATTTCTATATCTTCAACGTTGTTCATAGAGGTCTATAGCATTAGAAAACGGTCGAAAGATGCTTGAGATCATGCCAGCAGCCGCTTAAGGATACCCTGATAGATCCTGCTCAGATCGTCAAGGTCGCTGGCCTTTACGCATTCGTTCACTTTATGGATGGTAGCATTAACCGGACCCAGCTCCACTACCTGGGCACCTGTTGGAGCGATAAAACGGCCATCGGAAGTACCACCTGATGTTGACAGCTCTGAATCAATACCGGTTTCTGCTTTGATGGATTCCTTAGCTGCATTCACCAGCGCGCCTGGACGAGTCAGGAAAGGCTGTCCGCTGACATGCCATTCAATATCGTACTCAAGGCCATGTTGATCCAGGATCGTCAGGACTCTTTCCTGAAGCTCCTTATCGGTGACTTCAGGTGAGAAACGGAAGTTGAAGTTCACTTCGCATTTACCAGGAATCACATTGCTGGCGCCTTCACCGGCATGTATATGCCAGATCTGGAAGCTGGTGGGTGGGAAGAAGTCATTGCCCTGATCCCATTCTTCACCCGTCAGTTCTGAGAGCGCCAGGGCTACTTCATGAACTGGGTTTCTTGCCAGGTGAGGGTACGCAACGTGTCCCTGTATACCGCGAATAACCAGATGACCGTGCATGGAGCCACGGCGGCCATTCTTGATGATGTCACCTACCTGATGAGTACTGGACGGCTCGCCCACGATGCACCAGTCAATCTTTTCGTTACGGGCTTCCAGATGTTCAATGACTTTTACTGTGCCATTTTTTGCCGGGCCTTCTTCGTCACTGGTAATCAGAAAAGCAACAGAGCCCTTGTGATCCGGGTTTTCAGCAACGAAGGCTTCACAGGCGGTTACCATGGCGGCGAGACTGCCCTTCATATCGGCGGCACCACGTCCCAATAGCATGCCATTTTCATCAACGCAGGGAGAAAAGGGAGGGTTGTCCCATTTTTCTACAGGCCCTGTGGGCACTACGTCGGTATGGCCTGCGAAGGCAAGAACCGGCGCTGAATCACCCCGGCGCAGCCAGATGTTTTCCACTTCGCCAAACCGCAGCTTTTCCACTTTGAAGCCCAGGGGCTCCAGTCGGCTGATCATCAGATCCTGACAACCTTCGTCTTCGGGGGTGACGGAAGGACGCTGAATCAGGTCTATGGCAAGTTCAATTGTAGGGGTCATGTGCGGCTTGTCTGTTCTTTCGTTAGGGCTCAGGTAATAGGACCTGAGTATAATTTCTTCGCGTTGAGTGTTGATTGTACCACTTTGGCCTGATTTTGTTCGTCAGGAGGTTTTTTCCTTGAACTCACAGAGGTCTTCAATAATGCAGCTGCCGCACTGGGGTTTTCTGGCTTTGCAGACGTAACGACCATGCAGAATCAGCCAGTGGTGGGCATCCAGCAGGAATTCTTTGGGAACCAGTCTCACCAGTCTTTTTTCAACCTCCAGAACGTTTTTGCCTGGAGCGATACCGGTGCGGTTGGAAACCCGAAATATATGTGTATCTACAGCCATCGCAGGTTGTTTGAAAGCTGTGTTAAGAACCACGTTGGCGGTCTTTCGGCCTACACCGGGTAACGCTTCCAGGGCTTCACGGGTGTCCGGTACTTCGCTGGCATGTTGATCCAGTAGAATCCGGCAGGTTTTGATGACATTCTCAGCCTTGGCATTAAACAGGCCGATCGTCTTGATGTATTCCTTCAAGCCATCAATCCCCAGATCAAAAATGGCCTGGGGGGTATTGGCTACCGGAAATAATTTGTCAGTGGCTTTATTTACACCCACATCGGTGGCCTGGGCTGACAGAATTACGGCGATTAAAAGCTCAAACGAGGAGGAATAATTTAATTCCGTCGTCGGGTTGGGGTTCTGGTCCCGCAACCGGGTAAAAATCTGTGTCCTTTTTTCCTTGTTCATCCGGTTTTCCTGAAAAGCCAGTAAGTTAAGAAAAGCCGTTTGCCTGAGCTCTCTATACCAATGAGGTCAGCAAAAGGGATGCCGGGGCAAAATAATGAAGGCGATTCTAGCATGATGGAGCGAAAGCTCATGAAAGAAGGCTATATTTTCTATATTCGATGAATTTTCTCAGGCATGGATGCCATGATTTCTAAAACTTTGTTATTGCTTGCTGGCTTTTTCCTGCAATCCTGCTTTGCATCTGATTCTGAAAGTATATTTACCCGGGGAAAAATCAGTAGCCTGGTCACCAATGCGGCTGAAACTTTTACTGGCTACTATTCGGCAAATGATTATCTCTGTGGGTCTGTTAATGTGATGCTGGCTGAGGGGTGGGATATCCTCAAACTTAAAATCACCAATGGTTCCATCCAGAATCAATTTCAGTTCAAGCAAAGCCGAATTGACCGCAGTGTATTCAGGCCTAATGGTTACAGTACTAACCTCCTGCAAGTGAAGCAGCTGACTGGCTATGTCTCTCTGGCCAATATCTACTGGTCTGTGAATCCTATCGATTTCACCATCTCCTTGAAGAACAGAAAGAGTTCAAAGATTTTGCAATTTCGAATCCAGAAAGAAGTTTGCAGTTTGACTCAGGTAGGTCCTGTTTTGGTTGAGCAGCTTACTAGCGAAGATGTGCGGTGGCTGGTTAAAAACTCTGTACTGGATGATCAGGCCCGACGGGTTGGCTGGGCCCATAATGCTTTTTTCACCCCAGCCTACGTGATTCTACCCTCACCAAAGAAGTGGCCAGCATTAGGCAGTATGCCAAATTAGGGAACCTGCGAATAACCTCTAATTTACTTCCCTTCTTGAATCGAGTTCGAAGTAGGACTGAAATCAGAGGTCTCAACCCCTTATTTGTATGATATTTAGCCACTTTCGTGACTTCAGGGCGGACTAACCCTGTGCCCGGATCATTTGATCCAGTCGAACAATATTCGCCAGGGCAAATAAAGTAGACAGTTTATTGTCATTCTTCTTCAAACCTCGATACCTGGCTTTT
>NZ_LASA01000093.1 GCF_001562015.1 Endozoicomonas arenosclerae | reverse complement strand
CTTGCGTATAACTTGAGGCGGATGTTCAGCCTGAAACAAGTGAATGAAGAGCAGTGGTTGGAACTGGTCTTGTTGGCGACTTATCTGTGGCACTATTGGGCTGATCTGAGGCCAAGAGTGAGAAAAATCATAAGGACAAGTTGAAAATGTAATGCGCCGGAGAGGGTTTTATAAGTTCTCTCCGGAATAGTCAGAGTCTGAAATTACTTGAACTGCGTTTATGGGTTCAAGTCCGACAGGCTGCTAGGGACTTTTTGCAACTCAAAACAGGTGTCAGTATGAGTGGGCAGTCCGGAGTCTCTGGCTGGCAGGTGTCTGAGGCATTGAAAGCCTTAGAGCAGTAGGGGATATGGGTATTGATGACAGCTCTGTGATGATCATTTTTGCTTTGATATGCGTAAAAATGGATGTTCTGAATATTAGGAGTTGTGTTAATTACTGTAAATCGATATAAAATACCCATTCTCTCTGAGAAAAGCTTGTGTATAATAGCGGCACGTTAAAAGTGCGTTTCATTGTTTATGTATAGATTCAAACGTTCCGAGTGTAGTAGCTCTTTCGTTCTTCATAACGGGTAACAAAACTTCTAGCTTTACCGCCTATAACAGGCAAAACTTTTGTTAAAAATATTAGGATACGATTATGTCTACTACTACCGGTACTGTTAAGTGGTTCAACGAAGAGAAAGGTTTTGGTTTCATCGCTCAGGAAAACGGTCCTGACGTGTTTGCCCACTTCCGTCAGATCGTTGGTGATGGCTTCAAGACTCTGGCTGAAGGCCAGCGTGTTGAGTTTACTGTTACTCAGGGCCAGAAAGGTCCTCAGGCAGAAAACATCCGTCCTCTGTAAGGACTGAGCTGCAGTTAATGTAGCTTGATCGTTTCACTTTATGTGGAACAAAAAGGCAATATCTTCGGATGTTGCCTTTTTTTATGTCCGGAAGTGCTGGGGGTGTGTTTAATTAGGCTGAATGTGTGATTGAGATATCTGCTTTATGGGGGAAAAGATATTTGGCGTATTGAGAGGTGATTTACAGTTTGGTTTTTGAGGTTGGAGGGTGAGAATAATAAGAGTTAGAGCTTGCAGGCGAGGCTTTAAAAGGGAGTAATATAGAGAAGAAATGGCGGAGGGACAGGGATTCGAACCCTGGGTAGGCTATTAACCTACGCTGGTTTTCAAGACCAGTGCTTTCAACCGCTCAGCCATCCCTCCGCAGGGAATAACACCACAATAACTGTGGGGTTACTGAGACTCAATATGGAATATACCATTGAAAAATGGCGGAGGGACAGGGATTCGAACCCTGGGTGGGCTATTAACCCACGCTGGTTTTCAAGACCAGTGCTTTCAACCGCTCAGCCATCCCTCCGCGACAACGGGGATGAATATTACCTGAAAACGATCATCTGTCAAACCCTTGAAAACAAAAGGATATATCTCGACCCGTAATTTTTCTGTCAGACTAATACTGAATAAGAGACCGTTGTTACGTTTTAGTAACAACCATTCTGGTATTATCGGGATCTTGTAAAAAGAGGTTCTGGATATAGCCGGTGTCTTCAGCTCTGGTATACTCCCTATATAAGCCCAAATGCGAGGAATAAAAGATGGAACGTAAATCCGCCGCCGTAGCGTCAAGGTCGACACAGGTCGGCTCCGGCATTGAAATCAACAGTGTACTGCGCAACACCTATATGTTGCTGGGCATGACCCTGCTGTTCAGCGCCATGACTGCTGGTGTTGCCATGGTTCTGGAAATCAGCCGTATTACAGCTATGGTGCTGAGCCTGGTGGGCTTCGGTCTGATTTTCGTAGTCAACAAAACCGCTGATTCAGCCAAAGGGCTGGTAGCTGTTTTTGCCTTTACCGGTGTGCTGGGTGCAGCTCTGGGCCCAATGCTTAATTACTATCTGGCTCTGGCCAATGGCCCATCTCTGGTTATGCAGGCTCTGGGTGGTACTGCAGTCGTGTTCTTTGCACTTTCTGCCTATGCCCTGATCTCCCGTAAGGATTTCTCCTTTATGGGTGGTTTCCTGATGGTTGGCCTGATTGTGGCCGTGATTGCCAGCATTGCGCTGATCTTCTTCCAGATCCCGGCTGCGTCCATGGCTCTGTCTGCGGGTATCGTATTACTGATGTCAGGTTTTATCCTGTTTGATACCAGCCGTATCATCCATGGTGGTGAGACCAACTATATTCGCGCTACCGTATCTCTGTACCTGAATATCTACAACCTGTTTGTTTCATTGCTTTCCCTGCTGGGCATTATGTCTGACGACTGATCATCAGCAAACACGAAAAATACCCCGCAGCCTATGGCTCCGGGGTATTTTTTTACCTGCTGAAAACTCAAAATGATAAGTGGTTATTAATTTCAGAACTAAACTGAAGGGCTCTCTTTCTACGCCGTAGGAGTCCTCAGATGTTTAATGGCTTTTCTGGTCTTCTGAATTTCATGCTGGCTTTTGGCTGTATCCTTTGCTCCATGAGTTATGGAGAGGAGATCCCCAGGGATGTCTGTATCATTGGAGGCGGTGCTTCTGGGATGTACGCAGCACTGAAAATGGCGGATAAACATTACTCAGTGGCTGTTCTGGAGAAAACCGGTCGATTAGGCGGGCATGCCCAGACATACCGTCCAGATGATGGAGCTTTTGTTTATGATCTGGGAGTCAGGATTTTTCCTGATAGTGAGCGCATTAAAGAGGTGTTTGATCGTTTTGGGCAAAAGTTGAAGCGTGCATCCATCGTTGATTTGAAAAGACGGTACGTTGACTTTGAAACCGGTCTTTTATCAGACTATGAAGAGCCTGGTTATTGGTCCACGATGATGTCTCTTTTGTACTACTGGTATTACTCGGGGTACACATTCTCTTTCATGCTGAAATCAGGGACTCATCTGCCAGACCCTGTGCCAGAAGATTTATTACTGAATCTTGGGGATTTTCTAAGGAAAAAGAAGATAGATATTGGCTTTACGCCTTTGATTCATTATCTGCAAGGTTATGGCGCAATTGAAAGTGTTCCCATGCTGTATGTTTTAAAGAACATAACTCATCGTGTGGCTTCCTCCATTCTATGGAATAACTTTCAGACGCCAGTGGAAGGCGTCGATGCGATTTACCCGGCCATGTCAAAGGAAATAGCCAAGCTCACTGGGCAGCAGTCGGTTTTCGTAAATACTCAGGTTCAAACGGTAAAAAGAGTTCCCGATGAGCCCGTGCTGGTAGAGACGGTTCATAATGATCAACCGCAGAGCTATAGCTGTAAGTATTTGTTTGTTTCGGCACCTCCGCTGCTGGAAACGTTCGAAGGTGTACTTGACCTTAATGAGCAGGAGAGGTTGCTTCTGAGTAAATTCAAAGCCAGAGGTTACTGGACAGCGGTTGTAAAGGCTAAAGGTCTCAAGGGTGATGAAGGTGTTTTCAATGTTAATACCAAGAACATGATAAAGGCTGCTAAATTCCCGGGAATTTATGCTGTGCTACCCATGCCTTTGGCGGATCATTATAATGTGTTATTTGGTGCTGACGACTTATCGCTTTCCGATGAAGACGTAAGGCAGCGCATAAAGGCCGACATTGAACATTTGAAGTTTGGGGGTTCCCCGGTCAAGTTCATAGACTTTATAGAGTTTCATAATCACTCTCCCTTCGGCCCCTATGTAGAAGTAGATGACATTCGCAGTGGTTTTTACCGGGATTTCAATGCCCTTCAGGGTAAACGTTCTACATACTACATAGGGACTGCTGTATCAGGGCCCAGTACACCGGATTGCTGGGATCATACCGGTGACCTCATAAACGAGTATTTTCCTGATGATAATCCTGTATCCAGAAAGTCTGAAGAGCTCTGAGAAAGAAGAACCTGTTATGAAAAGTGTTGTTGGCTAAAGCGATTGAGTAGGATGTACTTAATGAGAATTTTCCAGATCGGAGTCTACGAATGAAATATGCACTGGCTGTCTATGGTGCTGCCGGTACGGGTGGGCAGTCCTCACAGACAGCACTTTCATTTGCCCGGGCCTTGCTGGCTTCTGGTCATGAAATAATTCGCGTCTTTTTTTATCAAGACGGCGTGCACAATGCTTCCGGTCTGATCTCACCTCCCCAGGATGAACAGAATCTTCCGGAGCAGTGGCAAAATCTGGTCAAAGAACACAATATTGATGCGGTTGTCTGTATAGCAGCTGCCCTTAGGAGGGGAGTAGTGAATGCAGAGGAGGCCCAGAGATATGAGTTGCCCGGCAGTAATCTTAGAGAAGGTTATGAACTTTCTGGTCTGGGGCAGTTGCTTGAGGCAACGGTTGAAGCGGATCGTTTTGTGACGTTTGGAGATTAAGCATGAGTCAATCCATTTGTATTATTTCGACTCAGGCTCCCTATCGAGGGCAGTTTGCCAAAGAAGCACTGGATGCCGCGCTGGTCTCTGCCTCCTATGAGATTCCTACCAGTCTGTTACTGATGGGTGATGGGGTTTACCAGGTTCTTGAAGGGCAGTCTCCGGATCAGCTGGGCAGGAAAAATATCGCTTCAATGTTTCAGTCTCTAGAACTCTATGGCATTGAAACCGTCTATATCGATGGCGAATCGCTGGGTGAGCGCGGTATTGCCCCTGAGCAGCTGCTGCCTCTGTATACCCTGCTGGAAGGGGATGCTGTGGCATCTTTTCTGGCTCAACAGGACAAGGTATTGAGTTTCTGATGGCTACTCTTCATACAGTCAATAAAACCGGTCAACCTCTGGAGCTCTGTCTGAGAGCATTGAATGCAGGTGACAGCGTGCTTCTACTGGAAGAGGGCGTTTACGCACTTTATGAAGCCGGGGACGTATTGTCAGAACTGCTCAGGCATGTGGCGGTTCATGTACTTGATGCAGATGTTCTGGCTCGAGGCATGACAAACAGGGATAACCTGGACATTGATATGATTGATTATCAAGGTTTTGTCGAATTAACTGAGACCAACGATAAAGTGGTGAGCTGGTTTTAGGGCATGAAGGATTTGAAACTCGATAAAGACGGTTACCTGGTCAATCTCAGCGACTGGAGTCCTGAAGTGGCTCACCAGTTGGCGGCTGAAGATGATCTTGTTCTGAGGGATGATCATTGGGAGGTGTTGAATCTGCTGAGGGAGTATTATCAGAAGTTTGAGCATGCTCCCAGCCAGAGACCCTTTGTTAAATACGTGGCCAACCAGCTGGGCAAAGATAAGGGAAACAGTATCTATCTCATGAAACTGTTTCCCGGGAGTCCGGCAAAACTCGCGGCTCGTATTGCAGGCTTGCCCAGACCCACTAATTGCTTCTAATCTTTTCTCTTTTCCAGGGTGATATCCAGGCTGTGTCGCTCATCACTGATCATGATGTGGCCGTCCTGGATACTGGCGCTGATCTGCATGTTTCGTGCAGCCAGTTCTGCCAGAGCCTTGCTTGAGTCTTCTGGTAGATTCAGAACTTTCAGGTTCTGAAAGCGATCCAGTTTGCCTGACATCTGTTCCCACCAGCTGTTCGATGTCCTGCCTCCGTAATTTATCAGTACAACCGATTGTGCCCGGCCGCAAGCTTTGCGGATTCTTTTCTCATCGGGTTGACCCAGGTCGATCCAGAGTTCTATTTCATCGCTGTAATTCTTAAGCCAGAGATCGGGTTCGTCGTCAGTGCTTAAGCCTTTGGTGAAAGAGAGCTGCTCATCGGCAAACAGGGTGAAGGCCAAGACCCTGATCATCATCCTCTCGTCGTTTTCTGAGGGGTGACGGGCAATGGTCAGTGAGTGATTCTGATAATAGTGCCGATCCATGTCTGCTATCTGCAGCTCGGTTTTGAAAATGGTTGCCTTGAGAGCCATCGTCTCATCCAGTCTTTAATAGAATTGAGCGAGACACTACAGATTCGAAACCCTCTCAGCAACTGCTATTGCCAGCTCCTTCAATAAGAAGTCTACGTAGATTCAACCGGAAAAATAGCTTGTATCAGTTGTAGAAAAACGAATAATATTCGCATCTATTTCCAAGTGCTTGTATTGATATGTCCAGACAGCAGAAACGCATACAGAGAGAGTCTGAGATCGTTGCTGCCACGCTACTCCTGCTGGAAGAGAAAAGTTTTCTCGACCTGCGAATGTCCGATGTAGCCCAGGCCGCAGAATGTTCCATGGGGGCCATTTATTCTCACTTCTCCAGTAAGGAAGACCTGCTTCTGGGGTGTGCCTATTTTCTAACCCGACAAAAAATCCAGGTGCTTCATCGTATACTTGATGCAGATCTGGTTTCGCTCGAGAAGATGGTTATGATCTCGCTCTGTATGTGGCAGATCAATCAGGATCGGCCCGAGCATTTCGCCCTCAGTCAGTTAGCGATGAACCCCAGTGTCTGGCAGCGAGCTTCTTCAAACCGAAGTAACGCCATGAATGAACTGGGTGATTACATCGATAGCCAGCTGAAAACCCTGGTGCGTCAGGCCCTTTCGGAAAATGGTTTTGAGAAGGTTTCTGACCAGTCGGTGGCTGAACTCATGATGGGTTTGTGGGGATTATCCAGCGGTCTGTATCAAATCAAGGAGTCAGGTTTTGGTGTCTTCAATGCGGATTTTCGAGAAGACGACGGAGTTGATCTACACTTGGCGAACATTCAACGTTATCTGGCAGGCTGGAATCTAGATTCTGCAGTCTCCAGAGCCCGCCTTAGTCAGCTGGCTGAAGCAGTGAGCAATTATACAACGCTCGAAGCAGGCGCCTAAAACACATCGAATCCCCGGTTGCCGGGGATTTTTTAGAATATTTTGCGAATATTATTCGGTAATTCGGGCATACCCGGCCTGAGAGGGAGAAGATTTATGAAGTCGCCGTTCAGTCTACAGACAGACAGGGCTTTGAAAAGAATAAAGGTCCGGGGCCAGTCCCGGTTATTGCTGGGGTCTGTGATCGCTGTTGCTATGGTGCTATCAGGGTGTTCACAACCTCAGGAAGAAAAAAAAGAAGTCGTGCGTCCTGTAAAACTGTTTCAGGTTGAAGATTCCAATGCCGGTAACTTAAGACAGTTTCCTGCCAAGGTCTATGCCAGTGAAGAGGCTGAGATCTCTTTCCGTATTCCGGGTGAGTTGGTTAAGTTCCCGGTCAAGCAGGCAGAAGAAGTAAAAAAAGGGCAACTGCTGGCAAAACTGGATGACCGTGATATTCGCAATGAGCTGGCTGCCCGTCAGGCCGACTTTGATCTGGCAGAAGCAGAAAACAATCGGATCAAATCACTGCGTGCCAAAAAAGTGGTCTCTCAGTCTGAGCTGGATAATTCCAATGCCAAACTGAGATCCGCCGATGCAGCCCTTAAACTGGCCAGGGACAAATTGAGATACACCGTCCTGCAAGCACCCTTTGATGGTCGTGTAGCTCAGACACTGGTTGAAAACTATCAGTTTGTTCAGGCCCAGCAGGCCATTCTGATTCTTCAGGGCAGCAACACCCTGGATGTTCAGATTCAGGTGCCCGAGAGCATTGTCTCTAATGTTCGTGAAGACGATGTGGATTATGACTACCAGCCAGTAGTCACCTTTGCTGGAAGGCCTTCCATGGAATACAAGGTCAGCTACAAGGAGCATTCCACAAAAGTGACTCCGGGCACTCAGTCCTATCAGGTGGTATTTACTTTGCCTATTCCTGAAGACCTGACTGTGTATCCCGGTATGGGCGCTACCCTGACTCTGGATCTGTCCAAAGTGTCACCCAGAGAAAACAGTGGGCAGCATTTTGTAGTACCACTGTCTGCAGTTCTGAAAGATGACAGTACAGGAAAAGAACAGGTCTGGATCTTTGATGAACAGGACAAGACGGTAAAGCCTGTTGAGGTGACCATTGGCTCAATCCTGCAGTCAGGTGTTGAGGTGACGTCGGGCCTTGAGGAAGGTCAGCGCATAGTGTCTGCAGGAGTTAATCGCCTGCGTCCAGGTATGAAGGTCAAGCCACTGCAGCGTGAGCGGGGGCTGTGAGCATGAATATTGCGGAGTATTCAATACGCAACAAAGTCATCAGCTGGATGTTTGTCGTTCTGCTGCTGATTGGCGGTACGATTTCTTTTTTTGGTCTTGGGCAACTGGAGTTCCCGGAGTTTCCCATCCCTCAGGCTATGGTCAATACTGTATATCCCGGAGCTTCTCCCCAGCAGGTTGAAGAAGAAGTCACACTGCCGCTGGAACGGGCGATTCAAGAACTGGAATACGTCAAAAATATTGATTCATTATCCAGTGCCGGTGTTTCCCAGATCATGGTAGAGCTCAAAGATGAGTTTACCGCTGAAGATCAGCCGCAAATCTGGGATGAGCTGCGTCGTAAAGTTAACGATGCACAGTCGTCTATGCCGCCGGGTGTTTTGCCTTCTATCGTCAATGATGATTTCAGTGATGTCTTTGGCATCATGCTGAATATCAGTGGCAGCGACTTCAATTACCGTGAACTGGAAAACTATGGTGACTTTCTGCGCAGGGAGCTGTCCCTGGTGGATGGGGTCAAGAAAGTCAGTCTTGCCGGCACCGTTGATGAACAGGTGGTTATTGAGATTTCCCAGTCCAAAGTGGCGGCTCTGGGTGTTGATCCAGCCTGGATTTATGGCCTGATTCAGAACCAGAATGTGGTCTCTAATGCGGGCGATATGTTTATTGATGGCTTTTCTGTAAGGATTCATCCTACCGGTGAGTTTAAGGATATCAGTGAGCTGAAACAGCTGGTTATCAGTACGCCCGGTACCAGCGAGCTGATCTATCTCGGTGATATTGCCGATATTCATAGCACTTTTGACGACACCCCGATGAACCTTTATCGCAGCAATGGCGAAAAGGCTATTTCACTCGGGATTTCCTTTGCCAAAGGCGTCAATGTGGTTGATGTCGGTGAAGCGGTGAATGCCCGACTGGCCGAGTTGGAATCCAGTCGTCCGGTGGGTATCGATTTCAACGTTGTCTATGATCAGCCCGAAGTTGTGCGAGCTTCTGTCAATGGCTTTCTGATCAGTCTGGCGGAAGCCATTGCGATCGTGATTGTAGTGCTGCTGTTTGCTATGGGTCTGCGTTCCGGCCTGCTTATGGGAGGTATTCTGCTGCTGACCATCCTGGGTACTTTCATCGGTATGAATGTTCTGGGTGTCGAGTTGCAATTGATCTCTCTCGGCGCCTTGATCATTGCGCTGGGCATGCTCGTGGATAATGCCATCGTTGTCACGGAAGGGGTTCTGGTAGGTTTACAACGAGGCCTCTCCAGAATGGAGGCCATCAAGCAAGTCGTCATTCAGAATCAATGGCCACTGTTGGGTGCAACAGTCATTGCGATTATTGCGTTTGCACCGATAGGTCTGTCTCCGGATTCAACCGGTGACTTTATGGTGTCCCTGTTTCAGGTACTCCTGCTGTCGCTGATGATCAGTTGGGTGCTGGCTATTACCCTGACGCCTTTCTTCTGTTACCTGATGTTCAAGGAACCCACAGAAGCTATGGTAGGTTCAGAGGCTGATCCTTATAAAGGCGCACTGTTCTCCTTCTACCGAGCTTTTTTGAGTAAAGCGCTTAAGCATAGAGTCCTTTCTCTGGTGCTGACAGTGGCTGCTCTGGTACTGGCCATTGTTGGCTTTGGCCATGTCAAACAGGCTTTCTTCCCACCTTCCAATACTCCAATCTTTTTTGTAGATGTATGGATGCAGGAAGGGACTGACATCCGTGAAACTGAGAAAACGATCAAGCATCTTGAACAGGATGCCATGGCTTATGAGGGCGTTAAGAATGTCACTTCGGTGATGGGAATGGGTGCCCAGCGTTTTATTCTGACTTATGCGCCTGAGAAAAGTTACAGCAGTTATGGACAGCTGATTATTGAAGTGGATGAAAGGGATCGTATCAAAGAGCTTTTAGGTCCAATGGAAGCGGCCATGAATGCCAAATACCCTGGCATTGAGTTCAAGTTCAAGCTGCTTCAGAACGGCCCTTCACCCGCTGCCAATATAGAAGCCAGATTCTATGGATCCGATCCTGCAGTGCTCAGGGAGTTAGGTGCCAAGGCTTCAGCCATTATGGAAGAGGAACCTTCTGCAGTTGACGTCCGACAATCCTGGCGAGAACAGGTCACCATTGCCCGACCACAAATCGATGAAGCTGCTGCACGCAGAAGTGGTATTTCCAAGCAGGCACTGGACGATGCATTACTGGTGAACTTCACCGGTAAACAGGTCGGTGTTTACAGAGATGGCAGTCATTTGTTGCCCATCATGGCGAGAGCGCCTGAAGAAGAGCGTTTGAATGCAAATACTCTGACTGAGCTTCAGGTCTGGAGTCAGGAGCGCAATGCCTTTGTACCGGTAGCACAAGTGGTGAGCCGTTTTGAATCGGAAACTGAAAATCCGTTGATTGTTCGTCGTAATCTGAAGCGTGTGCTGACAGTGATGGCTGATGCTCAACCGTTTACCGATGAAACGCCGGAGTCCGTTCGCCTGAAACTGAAAGAGAAAATCGAATCCATGCCACTGCCTGATGGCTACAGTCTGGAGTGGGGTGGTGAACATGAGATGTCCAGTGAGGCGCAGGGTAATGTCTTCAAGTCCCTGCCCATGGGTTATCTGATCATGTTTATCATCACGGTATTCCTGTTCAGTACTATCCGTCAGCCACTGGCTATCTGGTTTACTGTTCCTCTGGGTGTTATTGGTGTTTCAGCCGGACTACTGGCTCTGAACATGCCGTTTACTTTTACGGCGCTGTTGGGACTGTTGAGTCTTTCCGGAATGCTGATCAAGAATGGTATTGTGCTGGTTGAGCAGATCAATATTGAGGAAGAGAAAACCGGCAATCTTGCCAAATCGATTGTTGATGCCTCTGTCAGTAGAGTGCGTCCGGTCTGCATGGCTGCACTGACTACCATGCTGGGTATGATTCCTCTGGTGTTTGATGCTTTCTTCAGCTCAATGGCGGTGACCATCATCTTTGGTCTTGGCTTTGCGACGGTTCTGACCTTGATTGTATTGCCTGTGACTTACTCTCTCCTCTATAAAGTCAGTTTCGATTAAGAAATAAACTGCTGACCTTCTAAAGAAAGAGCCGTGACTTTTATAAGCACGGCTCTTTTTCTTATGGCTGCCTTGAAGTGAGAATAAAATAAATTCTTATCGTCCGGACAGTGAACGGTAATGTTTAAGTAGCTTCTGACTCCATAGACCTTCTACAGGCAGAATCTCTTCTTTGATCAGCTGTGCAATGATTTGCCGGTCGCTGATACCGAATGGAGCCAGGCGATTGATGCGCTCAGCTATAGCTAACTCATCACCTGCCAGAGCCAGTTCGATAAGAGCATCATGTTCCATAATGGGGTAATTGAGTTCGCTCTCCATTGGAGATGGTAGAGAGAACCTTTCCAGTCCGGGGGTAGTTAACGGTATGGAGAGCTTCAGCTCTTTTGGAAGTGAGACTTTAGATTTTCGGGCTCTCCTCACTCTTTTCCGTTTTTGAACGACCTGAATCTCTTCCTCCTCAGAATCTGAATCCAGATGGCCTTTCAATTTGGCCCTGGCTGCATCGGACTGCATGCTGGGGAGGAGCATAAGTTTTTCAATCTGCTTATCAGCCTGATTACCGGTGTGCTTGATTCGTTTAGCGCTTTCAACATAGCTTGTGTACCAATCCGGTGCTTCGAGAGTAATCTCTTGACCCATCAGATGCTGTTCAATCATATGTGAGTGCCAGTCCTGGCTGCTGGGTATCAGTCCGGGAACAGTAACTTTATTTCGGAGCTTACCGGCAATGTCTCTGTTAAGCAGATGTTTTTGATATCTGTAATACTCAATGAAGGCTGTTAGAGCCTCCTGATTACCTTCGTCCGCCATGGCCAGAATTTTTTGCCCGGGCCTGGAGTTATGGGCGTCCGCTCTGGACATCTGTTCGATCAGATCTGAGACAGATGTTCCCAGCATATTTTCAATGTGAAACTGAGTCCAGGGACCACCAAAAGGGTTGGCAATGGGGTTAGACTTCCGATTTAAGGCCCCTGTGATATTCCCCATTTTGTTATTTCTAAGGCGAAGTAACCTGACTAGCCAGTAGGTTGCATTTCGGCCTTCTTTTGATTTCTGATCAGCCAAGCTTTTGAGCCTGACAACATAGGAGTCAAAGACTGTTCCCAAGGCATAGAGCTCAGGCACCGTCCCTTTAAAAAACCAGCACTCTACCTCATCGGCACCAATGGCGGGTTTACCTCCTTTTTTCAGTAATTGGCTGATACGCCCAGCCAGCTTGGAAAAGTTAAAGTCCGGATTTTTGTGCATCAGAACCACGGCATAAATTTTCATGGCTGAGTGTTCGCCAGCACGGACGCGGTCCCAGATCGACCTTTTTTGATCGTCTACTTCTTCTTCACTTGGCTCATAGCCGGGTAAACCTTTGCCCAGCATGACAAGGCAGGATTTTTTCTCATCCGTTTGTTCGCAAAGCTGATCAAGGCAATAAGTGTTGAAGTGATCACGATCCTCAAACAAAGGATCATTGAAATCCACTCCATCGTCCCAGGGTATTTTCTCTGCTTTGGCCTCATATTCTCTAACCAGAGTTGGGGCTGGTCGTACTGTTTGGGAGGCTCTTCGCAAGCATGCGTTTTGGCTTTCGTCGTCGGTCGTCATTTCATCGTCTGACGACATGAAGATTTTTTCCGGGGGAACACCTGCAATAGCGAGGGGCGATAATAGCTCACAGTCTCGACTCATGGGCTGGTGCAACTGATTCAGTAGCTGCCAGCGTGTTCTCTGTTCTGGTGTGAGATTAACAGTGGCTATGGAAGATAACTCAGTGGATGATCTGGGTAAAGGGCTGCCCTCGACGCTGATCTGTCGCTGTGTTGGTGTTACTGAGGTCACTCTGCTTCCGCGGGACTGGCTGCCGGGAAGGAAGTGGAATACCACTGTGAGGATCACCAATGCCCTGCATTCTATACCTCCATGTACATTGGACTGCGGGACTCAATAGAGGTTAGATAGCAGGGAAAGTGATAAGTTCCCTGCTATCTGGGGCAAGATTTTTACTTCTGGGTAATGGCTGACTCATGGATGCTCTTGTCATTCCTGAGAGCATGGTAATAAAGGCTGTCAAACACCTCGGGGTAATCAACGCCGGCAAACTCCAGAATCTCGGCCAGTTGTCGTGCAGTGTAACCCTGGCCCAGTAAAGCGCTGAGGCTCTCTTCAAAGTCTTCCCGTGAAGTCAGGAAGGCCCGGTAGTAAGGACGGCTGGAAACGTCAATCAATCCCTGGGCGTAAGAGGGGATCAGTTTCAGCATGGCATTTTTGAGTAGATTAGGATCAATCATGGTGCTGGACTCAACCCGGGTCAGTGATTCTGCCTGATGACAGGACCGACGTTTGGCCGGATCGCTGGATGGCTGAGGCGTCATTTTTTTACAGGCTCGAATCTGTTGTTCCAGCTTTGGCATGATTTCAGTGGATTCCAGGAAAGGGGTGATCTGTCCTGACAAACTTTTCTGACTCCACTCGGACAGTTTGTCCTGCATGCCTTCTTTAATGCTGACCAGCGTTTCGGGCCCTATTCCCTCACGGCCCAGTCTCATCATCCAGTCAGAGAGCAATGCATCGTTAATTTTTTCTACTGTGTTGCCCGGTTCTGCCAGCATCTCTTTCAGATAGGAAAGGTAGAGGCTTCTCAATTGAAAACGATACCCTTCCGTCACCATTCCGCTTGGGCTGCTGAGGTAGGCGTCAGCCATCATGCCATAACGAACGGCTGCAGAAACCAGAGGCATGGGAGATTCGTCGGTGATCTCCGGCTGAATGCTTTCGGTCGGTTTCTGGTTAGCGAACAGGGTGGTTGAAAATGTCAGAAGCAGGGGCAGCACATATTTTTTATTCATCAGGTTATCCAGTGATCCATTGGGGAGGCAAGTTAGATTTGTATCGGCAGAAATGGTCATGGATGAGGTTTTGAAAGGCGTGATTCTGGTTTTCTGATATTCGGTTTCTGTAAGGGAACGCTGAATTTTAAAAGTGAATATAAAGTTAATTTTTAAGGTGAACAGTGAACATACAGCCGTGTTGTTGGTCTACGCTATACCTGAGTTTTTAGAGTGTTCAGACGGGATTATGTTTATAAACAGTAGAAACCAAATTGCAGGAGCCTTTCTCCTGATGCTGACTCTTTTACAGACAGGTTGTGCAGGAAGAGATGCTCATCCGATAGCTGTACGACAGTACGGGGATATCAATCGCTCCTGTGCAGCGCTTGAAGGCGAGATGATGTTCATCGAGGGGGAAATCAGCAGGCTGATGCCCAAGACGGATAAAACCGGTAAGAATGTCGCTTTAGGTGTGGCGGGGGTTTTCTTCTTAGTACCTTGGTTCTTTATGGATCTGAGTCAGGCTGAACAGATTGAAATTGATGCCTATCGTCAACGATACAACTACCTGTTAGGTTTGGCTCAGGATAAAAACTGTGCGGGCCAGTCCAGAGTGCCTATTCCTGATTTCCGTGATCCCAGTGCCTTCCAGCAACAGATGCAGCTTCAGCAGCAACAACAAATGCAAATGCAGCAGCAAATGAATCAGCAGGAACTGCAAAAGATGCAGATGGATCAGATGAAACTTCAGCAGGAAATGATGAAGAAAAATCTGGAGAAAAAATAACTCCGGGTATCGTTGTCAGCAGGGATGCTGAAAAGTACTTGCCTGAATTTAAAGGTCAGGCTGCCCTGGGTTGCTTATTAACCCATCTGAAGGTAACTGATTTTTAAATCAGATAAAGAATCAGTAGCTTATGTAAACTCAGGGATTGTATTTGGGTGGCTGTTAATTGCGGCGTTTGCCTCCAGTGCGTTCAGTTGCAAAGTTAACGCGCAGGGCTCTGCCATTCATTTCTTTACCGTCCATGGTTAATGCTGAATTTGCATCATCACTTTCTGCAAAGGTGATGAATGCAAAGCCTCGGGAGCGGCCCGTATCCCTGTCAGTAATGACGCGAATCTCGTCAATTTCGCCAAATTGCTCAAAGGCTTCCTGCAGGTCGCTTTCGTTGCTGTTGAAAGGAAGGTTACCTACAAACAGTTTATTCTGTTGCATGGTAAAAAGGTCTCCAAATATCTCAAGGCTGACTGTTGACCTGATGGCATCGCCGTTCATGGCTACAGGTATCGGACAGCGTCATTATTTAAATTCAGGCTTATCACGCACAGGGCTATCGATCAGGAAACATTGCAATCATACGGATGATTAAAAAGCTGTTTCTACGATTCTCAGAAGTAAGACTTGAATCCCCGGGTAACGGATTACCTTGAAACACTCTTTTTCTCATAGCTGATGAAAGACTGTTTCAATAGCGCATGGCTTTTTGAATGGGCCCATGGCTGTTTAGGAATCACTTCCTGAATATTCTGGTTTTATAAATTGAACAGTCACTGAATCAAATCGTTAACATCAACCATTAAAGCAACTGACCAATTCGTTTATGACTTGTAAGCCAAGTCATGCCTCCAGATTATAACCTCATGCCTTTATGTCAAGCATGAAGTGGAAGTCATAGCCGCTTTTATTATTGAGATATATGGGTATTGACCAGACTCTTTGCAGAGTCTGGTTATGGGAAGGGAAGATTGATTTGACTCAGTGTCCCTTGCAAGAACATCCGGAAGCGGTGATACCTTCCTGATTTTCAACCAGTTTTCCTTTCTTCAAAAACAGCTCAACCAGGGATTCAGCTGTCAGGTTCTGCTGGGAGCAAGTGTGAAAGGCCGCTTCAGTGCCAAAGTTTTCAGCCATCTGTTCCAGAAGCGTTTCTTTTGCCAGAGGTTGTGGCAGAGTTTCCATCAGGTTCAGTAACTTGCGACCGTGTACAGAAGTTGTCATGGGTGATCCTTGAATTCGAGCGTAACACTTAAGATCGAAAGATACTCTTTGCTGAGTATTTTGACATAGGGGCTTACCCTGAAAATTGTGAGGTTTGAGTTATCTTCTATGCTTGCTGCAGTTTACGATAATGAGAGTGTTGAGCATGTTCCAAGCTGCAAGAGTCAAAAGCCTACTGATTGTTTTGCTGGCATTGGGGCTGATTGCCTGTCATGCCCCTTCTGCCAAAAGCCCTTCAGATAGCGGGAGCACTTCCATGAGTTCATACAAACCGGTCAAACACTTCCCCGCAGATATTTCCAGGGAAAAGCGGGTAATGGGGGCCATCATGGGTTACCTGGCGGGCGATGCCATGGGACTGGGCATTCACTGGTATTACAACCTTGATGAGTTGCATAAAGACTATGGTCCCTGGGTAGACAGTTACCAGAATCCGACCCCTGATGGCAGTCACAGCTTTGCCCAGATCAGCCGCTTCCGTCATGAGCAGGGGGTCAGGGCAGGTGATGTTTCCCAGACCGGGCAGATTTTCACCCTGTTGTTAGAATCTGTTGCAGCACAGGGTCGGTATGATGAAAATGATTTTCACCGTCGGCTTGATGAGTTCTTCAAAACCCTCAATGGTGAATCGTATTCGGGACGTTACACCGAGTCCATTATCAAAAGCCTCTGGGCCAGCCGTCAAAAAGGAGTAGCCTGGAATGATCCAGCCATGGCCACCGCTTCAGATACTTCAGATGGAGCACAGCTGGCTATCATATTGGCGTTGATATATGAAGACGCTGAAACACTGGCGATTGAAGCAGATCGGCTCATGAAGCCCCTCTTCAAAAATGACTTCATTCGCCAGAATCAGGTGGTGTACGCCATGACGCTGCAGGCTCTTATTAAAGGGATTCAGTTGCCTGAAATGAGGGATCACCTGATAGGTCTGTTGCAGAATCCGGTCATCAAACCCCTTATTGGCGGTTACGACAACACATTCACGGTCAGTAATGGTTCCATTGCCTGGCACCCCGATAAAGTCAGAGTTGAGCCACCGCTCTATATCAGCCATGTCTATGGCACAGATTGCCAGCTGACACATTTGTTGCCAGCAGCCTACTACCTGATTCACCGTTTCCCCAACGATTTTGAAATGGGTATGCTCTCAGCAGCGAATGGCGGCGGAAATAATATGGCCAGGGCTGCACTGACCGGTGCTCTGTTAGGCGCTATGACCGGTGTTTCGGCTATCCCACCCCGGTTTATCAAGAATCTTGAAAACTCAGAGCTTTATTTGAGGCTTGGCCGACAGGTTGCCAGTCATCCAGTGCCTGTCAGATAGCGGGACGAACAAACCTTGAAATCATAATGGTAGGGCTCAGAACTCCAATGGCCGCTTCAATCACGACCAGACTTTTGGCGATTGAGGCGACCGGTGTAATGTCGCCATAACCCAGTGTGGTCAAGTTGATAAAGCTGAAATAGATGAAATCGGGCCAGTCGTAAGCGCCATGACTGGGAAAGTCAAAAGCCCCGGGAAGAATCAGATTCAGCAGGGTGTAGATAAACCCGAAAGTGATCCCGGTTAAAAAGTAAAAGTTGATCGCGGCGAGCAGTTTTTCATCCAGAGTCTCATCTGAAAACAGATGCCCCATTAACAACACCATCAAAGCCATCTGAAACAGTATGACCAGTAATAGGCTGGCGGTATCGGCCCAGCCTGGAGTGTGCCCCAGACTGATCAGGATGCGAATGCCCAGCAGAGTAAAGCCTGTTGCTTGAAGCCAACGACGCACTTTCATTCTCTTCTCAGTGAGCCTTGCCAGAACCGTCATCAATGAGGCAATAATGAGAAGTGAGAAAATTTGACCGCCTATTGTGTTATCTTCCACGGAAACCGGCACAAGAACGGATACCAGCAGCGTCAACAGAAGCCCACTGAGCAGTTGGTTGTTACTGAATCGGGACATTTCGGGACTCATATCGATGAAAAAACTGGTGCTAAGTGGATCAGCTAAAAACCGGGGGCACATCCATGGCGAAGGGATGCGCAACGAAATCAGCGAAGTGCTGGATTATTACCGGTCACGTTTTTTAAAGAACAGGGAGAGACTGGAGTCTCATGTTGATCTGCTGATGCAGAAAGTCCTGTCATTCAGACCCCATTATAAAGAGGAAATGGATGCCATTGCAGCTGCTGCAGGCGTTGAACCTTTCTGGATCTATTGCATTAATGCTCGCAGCGAGTTGATGTCTTCACCGGTTGAGTGTTCTTCCGTGGCCTTTCCAAAGCAGGGACTGGTGGGCCAGAACTGGGACTGGGCGCAAGCCCTGGAAGGCAACCTGGCTCTTGCAGAAATTGAACTGGAGAATGGTCATCGATTCCTGACCATGACCGAGCCGGGTATGCTGGCCAAGATCGGAATGAACTCTGCCGGTCTGGGCGTTTGCCTGAATATTCTGCCGGCCAGCCAGAAGCTGACCGGTTTGCCTGTGCATATTCTCTTGAGAGCCTTGCTGGAGTCCCAGACTCTTCAGGAAGCCCGTTCCCTGATTGAAGAGCATGGGGCAGGGAAGGCCAGCCACGTCATGGTGGCTGATGAGCATGAAACACTGGCGGTAGAACTGGCACCTGATCAGCCCTGGTTCCAATCTACTGATCAGGCCGTATACCTACATACCAATCACTATCTTCAGCCCGGTCAGGCACAGCCGACTGCATCAAAACCCTGTACTGAGACACGCCTCAAAAGACTTCAGGATGCACTACTGTATAATCCTGAACTGAACCTCAAGACTATGAGGCAACTGCTTGATAACAATGAGAAACCCTTTCCTGTCCTGAGACCCTACAGCTATCATGAGCTGACCGGGAACGGGGGCACACTGGTGACCCTGATGATGGATCTGGGTAAACGACAAATGTTGTTGAGAGAGGGCTTTGATTCAGAGCTTGATTTTGACAGCTACGACCTTGCATAGCATCTGCTGCAAGGGGCATGGTATCTTGAAAAAGTGTATCTTGAATGAATAGTCGACTGGAGATTGAACGGGAGTCGAATGTCGGAAACGATCATCAAAAAGCGCAAACGAGCTGCAAAAGAGAAACCGGCACCTAAAGCTATTACCGGTATTCGTGGTTCAGATTCTGTAGAAGGCATTACAGAGGCCACGGCACTGGCTCTGAGATTGAGAGAAGCGGGCATGCTTTTCCTGCTGGTGCTGGCTGCTTTCACGGCATTGGCACTTTTTTCATACAGTCCAACCGACCCGGGTTGGAGTTACATTGGTTTTGAAGGTGAAGTGGCCAACAGTACCGGCAAAGCGGGTGCCTGGTTCAGTGATGTACTGTTTTCACTGTTTGGTGTCTTTGCCTGGTGGATTCCAGTCATTCTGGTGATTAAGACGGTGCTGGTCTTCCAGCATCGTTACGCTAACTGGAACTGGCAGCCTGGGTGGTTTGTCGTTCGTTCTCTTGGTTTGCTGCTGGCACTGGCAACCGGCGCAGCTCTGGCAGCCATTCACATTGAAGGTGTAGGCCGCACACTGCCTGCACAAAGCGGCGGTATTCTCGGTCGGTTGATCATGGAACAATCACTGCCTGCATTCAATACTGTTGGCAGTACGTTGATTTTGCTGGCTATTTTCCTCATTGGCTTCACGCTTTATACCCATCTTTCCTGGTTCAGGGTTTTAGATGCCAGTGGGCGGCTGTTAAAGGTTTCAGTGGCCAGATTGGGTAAGGGATTCATCGGTTTACTGGAAACGATTCAGACAAAAATAGCCCACTGGAAAGAGCAGAGAGAGTTGGATCGAGAATCTTTCGAGGCTGCGCGAATAGTACCAGAGCCTGAGCCGGAACCGATCCGAGAGAAACCGTCAGAGCGTCAGGAACCTGTGGTTGTTTTGCCTGCACCTGAGCCTGCCGTCAAACCCAAAAAGCTGACCAAAATTGCTGCGGCCCAGAAAGAAACTGCTGTTGATGTGCTACCGGAAGGAGAACTCCCCGGCGTGGGTCTGCTGGATAAGATCAAGGATCATGGCAACGGTATTAATCCGGAGGATCTGGAAGTAGTCTCCCGTTTGCTGGAAGCCAAACTGGCGGACTTTGGTGTGAAGGCTGTAGTGGTAGCCGTGCATCCGGGCCCGGTGATCACCCGTTATGAAATTCAACCTGCTCCCGGTGTGAAAGCCAGCAAGATATCCAATCTCGCCCGAGACCTTGCTCGCTCCCTGGCGGTAGTGAGTGTCCGGGTGGTTGAGGTTATTCCCGGAAAGTCTGTGATGGGTATAGAGATCCCCAATGATGACCGGGAAACGGTATTCTTTGCAGAGCTGATTGCTTCCCGAGCGTATGAAGAAGCCCGCTCTCCTCTGAGTCTTGCTCTTGGTCATGATATTGCCGGTCAGCCTGTGGTGGTGGATCTGGCAAAAATGCCCCACTTGCTGGTGGCCGGTACCACAGGTTCCGGTAAGTCAGTGGGAGTGAATGCCATGTTGCTCTCCATGCTGTTCAAGTCCGGTCCTGATGAAGTTCGCCTGATCATGATTGATCCGAAGATGCTGGAACTGTCCATCTATGACGGAATCCCTCATCTACTTTCACCGGTTGTCACTGACATGAAAGAAGCGGCCAATGCCCTGCGTTGGTGCGTTGCTGAAATGGAGCGTCGCTATAAGCTGATGGCGGCTTTGGGTGTTCGAAACATTGCCGGATACAACAAGAAGGTTAAAGAAGCGGCTGCAGCGGGTGAGCCGTTGCGTGATCCATTCTATGAAGCTCTGACTCTCGGTGATCTTGCACCTGAGCTTGAAACTTTGCCGTTCATTGTCGTGGTGGTGGATGAATTTGCTGACATGATGATGATTGTCGGTAAAAAGGTGGAAGAGCTGATTGCCCGCATTGCCCAGAAAGCCAGAGCGGCCGGTATTCATTTGATTCTGGCGACACAGCGACCTTCGGTGGATGTTATCACCGGTCTGATCAAGGCCAACGTCCCGACCCGAATCAGCTTCCAGGTATCCAGTAAAATCGATTCACGGACCATCATTGATCAGGGCGGCGCTGAACAGCTGCTGGGTCATGGTGATATGCTTTACCTGCCGCCGGGTACCAGTGTTCCCATTCGTGTTCATGGTGCGTTTGTCAGCGATGATGAAGTGCACCGGGTGGTGGGAGATTGGAAGAAGCGTGGCGAGCCTGATTATGTTGAAGAAGTGCTTAATGGTGTTGAAGGGGCATCTGATGGCAGTGCTTTCAGCGGCGGGCTGGATGAGGATTCCGAAAAAGATGCCCTGTATGATGAGGCCGTCGCGTTTGTGACCGAAAGTCGAAGGGCTTCAATTTCGTCAGTGCAGCGTAAATTAAAGATCGGTTACAACCGGGCTGCGCGTATGATAGAAGCTATGGAAGCAGCCGGTGTGGTAAGCCCGGCAGGTCATAATGGTAATCGTGAGGTGATCGCACCACCTCCCGTGAAGGATTGAAGTTGAGTGTTTAAGAAAATTTCCCAAGTGGCTGTAATGGCTGCGGCTTTCAGTGTCTCCTCACAGCTGATGGCGGCTCCTACGGATCAGCCTGCACCGGCCAAGGTGACTGAGCAACCGGTTAAGAGTGTTGATGTCAGCAAAGGCATTAATGATGAAAAAGCCTCGCAGGCTTTGGCTGAAAAGCTGGAATCCCTGAAAAGCCTGACGGCCCATTTTCAGCAGGATGCTATTTCTTCCGATGGTCGTACTCAAACTGAGTCCGGTGAGATGCAGATGAAACGTCCTGATCTGTTCCGTTGGGTGACCAGTGAGCCTTATGAGCAGGAAATTGTGGCCCACGGCAGCAAGGTCTGGATGGTGGATCGTGATCTGCAGCAGGTGATCATCCAGAAACAGGATGCCCGCATGGCCAATACGCCTGCACAGTTGCTGACCGGCAATGCCCGTGAGCTGTTGAAGCAGTACAACGTTTCTGTGTACAGCAAGGATAGGAATGAGAAATACACCCTGACGCCTAAAGCGGAATCGGATCTGTTCGAGAAGCTGGATATAGATTTTCGTCAGGGTAGGTTGACCTCCATCGAACTGAGCGACTCACTGGGTGGCAAGCGCCGAATTCTGTTCTCAGAGGTGAAAGAAAACGGGCAGGTGAATGATGATCTGTTTGATGTGAAACCTCCCAAAGGCTTTGACGTGATTGATGAGACCCGGGGTTAACTTTGTATTCTGCAGGTCTGTTTGACGACGAGTCATCCCGCTATGAGCCTCTTGCTGCTCGCATGAGGCCCCGCAATCTGGATGAGTACCTGGGGCAGGAACATATTCTTGCCCGAGGCAAGCCTCTGCGTGAAGCCCTGGAGCAGGGTGCCATTCATTCAATGATTTTCTGGGGACCTCCGGGCGTTGGGAAAACAACTCTGGCCCGTTTGGTAGCCGGCGTTTGTGATGCTCACTTCGAAACATTGTCTGCGGTGCTTGCCGGCGTTAAGGACATTCGAGCTGCAGTCGCAAGGGCTCGGGATGAGCAAATGACCCGCCAGCGCAAAACCATTCTGTTTGTGGATGAGGTTCACCGCTTTAACAAGTCCCAGCAGGATGCCTTTCTGCCTCATATTGAAGACGGCACAATTACGTTTATTGGCGCGACCACAGAAAATCCTTCCTTTGAGCTGAATAACGCGTTGCTCTCCCGGGCTCGGGTTTATGTGTTAAAACCTCTGACTGACGATGCTCTCAGAGAAGTTCTTCATCAGGCTTTATCTGACGAGCGTGGTTTCAAGGATACGGATATTACGCTTGAGCCAGAAGCTGAAGATATTCTGGTTCGATACGGCGATGGCGATGCTCGCAGGGTGCTTAATATTCTTGAAGTGGCAGCAGACCTGAGTGAAGAGGGTCTGGTTAAAGCTGCAACGGTAACTGAAATTCTGGCTGACAGTGGTCGTCGCTTTGATAAGGGCGGCGATGCTTTTTATGACCAGATCTCAGCCTTTCACAAATCGGTAAGGGGTTCCGATCCTAATGCGGCACTTTACTGGGCAGCCAGAATGGTGGATGGCGGTGCGGATCCGCTTTATATCATTCGCAGGCTGGTGGCTATTTCCAGTGAGGATATTGGCAACGCAGACCCAAGGGCTTTGGAAATCACCATGAATGCCTGGCAGGCATTTGAGCGGTTGGGGAATCCGGAAGGTTTGCTGGCTCTGGCTCATGCCACTGTCTATTGTGCCTGTGCACCGAAAAGCAATGCGGTTTATTTAGCCTGGAAAGCGGCCATGGCCGACGTGAAAGGTAATCCTTCCTTTGAAGTTCCAAACCATCTCAGAAATGCTCCCACCAAACTTATGGGGTCTTTGGGCTATGGCGCTGAGTATCGTTATGCTCACGATGAGCCCAACGCTTATGCTGCCGGCGAGTGCTACTTTCCGGAAAACATGGAGCCCAGACACTATTACCAGCCCAACGATCGTGGGCTGGAAATCAAGATTCGTGAAAAGCTTGAACGTTTATCCGGGTGGGATCAGCAAAGCCCACTGCGCAGGCGCGAGCAGTAAGCTTATTGGGCTTGAAACACTAAAAGACCTGCAGGGTAGTCGGGCAGACCTTCCAGTAAGTGGTGCTCCATAAGGTGCCACTGGCTCTGTTTCCCAATGTGTTCAAATTGTTCGATGCTCTCTGGAAAGTCAAACTGATTGACATGATCCAGAACGAAGTTGAGCCACTCTTTATTAAGGTCAGGAAGGCTTTTGAAATAGCGGTTTACGCTTTTGAGGTATTGTTCCCTGTTCAGGTCTTTGGGCAAAATGGCATCAATCATTAAAAACAGGCAGCCGGGTTCGGCTTTCGTTCTCATTTCTGAAAACAATGCCTGTTTTTCCTCAAGTGAACCATGGTGAATGGCATAACTGCTAAACATCAGATTGTAGTAACCTTCAACCGGCAGAGGGGCGAAGATGTTGCTCTGCTTGAAGAGTGTTTTAACACCAGGCCTTGTCATATTCTCTTCAGCCATCTTTAAAACAGAGTCTACAAGATCGACTGCAGTATAGGATGAGAGGGGTAGTTCCCGGGTCATTTCAGCTGTCACTGAAGCGTCGCCACAGCCCAGATCCAGCAGGCGTACTTTTTTATTGGTGAAATAATCTCGGAGTTTTCCGGCCGCCAGCTGCATCAGCTGTTGATGACCCATAATATTATTGTCGACCATCCAGCGGTAGCAATGCCATTGGTCATTAAAAATATCGACTTCTGAACGATGTTTCATGGGTTTTAGGAATATATTGTGATAGTGGGAAGGGATACCATAAACTGCCTCCATTGAAGCAGTCAGGGGCAAACTGTCCAGTATTCAATTAAGCATTGCAGTATTTCCTACTGCTAATACCCAATAGCACATGGTATCTTGGCGATTATCTAACCACTTCGACTGCAACTATTCAATCAAGTTTTCAGAAGTCTGTCTTAATTTTGATGGCAGAGCTCGAAAAAAACAGGAATCGAGATGCAAGCTACACACTGGATTGCCGTCGCCGCTGGCGGCGCATTGGGAGCCGTACTCAGGGCCTTTATCTATGAACTGTTTGTTCTGACCCGTAATCCTCACCTGCATCACTATCCTACTTTAACCGTCAATGTTGTGGGTTCTATCATCATGGGGGTTTGCTGGTATTTGCTGGTGGAAAAAGCCATGTTGCCTCCCGCCTGGAAAATATTTGTTATGACCGGTTTCCTGGGGGCTCTCACTACCTTTTCCACTTTCTCTCTGGATTTGATGCGATTACTTCAGTCCGATCAGCTTCTGACAGCGCTTGCCTATGGTGTTGGCAGTGTGTTGGTATGTCTCCTGGGCACCTGGTTAGGCTATCAGGGAATACGCATGGTGGTTTAAGTCATTCGAAAAATTTTACATAAATTCGTAAATTCGTTGGCATCCACAGAGCATCGTTTTCATTACATGATTGCCAGATCTTCTTTCTTGAAGTGTTGCTTGTCCCTTTATGATTTTGCCCGGATGAACTAGCTTTATTCTTAATGATCGTCTATTCAAGGAACGAAAGATGGCTTCATGGGCAGAACGAGTGGATGCTTACCACCAGACCTACCAATCTGCGAGACTGCAGCAGGTTTCCAAACCTTCCGCTTTTTTCAAGGCTCTTAATGGATTCTGGGGAGCTGGTTGAGGACGAGTTATTTGACTATGAATAGAAGACGTTTTCTTGTACAAAAGTGTCATGAAACTTTATGACCTCCTCGACAACGCCAAGTGCTTTGAACAGATACGCCAGATTCGCTGGCCTGACGGGGTGAAATGCCCACACTGTGCCAGCTCAGACATAACCCGCCAAGGCAAGGACGATTCACAGCCTGACAGACAGAGATATTCTTGTAAAGA
>NZ_LASA01000092.1 GCF_001562015.1 Endozoicomonas arenosclerae | reverse complement strand
GGTTTAAGCGAAGGGCGCCGTTTGCTTTACAATGTGGCCATGGCAGCCAGTCGTGGGGCATTTAAAGCGATGTATGAGCACTATGCATCAAGAATGACTTGTACCCAGGCTTTGGTAGCCGTGATGCGCAAGCTGATACGTATAGCATTCAGCGTATGGCGTAGCCAAAAGACATTCGATATGGCTCAATATCATTCCCCCATTATGCAAAAAGCTATGCTGTCTGATTAAAGACCCAAGCCTCTTGCAGTGGAGAGTTTCTCACCGATGAGGCTCTAATTTCTTATGTAATTACTAAAAGCAGGTTGACAAGAAACATAGAGCCTCAGGGTGAACGGCAACTGAGTGAATCGAGAAATTATTTCGAGATAAATCCTTAAGCAGCTTTAACTGCATCCACCATACGAACAGCATCAACCGTTTCAGCAACATCATGCACTCTAATGATCTGAGCACCGGTTTGAGCCGCCATTACCGCAACCGCCAGGCTTGCGCTCAAACGCTCTTGCGCAGGTTTATCGAGCACCGCGCCAATAAATGACTTTCTGGACATACCCGCCAACACAGGAAAGCCCTGCCGGAGGACGCGATCCAAACCTTTGAGCAGCTGCAAATCATAAGCAGGAGTTTTACCAAACATGCCACCACCAAAACCAGGATCTAGCACTAAACGATCTTTGGAAATGCCAGCTTCTTCACAGGCTTTAACCCGCCCCAAAAGATACTCACCGACTTCGCCCGCCACATCATCATAATGAGGCACAAAACCTGGCTCCGGTTGATCAACCAGAGAATGCATAAGAACTATAGGCAGATCGGTTGCTGCGGCAGCTTCGAGCGCCCCTGGACGCATTAGAGCACGAACATCATTAATCATACCCGCCCCCGCCTGACTGCCTTCTTTGATAATCAGAGCCGAACTGGTGTCCAGAGAAACAACCTGATCGAAGTTTTTGTTCAGCGCCTCAACAACCGGAATGACTCTTTCAAGCTCCTGCTCGCAAGTAACAGCACCATTTGCTCCCGGACGCGTGGACTCTCCACCTACATCCAGAATATCTGCGCCATCACGAACCATCTGATCAGCCACCTTCAGAACCTGATCAAGATTCTGATAACGACTACCCTCGTAGAAAGAGTCCGGGGTAATGTTAAGAATCCCCATGACAAGTGTTCGATCAAAAGTCAGTGTTTTCCCGGCACAATTCAACTTCTTCATTATCGCGTGCTCCTGAATATTCCTGAAAAGCGACTGAGAGAAAGATAGATTCTCTTCCAGAAAGCAAAAAAATATTTTCTGCACCCCCCAAGACCCAGACATCCATTCGACCATGAGCTTCAGGCAACATTTGCTTTCATACAAATAAAAAAGGCAGGATTCTCATCCTGCCTTTTCTTGTGATCAGAAAGTATCAGTGTTCGCCTGCGGGCCCACCGATAGGTCCTTTCTTCTCATCATTGTCACCGTCGGTATCATTGGAAGAATCAGACTCTTCAGGAGCTTCTTCTGCCTTGACACCCGCATCGCCATCACCATTTGAAGAGGAACCGGAAGATTCCTTCGGCGGGCGAGGCGTCTTGCCTTCCATAATGTCATCAATCTGATCAGAATCTATGGTTTCATACTGCATCAGAGCATCAGCCATTACATCCAGCTTGCTGCGATTTTCTTCGAGCAGTCGCTCAGCGGTAGCGTAGCACTCATCGATAAAGCTACGAACTTCTTCATCAATCAACCTTGCTGTTTCGCCGGAAACGTTCATCTTTCCGCCGCCACTGCCGTAGTTCTTACCCAGGAAGACTTCACCATCTTCATCATCATACTGAAGAGGCCCAAGCTTCTCGGACAGACCCCACTTGGTCACCATATTTCTGGCGATCTGGGTAGCGCGTTGAATATCGTTGGAGGCACCGGTGGTAACACCCGCCTTGCCCAGCGTCATTTCTTCAGCGATACGGCCACCGAACAGTGAGCAGATCTGACTCATCAGCGCTTCTTTGCTCTGACTGTAACGATCTTCCTCTGGCAGGAACATGGTGACACCCAGTGCACGACCACGAGGAATAATGCTGACCTTGTATACTGGATCATGGTCAGGTACCAGACGACCAACGATCGCGTGACCCGCTTCATGATAAGCCGTATTGCGTTTCTCTTTCTCGCTCATCACCATGGACTTGCGCTCGGCACCCATCATGATTTTATCTTTAGCGAGATCAAATTCGTGCATACCCACCATGCGCTTGTTGGCACGGGCAGAGAACAAGGCAGCTTCGTTCACCAGGTTGGACAGATCCGCACCGGAGAAGCCTGGAGTACCACGGGCAATCACTGCTGGCTCTACGTCGTCAGCAATAGGCACTTTGCGCATGTGGACTTTCAGAATCTGTTCACGACCACGAATGTCTGGCAGACCTACTACCACCTGACGGTCAAAACGACCAGGACGCAGCAGCGCAGGGTCCAGCACGTCTGGACGGTTGGTAGCCGCAATTACGATAATACCGTCGTTTGCTTCAAAGCCATCCATTTCTACCAGCAGCTGGTTAAGGGTTTGCTCACGCTCATCGTGACCACCGCCCATGCCAGCACCACGGTGACGACCTACTGCATCAATCTCATCAATGAAGATGATGCAAGGCGCCTGCTTCTTGGCTTGTTCGAACATGTCACGAACACGGGAAGCACCCACACCCACAAACATTTCAACAAAGTCGGAACCGGAAATAGTGAAGAACGGTACCTTGGCCTCACCTGCAATAGCTTTGGCCAGCAGGGTTTTACCGGTACCCGGAGGACCTACCATCAGGACACCGCGAGGAATGCGGCCACCCAGACGCTGGAACTTGCCAGGATCTTTCAGGAAGTCCACCAGTTCCTGCACGTCTTCCTTGGCTTCTTCAACGCCAGCAACATCGGCAAAAGTGGTTTTAATCTGATCTTCCGACAGCAGCCTGGCCTTACTCTTGCCAAAGCTCATAGGGCCGCCACGGCCACCGCCGCCACCCTGCATCTGTCGCATAAAGAACATGAAGACAGCAAGAATCACCAGAATCGGGAAACTGGCAACCAGCAACTGTGTCCAGATGCTTTGCTTTTCAATCGGTTTGGATTCAATTTGGACATTGGCGCGTAACAGCTCGTCCATCAGCTGGTTGTCGGGCACTGCCGGTGGCAGGTTAGTCTCAAAACGCTCACTGCTGTTCATGAGCCCTTTAATCGTAAACCCATCGATCTCAACCTTGCTGACCTGACGGTTTTCTACTGCACTGACGAAGTCAGAATAACTGAGCTTCTGAGTAGAAGACTGCATGCCATCGAAGTTTTTAAATACGGTCAACAGCACAAGGGCAATGATGACCCATAAAATCAAGTTTTTTGCCATATCATTCAAAGGGCTACCCTCACTTGAGCGTACTGAAGCCTGTAGCGAACGGTGTTAAAGGGCATAATTACCGGCTCTGCTCTCTCTTATGGTTAATTCGCACCCTCTACCATACACGAATGGCAGAGAGGGTGACAGTCATCAGCTGGCTATTGGGCAGATAGAAAGAATCTATGATTCTGGCCGCTCTGCCGCAAAGGGTGCTGCGACACGGTTTTCCGGGTTTTCCAGTCTTTTGTCAGTTCTACGTCAAGATCTAACAGAGCCCTGAACGATCAAGACATTTCTACTTCCCGGTTAAAGAAATGCCTTCAGGATATAAAATTTCTGGCCAGGAGGAATACTTCTCTCGACCGGGCTCTGGACGATCCCGGTTTACGGGTAATCACTTTCTGGAATGAAGTCTTCATATCCTTGTGATACTCCTGATATCCCTCGCCCTGGAATGTCTTGGTCAGGAAAGAGCCGTTTTTCTTCAGCACCTGCCTGGCCAAATCCAGAGCCAGCTCAGCAAGATACATAGCTCTTGGCTGATCCACTGCCAGTGTACCACTCATATTGGGGGCCATATCGGAAATTACAAGGTCTACCTTGTCACTTCCGATCGTTTCGAGAATTTTTTCCAGTACAGTGTCCTCGGTAAAGTCACCCTGGACAAAGTCCACACCGGCAATGGGATCCATGGGCAGGATATCAGACGCCACCACCCGACCATGATCACCCACCAGTTCGATGGCTACCTGAGACCAGCCGCCAGGCGCTGCCCCCAGATCCACAACCCTCATACCCGGTTTGATCAATTTGTCCTTATCCTGGATCTCAATCAGCTTATAGCTGGCTCTGGAGCGGTAGCCATCTTCCTGGGAACGTTTTACGTATTCGTCTTCAAAGTGCTCCTGCAGCCAGCGGGCACTGCTTTTGGATCTGGCCATTCTATACCTTAAATGTGTTATTCATGGCTCTTAGACTTGTGAGCCATAGAGAATAAAGTAGAATAATGAACTTTTGATCAGCAGTTTCCAACCCGGTTTTTCCCTATCTCACAAAAACCGAGCAGCGAACCCTCATTTCAGGTACAAGTCGGAACAATAGTCCCTCATCCTGATATTCGCTCTGTCGAACTGCCGCCTGCTTGCCATGGCTGTATGCAACAGGCTCACTGAATAATCAGCCTCAGGATTCCAAAATCATGAGCATTAGTTCTGAAAAGAAAAGACATTACCGTTCCCTCGGCCACAAACTGAAGCCTGTTGTTATGGTTGCGGGTAACGGCCTGAGCGACGGTGTTATTGAAGAAACCCTGCGCGCCCTGCACGATCACGAATTAATCAAGGTGAAATTTGCCGTTGGCGATCGTGAAGTCAAGAAAGAAGCCATTGTCGAACTCTGCAACCAGACCCAGGCAGAACTGATTCAAACCATTGGCAATATCGCTCTCATTTATAAAGAGAACAAGGACGCCAAGCCCAACCTGTCCAACATCAAAAGTTTCTGATGTCATTGGGTGCCTGAAATTCAGGCACCCACCCCTTCCAATTCTATTCTGGCCTTTTCAACACATAGGTCGATGTAGGCGACAGATTCAACTCATCCTGCCACCGAAAACCTTCATGCTCATTCCCAAGAGGCAAGTGGTGTTTGAGCAATTTAAAACCCGCTCTGTTAAACATTTTTCTGTAGTCCGTATCGGTCCAGAAGTAATCTTCAAAAGACAGGTCAGTGTCCTTAACGAATAATTTCATTTTTCTGCCGCTAGTGGCTAGCTGCCCTTCCGGCAAATGGTAAAAAGTCGATCGATAGCCGGGCTGATGCAAAGCCTCAGAAGTCACTAGCACCAGAAGAATGCCACCGGGCTTCAGTATCCGATACGACTCATTCATTATTTTTTGAATCTCTTTCTTATCGGGAACATCCATAAGCACATAGCAGTTAAAAACCAGATCAAAACAACCGTCTTCGCACATCACCTCAGCCGATTTAATCAACCTGAAAGGCACAAGCGGACTATTCTCCCTGGCCAGCTCCAGCATGGCAGACTCTATATCCACACCTTCTACTTCATAGCCTAACCCCTGCAAAAAAGGGACACGAATACCTGATCCACAACCATAATCCAGGGCTCTGCCACCTGGAGGTGGATACTTCTGTAACAAGTCAGGGACATCTCGCAAATAGAGGTAACTGATATCGCCACTGGCGACTTCGTCATACATCTGGCCGTTATAAGAAGTCATAATTACCCATGGAAATCACTTCCAGTATTGCAGAGTATTTGTCCCCTGCCGTTTAAGAGCAGATTAGCAAAAGTTCAAGAGACTGCATGAGGACCAGCTTATAAATAATAAAAAGCTGACATACATTTATGTTCTAGAATTTTGGCAGTCTACCCGCCCATTCCGGAGCTGATATGAAGACTCTTTATTTGCTGCTTCTCTCTGCCTTTATCTCCCTTTCCGCCCATGCCGACTTCACCAACTACCTCACAATAAACATCAAGAACATAGATACGGAGACCATGACATTTCGTGAAAATGTGTCTGGCTACCACAGCAATATAGATGTGCCCGCCTGCCAGTGCCCGGGAAGCCACTGCTGCCTTTATGGTTTTTCAGTAGCCCCTGGAGAAACCATGAAAGCAGTGGCCAAATTTAATTATCAGCACAAGGAGCCTGTGGTTGAAGATAGCGGCGCAGAAGTCAGTTTTGGCGGCACAAAGCAACAAATGACGATTAATACATGGGGCTTCTTTGACCATGATTACGACCAGAAGATTTCTTATAACCATCAGCAAATCTGGTACAAAAGGCACGATATTAATCAAGTACCTGTGAATCAGATCATCCAGATGGAATGCAATCGAACCACGTGCAAGCTCACCGCCAGAACCAGAGCAGAAGAATCTCACCCCTAATCTTCTGCCAGAAGGGAGGGAGCCCTTCGCTAACCAGGGAACCTATTTTTCTGCAAGCTGTCTAAACACAAAAATCCCATGCACGACAGGAAGTTAGAAGAATGGCATCAGTACCTAAGGATGGAAAAACACAAAGTGGCTCTTTCTACATGGTTCCAGACTATGTAAGAGAAGCGCAAAACGGCCAAAACACCAGTGCCTTTGGCAAAAGTGCTGAGAAAACCAGTTACGCAGCCGTTCTCACCCCTGCACAAAAGAAAGATCAATGTTTACCTGACTCTCCCGAAAGAAAGGTAGAAAAGACCACTCCCGAAGTATCAGTACAGACCACAGAAGCGTCAAAGGACGTACCTGCATCTGCCTTTCTCACATACGATTCACCTTTCAGTATTGGCATTGCCTGGGGGTCCCAAAGCGTTTTAAACCTTCTGACTTCAAAGGAAGAACGACAACCTCCGCCACCCATTTCACGCCCTCATCAAATTGAGCCAACTACGACAGAGAGCTCTGCAAGCCCTCGTGAAACCGCTCCTGTGCAAAGCAAAGCCAGAACTCGTGAGGAGTACCCCTCCTTAAGAATCCATCAGGGAAGGTTGGAAGCATTCAGGTCAGACGAGCTTGATGAGGCCGGACATGAAAGCAACCTCAAAGCGATTGAAACACTTCTAAAAGATGCCTATAGACGCTATGAGAGCCAAAAGAATTCGGAGAGCTACAAGCAACAACTCTTGCAGCTTCACCTGGAAATTGGCCACACCATGCTCCGCAGAGGCAACCTGAATGAAGCCGCTTCTCACTTTATGGTTCTGGCTGGCTATACCAAGGCAACCGATAAGAATCGCTGGAGTGTTTCAGCACAACACTGCTTCCACCTATCTTCCTATTCAAAGGTGCAGGGAACCTCTGAGAAATCATGCGCAGCTTCAAAATACTTTAGTAGAGGAGCCGTGGGTTTAGCTATAGCCAACGCCAAGAACCTCGAGTCCGCATTCCTCAACCAACAATCCAGAAACGCCATCAAATATTCAGCCCGAACGAACAGCGCTCTCTCACTGATCGATGAACACCGTTTACGTTATGAAGATGCCGAAGATCAGCAGTTGCTCAGGGAAGCCAGAGTTATAGCGGAAAAGTACGCAGGTCAAAGCGTCAGGGAAAGGAGTAATCCGCCAACGGGTAGTAAAAGAAAGGGGACAGGAAGGTAATGCCTCTGCACAGGTCATTGCGACCCATGCAGAGAATCAAGTGGATTAGATGTGTTTCACCTCATCCACTTCGTATTCAACATTGCCGGAAGGCGTGTTCACAACAACCACATCACCTTCTTCCTTACCCACCAGGGCACGGGCAATGGGAGAGTTCACAGAGATCTTGTTGTGTTTGATGTCAGCTTCGTCATCACCCACGATCTTGTACTCTACCTCATCATCGGTATCCAGATTAACCAGAACGACGGTAGTGCCAAAGATCACCTTACCGGTCTTGTTAATTGAAGTGATATCAATCACCTGGGCATTGGAGAGTTTGCCCTCAATATCATTAATACGACCTTCAGCAAAACTCTGCTGTTCACGGGCAGCGTGATATTCAGCGTTTTCTTTCAAGTCCCCCAGCTCCCGGGCTTCAGCAATAGCCTGGGAAATACGTGGTCGATCAACGGTTTTCAGTTGAGTCAACTCTTCACGGAGGGCTTTTTCGCCCTCTACTGTCATCGGAAATCGATTCATCCAGTCTTACCTTCGTGTAAATCCTGAAGTCTTCTGACTGTTTTCTCCGAGCCAAAAGCAATGGCACGGGCAATAGCTTCTGCACCCGCCATAGTGGTGGTGTAGAGAACCTTTTTGGTCAGGGAAGATCGGCGGATTGTATAGGAGTCCGCTATGGCCTGGCGACCTTCGGTTGTGTTGACCACAAAGGCTATATCACCATTGACGATGCTGTCCACCATATTTGGTCGACCTTCCATCACCTTTTTGACCCGTGTCACTGGCAGACCAGCATCTTCAATAACCTGAGCAGTACCACCGGTAGCCATCAGCTCGAAACCGGTATCCATCAGCAGACGGGCAATACCCGGCACCATTGGCTTATCCTGGTCACGAACACTGATGATGACACGGCCACCTTCAGGCAATGCCATGTTTTCTGCCAGCTGAGCCTTGTAATAAGCTTCAGGGAAGGAAGCACCTACCCCCATCACTTCACCGGTAGATTTCATCTCAGGGCCGAGAATCGGATCCACACCCGGGAATTTATTAAATGGGAAGATAGCCTCTTTCACACAGTAGTAAGGAGGTACGATTTCTTTGGTGAACTCCAACTCTTCCAGAGTCTTGCCCATCATCACACGTGCAGCAATCTTGGCCAGGGAGTGACCAATACACTTGGAGACGAAAGGCACGGTACGGGAAGCACGAGGGTTCACCTCGATCACATAAAGTTCGCCGTCCTGCAGCGCCATCTGAACGTTCATCAGACCGACAACACCCAGCTCCATGGCCATGGCTTTCACCTGCTCACGGATCTGATCCTGAATACGCGGGCTCAGACTGTAAGGAGGCAGTGAACAGCCAGAGTCACCGGAGTGAATACCGGCCTGTTCAATGTGCTGCATGATGGCGCCAATCACTACACGCTCACCGTCGCAAACCGCATCAACATCCACTTCAACCGCACGGTTCAGGAACAGGTCCAGCAGAACCGGGCTGTCGTTGGAAACCTGTACGGCTTCCTTCATGTATTTCTGCAGCTCTTCTTCACCGGCAACGATTTCCATTGCACGGCCACCCAACACATAGGAAGGACGAACCACCAGCGGGTAACCAATCTCGGTTGCCTTGGCTACAGCTTCTTCAGCACTGCGAACAGTGGCGTTAGCGGGCTGAAGCAGACCCAACTTCTGAATCATTCCCTGGAAGCGCTCACGGTCTTCAGCCTGGTCAATAGCGTCTGGGCTGGTACCAATGATAGGAACGCCTTCGGCTTCCAGTTCACGAGCCAGCTTCAGAGGTGTCTGACCACCGTAGTGTACGATAACGCCTTTCGGCTTCTCGACATCAATAATCGCCAGAACATCTTCCAGAGTAACCGGCTCAAAATACAGTCGGTCAGAAGTGTCATAATCGGTAGAAACCGTTTCCGGGTTACAGTTCACCATAATGGTTTCGTAACCGTCTTCACGGGCAGCCATGGCCGCATGCACACAACAGTAATCGAATTCGATACCCTGGCCGATACGGTTTGGACCACCACCGATCACCATAATCTTTTCGTTATCAGAAGGTGCTGACTCACACTCTTCCTCATAAGTGGAATACATGTAAGCTGTCGTGGAAGAAAATTCTGCCGCACAGGTGTCTACGCGTTTGAATACCGGCTTGATACCCAGACCACGACGATGGTTGCGAACTTCCGTTTCGGAAACTTCAAGAACCTCTGCCAGACGAGCATCACTGAAGCCTTTGCGCTTGAGGCGGAACAGAGTTCCGGCATCCAGAGCTGCCAAACCTTTACCTGCCAGCTTCTGCTCTTCAAGAACGATGTCTTCAATCTGAACCAGGAACCAGTGATCAATCATGCAGCTGTCAAACACCTGCTCACGAGTCATGCCTGCACGGAAAGCGTCTGCCACGTAGTAAGGGCGATCAGCTTTGGGAACAACCAGCTGAGCCTTGATCTTGTCGATAGCGCCTTCAGCAGCAGGATCCAGCATTGGGTTGAAACCAGTCGCACCGGTTTCCAGACCACGTAGCGCTTTCTGCATGGATTCCTGGAATGTACGACCAATGGCCATGACCTCACCCACAGATTTCATCTGCGTGGTCAAACGGTCATCAGCCTGTGGGAATTTTTCGAAGGCAAAACGTGGAATCTTGGTCACTACGTAGTCAATGGTCGGCTCGAAAGAAGCCGGAACCACACCACCGGTAATTTCGTTGCGCAGCTCATCCAGGGTGTAACCCACCGCCAGCTTGGCCGCTACTTTGGCAATCGGAAAACCTGTGGCCTTGGAGGCCAAAGCAGAAGAACGGGATACACGAGGGTTCATTTCGATCACGACCATACGGCCTGTGTCCGGGCAGATACCAAACTGCACATTGGAACCACCGGTTTCTACACCAATCTCACGCAGTACGGCAACAGAAGCGTTACGCATGATCTGATACTCTTTATCAGTCAGCGTTTGCGAAGGCGCTACGGTAATGGAGTCACCGGTGTGAACACCCATTGGGTCGAAATTTTCAATGGAGCAGACAATGATGCAGTTGTCCTTGCGGTCACGCACCACTTCCATCTCATATTCTTTCCAGCCGATCAGGGATTCGTCGATCAACAGTTCGTTGGTAGGCGACAGATCCAGACCTCGCTTGCAGATCTCTTCAAACTCATCCTTGTTATAAGCGATACCACCACCGGAACCACCCATAGTGAAGGAAGGACGAATGATGCACGGGAAACCCACTTGATCCAGAACCGCCTGAGCTTCTTCCATGCTGTGAGCAATACCGGAAGAAGGCGTTTCAAGACCAATATTCTTCATGGCCGTGTCGAACATTTCACGGTCTTCAGCCTTGTCGATCGCTTCGCGGCTGGCACCGATCATCTGCACGTCGTACTTTTCCAGCACGCCTTTATGGTGCAGATCCAGAGCACAGTTCAACGCTGTCTGACCACCCATGGTCGGCAGTACGGCGTCAGGGCGCTCTTTCTCAATAATCTTTTCTACGGTTTCCCAACGAATGGGCTCAATGTAGGTGGCATCCGCCATGGACGGGTCGGTCATAATGGTGGCCGGATTGGAATTCACCAGAATGACACGGTAGCCCTCTTCTTTCAGGGCTTTACAGGCCTGGGCTCCTGAATAATCAAATTCACAGGCCTGACCGATGATGATGGGACCCGCACCCAGGATCAGGATGCTTTCAATATCTGTACGTTTCGGCATGTTGCTCTCGTAACTTGTCTCAGGTTTCGAAGGCGTTAAATGCCTTCGAAACCTGTTGAGTCTGCACTGTGTATTCTTTATTCGGAAGCCGCTGTATGCTCTTCCAGCATGCTGATAAACCGGTCAAACAGCACCGCCACATCGTGTGGACCCGGGCTGGCTTCCGGGTGCCCCTGGAAACTGAAAGCGGGTCGATCTGTCAGCTCAATACCCTGAAGACTGCCATCAAACAGAGACTTGTGAGTAACCCGGATATGCCCCGGCAGACCTTCTTCAGAAACAGCAAAACCGTGGTTCTGACTGGTAATCATGACCACACCGGAGTCCAGATCCTGAACCGGATGGTTGGCGCCGTGGTGACCAAACTTCATTTTCATGGTGGTGGCACCACTGGCCAGACCCAGAAGCTGATGACCCAGACAGATACCGAAAACCGGAATACGGGTTTCCAGAATGTCCTGAATCGCCTTGATCGCATAAACGCAGGGCTCTGGATCGCCAGGGCCGTTAGACAGGAAAACACCGTCCGGGTTCATGGCCAGCACTTCTTCAGCAGGCGTTTCGGCAGGCACAACCGTTAGACGACATCCACGCTGAGCCAACATTCTGAGAATGTTGCGCTTCACACCAAAGTCATAAGCCACAATATGGAAAGGTTGCTCTTCGACAGACTGATGCTCATCAGTCTCAAGCGCCCAGACACCTTCTTTCCACTCGTAAGATTCCTTAACGGTGACTTCTTTTGCCAGATCCATTCCTTTCAGACCCGGGAAAGCACGTGCTTTTTCCAGAGCTGCCGCTTCATCAATCTGACCGTTTTCATCGGCTACCATGATGCAGCCATTCTGAGCCCCTTTCTCTCGCAGGATTCGAGTCAGACGACGGGTATCAATATCAGCAATGGCAACGATGTTGTTTGTACGAAGGTACTCATCGAGTGGCATTTTGTTACGCCAGTTGCTGGCAAGGAGAGGGAGATCACGGATAACAAGGCCGGCAGAATGAATTTCAGTAGACTCTTCGTCTATAGGAGTAATGCCGGTATTACCAATATGGGGATAGGTGAGAGTAACGATTTGACGGGAATAAGAAGGGTCGGTGAGTATTTCCTGATAGCCTGTCATGGCTGTATTGAAAACGACCTCACCACTGGTTTCTCCGTCGGATCCAATGGCAATGCCCCGAAAAAGACTTCCGTCTTCCAGAGCCAGTACGGCTGACTTAGTCAATGATTCCTCCCACACTTCGACCTGTTCCCGACCCGGTTTACAAGGGATAACCTGGTCAGGCGATTCTCACGCCAGTTTGCGAGACAATCAGCACTTATGTACACCTTTTTTCCTTCGGACGCGCTCAAAAAAAGCGAGAGGTAAAATGAATCACCATCTCGCTTTTTATCCGACTTTTATCAGGAACGCTAGGGGCACGCCGACTGCCTCAACAAATCTAATGCAAATTTTTCGCATTTAAACACAATATTTTTGAACGAACAAGATATTTCTAGCAGGAAATACTTAAAACCTTCACTCCAGAATCGGGCAAGACCCGATATCACAAGCATCACACCTATCCCACTTAAGAAAGTACTGAGCCTATTACTTCTTTGGTTCCGACTTTTTAATCCATTTTTTTGTGGCATCGCCAACTCTTTTTGTCAGAACAGCAAGCAAATGTGCCTGAAGATGATCAACAAAGGGAGCCCTCCAGTCCGCTCCCGTCTGTACGACCTGCTGCTGGAAATGAGTCATCAAACCAACCAGCTCCTGAACACTAATCTGCCCCCCATCATCATTCGAAGCAGACGAAGCAGATGGTGAGGTTTGAGTCTGGGTAGCATGATCAACCATCAGACCGGCATTTCTGGATGGAGGAACTTTCACCTCGTGTAGAGATTCCACTTTTTCACCACCACAGTTATCACACACTGTAACCGCTACAAAACTGGGAACACTGGATCGGGTGAGACCATAAATACGATAACCTCCAAAATCCCGCCCCGCTCCCTCAGGCCCTGTCTCAAGCTCATACCGCTTGCGCTTTTTAACGCCACCCTCCTGATCCGCTTTTCTTTTTCTCTTCTGCTTTTCTCCAGCTGATACCTCAATCACAGGAGAACTTGTTGCCTCTGGCTCCTCATGATCTTCAAAACCCTCTTCTTCCAAACCAGGCCCATCAACAACCTCAATGGACAGCACCTTTTCCCAGTCGGGTTTAACCATCTTTGCAGACAGAACCTCTTCGACCCAAAGTGCCAATAACTTATTGACCAACACATCCGTGACTTGATTCTTTTCCAAATCAGCAAAGACTGCTTCATCGGACGGTTTGATGGCTGCCAGCTCCTTCCATCTTATTATGACACTGGCATCCAACCCAGAGATCAGTCTGAGTGACTTCTGTGGCAACTGATAAAGCTTCATAATGAAACCATCCCAATCCCCCGTCTCAAAAATACGCCAGGCAACCTTACTCCAAAGCCATTTTTTTCTGAGACCCTCAGCCTCTTTCTGCTTCTTTTTCTTAGCCTCCCTGTACTTCTTTTCCAGTTCCTCCTGTTCACTAACGCCAACTCTCTCAACCTGATCCAGATGCACAATAAAGGCCGGAATACCAAATCTCCCCCCTTCTTCCGCCACCCTGTCTTTCTTCTTACGGGTAGCCCTGACCACCTGCTTCATAGACTCCTTTGAGGCTTTCAACTTATCAGAAGCCACTCGAGTCCTTTTATCATCCACCTCAAGCACAACACTGTGTTGACCATCACTTCCCTCTGAAGAATGACTTTGCTCTTCTACTTTTGGCTTTTTTTTCAGACCACCTGCCTGCCCCTGCTTCCTTTTTGGGGGGACCTGTCGAGGTTTTACTGAAGCATAAGCCGGATCAACGGGCTTACCGCCCACCCTCTTCCATCGCTGATAGTTCTCGAACGCCCTTTCAAAACTTTCTGCTGCCAGAGCAAAGTCCAGCCTCACCTTTACCAGCTGACCACCTAATCGCCTGAACACCCAGAGCACGCCTTCAGCGTCCCGGTACACCCAATAAGTACCCGAGAGTGATGCATAAAGGCTGACCGAATAATCCTCATCCTGCCAAACATCATCCGAGTCCACCCTGAGGATTCTTGATTGTCGCCCGGATACAGGGTGAACAAGATACAAAGCCTCACCATCCGGTAAATGATCAGACGCCTCTACAGATTCATCCAGCTCAAACACTCTTACATCCTGATCATTAATCTCCACGAAGAATTCCCTGTTATTCAGTCGAAGAAATTCATCCGGGCGAATAATCTCACCCTCCGAATGAAATTCTTCGTCGTGACCCCACTCTTCTTCAGCTACTCCACTTCTCCTGACACATTTGCTTTGGCAAAGCCTATCCGAGGAATTACACAGTTCCTGCCCACAAGTTAACCCTTGTTTTTCAACGACTACAGAACCATGAGTTGAGTACTGGAGTATCAAATCATTTGGACTCAGGCTTGAAGAGAAGAGAGTAGGAATACCGCGATCCTGGGGGAAGGTTTTTGGAGCACCTCCCCACATTAATCCTTCCTGCAATAGACCTGCATTGACTGAAGAAGAGAGAAATCCGGTAAAGAAGAGAATTGAGCCCAACGCAAATAAGATGCGAACCGCCATAAATATCTCATTAGATTTATTAATTTATGACCTAAAAAAGTAGTTCACAAATGAATCACTCAAGAAAAAGTTTTCCTGTGAAAGGTTCAATCAAAAATGAGGATGATAAAACAGAAGAAAAGTGTCAGATGGGTCACACCCTGAAACAGGTTACTCTTACCGGATGAAAAGTTGACCATGGAAACAAGAAGCGTCAGCACCAGCAAGAGCGCTTCCACATTATTCAGACCCAAGACGATCGTTTTTGATATCAGTATTCCAATGAGCAAAACAGCCGGTATTGTCATCCCGATCGTGGCCAACGCAGAACCCAGACAAATATTGATGGATCGCTGAAGATTGTTCACTCTGGCCGCTTTGATAGCCGCCATACCTTCAGGAGAGAGCACCAGAATAGCTACAATCAACCCGCCAAGATCCGCTGGAGCCCCCAGCTCTGAAATCCCATAATCCACAATCACCGCCAGCTTTTTAGACAGCAGAACGATCGGAATCATGTAAAAAACCAGAAGAAGCACATGAGCCGGAACAGAGAACACCTTCTCAGTACCATGATCAGCATCATCATGTTCACAGACAAAATAGCTTCTATGCCGCATGGTCTGCATTCCCAGAAATGCCAGATAAAGGACCACATTCATCACGACCAGGAAAACTATTTGTTCGAGGGAGAAAGTGCCTGCCCGGGTTGATTCTGTAAAGTTGGGAAGGATCAAGCCCAGCACTGAAAGAGGAATCAGAATCCCCAGAAAAGAGTTAGCTCCCTGCAAATTAAAAGTCTGCTCAACGTGTCGTATACCACCCAGCAGCAACGACAAACCAACCAGACCGTTCAGCACAATCATAAGTACAGAGAACATAACATCACGACCCAGTGTCGGGTTATGACTCCCGGTCAACATCACCGCCGATATCATTATGACTTCAATACTGATCACTGAGAGCGTCAGAATCAGTGTGCCATAAGGCTCACCGAGCTGAACAGCCAATCCATCGGCATGGCGCACCACACCAAAGGACGACCACAACATCACTACAAACAGCAGAAAGAAGAGTCCGGCACTGACGGCGGCTGAAGAGCCCGTCGTCAAATAGCGGCTGCAGAGAGAATAGAAAAAGACCGAGGCAGCAATACCTGCATACAGGCCGGGCTCAGAAGTTAAAACCGATGGTAATTTCATTATTTCTTAAAGCAGGAAACAGCCAGAAAACTTCCACCCGCTGGAAAGCATCCAAGAGCAGAAAAGCCACTTTAAGATAGTTAAGGTTCTAACAGGGAGCCAAGGAATTAGAAAATTACCTGCAGCATAAGAAAGGACTGCAGGCAATTTAAAGAGAGGAAGATCAGGAGGCCATATCGTCGAAGAACTTTTTCACACCTTCAAAAAACGATGTCTTCTTGGGTGACTGACGATCTTCACCTTCTGCAGCGAAGGTATCCTTCAACTCGCTCATAAGCTCTCTCTGACGCTCAGTCAGATGGACCGGCGTTTCAACCACTACACGACACATCAGGTCGCCACGACCGCCACCACGAACAGGCGTTACACCTTTATCTCGCAGACGGAACAGTTTGCCGGTTTGAGTTTCCTTTGGAATCTTCAGTTTCACGCGGCCATCCAGCGTTGGCACCTCCAGCTCACCACCCAGTGCAGCATCCACAAAAGTAATGGGCACTTCACAGTACAGGTGTTTGCCATCGCGCTGGAAGATAGGATGGTCTGCAACGCTGACCTGAACATACAGATCACCGGCTGGGCCACCATTAACGCCTGCTTCACCTTCGCCTGCCAATCGAATACGATCGCCTGTATCAACACCTGATGGAATTTTTACAGACAGGGTTTTGTATTCCTGCACGCGCCCTTCACCGTGACATTCACGACAAGGGTCTTTGATCATCTTGCCGGTACCATGACAATCCGGGCAGGTCTGCTGCACAGAGAAGAAACCCTGCTGCATGCGCACCTGACCCATACCGCCACACGTGGTACAGGTCACCGCAGAAGTGCCTTTCTTGGCACCAGAGCCGTCGCAGGAATTACAACCTAACAGAGAAGGAATCTTGATTTTTTTGGTAGTGCCTTTAACCGCCTCTTCAAGACTTAGCTCCAACTGATAGCGCAGATCGGCACCACGCTGAACAGAGCTGCGGGAGTGACCGTGACCACCGCCTCCGAAGATGTCACCAAACACATCACCAAAAATATCACCAAAGCCACCGGCACCGCCGCCAAAGCCGCCAGCTCCACCCATGCCACCCATATTCGGATCTACACCGGCATGGCCGTACTGATCGTAGGCAGCACGCTTCTGGTCGTCGGACAGGATTTCGAAAGCTTCGTTAACTTCCTTGAAATGCTCTTCCGCATCCTTGTCATCAGGGTTGCGGTCAGGATGATACTTCATAGCCATACGGCGATAGGCCTTCTTGATCTCCTTGTCAGAGGCCCCCTTTTCTACGCCCAGTACTTCGTAAAAATCACGTTTTGCCATCAGTAACACCCTGTGGTCAGGTTCCGTCAGATCACCTGACCGAAAAAATCCAAATCGCCTTCATACATCGGGATTCGCCCCGATTTATTGAATACAAATGCCCATAGCGGATGAAAAGCCACTTCCGTAATCCATTGACTCAAATGAAAACGAAAATCACTTTTCACAAAAGAAACTATTTGGAAGGCTCCACCGCCTTTCAGATAGCCCCTCAAACAAACAGCGCGGGAGCATAACTCCCGCGCCGCTTATTCAACTCATACCGCAGCGCGGAATGGGTTTATTTCTTGTCTTCTTTCACTTCTTCGAACTCAGCGTCTACAGCGTCGTCCGCAGCGGAAGAAGATTCAGCTTCCTGAGCACCTTCAGCGCCAGGCTGCTGGGCTTCAGCGTACATTTTCTGAACCAGACCGGAAGAAGCTTCGGACAGAGCCTTGGACTTCTCTTCGATCAGATCCTTGTCGTCACCCTTCAGCGCTTCTTCCAAAGCAGTCAGGGCTTCGTTGATCGCATTTTTCTCTTCTTCAGTCGCCTTGTCGCCGGCTTCTTCCAGAGTCTTGCGAGTAGCGTGTACCAGGCCATCGCCAGTGTTACGGGCAGCTGCCAGCTCTTCGAACTTCTTGTCTTCAGCCGCGTTGGCTTCAGCGTCCTGTACCATCTGATCGATTTCATCGTCAGACAGACCGGAAGAAGCTTTGATCACGATGGACTGTTCTTTGCCAGTAGCCTTGTCTTTAGCAGACACGTTCAGGATACCGTTGGCATCCAGGTCGAAGCTTACTTCGATCTGAGGCATACCACGTGGTGCAGGTGGAATGTCGGACAGATCAAAACGACCCAGGGATTTGTTAGCAGAAGCCTGCTTACGCTCACCCTGACAAACGTGAATAGTTACTGCACTCTGGTTGTCATCGGCGGTAGAGAACACCTGAGACTTCTTGGTCGGGATAGTGGTGTTCTTCTCGATCAGAGCGGTCATAACACCACCCATGGTCTCGATACCCAGAGTCAGGGGCGTTACGTCCAGCAGCAGAACGTCTTTAACGTCACCGGCCAGTACCGCACCCTGGATAGAAGCACCCATGGCTACAGCTTCGTCAGGGTTCACGTCTTTACGTGGTTCCTTACCGAAGAACTCAGCCACTTTTTCCTGAACCATTGGCATACGGGTCTGACCGCCTACCAGGATCACTTCGTCGATCTCGGACAGATCCAGATCGGAGTCCTTAACAGCCATACGGCAAGGCTCCAGAGAGCGCTGAACCAGATCTTCAACCAGAGATTCCAGCTTGGAACGGGTCACTTTAACGTTAAGGTGCTTAGGGCCGGTAGCATCTGCAGTGATGTAAGGCAGGTTCACATCAGTCTGCTGGGCAGAAGACAGCTCAATCTTGGCTTTTTCAGCAGCTTCTTTCAGACGCTGCATGGCCAGAGGATCACCTTTCAGATCGATGCCCTGGTCTTTCTTGAACTCATCGGCCAGGTAATCAATCATGCGCATGTCAAAGTCTTCACCACCCAGGAACGTATCACCGTTCGTGGCCAGTACTTCGAACTGGTGCTCACCGTCTACGTCAGCGATTTCGATGATGGAAATATCGAAAGTACCACCACCCAGGTCGTATACAGCAATAGTCTGATCGCCCTGACGCTTGTCCATACCGTAAGCCAATGCCGCAGCCGTTGGCTCGTTGATGATACGCTTAACGTCCAGACCGGCGATGCGGCCAGCGTCTTTGGTAGCCTGACGCTGAGCGTCGTTGAAGTAAGCTGGAACGGTCACAACCGCTTCAGTCACAGACTCGCCCAGGTAGTCCTCAGCGGTCTTCTTCATTTTCTTCAGGATTTCAGCAGAAATCTGAGGTGGTGCTTTCTTGTCACCCTTAACTTCAACCCAGGCGTCGCCATTGTCGGCTTCAACAATTTTGTATGGAACCATCTGGATGTCTTTCTGGACAACGTCGTCCTTGAAACGACGACCGATCAGACGCTTGATGGCGAAAAGGGTATTGTCAGGGTTGGTAACAGCCTGACGCTTGGCTGGCTGACCTACCAGAGTCTCTCCATCGTCAGTGAAAGCGATGATGGAAGGAGTAGTACGACCGCCTTCAGCGTTTTCCAGAACCTTGGCTTTTTCACCGTCCAGAAGGGATACACAGGAGTTAGTTGTACCCAGGTCAATACCGATTATTTTACCCATTGCTTAATCTCTCCGTTGCCCTGCATGCAGAGCGAAATTCTTTCAATTCTTTAGCTGAGAGCCGCTTTCCGGAAGCTGGGGGAGCGGCTTTTTTTGGCCTTTGAAATCAATATGGGATCAATCAATCTGATTTCAAGGCCGGCAAAATATTCTTTTTTCAAACATTTCGCCGCAGAACGACTTACTTGGAAACCACCACCATCGCCGGGCGGATCAGACGACCGTTAAGCTTGTAGCCTTTCTGGAAGACATCAATAACGGTATTGGTTTCCACATCAGGGTTAGGCACCATGGACATGGCCTGATGGAAATTAGGGTTAAAAGGCTGACCGTTCGGGTCTTCCTGTTCCACTGAGAAACGGCCCAGTGCATCCAGGAACTGTTTCAGAGTCAGGTTCATACCTTCAACCAGCGCTTCGTGAGCACCCTCTGCCTGTTCGGCACTTTCAATACCTTTTTCCAGGCTGTCCACAACCGGGATCAGGGCATCAACAAACTTTTCCAGAGCAAACTTGTGAGCCTTTTCTACATCCTGCTCAGCACGACGTTTGATGTTCTGCATTTCTGCCTGAGCGCGCAGAGTCTGGTCTTTTGCTCTGGCCAGCTCGTCGTTCAGTGCTTCAAGCTGACTCTCAAGGCCGTCGGTCAGATCACTTTCGCTGTCCAGCTCTACACCGCCTTCTTCATTCAACAGGGTATCTTCCGCCTGCTGCTCAGCTGCGGCTTCTTCTACCTGCTCTTCAGGTTTGTTGTTTTCTACTGTCATTCCAGAATCTCCGACCGGGAGGCAAATCGTTTGATGAAAGGTATATAGGGACGGGAAACCGGGATTCAAGGTTTGTGTTCAGTTTTTTTCTTCAGGCAGGGAACTCATCTGTATTCAAAGAAATCGAAGAACAGTTGAAGAGGTTTCGTTTTTCACTGGCAAGCATCCCGCATAAACTCGCCGCACATTTCGATACCTATACTAAAGCAGCATGATAAAGAAATATTTTTACCTTCTGGCCATTGGCCTGATCTGGGGCTCACAGTTCCTGTTCCAGCAGGCTGCGGTCAACGACCTTCCGCCGGTATGGGTTGGAGCGGGCCGAGCCACCGTAGGTGCGCTGACCCTGATCATCCTGACCACCCTTTTTGGCATGAAAAGCCGTGGCAGCCGCATCAGCACCTTCAGCTTTATCGCATTGCTGGAAGCCACCATCCCCTTTGTTCTGATCGCCTGGGGTCAGCAGTACCTGGATACCGCTGTCACTGCGATTCTGATGGGTACGATTCCATTCTTCACCATTGTCCTTTCACCGCTGGTGCTTCGTGGCTCTCGCATCACACCTGCCGGAATGGCCAGCGTGGTTATTGGTTTCTGCGGTCTTGTCCTGCTGTTCTATCCCCAGCTGTCCAGTGGCACCGGGCACAGCAGTCTGCTCGGTGCACTGGCTGTTGTTATTGCTTCCGGGTGCTTTGCTACAGGCCTGCTGCTGCTTAAGAAAATCAACGACGAGCACCCCATCATTGTTGCCCGAAATGTACTCACCTGCTCTTGCGTCCAGCTATTGGTTGTTGCCAGCTTGATTCAGGCTCCATGGACTCTGGAACTGACCTCTGCCAGCACCACCTCCATTCTGTACCTGGGTGTTATGTGCGCCGGCGTTGTTTACTTCCTTTATATGGCGCTGATCGCTCAGGCCGGGCCTGTATTCGCGTCCATGAACAATTATCTGGTGCCTTTGATTGGCGTTTTGCTGGGTGCACTGATCAATCATGAAGTTTTGCCATCCACAGCCTGGCTGGCACTGGGTGTTATCGTCGCGGCTCTGGCCATCAACCAGTTATTTGAGAAGGCAGCGCCGAAAGCCACCGCCTGATTTTCTCACACAAATCCTTGTGATCCCCTGGTCTCATCTGGTCGAGATCAGGGGATTTTTTTTAGCTCCGACTTTACGAATCTCTCGCTTCAGGTTACTGTATATATAAACAGTAACCTACAGTAGCCGGTATTCATCATGCTGACCCAACTGTCTATCAGCAACTTTGCCATCGTTGACCAGCTGGACCTGGACATAGAGTCTGGAATGACCGTCATTACCGGAGAAACCGGTGCCGGCAAGTCGATCATGCTGGATGCTCTCGGCCTGGCTACTGGTGACAGAACCGACAGCCACTGCGTTCGCCAGGGCTCTCAAAAAGCTGAAATACACGCCTCCTTCGACATCAGTCAGTGCCCCTCTGCCCATGAATGGCTTGAACAGAAAGAACTGGCCAGCGACAACGAATGCATTCTTCGCAGGGTAATTACCAAAGAAGGTCGTTCAAGAGCTTACATCAACGGAACACTTTCTCCTCTTTCCGATTTGCGCTCCATTGGTGAACTGCTGATCGATATCCATGGTCAGCACGAAAGCCAGTCGCTGCTTAAGAAAAATAATCACCGACTGCTCCTGGATGATTTCGCTGGAACTCGCAAGCTCGCTTCCGAAGTGGGCCGTATCGCCAGCCAGTACAACCAGACCTATCAGGAACTGGAGAATCTAACCAACAACCGCAAAGAACAGGATGAACGCATCCAGCTGCTCAGTTATCAACTGCAGGAGCTCGAACAATTGTCTCTGCAGGAAGGTGAGCTGGAACAGCTTGAAAAAGAACTGCGACAACTGACCCATGCCGAAAGCACTCTCTCTGTCTGCCATCAGATAAACGACATTTGTTCAGATAACGAAGCGGGCAACATTCTCCAACAATTGACGATGTGCATGCACCGTCTGGGCGACCTGCAAATGGATCATCCGGCCATTAACAACACGCTGGAAATGATTTCTTCTGCCCATATTCAGGTAGAAGAAGCCGTTGGAGAAATTAATCATTTCATTGATCACTTTGATGCTGACCCCAACAGAATGCAGGAAGTCGATGAGCGCCTCAGCGCAATATACGACCTTGCCAGAAAACACAGGGTTCAGCCTGAAGAGCTGCTCGACAAACAGAGCACCCTGAACAGCGAGCTGGAAAGCATTCAGTTCAGCGATGAGCGTTCAGAGGATATGCAACAGCAACTCATTCAGCTGAAAAACGATTACCAGGAAAAAAGCACAAAGCTTTCCAAGAAGCGAAGCAGTTCCGCCAGCAAGCTGGAAAAACAAGTCACCAAGAGAATGTCATTACTGGGACTTCCTCACGGACAATTCTCCATTTCCCTCACAGCAGTAGAAAACATTACTCTGTGCCCCCACGGTGCCGAAGATATTGAATTCCTGGTCACCACCAACCCTGGCCAACCTCCAAGAGCCCTGGCCAAAGTGGCATCCGGCGGCGAACTCTCCAGAATCAGCCTGGCGATACAGGTTATAACTGCCCAGACTTCTCACATCCCAAGCATGGTGTTTGATGAAGTAGATGTAGGTATTGGTGGTGGAACCGCTGAAATTGTCGGCTCCATGCTGAGAGAGCTGGGAGAAAAAAGTCAGGTGCTTTGCGTCACCCATCAGCCGCAGGTTGCCTCTCAAGGCCATCAGCACCTGCATGTCAGCAAAAGAGTCCGCAATGAAAAAACTTCGACCGAAATTACCGGCCTTATGGGTGACCGCCGGGTTAAAGAAGTAGCCCGCATGCTGGGAGGCGTTGAGATGACTCAATCATCCCTTACCCATGCCGAAGAGATGCTCGCACTAAGCGCTTAAGGCTTAATGGCAAGGCCGATTACGAGAGTCTGAAATCATCCGCAGATTGGGAAAGTCTCTCGTTAATTCACTCCAACGCAACTTAACAATCTCATCCAACTCATCGGGCGTCATAAAGGAATCCCGGAGAAAGTCTGTGCGCAGGAAAATATTACTTTCCCGATCTACCGATACATCGTACCCCTTTTCCAAAGCTCCCTTCACAGATCTGCGAACACAATTGCCGTCAAAACACCCCGTAACATGCACATCGGTCACACCCCTGGATTTCAGATAAACATCCAGTTCCGAAGCCACTTGCTGATCTTCACCTCTTCCACCGCCTTCTGGAATAGCATGAAAAGCATCATCATGATCTTTGAGAAAAAGCTTATAGGCAGCCTTCTTCCGCAACCACTGAAGCGACTCAGAAATCGTTGGACCTTCATTGGCATAATTGACATCTATGAAGTGCACTTTGTCATTCCCTACAAATTTCTTCAGCAACCCTACCTGCTCCGGTATAACCCGATAGAACTCCACTGCATCAAAATATTTTATAAAACGAGTCTGCATGTCCACATACAGAATAGCGACCGTTTTTCCTTCCAATAGCCGTTGCTCGATATAAGTGATTGTGGCTTCAAGATTGGCTGCGACCGGGCAAATAACAACAGCCAGCCAGAAGGCCAACGCATAAGAAAATGACTTCATGAATCAAAAATATGAGCAGCATGAAAAGATGAATACAGAGAGTGATTCACAAGCAGCTACTTCGAATCAGAAAGAGTATAGCCAGTAATGTCAAAGGGCTTATCAGACATAAAAAAAGCCAGCCCATCTGGGGCCAGCTTCATTTATCGGGGACGTGTTTTTTCCAACAAGGATTAAATCAGGATTTTTCTTTTGGTTTCACATACAGCACGAGATTGTGATCGACAATCTCGTAACCATGCTTTTCTGCAATCTCTTTCTGACGGCGCTCAATCTCTTCATCCATAAACTCGATGATATCGCCACTTTCCATACAGACCATGTGGTCATGGTGTTCGCCACGGGCCAGCTCAAAAACAGAGTGACCACTGTCAAAATTGTGCCTGACCACCAGTCCGGCCCCTTCAAACTGGGTCAAAACCCGGTATACGGTAGCCAGACCGACATCTTCTTCCGCTTCGAGGAGAGCCTTATAGACATCCTCTGCGCTCATATGCAGGCCCTGTGAGCCTTCCAGAATCTGAAGGATTTTAACACGAGGCAGCGTGACCTTCAGACCCGCTTTGCGCAACTCTTGATTTTCCAACACGTTTCCCTAACCCTTAGCAATTAGCAGGTAATCCCTGCTATTATCTCATTTTTAAGTCGCAAATTCATTTTCGAAGAAGATAGTGGAAGTCTGAAACCGATGCAAAAACGTCCAGCCCTGACCACAGTTGTCCTCACTGCCGCTGCTCTTCTGGCTGGATGCGCCAGTTCTACAGACAGCGGCTCAAAACTCATCAGCTTCCCAGGCGTCTACAAGATCGACATCCAACAGGGTAATGTAATTACCCAGGAAATGGTCGACCAGCTCCGCCCGGGAATGACCCGCAATCAGGTCCAGTATGTTATGGGCACACCTCTTATGGAGGATGCTTTTAACAAGGATCGCTGGGACTATGTCTCCAGCATGCAGCCAGGTGGTGGTAAACGCACCCAGCAGACCCTGACTATCTTCTTCAAGGACGACAAGCTTTCTTCTATCGAAGGAGACTTACGTCCTGGTGCAGGTGAATCACCTTAAACCCAGGAGCCTTTCAGACTCCTGAACAAGGCCGCTCATCTCAGGATACAGCGGCCTCTTTCTTGAGCTTTGCTTTTTCCGCACGCTTTTTGCGTACTTCTTTCGGATCAGCAATCAGTGGCCGGTAAATCTCTATCCGGTCACCCTCTCTGACTACCTGCTCAGCAGGCCTGATCACAGCTTTGCCAAAAATACCGAGTTTTACGGCATCCCAGTCAATCTCTGAAAAAAAACTCTGCATGCCTGACTGTCTGGCAGCATCTAGTACAGATGTACCTTCTTTAACTTCAACGGCCAGAATCCGGTAATCGTCCGGTTTAGCATAGGCCACTTCAACCGTAACTTGGGGCTCTTCGCCCAACTCTGATCGATTATTATTTTCAGCCATAAAGCTGCTCCGCTCTCTGACAGAAGGCGTCAACCATCTTGTTCATTGCCTTGTTGAACACTGCCCCTACTGTGGCTCTCAGAAGAGGATTGGATATCTCGAAGTCCAGCTCCAAAGACACCTTGCACCCTTCATCACCCAGTGGCTTGAATGTCCAGACCCCATTCAGTTTTGAGAAGGGCCCTTTGAGCAATGACATTTCAATAGACTGGTTTTCCACCATTCGGTTCCTTGTGGAAAACTCATACCCCAAACTACCCTTGGACAGCTCGAGAGCCGCTTCAACCAGCTCCCCTTCCCGTTTTAATATTCTGGCCCCAGAACACCAGGGCAGAAACTCAGGATAACCTTCAACATCAGCCACCAGCGGATACATCTTTTCGACCGGCTGCATGATCAGGGCTGAACGGGAGACTCTAGGCATGACGCACTGCAAAATTAAAAACAAGGGCCAGCGAGCATAACATATTGTTAAAGCTAATGCTTTTCGGCTATGAAGGAGCTGAAGCCGCTACAGAGCATAGTCTGCAGGCCGATAATCCGCACTGAAGACCCCCTCCAGTGAGTCGCAGCCATGCAAGTAAACAGCCCACCTCCTTCAGGCGAACAGGATCCCGTTAAACCCACGCTCTCCACCCAGGTTTTGAGCGCTCTCTACAAATACCTGCTGGTAAAACCCGTCAATGTAGCGATAAGACTGATAGGGTTGGAACCCACTGAGATGAAGCCCTTAAAACTCTTTTTCATTAAAAAGTTACTGGGGTCCGGCAGCGAAGGTCATGTGCACCTGGGAGAATCTCAGGGAGAAGAAGTAGCCCGTAAAAAATCAACAGACCCTTACATTACTCCCGAGCAGCGGCTGGCACGCATGAAAAAAGAAGCTCGCGTGCTGAGTAAACTGAATCATCCAAACATCATCAGGAGGTTCTCAGGCGATACCAGTGAGCCTGTGCTTGATATCAGTGAAGAAACCGCCAACCTCGAAGAAAGTCATGAAGAAAACTTCGCTCTGATCAATGCCAGAGAAAGTTATGCAGGTATCCATATGGAAGTGGCTGAAGGCTCTATGAGTAAGTTTCTACCTGATCTGGATGACAGAGAAAAGCTGCACGTTTGTCGACAATTGATGGACGCTACCCGCTACATGCACTCTCAGGGGGTCTATAACTGCGACATCAAAACTGAAAACATTCTCTGGCTTAACGGCAAGCCCAAGTTTACCGACTTTGGTTCCGTGTGTGAGTTTGCCCCTGAGGAAAAAGCTCTGCTGGATCCGATTGAGATACTCACCACACCCCAATATAACGCCCCAGAGCTTGAATCCTGTGTCACTGACCGACCATGGTTAGGCATCAAAGGTTCAGTCGATCTCTCAAAATCATCGGCCTGGAGCCTTGCAGCCTGCTTTGCCGAGATCATGACAGGTGAACAATTATTTAAACCTGAAGATGTGCTTAACAGCATTACCAGGATCCCCAAAAAGCCTGTCGATATTGACTACCAACGCTGCATCAATCGTTTCTTCAAAAAACATATTGGCCGCTTTTCTCCGGAGATGGTCATTCTGCTTAAAGGCATGCTGCATCCAGACCCGGCAAAGCGAGTAGACCTTCCGGAAGCACAGACCAGACTTGAAGGTGTTATCAGGCGATCTTTCTGACACAAAAAAGCCGGATGCAAATGCATCCGGCCCTTATGATCCAATTGGCTTAAATACTTTTTGCCATTACTTCAGCGCAGTGTACAGAATCAGAGCCACTGCAGCTGGCACAATGATACGAACCGCAAAGCGCCATACATTGAACATACCCACGCTCATGGCCAACTCATTGGACATAACAGAACGCTTCAGAATCCAGCCAGCAAAGATTGCGGTCAGAGCACCACCCAGAGGCAGCAGGAATACGTCAGTCATGTAACCGGCCAGATCAAAGATGGTCTTGTCGAAGAACTTGACGTCTGCCCAGATGTTGAAGGAGAACACTGAGCCCAGACCCACAAACCAGATAGCACCACCGATCAGGAAAGTAGCCAGAACACGGTTAATGCCAAAACGCTCAGTGACCCATGCCAGAGAAGGCTCGATCAGGGAAATCGCTGAACTCAGCGCAGCAATACCTACCAGGGCAAAGAACATAAAGCCGAGAATGGCACCGCCAGGCATGTTAGCAAAGGCAGAAGTCAGGGATACGAACAGGAGACCAGGACCTGCAGAAGGCTCCAGACCGTGAGCGTAAACAATCGGGAATACGATCAGACCGGAAACAATAGCCATCAGGGTATCCAGGAAAGCAACGTTCAGAGCTGTACGCGGAATAGAATTATTTGCTGGCATGTAAGCACCGTAAGCCATCAGGGCACACATACCCAGACTCAGGGTGAAGAATGCCTGACCCATAGCGGCAACAACGGCTTCGCCAGTGATCTTGCTGAAGTCCACATCAAACATGAAGTGGAAACCACGCATGAACTCACCGGTCATCAGAACACTGTAACCCAGCATCACAAACAGCAGAATGAACAGCGTTGGCATCATAACCTGCAGGCCTTTCTCCAGACCTTTATGAACACCACGAGCCGTGATCAGAACGGTAATCACCATAAACAGCGTGTGCCAGAACACCTGCCTTGGCGCGGACAGTGTCAGGGCTTCAAACTCTCCACCCACCTGATCAGCATTCATACCGGCGAACACACCGGTGAGAAGATCCCAGGCATAAGACAGAGCCCAACCCGCTACCACACTGTAGAAAGTAAGAATGATAAAGCCGGTGACCATACCCATCCAGCCAATTACTTCCCAGCCACGGAATACACCGGCATCACTGGTCAGCTTACGCATGGCGTTCAGAGGACTCAGGCGGGTAGAACGACCAATGGCTGTCTCTGCCATCAGTAGAGGTACACCTACCAGTGCGATACACAGCAGATAGACCATTACAAATGCCCCACCACCGTATTGACCAGCGATGTAAGGGAATTTCCAGATATTACCCAGACCAATGGCGGAACCGGCGGCAGCCAGCATAAACGTCCATCGGTTATTCCAGGTTTTGCGCGAGGCGGTTGGGTTTTGTCCTGACATGAGACTCCTCAATAACGTACTACTAAATCTAATTGAGTAACGCTCTCTTAAATGAGCAACAGCCGCCCAGGCTATTCATCACGAAAAAAGAAGGCTCAAACGACAACCAGAGTGAAACAGGGTGATGCTTCACACATTTGAAAACGAGACAAACCTGTGTGTAAACGCTTTTCTGGTTTTGGGAATCATTACATACAGCCGGAGGCGGGAATGACAGCCCACTCACACCACGAAAAGCAGCAATCATGAAGCTTTCATTGGACCATAAGGGCGACGGTGAGCATTGTATCTGTTTGATTTCGCACCTCAACCACTTTTTTCTATATTCACCCTAAAAAAAGAAATATCCACCAAACAAAATTTTCCAGCCAGTTTTATCCCCCAAAAAACAACACCCCTCAGATAAATACGAAAAAACCCCTACCCGCCAAAGATCAATAGAATGGATTTCTGACATAAGCAACGACTGGTTTTATAGTGTATCCGCGTTATAATCCGCCGCATGGCTAAGAGATCGAAAAAAAGCGGTAAGGGCGACTCATCCATAGTCGTCAACAAAAAAGCCCGTCATGACTATCACATAGATGAGTCATTTGAGGCCGGGCTTTCACTGGCAGGCTGGGAAGTCAAAAGTCTTCGCATGGGTAAAGTGCAGCTGGTTGACAGCTACGTATTACTCAAAGACGGCGAAGCCTGGTTGATTGGTGCCCAGATCACGCCACTGGATACAGCATCTACCCACGTGGTGGCAGATCCTCTGCGCGACCGTAAACTGCTGCTGCACAGAAGAGAACTGGCCAAACTGTTCTCGGAAACCCAGCAGAAAGGTAATACCTGTATTGCTACCAAGCTTTACTGGAAAGGCCACCTGGTGAAATGTCAGGTAGCCCTCGCCCGAGGCAAAAAAGAGTTCGATAAACGAGCGGCCACCAAAGAGCGTGAGTGGAATATTGAAAAGCAGCGGGTTATGCACCGCGGCTGACACTTTATGTGGCAGGCTCCACCTGCCACAGCCTCCCCCCCTCCTAATAAAGCCCATCCAAGACTGTTCAGCCTCATTCTTCCTGCAGGTTTGCCATACTGAATAAAAAGCCTGGAAGCAGCCTGATGACAAGGATCAACGGTCACCACCATAAGCCCCCCCAAAGCACCCGAAGAAAGCGCAGCCCTGTCCACGCCAACAGTGGCAAAACACCCAAGGGCAAAGAAGTAAAAGTCCGCTCGCCCAAAAAACATGCCCGTACATACATCATCAACGGTCAGACCGGCTTTCCAGCCATCAAAGCCAAAAGCAAAGAAATTGGCCCGGTCAGTAAACGGATAGAAGATCGTCAGAGTCGAATTCTTGCTGCAGGAACCGGCGCATTCACCAAACGCAGCATCCAGCAGGATGAACTGATTGGCTGTTTTCAGGGTAAAGCGGTTTATGCCATGGAAGTGGCAGGGCAGGATGTTTGCATGTTTACCCTGGAGGGCAATCGGGTCAAATTGCTCAGTTCAGCCACCCATTTGATCTGGCCTTCAAATATCACCAAAGACTTCGTACAGGATGGGGCCCCACCCATCAGCCTGAAATACGGTATCCATGTTGAAGGGCTTCTGAAATTCATTAACTACGACAAAGCTTCTGCCAATGTCAGGGCCAAACCCTACATAAAAGCCGGGTCTGTGGTTGAAGGAGAGAAAGAGGGCCAAGAGCACTACTTCATGAAATCCTCGGCCTCACTGAAAGACTGTATAGCCGTTGCGGCACTGGCCAATGAAGATATTCAACCCGGTACAGAGCTCTTTCTCGATTATGACCCCGGCGCTGAACATTTCGACTTTGAGAAAATGGACGATTGCCCTACTCAACTTCTCCTGCCTGAACAAAAAGAAGCTCTGCTGCTGCTTGCCAGAAGCATTAACCCCAAAGTGGGCACCCCGGATCAACAGGATAACTGGTTGATCACAGCCGAAGAAACAGATTCAGTTTCGCAACCCAGCACTATTGATGACGACTCTTCATCTTCTGGCAGTCAAACCACCCGAAGTTTCTCTGAAGAGCCACCCACCTCACCTATGGACATTGATTTTGAAGAAGACGATGCGCCTTATTTTATAGGAGAAGAAAGCGAAGACGAATCATCTGACGACGATCAGGAACCGCCTGAAGATGACATGCCCTCCGGGGGATCCAGCTGCACTATTCTATGACAGCTGTCTTCTTTCGATTATTCCAAGTACAAATAACAATTTGACTTGTAATGCTTTTTTTGGATAAATAGCACCTTAGTTTCACCGGGGACGATCTGGATTCGACGACGGTATCGAAACTTAAGGTGCATGTCGAGGACGTAGTGGTTCTCGTAAATCAAAACACTACAAACCTTTTAGTTGCTAATGAAGACAACTACCAAGGAGCTCTGGCAGCTTAAACCCTGCCCGCTCCCGATCACTCTGGCTTGACTGTTGGCTGGTACTGATCGCAATTGCAAACAGAATCGCCATGCTGTACGCCTGATGCAGACTGGTTAAAACTTTTCAGGATCGCGTAGTTCACCCTGCCCGTTGGGTCGTTGTGCGTTAACTTAAAAACGGATTCTAAGCATGTAGAGCCAAGAGCGTAGAATCGGCGGACGCGGGTTCAATTCCCGCCGTCTCCACCAATATAAAGGGCAGTAAGTCATTGATTTACTGCCCTTTTTTCATTTCTACCCCCTTCAAAAATCAAGGGGTGTCGGAAAAGTGTCGGTGAAGTGTCGAGACAGAATTTTCAGACTTTTCTGATATGTAACCAATGACTTTTAATAGATGGTCTTCTATCTCTCCCTCCACATCAATTCTCTATAGCCATACGTCATTTGCCTTTTTATAGAGAAAATTAAATCTCCCAACCTTCACGCTACTCATCTCAAAAAAGTTACTGAATCTGAAAAAAGCGGTATGAAAAAAGTCAACTTTCTGGAAGAGTTCGTATGAAAAAGTACGAAAGACAGGAGTAGTCAGATGACAGCGTTCAACCATGATTCAAACGAGTACCTATCTCAGACTTTCGATGGAGTGAACCTGTCCAACCAGGAACTTCAGGATTTTGAGTTCGATGACTGTACTTTCACAGGTTGCGATTTCAGCGAAGCAACGTTTGAGAAGTGCCGATTTATCGACTGCGTTTTCCAGAAGTGCAATCTAAGCCTGGCTCAGCTCAGATACTGCCGATTTAATGATGTCTCTTTCCAGGAATGTAAGCTAGTAGGCGTTGACTGGACTAAAGCGGACTGGCCCACTTTGGCACTCCCCTCCCCTATTCACTTTGATCAATGCATACTCAATGACTCAAGTTTTTTCGGGCTTCATTTAGCTGAGATTCGACTGAGAGAATGCAAGATTCATAATGCTGACTTTACCGATACTGACCTCAATCATGGGGAGTTCTGCTATTCAGATTTTACTGGAAGTACTTTTGCCCGAACCAACCTGGAAAACTCAGATTTCACAGAAGCCAGCCAATATGACATTGATATCAACAATAACCGGGTTCAGGGTGCCAAATTCACACGCTATGAAGCGGCACGACTCTTGAGCTACCTGGGCATTGAGCTGGTTGACTAGGAGCCTGTCGGACTTAACCAGCAAAACAGGTAAAATCCTGATTCCAGTACCAGTAACACTCAAAGCACTATGAATAAGTGGAAGTTCAAACCGGTCGACCGAAACACTCCCGACCTTTTCCCTGCCAGCATCCAGGATTATCTTCCAGAAGGTCATATGGCTCGCTTTGTGGTGGATGTTGTTGACCAGCTCGACCTGTCTCCACTGATCAATTCTTATCGAGGC
>NZ_LASA01000091.1 GCF_001562015.1 Endozoicomonas arenosclerae | reverse complement strand
GAGGATAAGGAGGTCTTCCGTTGCCACGCTTAGGGTAATAGGGCTCGATTACGGCCTCTAAGCGTTTCCATGGAATCAGAACCTCCATTCTTTCAAGAAAAATTTCCCTACGAGTTCTGCGTCGCTTCTGGCTGAATTCACTGTCGGAAAAAGAGAGTTGTTGGTCCATGACTACCTCTGATCAAGCTGCTGAGATTATTATCTCATGATCAGGGACTTATTCGCAGGTTCCCTATCTGGTTTCCCTTTGTTTTTAGGCATTATTAATTCAGGTGGCTCTACGCAACCTGATAACTCATTTCTTTTTGAGCAAACATCATAGCCAGAGTAGTAAATAGCAAGGATTATTTCATTACCAAAATTCGTTGTTTCAAACCTGATGCTTGCTGAAGACTGACCTGGTTCGCCAGCCCACTCATACGATACATTCGAAATACCTTCAACCGGGCTGTAAGTGTTATTTAATGCAATATAAAAACACTCTTGAACTGTATTTCCATATGTATTTCTAATATTTGATTTTGAATATTCACACTTAAAAGGTTTATCATTAGCCAAAAGATCAAGAGTCAGAAGCCCTAAGACCAGAATTAAAAACACTTGTTTTGAAAATCTAGACCTATTGAAAAGCACATAATTTATTTTCTTATCGGAAAACCAAGACAGACGCAATAAATTTAGAATATTCATAATTCAGTCCATTGCTTATGAAGCATATCTGATAATTATCCAGCAAAATTATTGTATTAATCCAGTTAAAACCCCCTACAATCCTGAACATTAGTCTAATTCGATTCTTGCAAATCTTATAGTGCCTCCCCCCCCATATCATAAACATTTATTACTCAGGAAATATATTACATGGGCTTTGATGGAAGCTCTCGTTAAAACTCTCTAACCCAATTCTTATAAGTTCACCCAACACCTGATACAAAAAAGCCGCTGAATAACAGCGGCCTCCTTTAAGGTCTTAATTTGGAATTAACTCAAGCCCACATTATTCTTCTGTAGCACCTGTTCTGCACGGTAGCTGGAACGAACCAGTGCACCGGCTACTACTTCTACGAAGCCTCTTTCCAGACCCCATTGACGGTACTTTTCGAACTCTTCAGGTGTCACGTAGCGATCGATAGGCAAGTGGTTTTTGGTAGGCTGCAGGTACTGACCCAGGGTCAGAATGTCACAACCTATAGCCCGGAGATCATCCATGGTTTCAATGATCTCGTCTTCGGTTTCACCCAGACCGAGCATCAGGCTGGTTTTGGTTAACACGTCAGGACGATACTTCTTGGAGTGAGCCAGAACATCCAGAGTCTGCTCGTAGCTGGCACGAGGATCACGAACCGGGTGTGTCAGTCGTTTAACAGTTTCCACGTTTTGGGCAAAGACTGCGATACCACTGTCGACAACCGTTTCTACATCGGCCAGTACACCCAGAAAGTCTGGAGTCAGAGCCTCAACGTCGGTTTCAGGATTGACTTCCTTCACACGTTGAACCACTGCCGCATAGTGACCGGCACCACCGTCTTCCAGATCGTCACGGTTAACAGAGGTCAGAACCAGATATTTCAGGTTCATCAACTTAACGCTGTTGGCGGTATGGTCTGGCTCATCCTTATCAAGCCAGCCCTTCGGGTTTCCTGTATTCACGGCACAGAAGCGGCAGGCTCGGGTGCAAACATCGCCCATCAGCATGATGGTGGCGGTACCGGAACTCCAGCACTCATTAATGTTCGGACACATGGCTTCTTCACAAACCGTACTCAGTTTGTGTTCATGGACTGTACCTTTGACCTCTTTGAACTTGCTGCCGTATTTGGGCTTGATCCTCAACCATTCAGGCTTGCGCATAAAAGGCTGAACCGCTTCTTCCGAGCGATTGCTGGCCTTGATGCCATTCTTGATGGCCGTTATGCCTTTTTCATTGACGAATTTCTCGCCGCTTTGAATATTAACAGCAGGAATCTGAACAGTTGGAATCAGGTTGCTATCGGTCATAGAGTCACAGCCATGTTGATCAGTTGTACCGGTTTGTGAATCAGTGCGTTCACTACCTTGTATTAGAGTATGAAGACAGGTTTCTCAGGCCTCTTGAGCCAGAGGAAACTCCGTTTCTTCCTTTACCGTTTGAGCCTCATTATACCCAAGTTCAGCCATAAGGCACTCAAGTAAGCGATTACTCACTTCATCCCATTGTACAGGATTTTTATAATCCCTGAGCTGGGTCACTTGCAGGCCTTCGTAGCCGCAGGGATTGATGCGGGCAAACGGTTCCAGATCCATATCCAGATTGAAACTCAGCCCATGGTAACTTTTCATCTGCCTGAACCTCAGCCCCAAAGCTGCGATCTTGGCACCATCAATATAAACACCTGGAGCATCCGGTCTGGCGTAAGACTCTACCCCATAACTGGAGAGCACTTTAATAATGGCATTCTCAATAGCCGACACCACTTTTCTCGGCCCACTGCCTGAACGGCGCACATCCAGCAGCAAATAGACGACCAGCTGGCCGGGCCCATGATAGGTAACCTGCCCACCACGGTCTACCTTAACCACCGGAATGTCGCCCGGAGCCAAAACGTGCTCAGGCTTGCCCGCCTGGCCCAGAGTGAATACCGGGTCGTGTTCAACGAACCAGAGTTCATCCACCGTTTGCTCATCTCTGCTTGCAGAGAATTGTTTCATAGCCTCAAAAACGGGCTCATAGGGCTGCCTGCCCAGATAGCGGAGATTCAGCTTCATTGGAGCCTTCAGCTCTGATGCTTTTTCGCTCATTGGAGCCCTCAGCCCCGATGCTTTTTCACTCATCAGAGAACCATCTGGACTCGGCCGGTGGCTTTCAGGTCTTCGAAGATAGCCTTCAATTGAGGCTCTCCGGTGGCCCTGATGGTCACCATCACAGAAGTGTATTTGCCAGTACGGCTCTCTTTCAGTCGGAAGTTGCCATCATAATCCGGTGCATGCTGTTTGACGATAGTGCAGACAGCTTCCTGAAAATCCGGAGCGGCATTACCCACGATACGGATCTCGTAATCGCAGGGAAACTCAATCTTGGGTGCTTCTTGATCGGTCATTTTTATCCACTGACAATAAATGAAATACCTTCAGACTCACCAGAGTCTGAAGGTATTTTTGTTTCGCACTCCAGCAAAGTACCCGACAGGCACTCTTACTGGTTGATCAGAACAATCCTTTAAAGAACAGTCTGACGCTATCCCACAGACGCTTGAAGAAACCGCCACGCTCAACCGCAGCCTCAGCTCTCAGTGGCACTTCCTTGATAACTTCGTCATTGATGGTCACTTTCAAAGTACCCAGCTGTTGGCCAGCTTCCACAGGCGCTTCAATCATTGGGTCAATTTCCAGGGTCGCCTTCAGATCTTTACCGGTACCTCTGGGTACGGTCACAATCAGATCTTTGTCGATGGCCACATTCACCTTATCCTGCTTGCCTTTCCAGACAGGCACGGTCTCAAGTGTTACGCCACCTTTTTTGACGTCCACATTCTCAAAGAAACGGAAACCGTAGGTCAGCAATTTCTGCGCTTCTTCCGCACGCTGCTTTTCGCTCCTGGCTCCCAGAATAACCGTAATCAGACGACGTCCATCACGATCAGCAGTAGCGGCCAAACCGAACCCGCTGGCTTCGGTATGACCGGTCTTCAGGCCATCTACATAAGGGTTGGTCCACAGCAAACGATTTCTGTTTGCCTGACGACGCAATGGCTTGCCGGTCTTCTTGTCGGTACCGTACTGATAATACTTCTGAGCGTACAGCTCGTAATATTCCGGGTAGTCCTTAACGATATGGCGAGACAATATCGCAAGATCCCTTGCGGTGGAATAGTGGTCACTCGCGGGCCAGCCAGAAGCATTGACAAAATGGGAGTTAATCATCCCGAGTCTTTTGGCGGTATTGTTCATCAGCTGAGCAAAGGCGTCTTCACTGCCTGCAATGTGCTCAGACATAGCAACACTGGCATCGTTACCAGAAACAATAATGATCCCCTTCAGCAGCTCCTGAACAGGGACTCGCTCACCCACTTCCACGAACATGGTGGAGCCGCCCATTTTCCAGGCTTTTTCGCTGATCAGTACCTCATCATCACGCTGAATGTTACCAGCAGCCAGTTCGACTTCACCAATATAGGCGGTCATCATTTTCGTCAGACTGGCAGGGTGACGGGTTTCATCCGGATTCTCGGAAGCCAGAATTTCGCCACTGTCGGCATCCATCAGGATAAAACTGCTGGCAGAAATCTTGGGCGCGGCAGGAATCAGGGCTCCTGTCTTCGCCTGAGCCACCGGGGCCGCAAGAATAAACAGCATGGACGCCCATCCAACCAGCTTGCGGACAGGACTCAATCGTTTGGTCATTTAGAAATTAGCTCTGAAATTCTCTGTTGCCGGTCATTATAATGTTACCGACCGATGAGTTTAAGGGAAGCATTGAAAATAGAATGTAATATGTTCACATCCTGACCACAAGGAGCTCGCCTGACAGAGCTACATCCTCTCTGCCAGACGGGAAAGAACTATTACAGGCAATTACTCAGCATTCGCATCTTCGTATACCAGAAAAGGCACATCAAAGTTGCCTTCATCCAGCTTGTCCAGCAGTTCTTCCAAATGTTCCGGAGTTTGCACAGGGCCAATGCGAACACGGTAATAAGGGTCTGGCACATCATTGCCTTTCACAACCTTGATATTGCTACCAATGGTTTCAGATATCTGCCGACGCAGCACCTGAGCGTTGTGATAGTTTTTTAACGCTGCAAGCTGAACATAGAGTTCCTGATCGTCCGCTTCTTCTTCACTGGTATTTTCAGCGCTTTTGGCCGCAGCAAAGGATTTAACATCAATGCCTTCCACCAGCACATCGGTGACACCAACATTGGCAAACCCCAACTTAACCGCTGCCGCATAAGACAGATCAATCAGGCGATCGCCATGAAAAGGGCCACGATCATTCACCCGTAGCACCACTGACTTGCCATTCCGGCTGTTGGTCACTTTCACGTAAGAAGGCAAAGGCAGGGTTTTATGAGCCGCCGTCATACCATAGAGGTCATACACCTCACCATTGGCCGTCTGCTTGCCATGAAACTTGGTGCCATACCAGGACGCTGTACCTTCTTCCTGATAACCCTTGGCACTTTTCATGGGTGTATAGGTCACCCCGTTAAGGTCGTATGGGGAGTCCTTGAACTTGCCATCATGAGTGACAGGAACAGCATCAGGAATCTGACTGACGTCTCTTTTCTGCTTGGGAGGACCATCCTGAACGGTGACGCAGCCACCCAGTAGAAGGAGGGTCAGCCCCAGGATGCTCCCTGCAATGGTTTTTGTTCTGATCATGAATCTCATACGATTAGGCGCTTTAAAATTATTCAGTCAATGGCACAAAAGCCAGCCCTGGCGGTGCATTAATAGATACCGGTGTGAAACTGTTTAAGAATGATAAAAAAATCATCTTCTACATAATAGAAAACCGCTTTAACGCCTGATGCGAAAAAGCGGCACTTTAGCCCGGAATCGTCATATTACTCTCAGTGAATCGGAACCGAATCACTGAGAATGGCTACTCAGATTATAGAGGTTTCTTTTCGGCAACCGTCTTCCCAGACTTTGGCACTGATGTTTTATAGCTGGATTTTACATCTCTTGCCAGCTGATAAACGGCCATAGCATAGAGTTTGCTGCGGTTATAGGTGGTGATGACATAAAAGTTATGCATTCCCAACCAGTACTCTGCTCCCTTGTCACCCTCCAGCTTGAACGCTGCAGCCTTGGAAGCCTCAGGCAACACAGCTACAGGCCGCCAGCCAGAACCTTCCAGCTGTTTCAGGGTTTTCTTGGGTCTGACAGAGTCAGAAACTGCTTTCTCATACTTGGTTCCGGTCACTTTCGCCTTGCTGGCAATAGGCTTGCCGGCTTTCCAGCCATTCTCCCGCAGGTAGTTGGCAACACTGGCAATAGCGTCTTCTTCCTGCTTCCAAATGTTGGATTGTCCGTCACCGGTATAGTCCACGGCATAAGCCCGATAGCTTGATGGCATGAACTGGGGAATCCCCATAGCGCCGGCATAGGAACCGGTCAGTTCAGAGACATCCAGTTTCTGCTCACGTGCCAGGATCAGGAACTCTTTCAACTGTTTAGTGAAAAACTTGCTGCGAGGAGGGTAATCAAAGCTCAGAGTGGACAACGCATCCAGAACCTTGAACCCACCGGTCTGTCGGCCATAGTAGGTTTCTACACCGATAATAGCGACGATGATATGAGCCGGTACACCGTACTCTTTTTCAACTCTCGACAAAGTCTTCTCGTGAGCACCCCAAAAGGTCACTCCTCGATCGATCCGCTCCTGGGTCATGAAAATCTTGCGATAGCCTTTCCATTCCAGACGCTTCTCTGCGGGTCGGCTGATTAACTCCAGCACCCGGTCAGACTTGTTAGCCTTACCCAGAACGTCCTGCAGCTCCTGACGAGAAAACTTTTCATTCTTTACCAGATCATCGATAAACGCCTTCACTTCAGGCTGAAGAGCATAATCCGGTTTTTTGCTTACGGTTTTTTCAGCGTCAGCAGCTATAGCTGAGCCTGCCATAAGACAGCCGCTGATTACCGCGCCTGCAGCCATAAGCCGAAGCGACTGCAGTTTTAAAAATCTTTTTTCCATTAAAGCCATATTCATCCCCCTGCTACTACTCTGGATATCCGTTTTCCTGAATGCCGATAGCTCATAAAACGCCATACGGGATAATGCTTACTCTACAGCAGACAAAAAGAGACAACTAGCGTGCCTGTGTAATAAGTTTGTCAGGAGAGAACTCAAGCACACTGATGACCCACTCAATGCCAACCGTCATCTCTGAAACTGCATACACATACAATATGAGAAAGCTGCCATTCGATGGAACTCACAACCAAGCATTCCATCGATTCAATCATGAAAATAGCGCAAGAGATCCGGGGTCGCACTTTCATGATGACAGCTACGGCTTGAGAAGCCTTCTTTCCAGAACTGAAAAGAAGGCTTCAACAAGATTTATCGGCTTTGCCCCAGAAATGTTTTGTGGGTATGAATGGACATCAGAATACCAAAACCTGCCATCAGGGTTGCCAGTGAAGTACCTCCCCGGCTGACCAGTGGTAGTGGAACCCCCACGACCGGAAGTAGCCCGCTCACCATACCAATGTTGACGAAGATATAGACAAAAAACGTCAGAGTAATACTACCTGCCAGAAGCCTGCCAAACAGGGTCTGTGCTTTGAGGGTAATAAACAAGCCTCGACCTAAGATCAGAGCATAAAGTGCCAACAGGACTAGACAGCCCATAAGCCCAAACTCTTCGGCCAGAACGGCAATAATAAAGTCGGTATGACTTTCAGGTAGAAAGTCCAGATGCGACTGAGTCCCCAGCAACCAGCCTTTTCCGTATAACCCACCGGAGCCAATAGCAATTTTCGACTGAATGATATTCCAGCCAGCTCCCCATGGATCACTCTCAGGATTGAGAAAAGTAAGTACCCGTTGTTTCTGATAATTCAACATTACAAAATGCCAGAAGCCCCAGATGGAGGGAACCGCCAGCATAATGGCAGAAAAGATCAGTCGTTTGCGCAAACCTGCCAGCAGCAATACAAACATTCCTGACGCACCAATCAAAAGTGAGGTGCCCAGGTCAGGCTGCTTGGCAATGAGGACTACCGGAATACCAATCATGACCAATACAACAACAATATCTTTCAAGGAAGGCGGCAACTGCCGTCTGGAAAGATAGGTAGCCACAACAATCGGCATAATCAGCTTAATGATTTCAGAAGGCTGAAAGCGAATAAAAGGTAATTGAATCCAGCGTTGGGCCCCCTTGGAGTGGATTCCCATGACCAGAACGGCAACCAGAAGAATGACACCTCCGATATAAATCCAGGGCGACAATCGCATCAAAAGACGGGGAGAGAACTGGGCAATGATAATCATGCCGACAAAGCCAATGAGCATATAAACCGCTTGTCGAATGACAATGCTCATATCCTGCCCACTGGCGCTGTAGAGAACAAACAGGCCTGCCCCACAGACAATGGCCAGAAAGCCAATGAGCATAAAGTCGATATGCAAACGCTCCGACCAGTCCGGAGCCTTGTGGAAGCCCTGTCCTTCATCAAGCTGGCGAACAAAATCCTGGCCGGTCATTGCGCAGTCCTCTTGTTTTCAGCACGGGCTGTTTCCTGCTTAGCTTTTTCCAATTTTGGAAGAAGGTAGTAATCCATAATGTCTCGGGCAACGTTGGCAGCACCATTATTGTTTTCCAGTACCACGGCTACCGCTATCTGCGGGTCTTCGATGGGAGCAAAGGCCACAAACAAACTGTGGTCCCGCTGGAACTCCTTGAGTTTCTCAGCGTCGTACTCTTCGCCCTGTGGAATACTGACAACCTGAGCCGTACCCGTCTTGCCTGCCGTCCGATATTTCAAACCACGACCAATCCGCCAGTAGGCTGTTCCCCGGTTGTAGCTGACCACCTTCTCCATTCCGTCGATCACAAAGTCCCAGTCACGATCATCCAGTTCAATGTCATGACCCCATTCCGGACTCTGAAACTCAGGGATGTCTTCTTTCACCAAACGAGGCTGAACATGCTTGCCCCGGTTAGCAATCAAAGTGACTGATTCGGCAAGCTGCATCGGAGTAGTCAGCATGTAGCCCTGACCAATGATGGCAATTACGGTTTCACCGGGATACCAGGGCTGACCATAAGCACCACGCTTCCACTCTCTTGAAGGAAGAAGCCCAATTCTTTCCTCGTGTATATCAATTCCGGTCTTGCGACCCATTCCGAATTGACTGAGAAAATCATGGAGGCGATCAATCCCTATTTTTCCCGCCATGTTATAGAAAAAAGTATCGTTGGATCGCATAATAGCCTGCTTCAAGTCAATCCAGCCATCACCCCGGCGATTCCAGTTACGGAAACGGTGATCACTGCCAGGCAGCTGGAACCAACCTTTGTCGTAAATTTTGTCATCTCTCTCAACAACATCATTAGACAAAAGCCCCAGTGCTACCAGCGGCTTGATGGTGGAAGCCGGCGGATACTCACCCAACGTCGCACGGTTATAAAGAGGTCTTTCAATATCCGTATTGAGATCATTAAAGGTGGCGTAATCAATACCGGTGACAAACAGGTTAGGATCAAATGCGGGGTTGCTGACCATAGCCATAACACCACCAGTCTTGGGATCCAGTGCAACAACAGAGCCTCTTCGCCCTTTCATAGCCTTGATGGCTGCGTTTTGCAGGTCGGTATCGATATAAAGGTGCAGATCCTTGCCCGGAGAAGGGTTAACCCGACTCAACACACGGGTCACACGTCCGCGAGCATTGACTTCAACTTCCTGATAGCCCGGCTTACCCAAGAGTATGCGCTCGTAAAAGCGCTCCAGACCAATCTTACCTATGGTGTAGGTGCCGGTATAAAGTGCCGGGTCAAGGTTTTTCAATTCCCGATCATTAATACGCCCTACATAGCCCACGCTATGGGCAAAGGAACTGCCTTCCGGATATTCACGAACCAGCTCGGCATTAATCTCAACACCCGGCAGACGAAACTGGTTTACAGCGACCAGAGCTACTTGCTCATCATTCAAACGGAATTTGAGCGGCACTGACTCAAAGGGCCTGCGTCGTTTGATTTGCTGAAGGAAGCGATTGTGTTCGTACTCAGAGATAGGAATCAGCCGGGCAATATCCTCAAGCAGCTGATCAATATCCTCTACACGCTCACGAACAATTGCCAGAGTTTTACTGGAACGGTTAGTGGCTAACAAGTTGCCATTGCGATCATAAATCAGTCCACGTACCGGAGGGACAGTCTGCAGAAGGACACGATTTTCTTCAGACTGGGTGGCCAGCTCATCGTATTTGACCACCTGGAGATAAAAAAGTCTGGATACCAGCACCATGACCAACAGGATCATGAAGACCAGTGCCAACCAGACCCGAATACTGACAATCCGTTGCTCTGCTTTATGGTCCTTTAGGGTATTCACCGGCATCTGTTTTACCGAGAAAGCATTGCTTTCTTCACTTATTCAATTCTTTATCATGAAAATACAGCTTTACCAGGGACAACAACTATTTTCATAGTGAGTGTTGAGGCTGTATTTCGACTTATGGCTGTTTACTGTGAAAACGATATTGTTTGGCCTTTATTCTGATCAAGACCGCCAAAGGCTTTTTTCTTTCACTTTACTCTGTAAATACAGTTATCTTAGATTTCGAAGGCCGCTCCCATAACCTGGATGAACAGCCCCAGCGTATGGCTGTCGGGATATTCATCCGTAGCCATAAACTGGAAAGGGTTCCCACCACCACATCAAGATACTTCTCACTGAGCTGTGCAGAGAGATTTCCAGTGCATCTAAACAGACACTACCTGTCGTTCATAGCAGTGTCTATTTATGATAGGGGTGATTCTTGAGAATACTCCAGGCTCTGTATACCTGTTCAGCAACGACCACCCGGACCAGGGGGTGCGGCAATGTTAATGGCGACAAAGACCAGCGAAGGTCGGCCTGAGCCATAACACTGGCATGAAGACCTTCCGGCCCCCCTACCATAAGGCTGACATTACGGCCTGAGTGCATCCACTCTCCCATATTGTCTGCCAGTTTTTCAGTGGACCAGGGTTTCCCCTTGATCTCCATAGTCACCACCAGGTCTCCCTGGCCTACCGCTGCCAACATCTGCCCCGCTTCTTTTTCCTGAAGACGGTTAACATCAGCGCCTTTGCTGCGTCGATTCAAAGGAATCTCAACCAGATCCAGCTTCAGATCTGAACCCAGACGACGGCTGTATTCCTTATAACCTTCATCCACCCAGCCTGGCATTTTAGAGCCAACGGAGATCAGACGAACACGCATCAGGACTGCTCGGTAGCCTGCTGTTCCTCGCTGGGCTCCCACAGACGTTCAAGATCGTAGAACGCACGGGTAGCTGGCAGCATAACGTGAATCACAACGTCGCCCAGATCGACCAGAACCCAATCGGACTTTTCCTGACCTTCAGTACCCAGAGGGCGAACACCGCTCTTCTTGCACTTATCAATCACATTGTCGGCTACAGATTTTACGTGGCGGTTGGAAGTACCGCTGGCAATGATCATGTAGTCGGTTACGCTGGTCAGCTCAGAAACATCCAGGCAGGAGATATCGTTGCCTTTCATTTCTTCAATTGCATCAATGACCAGTTGTTTCAGTTGTTCAGATTGCATATATCTATTTAGATCTCGATAAAAACCAAAAGCCTGAACATGAATTGTACAGGCTTTTGTTAGAATTGCTTCCTGATTGGGTACTTAGGTACTCATGCAGGGATTTGGGGTGAGATCATTGATCAGCACCCGGCGCTTGGCAATCCGTTATTTCCGGATATGACCGTCGCCCAATACTACATATTTCTGGGACGTCAGCCCTTCAAGCCCCACGGGGCCACGGGCATGAATCTTGTCTGTAGAAATACCTATCTCAGCCCCCAAGCCATACTCAAAGCCATCCGCAAAGCGGGTTGAAGCATTGATCATCACCGAGCTGGAATCCACTTCCCTCAGGAAATCCCGACCCCGGGTGTAGCTCTCGGTAATGATCGAGTCGGTATGATGAGAACCATAACGATTAATGTGACTGATTGCCTCAGCCATATCTTCAACCACCTTGATGGCCAGAATCGGCGCCAGATACTCTGTCTGCCAGTCTTCTTCAGTCGCGGCCAGAGCACCGGAGACAATATCACAGACCTCAGGGCAGCCTCTGAGTTCAACGCCAATTTCCTGATACCTGGAAGCCAGCTCAGGCAGCAGCTCTTTTGCGACTTTTCTGTTAACCAGTAACGTTTCCATGGCATTACAAACGCCGTAGCGATGCGTTTTGGCATTGACTGCGATGGCAATAGCTTTTTCACGATCCGCCAGATCATCAATATAGACATGGCAAATACCATCCAGATGCTTGATCACTGGCACCCTGGCGTCACGACTGATGCGTTCAATCAGGCCTTTGCCGCCTCTTGGAACAATGACATCCACATACTCTGGCATGCTGATAAGAGCGCCTACGGCTTCACGATCCGTAGTTTCTACAACCTGCACGGCGGCTTCCGGCAATCCTTCAGAGGCAAGACCTTTCTGGATACACCGGGCAATAGCCTGATTAGAAGCAATAGACTCACTGCCTCCACGAAGAATGACGGCATTTCCTGATTTCAGGCAGAGACTGGCCGCTTCAATAGTCACATTGGGACGTGACTCGTAAATGATGCCAATCACCCCCAAAGGCACTCGCATTTTGCCTACCTGAATACCACTGGGAACGTATTTCATGTCATCAATAGTGCCCACTGGATCCGGCAGAGTAGCCACCTGATTGAGATTTTCAATCATGGTATCAATCCGGGCATCAGTCAGCTCCAGACGATCCAGAAGAGCGGCATCCAGACCACGACTGCGACCGTTTTCCAGATCAACAGCATTGGCTTCACGCAGTGCCGGTCGAGTCGCTTCCAGCTCAGCGGCAATGGCCAGCAGAGCCTTGTTTTTCAGACCTGTATCCGCTTTTGCCACCCATGCACTGGCTTCCCGGGCTTTCTTGCCCAGCTGATGCATGTACTCTGTTACCTGTTCAGTCACTGCGTGCTCCTTGTACCTGGCCTGCAACAGAATGGTTATTCTGCTAGAGCAAGCCTTCTGAATGCCCCGATCAATAGCTTTTCATGAAAATAGTGACTCATGGTCTTCGCTCTATTTCCTGAGCGCGGCATTATAACCCGCATCCTGCAATACAGGAACGTTGGCCTATTTACAGAAATACCAACGCCTCCGCCCTGACAAGAAAATAATACGCATTATTTTGCAGAAAAATGCATTTACAAGCAGGAAAATGCAAACTAATATGCAACCAGAAATTGAACCCGGAATCTTTTATGTCTGGACAAATTGATCTGAACAGTCCTGATACCCGTCAGGCGCTCATCACAGAAAGACTCAATACGGAAAGGGTGCTGGTCGCAAAAACCATTGCCCTTGAACTCGGGGTTTCTCTGGATACCGTCCGCAGAGATCTTATGGCACTTGAGGATGCGGGGATTCTCAAGAGAGTCAAAGGCGGTGCCGTGCCCATAACCAAAAAACACGCACCGGTTTCAGAACGCATAAAAGACAAAACAAGCTGGATACCCAGAGTAAATGACTGGCTCCCTTCCTTACTTCAAGGTGTGAACACACTATACCTGGATGGAGGCAGTGCCACATTTCACTTGGTAAACAGTGCTGAGTTTCAGTTTGCAGGGCAAGTCATCACCCCTTCTCCCCTGATTGCCACATCCCTTCTGGAGCTCGATATTTCGACCACGCTCATTGGAGGAAAGTTATCTCAATCAGGAGGCATTGCCACAGGAGCAAAAGCGGTAATGGATATTTCAGATTGCCATGCCGACCTTGCCATTTTGGGTACCTGTGGGCTGGAGCTGGCATTTGGCCTTTCAGCAGAAAACCAGCATGAAGCAGAAGTCAAAAGGGCCATGACACAGAACTCAGACAAAACGGCTGTATTGGTCCACCATGAAAAAATGAATATCAGAGCCCCCTTTAAAGTCATTGAGACTCAATCGATCGATCTGATTATTACCAACGCCTCAGCCACTGCGGCCTATCGGGAGTTGGAAATAGAGATTCTAGACGCCTGACGAAAACGTTGTCAGCCAAAAATACCAGTGAGAAGCAGTATGAAAATCGAGCATGTAGCCATCTGGTCCAAAGACCTTGAAAAGCACAAACAGTTTTTTGAAACCTATTTCAATGCCCAGGCATCAGACAAGTACATCAATGAGCACAAAGGTTTTAGCTCATACTTTCTGACTTTTAGTGAAGGCGCCCGTCTTGAGCTGATGAATATGCCCTGCATTCCGGAGTCAAAGGATAATATTTACGAACAGTTCACCGGCTTGATTCACCTTGCCATGTCACTGGGTTCCAAAGAAAAGGTAGACACTTTGACCAAAAAACTGGCAACAGACGGGTTTGAAGTGCTCGATGGCCCAAGAACAACCGGTGACGGATATTACGAAAGCGTTGTATTGGACCCTGAAGGCAACCGACTGGAACTCACAGAGTAAGCATTCTTGGGCGTAGCCCTGAACCCGTTCGGGCTGAGCCTGTCGAAGCCCAACACCACATCCTTTCAACAAGCTCAGGGTGAACGGAATCCGTAGTTAATCGGGAAGTTATTTCGAGACAAATCCTTAGCGATGAGACGGGGCTATTCAGCCCCTGTCTCATGCACTCACCTCAGGCAATAGGCATGGTAAACTCGAAGACAGTGCCACCCTCAGGGTGACGCAGGAAGGTAAGTCGACCACCGTGAGACTGTATGATCGAATGACATACTGTCAGGCCAATCCCCATACCATCGGATTTGGTGGTGTAGAAAGGAGTGAACAGTTTTTCTTCCGCGTCATCAGCCAGACCATAACCGCGGTCGATCACTGAAACTTTCACGAACTGATCGTCCACCTGCTCAGCTTTAACCCAAACACCAATATCACGGGTATCCTGATCTCTCATGGCCTCCATACCATTACGAATCAGGTTCAGGGCTACCTGCTGAATCTGTACCGGATCGACTTTCACCTCTGGCAGGTCTTCCGCCACTTCCGTATGGATTTCCATACTGTTGTTACGGGCATCCACTTCTGCCAGCTTGACGGTGTCGCTGATCAGCTTGATCGGATCAACCCGACCCAGAACATGATCAGGCTTCTTAACAAAAGAGCGAATGCGAGCAATGATCTCACCGGCACGACGAGCCTGGATATTGATCTTATCCATGGCTTCATAAAGAGAGTCATAAATATCGTCATCTTTATGCTCCAGTCTGGCCATCATTCGTTTGGCTACCTGGGCATAGTTGGAAATAGCCGTCAGCGGCTGATTAACCTCATGGGCAAACCCTGCCGCCATCTCTCCCATAATACTGAGACGGGAAACATGGGTAAGCTTTTCTTTCTGGGTTTCCAGCTCATCCAGAGCCTTTTGCAGAGCAGCCTGTCCACGCTTTTTACTGGTAATGTCGGTGAACACAACCACCGCACCATTGGGCTGACCTTCTTCCATGATCGGCGTGCAGGAATAGCTCACCGGAAAAGAAGTCCCATCCTTGTGCCAGAAAAACGCATCGTCCACTCGTTTGCTGACGCCTTTATTCAGAGCAACCTGAATAGGTTCAAGATGCTGGCTGCGTGCTTCATCACCCGCCTCATCGAGCATCAGTTCAATCAGACTTCGGTTGATCAGGCTGTCCATTGGCCAGCCTGTCATAATGGAAGCCGCAGCATTTGCAAAGGTAATATGCCCCCGGCTGTCCAAGCCGAAGATACCTTCGTTCATGCTTTCAAGAATGCGAGCCTTGTCTGCTTCCAGCTGACGGTTACGGGCCGAAAGCGCCTGTTCCAGTCGATGAATCTTGAGCTGGGTCTCCACCCTGGCAATGACTTCCTCGGCCTGGAAGGGCTTGGAGATAAAGTCCACCGCACCGGTCTCAAGACCACGCACCTTGTCCTTGGTGTCATCCAGGGCTGACAGAAAGATCACGGTAATATTGCTGGTATCCGGATCTTCTTTCAGCTGACGGCACACTTCATAGCCGTCCATACCGGGCATCATGATATCCAGCAAAACCAGCGCCGGCTTGGCCTTGTGGGCAATCCTAAGGGCACTTTCACCGTTTTTCGCAATAAGAAGCTTGTAGCCCCGTCCACTGAGGGTCTGCAGCAGCACCTGCAAGTTGGTGGGGTTATCATCCACCAGAAGAATGCGTTCTACATCATCAACCGTTTCCGGAGGAGTGTCTGCCACGTACATATTGTTCGCCAATTCGTTAGTCACAGCTGGAAAAAGCATAGTCGAAGAAACGCGTCATTCTGCCAGAATTTCCCCTGCAGAGCATGGGGTCTTTACATATTTCGCCCGTTACCTTTGCGTGTTTTTACTGCTCTCTCTGCGAAACAGGTGATTCTGGCTAACAATCAGTCTTTTATATCGCTCCAGGAACCTGTCGGACTTAAGAGGCTGTTTGAAAAGTAATAGATCGGTTGAAAACCAGTAGAGTGAGTCCGACTCTGTTCATACCCTGACAGTCATGCTTCAATAGCCAGTTATGAATTAACCGCCCGAGATATTGGAACCCAAGTATGAAAGTACTGGTCATCGGTCAAACCGGCCAGGTCGGCTATGAAGTCTGCAGAATCCTGGAGGAGAAAGGCATCTCCTGGCACGCTCCGGACAGAGAAGAACTGGATCTCGCCGAACCAGAACAGATACAGACCTGTCTGAACCGCCACCAGCCCGATCTGGTCATCAATGCTGCTGCTTACAACAACCCGGTCAAGGCAGAAAATGAGCCTTCCCGCTGTTTCAGTATCAACCGGGATGCGGTGGCCGAACTGGCAGACTGCTGCCAGCGACAGGGCATTATCCTGTTTCAACTCTCCAGCTACCGGGTGTTTGATGGCACCAAGCAGGAACCCTATAACGAGAAAGACCCAACCAATCCGATCGGTGTTCTGGGCAACAGCCGACTTCAGGCGGAACAACAAATCCGTGAACGTTGTGAGCGCCACATTATTCTCAGACTCTCATGGATCATCAGTGAACGTAGACCCAATATTCTGAGAAGGCTGGCGGAGCAGATGCTGGTCGAGAAAGAAGTCTATGTGACACCGGACCAGCTGGGCTGCCCAACTCCCGCTGATGATGTGGCTCGAGTTATCGTCGCGATGGTCCAGCAGCTGGATTGTGGCGCTGAGTCTTGGGGCACTTATCATTACTCTACGACAGAGTCAGTATCTGAAAGCAACTTTGCCGAAGTTCTCATTGCCGAAGCGTCTCAACATAAGGAACTGAAAGTTCGCAAGTTGATCATGGCCAAGATTGACTCAAGGGAAGGCATTAAACCACCTGCAAATGGCACACTGTCGTCCAATAAAGTACTGAATACTTTCGGAGTACACGCCCGCCCATGGAGAAGTGCGGTTGCCCGGATCATCCGGGAAGTCTACAACGTAAGCAAGCCCTCTAAATAAGTGAAACCTGCGCACCCGATGATGCCGTTAGACCTTCCTTCCCTTCCTGTTACCGAGATTCTGCCAGAGCTGGCTGACCGATTGACCCGGCATGACCGGGTCATTCTGCAAGCCCCCACCGGCGCCGGAAAAACGACTCTGGTTCCTCTATATCTGCTCCACCAGATGAATTTGCCAGGCAAGATTCTGATGCTGGAACCCCGACGACTGGCTGCGTCTGCTGCTGCTATCAGAATGGCGGACCTGCTTTCTGAGCCTGTTGGCAAAACTGTGGGTTATCGAATGCAGCTGGAGAATAAAGTCAGTAAAGACACCCGGATTGAAGTGGTCACTGAGGGCATCCTGACTCGCATGCTGCAGGATGACCCCGAACTCTCCGGTGTTTCACTGGTGATTTTTGACGAATTTCACGAGCGCTCACTTCAGGCCGATCTTGGTCTGTCTCTGTCGTTGCAATGTCAGGAGTTTTTCCGTGATTCACCTCTGAAGTTGTTAATTATGTCAGCAACGCTTCAAACAGAAGCTCTGACCAAGGCTCTGGATGCACCGTTAGTTATCAGCCAGGGCTTCAGTCACCCGGTAGAAATCATTTATCGCGACCAGCTCATCAGGGATCGCAGTTTTTTTGCTCTTTGCCAGGAAGTTTGTCAGTCCATTCTCAACGCCCTCAATGAACAGGAAGGGTCGCTGTTGGTCTTTCTTCCCGGTGCAGGTGAAATCCGGCAGGTGAATACCTTACTAAACGACAAAAACCTGCCACCTGAAGCTGAAATACTCCCACTGTTTGGTGATATGAACCTGGCCAACCAACGGAAAGTGATTCAGCCAGCAAAAGCTGGAACACGGAAGATCGTTCTGGCGACTAACATTGCTGAGACCAGCTTAACCATTGAAGGCATTCGTATTGTCATTGATGCCGGGCAAGTTCGAAAAGCGGTTTTTGACCCTGCCAGCGGAATGACCCGACTTGAAACACGGCGTACCAGCAAAAGCAGCGCTGACCAGAGAAAAGGTCGTGCCGGGCGACTGGAGTCAGGTGTCTGTTATCGGCTCTGGACTGAATCTGAGCAGGAACGACTGGCAGCTGCCGACACGCCTGAAATAGAGGAAGCTGACCTTTCTCAACTGGCTCTTGAATTGGCCGCCTGGGGAGCATCTCCCGAAGAATTATTCTGGCTGAACACACCGCCGGATAGACGTTATCAGGAAGCAGTCTCTCTTCTGGAAAATCTGGGCGCACTCTCCAAATCATCAGGTGGACTTACTGCGACGAAGCATGGTCAGGAAATGTCCAGACTCGGAGCTCATCCTCGCATTTCCCACATGCTCATTGTTTCTGCTGAAAAAGGCTTGCTGGAAGCAGGTTGCCAGTTAGCGGCTGTCCTTTCTGAGAGAGATTTGTTAAGAGGCGATAGAGACCGCTCTGTTGATATTTCCCAGCGACTCAGACTTATCACAGGAGAGTCATCAAGCAACAACAATCACTCCGTCCGAAAAGCCAGACAGCTGACACGACAATGGTTTCAGAGACTTAAAAGCAGAGAGGTTAAATCCAGTTCTGACAATACTGATGCCTACCCCCGACTCTTGCTGGCTGCTTATCCGGATCGAATAGCTCAACGAAGAGGGCAGTCCAACCAATACCTTCTGAGCAGTAGTCAAGGCGTAGAGTTAGATCCGCAAGATCCTCTCACTTCTTTTAGATACCTTGTTATTCCTACGCTCGGCGGTGCAGGAGGGCAACGTAATGCCAAGGCGTTTCTTGCCAGCCCTGTCGATCTGCATACTCTTTACGACGAATTGCCAGAACTGATTCTGGAACAGAAAACCGTGACCTGGAGTTCTGAAAAGGAGCGGGTTATAGCTGTTCAGCAGGCGAAACTGGGGGCATTGGTACTGGAAGAAAAGCGTCTAACGTCGCCTGATCCTGAATTAATTCAGGCCGGTTTGATGGCCGGTATTCGTCATAAGGGCCTGAATTGTCTGCCATGGGACAAGGACTCACTGCAACTCAGGGAAAGAATGCAGTTTCTCGCCCACTTCCAACAAGCCAGCGAAACCGGCTGGCCAGCAATGACAGAATCTGCGTTGCTGAATGAACTGGAGGAATGGTTAGGTCCCTATTTGACGGATATGTCGAAACTGGACCACCTGAAAAAATTATCCTTGACCAACATACTCTTAAGCAGGCTGGACTGGCCCCAGCAACAGCTGCTTGAGTCAGAAGCCCCTGAGCGGTGGCAAGCCCCCAGCGGATCCAGGATTCGTATTGACTATTCCACCCCTGAAGAGCCCAAAATATCACTTCGACTTCAGGAACTGTTTGGTGCCCTGGAAACACCCGTCATTGGTTTTGGTCAGCAACCCCTGACCATTGAGATGCTTTCTCCCGCTCAAAGACCTGTTCAGATCACCCGTGACCTGCACAGTTTCTGGGAAAGCACCTATCAAGAGGTCAAGAAAGATCTCAAAGGCCGATACCCCAAACATTACTGGCCGGATAATCCTCTGGAAGCCGAAGCCACCCGATTTGTCCGGCCCAGAAAGTAAAGACGACTAAACTGCTGAGAACCTTATTGAAGGAGTTCAAAATGCCTCGTCCACTCTACCCTGCAACGTTAATGGCCAAACAACAGATCAGCCAGAATACGGTTCAGCTGGACTTCAGGGTAGAGGGTGATTTTGATTATCAGCCCGGGCAGTTTGTTCAGCTGCATTTCACTTTTCAGGGGCAGGAGTACAAAAGAAGTTACAGCATTGCCAACTCCCCGGAATCTTTCCAAAAAAACCAGCAGATTGAGATTGCCATCAGCTTTGTTGAAGGGGGAATAGCTTCTTCCCTGTTCAGTGAGGCAGAAGCCGGTCTGGCACTGTCTGTGGGTGGCCCATTCGGTATTCTGACAGCGCCTGAGCACTATGATGGTCGCATTATTCTGGCAGGAACAGGCACAGGACTGGCGCCGTACCGAGCCATGATCCCGGCACTGAAGAAGTTGGCTGACGAAGGTACCCAAATTCTAGTCATGATGGGTGTAAGACACAGGGCCGACATGATTTACGAACAGGATTTTCGTGAGTTTGCCCAAACATCGGACGCCATAGAATATCGCGCCTGCTACAGCCGTGAGGCATCACTGGATGAGTCTGATCATGAATACTCGGGTTATATCCAGAACCAGTTTCCATTGCTCAACCTCTCTGTAGAAAAAGATCTGATTTACCTGTGTGGTAATCCGTCCATGATTGACGACGCTGCGGCAGAACTCAAAGAGCTGGGTTTTGGTCCAAGACAGGTGAAACGTGAGAAGTACGTTTTTTCAAGCTGAAAAGCCTGGTCACTGAACTGATTAACCAAAGGTCTATTGTCGGTTATTAAAGCCCAATCCTCTCTACCCTTCCTTAAGTCATGCGCTGATCAGTGACCTCTTGTTGCTTTATAAACAAAGCTCGAACAAGTTAATACACACTCACTTTAAACTTATGTATGCTTAGAGACGACTCTTTTGAAGGGCACCTGACATTCCTACTTCAATTGAGATCAATCCAATAAAAATAAAAACAGGAAATCCTATGTCTCACTTTCGAATCTCTCACCTGATTCTCTACCTGTCGTTGTCTCTTTTCCCGGTACTTTCACAGGCCAACATCAAACCGTTATTTCAGTTTGCTGCTGGGTTGCTGAATAAAGGGCAGTTCCCGGAATCGGACCGCTATACCACGGACGATGATATCGTCATCCTGACAAACGACGGAGTGGAGTTAACGGCTAATATTTTTGTACCCACAAACCTCAATGGCCCGGCACCGGCTGTAGTATTTATAAACAGCTGGGGGCTTAATGAATATCAATATTTGCAGCAAGCCGCTGACCTCGCAGAAAAAGGATACATAGTCCTGAGCTATGCGACACGAGGCTTTGGTAGTTCTACCGGGCAAGTAGGTACAGCGGGTCCAAAAGACATTTCTGACTACAGTCAGGCCATCGATTATCTGCTGAATAATTACCCCGTAGACCCAAACGCCATCGGTACCGCTGGCATTTCTTACGGCTCAGGTATCAGCCTTCTGGGAGCTGCTCAGGATGAGCGGGTGAAAGCGGTTGCCGCTATGAGTAGCTGGGGCAGTCTGGTTGACGCCCTGTATGGAAACCAAACCCCCAGACTCGCATGGGCCGAAATACTAACCCTGACAGCTGAACTCAGAGGCAACCCTGATCCTGTGATTGCTGAAAACTGGGACATCATCAAAAATCAGCAATTGTCCCGGATTCCGGAAGTTCTGGAGTGGGCTGAGGTTCGCTCACCTATCAATTATGTAGAGCAACTGAACCAGAATAATACTGCCATTTATTTTGCCAAAGCCTATGGAGATAACCTCTTCCAGCCCAACTCCCTGTTGAAGATGTACAGCCAGTTAACCACTCCCAAACATATGGACCTGCTAACTGGCACCCACGCAACTGCAGAATTACTGCCATCTCTTTTAGGCATCGGAGAAGATCGGGTCTGGAATAACGTGTACCAATGGTTCGACATTCATCTGAAAGGAGAAAGTAATGAGCTAAGCCAGTCCAGTCCATTGCAGATGAAAGTGAAGTTCCAGGACCGTTACGAAGGCTTCAGCAGTTTCCCCATTCCATCGGCTTCAGCAGATACTTTCTACCTGCACCCAAGAGGTGCTTTTGATAATGGAGACCTGGAAAAGTCGCCCTACAGCCCGCCTTTCGGGATTCCAAAAGACAATACTATCAACGCTTGGTCCGGCACCCTGTTCAGCACTCAGATACCCGTTCTTTCTCAAATACTGGAACAGCTTGAGATTCCGGTAATGACTAATATTTATGCTGCGTCCGATTTCAGAGGTATCTATTTCAATACTGGCAAGTTAAGCAGCACCATGCAGATTCGAGGCAACCCTGAAGTCAATCTTCAGGTCCAGCCTCATTACGAAAAGGTTCAACTGGTGGGTTATCTCTATGACATGGATCGTTTTGGCAATGCCAGACTGATCACTCACGGAGTCACTACATTGCCTGACGCCAAAAGGGGAGAGAAAATAGCCTTGTCTTTTGAGCTGGTCACAACCGCCTACGACGTGTCAGAAGGTCATCGTCTTGTATTAGCGATTGATACTATGGACCCTCAGTACAAGAGGCCGACAAAAGCCAACTACTTCCTCGACTTCGAATTCAGTAGACAGAATCAATCCACTTTGTCTGTCCCGACCCTTTAAACCTGAAAGCGCTTGAAAAAAGCAGCTTGGGAGAATCCCGGGCTGTTTTCAGCCTGAAGCAAGAAAGCGAAAACCTCTGCCATTGGCATAAACTCTTTCTGCAATCACTGCTGCACTGTACCAGATGCTCCCCAGCAACAAGCCTGCCAGAACATCCCCAAACCAGTGGGCTTCAAGCACCAGGCGAGAAAGCGCCACCATCATAGCTATCAGCATGGCGCAGCTGTAGGCACAGAATTTCACCACCCTTCTTTGTCCGCTGACCAGGTATAACGTTACCAGCAACCAGACAAAAGTTGCCTGCGTAGTATGACCAGAAGGAAAGGAGAACTGTTCAAGTCCGTCGTAATTAGCCGGTCTGGGCTTCTCTATACCCCACTTCATCAACCAGAGCGTAACTTCCATACCAGCTACACAGGCACACATGATCAAAAACTGTTTATAGCGTTTGATCCAAAGGAAGTAGATGCCACACAACAGCAAGGGAAACCATAAATCCACGACACTGCCCAGCCAGGTCACCAGAGCCAGAATATGTTTAACAATCGGCACCGAAAAACTGACAACAAAAGCCTGAATTGCTGCATTGTGATCATCCAGTTGACCACTGACGTCCATAACGGTAAGCAGAAGCAAACTGATATGACCCACCACAACAAAAGCGACAGGAAGCACCAGCAGCATTTTCTTTCGACAGAGCGCTCGATCCAGAATCAAGCCAGTATAGGGAATCAGCAAGGCAACAACCGTTATGCCTGCCAACAATAAATAAAAAGTCTCAGGCACCTCTATCTTAAGGGCTGCTCCGGTCAGGTATCCTGGCATCAGATAAGCTACAGCCCAGGGAACCGATGAAATCAGATTGATGGTATAAAAGCGCAGGGGAGACATATCCATCATTCCCGCTACGGCAGGTATAACCGGTCGAATAGGTCCTATAAAGCGTCCCAGAGCGACGCTGAAACCACCAAATTTTTCAAAAAACTGTTCGCCTTTTTCCAACCAGCCCGGATGTTTAGAGAAAGGCCAGTAACCACGAATTCGGGCATGCAGGTGGTGGCCCACCTGAAAGCTGATACCATCTCCCAGAGCAGCACCTGCAAAAGCCCAGATCAACATAGGCAAAGGCTCCATCAAGCCACTGCCAGCCAGCGCACCCAGAGCAAACAGCACAGCAACACCGGGTATAATAAAACCGATTGCAACCAGCGACTCCACAAAAGCTGCAAGAGCAATAAACGGGCCCAACCAATGCCCATGTTGTTGAAGCCATGCATGTACTGCTACAAAGCTGTCAAATTCCACAGAAGGCCTCTTTCAGAGTCATCATAGTTTTTTACCATGAAAAACATTTCAGAAAACACAATTGCAACGGTCTGAACTCTGTTGAAGTTATGGCAATGTCGGCCTAATTTCCAGAAAGACTGAAGCTACAATTTATAGAAAACCGCCAAGACTCTCATAAAAGTCACGGTGCCTGCGACCAGATCTACAAAACTTTACCTGAGCATATACGCCAGAAGGCCTGCGACAGTACGAAGAAAGCAGATCAAGTCATGTGGATAACGGTAATTTGCGTCATATTCTCAGTCTGACACTTTCTTCGGTGTAGAATGAACCCAATAAAATTCTCACATCATGTCGTATTCAGAGAACCATCATGACACCGGAACGTTACCAAAAATTTAAAGACTTGCTGGATCGTCGCCAACCTGACCTGACTGTACTGACCGATCAGGTCCATAAACCCCATAACCTTTCAGCGATCATTCGTACCTGTGATGCAGTCGGCATCCCTGACATTCACCTCAGCCAGCCCAAGACGGGATATCGAAACTTTCGCGGCCGGGCTGTTGGCAGCCATAAATACGTCAATGTCCACCACCACAACAGTGTTGAAGCGGGCATCTCAAAACTGAAAAGTGACGGCTTTAAAGTGTATGCAGCTCATTTTTCTGATGAAGCCATTCCGTATTCAGACGTGGATTACACGATTCCTGTGGCTGTTATGATGGGGGCAGAGAAAAAAGGCATCAGCGCTGAAGCAGCAGAGCTTGCCGACCAGCACATCATCATCCCCATGCAGGGCATTGTTGCTTCATTTAATGTTTCTGTGGCTGCGGCTGTCATTCTGGTTGAAGCCCAGCGTCAGCGCCTGTTGAAAGGCATGTATGACCATCCCAGCCTGCCTGAAGAGATCTACACTCCAACCCTGTTTCGCTGGGGCTACCCGGAACTGGCCAGGTATTGCGACGAACGCGGGCTTAAATACCCTGAAATCGATGAGAATGGCCAGTTGGTAGATCCTTCCTCCTGGTACTCCAGAATCAGGGCTAAGACCTAAGTCGTAAGGCAGATTCAGCCATCCGAATATAGTCTTTTGAATGTTGGTCATTGAAAAGTCGTCGCCTGAAGGTCCTACCAATCCTGAAGGATGACGCACTCCCCCTATGGATCTAATTGATCGGGCGCCCTTGAGGCGCCGTTTTTTTGTCCTCAGGTTACAGTTCTTGCCAAACATACCGTAAATGTCTTAGTTTCAGGTTTTAAAACTAACCATAAGCGGATCTCAGTCTGCATCTCTTTCCACCCTACATAAAGAACAGAGACTTCATGACCCGTCGCATTGCTTCATACTCCCGACAGCTTCTCCGACCCCTTAAGGGAGCTTTTGCCCTGGCAGCAATGCTGCCCTCTCTTGTCATGGCCGCCGACAGCGCTGTCTTCCTTCAATATCATCATGTCAGTGATAAAACACCGGCTGTCACCAGCATTTCACCTGAGATGTTCCAGCAACACCTGGACTATCTCGATAAAAATGGTTTCAAGGTAGAACCCATTGAGGAAGTCATTAAAGCCATTCAAAGCGGTCAACCTGTCCCTGACAAAACCGTTGTGATCACCTTTGATGACGCCTATAAAAACATCTATGAAAACGCCTTCCCCATACTGAAAGCCAAGGGCTGGCCGTTTACGATTTTTGTCAGCACCCAGCCTGTGGATAAAGGCTTTGGCAAGTTCCTGACCTGGAAACAAATTCAGGAGATGACCCGTTCAGGCGCCACTATTGCCAACCATACAATCAGCCACCCCCATATGCCGGAAAAAAAACCGGGTGAGTCCAACGAAGCCTGGCTGGAACGCTCTAAAAAGGAGATCACTGATACCGAACAACGTATCAAGGAAAAGACAGGACAGAGCGTAAAAATGCTGGCCTGGCCTTTTGGTGAAACAGCTCCCGAGCTCAGGAAAATGATCAAGGACATGGGGTACGTGGGATTTGGCCAACAATCAGGCGCCATCGGGCCTCTGTCTGACTTCACCCGACTGCCTCGCTACCCAATGTCCGGCAACTACACCGATATGAGTGGCTTCAGAACCAAAATAAACAGCAGACCACTGCCTGTAACCCTGCAAGAACCTGACACTGCCATTATCGACCCAAAAGACCTTATGCCTTCTCTGACCATGACGCTGGCAGACGGTGCCTATCAGAAGAAACAGCTGAACTGCTACGTTTCCGGGCAAGGCAAAGTAGAGCTGGAATGGCTGGATAAAGAGAAAACCCAATTCCGAACTCAGGCTAAATCCCCTCTCCCTGTGGGCCGCAGTCGCTATAATTGCACAGCCCCTTCTATGGATGGGCGTCATTATTATTGGTTTTCTCACCAGTGGCTTCGCTTTACGAAAGACGGCAAAGCTCTGGATTAAACGGCACGTATCATGACAAAACAGGCCTTGTTGCTGAGCAGCCTGACAGCTGCTCTTTTACTGACTGGATGTGAACAACAATCCGGCAACGGGTTCCGCCCGGTTGAGATGACACCAAAGTTGGAAGCTGCCAGAAACAAGGCTCTGGTGCTTTGCTCGGGCTGTCATGGCCCGGAAGGTATAGGCACGGCAGACTTTAATCCCAATCTGGCCTGCCAGAAAAAAGTGTATATGGTGAAGCAGCTGAATGACTACCGGAACGGCCAGCGTGGCAACCATATCCCCATGGTTAATATCGCCAAAATGCTTACGGAAGAAGAAGTAGATTCCATCAGCGAATGGTACTCCCTGCAACGATGCCCCTCAGATACTCTTTAGGAGCTTTCTCAGGCTCCTGACCCCTTTTTATATACAGTTAGTGATTCTGACCAAGACGTCAGTGATCCCTCCTTTAACCCCATGTAATACTGCTTTCCAGTGATAAACCAACAGTTCATGGATTAACAAGGAGGTATGCCATGGCTACAGGAAACGAAATGGGCACAAGCCCTCCTCCCCCAACGGTCATCAATGTGGCCGCGAATCAGTTTGCCCAGGCGACAGCGAATGCGCTTGTAAAAACTGCAGGAGAGGTTGCTGTACAAGCTGGAGAAAGGGCTAAAAGAACCTTTATGGGGCTGTCTGTGGACAGTTTCAGAGTTCCCAACTTCATAAAGGAGAAGTTTAATTCCATCGGAACGTCCAAAACCTGGAAAAGCATTAAGAAGTACTGTGTACGTATTAATGAATCCTGGGGAACCGTAGCCCGTTGGGGAATGGGCGGTGCATTGGCCGGTGGTTATCTCTTTGGCTCAACAGTCGGCGCCGCTTTTGGTATGGGGATTGGCAGTGCTGCTGGCCTCTATTTCGCCGCTAATACCTGGTCGGACACGGCCAAACAACAAGAGCAAGCGGAACTGGATGCCGCAAAGCTGAAGAAGTACCAAGAGCAGTATGGGGATATCAACCCATACGAAGGCGAAATCGTCTGATCAAAAGATAGGATCTACGAATCTTGTCTGACTTCTGAAGAGCCCCTGTCACCAGGGGCTCTTTTATTTGAGCTTCTAACCGAATTTACTGACTGATCACAATGTCGGTCCACACTAGACGATGATCAGATGACACACCTTTACTGTTGCCCAGCTTTTCGTCATACACCAGGTGATAGCCTTCTTCATAGCTGGCAGGCCAGAAGACACCGGACGCTTTAACCTCTAAATTGGCTGATGGCACAACATGATCCAGCCATAAGCCACTGGTACTGGTAATGTTTTCAGGGTTTGGCATATCTCTGTCGCAGTCGCCTGAATCAAGACATTCCGGACCACCACTACTGGCTGGGGCTTTGATGCCAATCGCTGCCTCATTGTTTACCAAAGAATGTTTCAGCAAGTCCTGAATAGCAGTAAGGTCACCATCACCCACTTCAGGATCAGCGTTCAGATCGCCTGCAATAACAAACCTGGCTCCCTGCTCCAGACCACCAAAAACATTATTATCGTCGTATATGTAACTCTGGCCGTCGATGTAATCAACCCAGAAATCCACTTCCGCACGATTGCGCTTGGTATTATGGTCTGCTGGATTGTCGAAGATAAGGGCGCCGGATGAGAAACCAGAAAGTGAACAATTTCTTCTCCCGTTGCAGTTTCTACACGAACCGGCAAATCAACATGGTTTCTGGATGATAGCGGGAACTGTAACCAGGCTTTTTCAGGGTACCATCTATCACCACACTGTTTTCCTCCAGGTAGTGTTACGTTGCACTCATCCACTTTAATATTTTCTTCACCCGGCATATCTTTCCACTTAAAGTGCTGGAAAGTCCAGATGTTGTCTTCATCAAACGGGAATTTAGAGAACACGGCAAAAGCATACTAGCCATGGTATTCACCAAAGCCCAAGGCGTCATCGAGGCCGCCCACTAAGAAATAGTCCTGAAATAATTTCCTTGTGGAACCCTTCTTAAACCCGTTCGGGCTGAGCCTGTCGAAGCCCAATGCCACGACCCTTCGACAAGCTCAGGGTGAACGGAATCTCTATGTAAACCGGGAAGTTATTTTGAGACAAATCCTAAGCCATCCTGATTCAGATCATAGCCACTTTCCAATCCAGTATTAGTCGCAAAGCTTTTTTGATACTGATACTCAATACCTTCCAGAGATTCATCCTGAGCTACAGACAAATAGTTCTTCTGAAAACCTTCCAGTGCTTTTGTGTCTTCACCGGTTCCATCGTTGTTAAACTCTGCCAGAACAAAAACGTCAGGGTTAGTACGCTGAATCACTTCCGCTACATTTCGAATCTGGATCACTTTTTTAGCGGTGTCCTGATTCTCAGACGTAACGCCATCAGGATTATTTTCGTATTGCTCAACCAATTTATCCTGTTGTTCAGGAGTCAGTTCCATTTGATCAACAAGGATTTCATAGGAGGCTCTGTCAAAGGAAAGATTGTAAGTCGCAAAACGAACAGAAGAAGTGACTTCTGTTTCTGAGGAGCTGTTATCATCACACCCGGTAAGTGCAGCCATGGTCAGTACTATTGCGCAAGATTACGCGCAAACTTCATAGTCAGTCCCGTGAACTCAGTGAAGGGAGGCGCGTATTTTACTTAAGACAAAGGTTTTAAATATTCGTTAAAACCGAAAGATCGTTCTGTTTTTTTGAACGAAATATTCTTATCTTGAAATCAACCAGACGAATCAAGAAGTAACGTTTTGCTTTTTGATTCGTCTGACATTGCTTTAATAACCCAAAGCTACTTAAACAGAAACAGCCGCCTTGATATGAGGATGTGCCTGATAATCCACCAATTCAAAATCATCAATGGTGAAGTCAAACAGATCCTTGATCTTGGGGTTCAGTTTCATCGTGGGCGATGGGAATGGCTCACGACTTAACTGTTCTTCTGCCTGTTCAAGATGATTGGAATACAGATGAGCATCACCAAAGGTATGTACAAAATCACCCAGCTCAAGATCACACACCTGGGCAATCATCATGGTCAACAATGCATAAGAAGCAATATTGAAAGGCACTCCCAGGAAAATATCTGCACTGCGCTGATAAAGCTGACAGGAAAGTTTGCCGTCCAGAACATAAAACTGGAACAGGCAATGGCACGGAGGTAAAGCCTGCTTACCCATAGCGGCATTTTCTTTGGGGCTGAATTTCACATCAGGCAGAACACTGGGGTTCCAGGCACTGATCACCAGTCGCCTGGAATCCGGATTGGTTTTAATTTCATCCAGCAGCCACTGAATCTGGTCAAAGGTTTCACCGTTTGCACCTTCCCAACTGCGCCACTGTTTTCCATAGACAGGACCCAGGTCACCCTCATCCGTAGCCCACTCATCCCAAATTCGAACGCCGTTTTCTTTCAGATAGGCAATATTCGTATCGCCTTTCAGAAACCAAAGCAGTTCATGAATGATGGAGCGCAGGTGACACTTTTTGGTAGTGACCAGTGGAAAGCCTTTCGACAGATCAAAGCGCATCTGGTAGCCAAAAACACTGTAAGTGCCTGTACCGGTTCTGTCGGATTTAAACGTGCCCTGCTCTTTCACATGGCGCAGGAGATCCAGATACTGTTTCATGACTTTGATCCTTTATTTCTGCCGCTCATGGCTTTTTTCTTGCCGGGCTTGGGCGCATACTTTTTCAGCCAGGCCAGGTCATCCTGATTCTGACCGTCCACCAACGGGAACTTCTTATAGGCTACCACCATCAAGCCTGCTCCAAGAAGAATCATAGGCACGGTGAGCAGTTGTCCCATCGTCAACCAGTCAAACGCTATAAAACCAAGCTGTTCATCCGGTTGGCGAACAAACTCCACGCAGAAGCGACCGACACCATAGATCAGCAGGAACAAACCGGAAACAGCCATGCGTGGACGCGGCTTGGCTGAGAACCACCAGAGCGCACCGAACAGAATAATACCTTCAATCACAAACTGGTAAAGCTGTGATGGATGCCTTGACATTTGCGTAGGATCGGTAGGGAACACCATTGCCCAGGGAACATCCGTTACCCGGCCCCAAAGTTCACCGCCAATAAAGTTACCCAGACGACCCATACCAAGCCCCAGAGGCACAACAGGAGCAATAAAATCGGTCATCTGGAAGAAGTTCTTGCCAATTTTTCGGCCATAGAGGAATACAGCAAGCAGAACCCCCAGCAAACCTCCGTGGAAAGACATCCCCCCTTCCCAGATACTGAAAAGCCAGAGCGGATTTTGCAGGAAGTAGTCGAAGTTGTAGAACAGCACATAGCCCATGCGTCCACCCAATATGACGCCAACCGCGACATAAAACAGCAGATCTCCAATCTGCTCGGGATTCCATAAACCATTAGATTTTTTAGCTCTCAGGACAGCCAGCCACCAGCCGCCAGCAAAACCCACCAGGTACATCAAGCCGTACCAGTGAACTTTGAGAGGCCCAAGGCTGATCGCTACGGGATCAATTTGAGGATATGGGATCACAGGAGGTCCGGGTGTTTCTAGAAGTTAACTGACATACATTGCGCTGGCGAACCAGAAACAATGCTCATTAAGTATTGGTAGATCAGTGTATCAGCAGGACGCAGGAATGAGCCAGCTTCAAGAGGAAGCTGACTCTAATCTTTTGTGACACATTACATTGAGAAAAGAAATTCACAACCCACTACCAACAGCAGGAGAGCAAACAGCTTTTGCAGTTTTTCAGAGGACAGTTTGTGCGCCAGCTGGGCACCGAAACGGGCAAAAAGCATACTGGTCAGAGCGATACCCAGAAAAGCCGGCCAGTAAACATAACCGGTGCTCATGGTAGGCAGTAAATCATTATTCCGGCCCAGAAACATGTTAGCCGCAGCTCCCATAATCGCTATGGGCAAGCCACATGCCGCAGAGGTGGCTACGGCCTGAGCCATGGAGAGATTACACTTGCGCAAAAAAGGTACAGAAAGCGTACCACCGCCAATACCAAAAATACTGGATGCCCAGCCAATCACTCCACCAGCCGCTACCAGAACGGGTCTTCCTGGAACCTTACTGCTTTCAGACGGCTTAAAGCCAAACCACATTTTGGCAGCAACAGCGAGGGCAAAAATACCAATCACTTTCTGCAACATGGGGCCAGACATTTGAATGGCGGTATACACACCAAACCATGAACCCAGCAGGATACCTACCGTCAAAACACTGAACACTGGCCACTGGACAGCCCCTTTGGAATGATGGGCTCGAATAGAGCTAAGGGAAGTCACCACAATGGTGGCCAGTGAAGTGCCAACGGCCAGATGGGTCAGAATATCAGGCGATAATCCCTGCAATTTGAAACTGAAAACTAACACCGGGACAATCACCAGGCCGCCGCCAATCCCGAAAAGACCGGCCAGAGTGCCGGCCAGTGCGCCGAGCAAGAGGTAGGAAAGAAAAATCATTAAACAGCAATCCAGCTAAGCAGCCACAAGCCAGAAAATCTGTTTTGATTATCCGTGCCTGAGGTCATCATAAATTATCGGATAACACTCCCTCAGGAATGAAGACCAGTCCTTATTCTAAATGAAATCAACAGGTTAATTGACCAGAAAATGACTGTTTAGTTCATATTATTTTTGAAAGAGTCTTGATAGCTCTAGTCATCAAGTTAACTTAATCCATTATAAATAACTTTTATTTTTTAAGCCGCGGGTCGCTGATAAACATTTTATAAAGACGCTTCGCTGCCCTTTAATCCGTTGCTCTGCTTTGCATGAGCGTGATCAATTTACACAGCATTACAAATTATATACTCACATCCACTTAAAAGATGGTTTATTCATCTACTTATATCTTTTACAATTTTTCTTACATAATATAAAACCATATTTATAATGCCTATGAAGCTGAACTGCTGGAAAAACGTAGCAGCTAACTATCTGGTCAGGCTACTGACCAGAATACCCAAAACAGCTTACTCAGCATTTAGCCTGATATTTTCCTATGCTCTTCGTCTTCAAAAAAACCATATCGCCAGAGCGTCCATTCAACAGGCTCTTCCATACCTTTGTGAAAAAAAGATAAAACAGATTATTCGCCAATCTGCCCGGCACACCGTCGATTACGTACTAGCTCTGCCCCAACTGGATAAACAGCCCTATCAATTGAATCATCAGGATGTGTTGACTCAGGCATTAGCAGAGAACAAAGGCGCAATCATTATTTCCCTTCATATGGGTCCTCCCGACTTGGGTACAATGGCAGCCACCCAAATAGGCATTCCGACTACAACATTGATTGGAGCGGGCAAACACTCTCCTCTGACCCATACAGTGGGTAAGGGGCTTCTAAAAAAAGTAGGCATTGATCCCATTGCCAAAGGCGATCCCACCGTTATTTTCCAGTTACTGAAACAGAAAAAAGCCATTTTCCTGTACAACGATTTGCGTTCAAGAGAAATGCCCGTGACATTTTTCGGACATGAAACCCAGGCTCCAGCCAGTGGCATCATGACAGCCCAACTACTGAATGCTCCTGTTTTATTTCACTATTGCACACTTGAACACAATGAATGGCAGCTTCATTTTGAGCGCATTGAATTGAGTAACAGCGGGAACAGGAAAGAAGACGCTCAGCATAATCTGCAGCAAATCATTCACAGAATGGAGCAAGTCATTCGTGAACACCCCGAGCTATGGATCTGGCATTACGATCGTTTCCAACTGAAAAAGAAGGTCAGTCGAATCAAAGGGCTCCTGCTGACTCAGCCCAAACCGGATCTGTCATAAAAGCGTCTGGAGCAGGTAAAGATTATTCAAGATTGGACTACTGAACGACAGCGCTCATATTCAGTTCATGAAGATGACACTAGACTGATTGCGAGTCAGTTACCATCTGATTCGGCGAGCATAACCATTAAGGCGGCCCCCGGGTCCGCCTTTTTTTATCTGTCAAAAATGCAGTCAATCTCAGGATGAACTGTGTCTAATCGCATTTAACCTTTCAAAAACCTCATGGGCATCGGGCCTTTTAGCAGGATCCGGATGGGTACAATCATTTATGATGGACTGCGTTGCCTTGAGAATCTCTGCTTCATAGTCACTGGGCTGCTTTGTCTTGTAAGCAGGAGCGTCCGCTTTCAGATGCCGGAAATATCGGGTTAAGGGCACCTGCTCCCACTGTTTATCTTTATCAGCCACAGACCCTATATCTTCAGAAGAAACACGTTCAAAATGCTGCCATAAAGGCTGGCCTACACGAGAAGCCAGAGCCATTTCATGGCCTACAGGTGTCAAATAAAGTGCTTCAGCCAACATCATTCCGAAAGACCAGACATCCCCTTCCAGTGTCGCATGGGTATATTTCCACTTTTGACCAAAGCCATTGGGATATCGCAACTCAGGCGCATGATATTCATTGTTGTAGAAAGTGAATTTCTTTCTACCCAACTTCTGGGCACCGGATTCAGCCGAGACATCACTGGAACGCTCAAAGTGTGTCAGCAGAACCTGCCCCTCTTTTAAATAAACATGCCCCAGTCTTATATCACCATGGGCAATAGAACGTTCATGAGCATGCTTCAGGGCTGAGGCCAGGCTCGTCATATCTGCCAGCGTCTGGTCAAGGCTTCTGGGCGATGCTTCAAAAGCATCCTGATAGTTTTTACCCGGTAACTCCAGTACGGGTATAGAGCCCGTCTGGGAAGGATCATAGGCCAGCTTGAGAATCACAGGGTGATCCAGCCTTTTTAGTACAGGTACCTGGCGAGCAACACCACCCAGCAATTCCAGAAATTGATGGGGCGCCCCTGATTGAGCATGATCCAGATTCACCATATTCACGATGCCATTCATGATCACAGGCACATTGGTTTTTGTCGTCAGAGTGACTTCAGGATACTGATTGAACCAGCTTTTCCCATATTCATTGAATTCAACCGATAAGTCCTTTGTTTCAAAACTCGAAGACTTATACACAACCAGGTGATACTCCTCATCGGAATCCATATCGACTCTACCTGGATTAGCTGCACGAGAACGGGCAATGCGATAATACTCGCGATCATCCACACGTCCCAACAGGCTTAACTCAATACTCCCTTCCCCTAGCTTCATAGTGGCAATGGATTGACTCAGTTTGGGAATAAACTGATCTTCCATGTCCAGAATATAAGCAGTAAACGTTTCTTGCCCGGGAGCCGCAAAAAGGCTGGAGACAAAACCAAAAAAAAGAGAAATTATTGCAAAAACAACAAGATAGAATTTATTCGATCGATTCATAGAGTACTCCCTGACCATGAATTTATAGAGATAACCAGAGAATTAGAGCTTATTTTCCTGCTTAAGTTCCTGCCTGAATAGTTATGGGCCTGGAGAGCTTTGTCTGAAACAAAGACTCAAACGTTCAACTGACCAGGCAGCTCATTCTATCCGCAGGAAAAAAGATAAGTATTTTCACCTACAAATACTTAGAAAAGGCTGGCAGAATAGCCCACAGAAAAAGCTGAAAGCTGTCGTAGAGTTTAGGGAAGGTACTCCACTGTTGTTTAATTAACAGTCAATCTCAGGGCGGTAGCGTGCCTTTAGTCTGAGAATTTTTCTAATAGCATACATACTATTAACTTCTTTCATTAGCCACACTATAAACAAACTTAAGTAATTAAAAGTTATTATTTCATATGACACTTCTCTACAAAGAAATAAAAAAGCACACAATCTTATTTTTTATACTCCTTTCCTTCACGTACTCCAGCATTGCCTCTTCTTTACTCTCTGAACAAAATGTAAGGCAGTTTGTTCAGCAAGTTGATGATGCAGTTAAGGCTAAAAATATAGACGAATTCTCCAAACACCTTAGCAGTGATGTTGAGATAACGATGTCAGACCCTCTTTTTGGAAGCAGCGAGGAATTAACTTTAAACAAGGAAGAATACATTTCACTAGTCAGAAAAGGGCTAGCTTCTGCCAAAAACTATATTTATCGTAGAAAAAGTCTTGATGTTACTATCAATAATGACAAAGCATATATTTCAGGAAAAGTCTTTGAATCATTCCTTTTTTACACAGCATTTGTGTCAGCAAATACTCTAGAAGAAGCAACAATAGAAATGAAAGATGGCAAGCTGGCTATTACAAAAGTCACAGGAACCCTCACCAGATAATTATGTTTCTAACTAGAAAAACCAACGGCTACCACTTCAGTGAAAGTGACTCAAAGAATGAGGTTTGAATTAGCCACTGAAAGGCTGCTTCTTCGAGACTACAACAAGGGCGATCTCGAAGACTTTGCAGCCATGAGTTCTGATAGCGAATTCCAAAGGTTCTATAGCGAAAAGGACTGTTCGCCAGAACATTGGAAAAAGCTTTTAGCCATGTTTATCTCAGAAGCCAATGAGCAGCCCAGAACAAACTACAACCTGGCTATTTGCCTGAAATCGGATCACAAGCTGATAGGCTCCGTAGGCATCAGATTAGAAGACAACCGACAGGCCTCTGTTGGTTGCAGCCTGAACAGAACATTTCAGCAACAGGGTATTGCTCAGGAAGCTATGCAGTCAATCCTGAACTTCGGCTTTCAGGAGCTGAATGCCCACAGGATATACGCAGAAACCATTTCTGAAAATCGGGCTGCCATTGCTCTCTGTGAGAAATTGGGCTTCAGAAAAGAAGCTGAATTCATAGAGCACCGCTACTTCAGGAATCGATGGTGGAATACCAGCATACTGGCCCTTTTATCCTCTGAGTACCTTTATAACCAACCGTCCGATGATCTATGAATAATACCGTTCTGATGCGCTCCAGAATCTACCTCACTCTTTTGGTTTCAGTATCCATTTGGGCACTGCTGAGCTGGCAGTTTTTTCATGATGGCATACCTCGTCATTACATCCTGCATCGATCCGATATGCCGGCCATCTCTAACCTGTGGGGAGCTATCTTTTTACCGTTTCTCACATGGTTTCTAACAGGAAAAGTCATTCAACGGGAAGCTGGCGTATATTCCTATACTATTGCTATTGGCTTTTTTAGCGCTTTCCTCTACGGAGTGACTCTGTCAGCAGCCTTTGTGAGTGGTTTCAATCAAGTAGCCTCTTTTATGGGACCAGGCATGTTGCTGCTCGCCTTGTTCTTACCTATTTATAGAGCAGAATATTTCCTTGGCTTTGTTCTGGGCATGACATGGACTTTTGGTGCAGTTTTACCGACAGGGTTTGGAACAATAATCACCGCTCTGTCTTTTCTCATTTATAACTTTATTCGTCCCGTCCCCTTTTATCTGCTTCGTAAGCTCAGGGCTTTGGACAATAGTTGAGAAAAACCTATAAGTTATTCAGGCCCTATGCATCAGATTACTGTCATGATTTATACACCAGAGTGGAAAGCAGGTCTGGACTGGTATCGAGTATTCGTGGCCCCTTAAAAACACCATAACTCCAAATCTCTTTCCTTATTCCTCTCCGCCCTTCTTTTCAAATAGCCTCTTCTCCAAAGATCTTTCTTTAATTTGATGGAATCCAACCGATCTACACTGAATAGAGGAAGACAACACGAGCTGAGGAAGTCCCATGAACGATGATACCGTCAAAAAACTGGCCCTGATGATCGCAGCAAACTGTACCCGTAACTCGGTTATGGATGATGCGTTAAAGGCCAAAGCCATCACTTCCGAGCAGATGGAAGCCTTCAACCAACAGATGTCCAACCGCATTTATACCTTCCTGACCTACCTTCTGAACAAGCCCGCAGAAGAGTACTCGGTCATGATTGATGAGCTCTCCAAGAATTACCCAGAGGCCTGGGCGCTTCCCGATCTTGATCAAAGTCTGATTCAGGCTGTGGCGAAGTCGACGCCCCCTACCCTGCCCCACTGAGCCAAAAACTGATCTATTCTGAAGTCTTTTAAATGGACTCATGAAATAACAATGATGCTCAGCACGTACCGATGGTTTAAGCCCTTTCTCCCAGGGCTTTTCCTGACTGTTTTCCTTGCTTCCCCTGTTCAGGCCAATCATCCCGCTCTCAGTCAGCAGCAGCTTGAAACCCTGTCTGCTCTGCTGACAGCAACCGACACCCCTCACCAGAAAGAATTCAACTCTATGGTTGAGGCAACCCAGCAGTGGCGCAGAAGACCCGATCAGGAGCGCTGGGAGGTCAAAGACCTGAAACTCTCACAAGAGCAAAGAAAAAAAGTATTCAACTATTTGGAAGCCCTGGGATTAATCAATGAGTCCAGACCTGAAAAACAGCAGTTTGATTACGCACTGGTATTGGGTGGCACAGCTCCCAGAATGAGTGCCCGCCTCCAGCATTTAATCAAGCTTTGGCATGAAGGAGTTCGATTTAACCACATCATTTTCCTGTCCGGCCAGCGACCCACTCTTGATGATATTGATCAGACCGAGCTGCTGGTTGCCAAAGTCATTGGCAGTGATGCTTCAGAAGACAGAAAACGAAAAGCCCGCCCCGCTACAGAAAAAGAAGCTGCTGAGATGGTCTATATGTCCAGCAACATGCCTGAGGCAATGCGCAAGCTCAAGGTGACCTTCTTCTCAACCGACCGTTTCTGGGAAGTGGATCGCTGGCAGCGTGGCAACACTCGTGACAGCATTAAAAACTGGGTGAGCAGCCACCCCAAACCTGGTTCTGCACTGATCGTATCCAACCAGCCACATCTGTTTTATCAACAGGAAGTGATCAGGCAGGAGCTCCCCAAAGGTTTCGTGACAGAGGCAACAGCTCAGGCATCCGGTGCCAACGACCAGCTGATCATGTACCTGGATGCCATGGCGCTATGGCTTCATAACCTTCAACAAAGAATCGCTCAAGCTCAATAACCCACCTCACCAGAAAAGCATCTTTTTTAAACTTGAGGAGCTTTGTGAACATGCATCTCTCCTCTAAATCACCTTCCTGCCCTGCCGAAAAACTGCATATCTCTCCAATTCTGGACTTCATTCTGATTGATTTCATGGAAGGACGTTATGCCCCCTCGTAATAGCTTCTCTGACCACCTGCTTCTTGATTCTGGCGCTGTCATGAACAACCTGAAGCTGTCAGGCTTATCAACATTAATGGACGAAGTCGGCATCTCTCATTCCGGCTCTCTGGAATCCCTTATATCGGCCTCACAACTGTGGCGCAGAAAGCCCGGTCAGGAACGTTGGGAAATGCAGGACCTGGCGCTTACAGATGATAAGCATCAGGTGGTTATGAATTCACTCAGAGAGCTAAATCTTGTAGATGAACTGTTGCCGTCTTCAGACCATTTTGAATATACCCTGCTGCTGGGCGCTACGGTTCCGAGAATGGAAAGACGGCTTAAGCATCTGGCCAGACTTTGGGGCGAAGGCGTGCGATTTAACAAAATCGTCTTTCTGGTGGGACAGCGTCCTCTGAACGATGGCATTGATAAAATAGACACGTTGATTGCCAGCAGTATTGGGAAGCAGGCGAAGGGAGAAAGGGCAGAAGCAGCACGCCCTATTACCGAGACAGAAGGCGCAAGACAACTCTTTGAAGCCATGGATCTTCCTGAGGCGATGAAAGCTCTGCCAATAGAATTTATCGACTCGCCCCGGGTCTGGAAAAACCAGCACTGGCAAAGGGCCAACACCAGAGACACCCTGATTCACTGGATGGAGGCAACTCCCAAACCGGGCAGGACACTGGTCATTTCTGATCAGCCCCATGCCCAGTACCAGCTGGAAGTCGTCAAGCAGGAAATCCCAGAAGCCTTCGAGCCAGAAGTGGCAGCCCAGTCAGCTGATCCGGATACCCGAGTCATACTTTATCTGGATGCCTTGGCTCTCTGGCTCCATAACCTTCAACAAAGATTTAATTGATGTAGGCCTCACCCCATCTGGGCATGAGCTTTTGCTCAATGTCCAGCTGGCTCAGGATTCTGGCCACAACAAAGTCCACCAGGTCTTCCATGGTCTCGGGCTTATTATAAAAACCCGGAGAAGCCGGTAGGATAACAGCGCCCATCCGAGTCAACTTAAGCATGTTCTCAAGATGAATTTCTGAATAAGGTGCCTCTCTGGGCACCAGCACCAACTTTCTGCGTTCTTTCAAAGCAACATCTGCCGCTCTTTCAATCAGATTATTACTGGCTCCGTAGGCTATGGACGACAAGGTGCCCGAACTGCAGGGACAGACAATCATTTTGCTGGGAGCACCGCTGCCGGAAGCCACAGGTGACATCCAGTCTTCATGGCCTAATAATTTAATCTGTCCTTGTCGAGCCTGACAGTAATCCAGCAGAACCGCTTCCGCCTCCCGATCATCAGAAGGCAAGTGCAGAGAAGTTTCCGTTTCAATGACCACTCTTGCTGCCCTTGAGATCAGGCAGAAAATCTCTGCCTCCGCAGCCACCAGACATTGCATCAGCCTGAGTCCGTATTGGGCACCCGAGGCCCCGGTGATAGCCAGAGTAATTCGCTCAGCCAAGTTAAAAACCTTATTCCAATGCTGCTCTTACGCCTTTTTCAGCGCTTGCAGCAGCCGTTGATGAATCCCCTCAAAGCCACCATTACTCATGATGACCAGATGATCTCCACTCTCTGATGTCTTGAGCAAATAGTCGATAATATCTTCTGTGGAAGACATGACCTGCGTGGGTACCGGACTCTTGTTGATGAATTCGTCCAAAGACCATTTTACTGCCCCGGACTGAAACCAGATCACTTCAGAAGCATCCCGAACACAAGTCGACAAGGCATCTCCGTGATACCCCATCTTCATGGTGTTCGAGCGTGGCTCAATCACCGCTCTGATTCGATCATTGCCAAATCGAGCCCGCAGTCCGGCCAGGGTTGTTTCTATGGCTGTAGGATGATGAGCAAAATCATCATAGATTTTGATGCCATTAATATCCCCCAGTAATTCCATCCTGCGCTTGACGCCCTTGAACTGATTCAGAGCTTCGCAGGCCTGGGCTGGCAGGACTCCCACATGTCTGGCAGCCGCTATAGCCGCCAAGCCATTAGCAACACTGTGACCACCGGTTAATGACCAGTTAACCTGCCCAACTGCCTTGCCCTGATGTAGAACATCAAACTGGCTGCCATCCGCTTCTTTCAAGTGGGTAGTCCAGTCTGTACCGAACTGTTCCAGCTCTGACCAACAGCCCATCTCAAGCACTTCCTGCATGGCCTCTGAGTTGGCTGGTGCAAGAATGCGACCTTCACCAGGAATGGTTCTGACCAGATGATGAAATTGTTTCTGGATGGCAGCAAGATTCTCAAAAATGTCGGCGTGATCAAACTCAAGGTTGTTCAGAATGGTCGTGCGGGGATGGTAATGAACAAATTTGGAGCGTTTATCAAAAAAGGCCGTATCGTACTCATCCGCTTCAACAACAAAAAACGGAGTATCCCCCATTCTTGCCGAGATACCAAAGTTAGCCGGAATACCGCCAATCAAAAACCCCGGTGACATGCCTGCATGTTCCAGTATCCAGGCCAGCATACTGCTGGTAGTGGTTTTGCCGTGAGTTCCAGCTACGGCCATGACCCACTTATCCTTGAGGATATGTTCAGCAAAAAACTGGGGGCCAGAGGTATAGGGCAAGCCTTTATTTAGCACATGTTCAACTACCGGGTTCCCACGGCTCATGGCATTACCAATCACCACAAGATCAGGCTCGTCCGCCAGGTGCTCAATGTGATACCCCTGCTTCAGCTCAATACCCTGGGCTTCAAGCTGGGTGCTCATTGGTGGATAGACATGCTCATCAGAACCGCTGACGGTGATGCCAATATCCCTGGCCAGGAGAGCCAGACTCCCCATAAATGTGCCGCAGATTCCCAGAATATGTATGTGCATATCACCCTTACTCATCAATGATCACGGTACGAAGTTTATTTCTGACAGAATTAACCTGTGACGAATGCCTGACATGGTCATCATCTTTTGGCGCCTTCCCTGAAATGGCATCGTTTTTGCTGATGCTAATAATAACAGACTCCCCAGTCTATCAGGATGTTTACCTCAAGCAGATGATTGTAGGGCGGAGGCAACGAGTTAGAATGGTGCACAAACAGCGAAAAAAGTTACTTTTCCGTCACTTTTTTCCCTAAAAAATTTCACGCTAAATAAACGGACAAAGTGAACGGTTTTAAGTATCATTCACTGCAAAACCTGTTCTACCATAAAACAACATAAACTCACAAAACCAAGATCACTCATTCAGCGAGAATCACTCAGGATGTCAATCAAGCATGCATTTTATGCACAGTCAGGAGGCGTAACAGCTGTTATCAACGCCAGTGCCTGCGCCGTTATCGAGACTGCTCGTCGCTACCCGGAAACAATTGGTAAGGTCTATGCGGGTCATAATGGTATTCTGGGCGCTTTAAGGGAAGAACTGATCGACACCAGCCAGGAATCTCATGAAGCCATTGGTGCGCTTCACAGGACGCCTGGTGGCGCATTTGGTTCCTGTCGCTACAAGCTCAAGTCTTTTGAAGAAAGTGAAGCGGAGTATCGCCGACTGATCGAAGTATTCCAGGCTCATAATATTGGTTACTTCTTCTATAACGGTGGTAACGACTCCATGGATACCGCCCTGAAGGTATCCCAGCTCAGTGAGAAAATGGGTTATCCCATCACCTGTATCGGTATTCCCAAAACCATTGATAACGATCTGGCCGTCACCGACAACTGCCCGGGCTTTGGTTCTGCGGCCAAGTATCTGGCGGTATCCACCAAGGAAGCGAGCCACGACATTGCTTCTATGTGCGATACGTCGACCAAAGTCTTTGTCATGGAAGTTATGGGACGTCACGCTGGCTGGCTGGCCGCTGCAGCTGGTCTGGCAGCCCGTCAGGATGGTGATCCACCCCATATTATCGTGTTCCCGGAAACACCGCTGAACAAAGAGAAGTTTCTGGCCAAAGTTAAGAAAACCGTGGATGAAGAAGGTTACTGCGTCATCGTGGCTTCGGAAGGAGCCAAATACGCTGATGGCAGCTTTGTCTCAGCTTCTACCACAGTTATTGATTCCTTTGGTCACCATCAGCTGGGTGGTGTTGCCCCGGCGCTGTGCACCATGATTAAGCGGGAGCATGGCTTTAAATATCACTATGCGGTCGCAGATTACCTGCAACGCTCAGCCCGACATATTGCTTCAAGAGTCGATGTTGAACAGGCTTATGCGGTTGGCAAGGCTGCGGTTGAACTGGCGGTTACTGGCAAGAATGCTGTGATGCCAAGCATTACCCGGGAATCCAACGCACCTTATCGCTGGTCCATTGGCGAGGTTCAACTGGAAGAAGTGGCCAATTTCGAAAAGAAAATGCCTATGGAATTCATAGATGAAGATGGCTTTGGTATTACGCCGGTTTGCCGTGAATACCTGGAGCCTCTGATTGAAGGTGAGGAGTATCCTCCTTACCTGAATGGACTACCTCGGTTTGCCAAGCTCAGAAAAGTATTGGTTGAGAAGAAACTCGGCGATTCATTTGATGTGTAACCGTTAATCATCAGGGCAGCTTCAGCTGCCCTGTTCGGCCTGTGCTTTCTCTTCACTGTTTAACTCGGATGCCAGACGGTAATCATTTCTTCCGTTTTTCTTGGCAACATACATCGCTTCATCAGCTGCCTTAAGCAAAGCTTCCGCGTCGGAACCGGTATCTTCAGAAGTTGCGATACCAATACTGGTACCCACATGTCTTTCCTCACCATCAAGGTCATGAGGCTCACGAATTTTAGTGAGGATTTTTTCCGCAATCAGTTTGGCATCGGAAGCTTCCGCCACATCGTCCAGAATAATGGCAAACTCGTCACCACCCAATCGTGCCACCAGATCACCTTCACGGACACATTCCTGTAACCTTTCGGAAACACTTTTCAACAACAGGTCACCGGCATCGTGACCCAAAGTGTCGTTTATTTCCTTAAAGTGGTCGAGATCAAGGTACATGACCGCAGTGCTCTTATCACGTCTCTGACTCCTTGCCAGCGAGGCACTGAGAAACTCTCTGAACAAGGTACGATTCGCCAACCCTGTCAGGCTGTCGTACTTGGCCATTTGCACCAACTGTTCTTCAAGCTTTTTACGCTCGGTAATATCCTGAAACAGCAGTACTCCGCCCTGTACTTCCTGCTTTTCGTTGACGATGGCGGCCATATTGTATTCAGCGGCAAAGTTGCTTCTGGAAAGGGTCCACAATTGACGATCGGATGTTTTGAAAACACCCCCACCTTCCATACAATCCTGCCTGATCTGGGACTCTTGCCATTTTTCCAGAGCCTGCTCCCCTTCAGCATTGAAGACAAACTGGCTTATGTGTTCTCCCAAAAGAGATTCTTCTGTCCCACCCAACATGTCACAGGCAGTAGGGTTGATAAAAGATATCCTGCCATCCCTATCCAGCCCGGCAATGCCCTCTCCGGCATGATCCAGCAACAACTTGTTCTTGCGACTGATCCAGCGTAATTGTTTGGACACAGATTCAAGTTCGATTCTCTGCTCTTCAAGCTGCAGGAATACCTTTACCTTGCCCAGCAATATTTCAGGATTAATAGGCTTGGGCAGATAATCTACGGCACCCGCCTGATAACCTTTACTGATGTAAGCCTGATCTTTATTGATGGCGGTAACAAAAATGATAGGAATGCTGGAGGTTTGCTTGTTACTGTGCAGGAGGGTTGCTGTTTCAAAGCCATCCATGCCCGGCATCTGAACATCCAGCAGAATTACAGCAAAGTGATGGTGCAAAACTTCAGACAACGCAGCCTCACCGGAATCCACCTTGTGTACCTCAGCACCCAGAGGTTTGAGCAGCTTGCTCATCGCCAGAAGGTTCTCCTGACGATCGTCAACTACCAGAATTTTGACTTTAGGCTTGTCATCCATGACAGCTCCCCTGATTTATTTTTCGAGCTTGAACTCCAGGTCTTTCAAGCAAATCGCAATATCATTCAAATCCAAAATATAATCCACACAGCCGGTACTGATGGCTGACTTGGGCATGATAGGGACTTCCGATGTTTCCGGATTCTGAACAACGGTTACCCCACCGGCCTGTTTTATCGCCTTGATACCTTCAGCACCATCCCGATTGGCTCCGGTTAATACGACACCCAACAGCTTTTTTCCGAATACGTCAGCAGCCGATTGAAAGAGTACATCCACAGAAGGCCTAGAGTGGCAGACTTGTTCATCCACACTCAGACTCAAAGTATCTTTGTCTTCAATCTGCAAATGGTACCCACCCGGTGCCAGATAGACATGATTCCTTTCCATTGGCTGTTTGTCGCAGGCAATGGAGACCTCCATTGGAGAAGTCTTACTCAGGACTTTATGCAAACCCTCTTCGTCTCCAGAAGCCAAATGTTTGGTGACAACAATAGGTAATGAAAAGTTTTTACCTAATTCATTCAACAAGCTTTCCAGTGCCGAAAGTCCTCCTGCAGAAGCTCCTATCACCACCAGCGAGCGCGCCATCAGATTTTCTTCCTGTAAATTTTCTGATTTCTATCTGCGACTTCCAGCTGATCACCAATGGAACTGAACTGAATGTTTTCCCGCTTGCCAATACAGAGAATGCCTCTGGAACAGAGGCTATCAAACAATAATTGCAACACCCGGTTCTGCAAATCCTGGTTGAAGTAGATAAGGACATTGCGACACAAAATCAGGTTCATCTCACCAAAGACCCCATCAGTAACCAGATTATGATTAGCAAAGGTAATATGCTCGGCCAGCCGACCATTAAACTTAACGGAGTCATAACCCCGGTGGCAGTATTTAGACAGCTCTTTCGTACCACCTGCCTGACGATAATTTTCCTCATAGAGCGCCATATCCTCTTCAGGATAAATGCCGGTTTTGGCATGACGCAACGCCTGGTCATTAAAGTCTGTGGCATAAATCTGACAACGATCGAGCAAACCTTCTTCATCCAGCAGTATGGCCATGGAGTACGCTTCCTGACCGCTGGCACAGCCTGCATGCCAAACTTTGATAAAGGGGTAGGTCTTTAATATAGGGACGATGTTTTCCCGGAGCGATTTAAAGAAGTCTGGATTTCGAAACATCTCAGTCACAACCACAGACATATCTTTCACAAACGCAGCAAAGGCAGATTCATCGTGCAGAAACAAAGGAATCAAATCACTGATATGCTCCACACCAGACATCTGCATATGCCTTCTTACACGACGCATTAAGGACGCTCTGGCATAACTGCCAAATTCATAGCCATACTTCTCTTCAACTGCTGTCAGCAAAAGCTTCAGCTCAAAATCCTGATCCGTTTCCCTGGGTTCTGTCATTTGAATAACCAGACCTTGATCATTTCAACCAGTTTGTCGATATCCACTGGCTTGGTCATGTAATCATTGGCTCCGGCATCAATGCATTTGGCCTTGTCATCAGACATGGCCTTGGCTGTCAGGGCAATGACGGGCATTTCTTTGAGGCGATCAATCTCCCTCATTTTCTGCATGGCCTCGTAGCCATCCATAACCGGCATCATGATATCCATCAGAACCAACTCAATGCCTTCTTCCTCATCCAGCTTTTCCAGAGCATTCTGACCGTTATCTGCAATCACCACTTCCAGACCGAGTGACTGAAGCCCCTTAGACAGAGCAAAGGTGTTTCTCAGATCATCATCCACCAGCAAAATTTTGTGCCCATCCAACGACTTGTTGCTGACAGATTCTGTGGCCGGTTTCATTTCTTCCGGAGCAGACTTCTCAATGGAATGGATGAACAGGCTGACTTCATCCATCACACGTTCAGACGCATAGTCACCTTTCATCACCAACGCACGGGTGTATTTCTGAAACTCCTTCTGATCGTCCGGGGTCAGCTTCTTATCGGTATGAATAACGATGGAAGGCATTTTGTCTCCCATCTTTTCCTGAAGCTGTTGCAGAAACTCCAGACCACTGGAATCCGGCAAATCAACGTCCATCACCAGACATTGCCAGTGTCCTTCCTCCAATAATGAACGGGCCTCCTCAGCAGAAGCCACCTCAGCGATATTCATGCCTTTATCCTTCAGCATTTTCGCCATGTGAGAGCGACTTTTTTCATCGTTGTCTAACAACAATGCATGTTGAATGTCTTCTGACAGCACCTCTTCCAAAGTACTAAACACAGTTTCGAGATCAGCTACTGTGACAGGCTTAACCAGATAGCCGACAGCCCCCGGTCTTTCAAACTCATCGGGGTCACGACCAGAAACAATATGAACCGGGATATCTTTGGTTGAATCGTTTTGCTGGAGCTGCTTAAGCACATCGCCACCATCCATATCAGGCAACCCAAGATCAAGGATAATAGCCATAGGCTGTTCATCCAGAGCAAGCTGAATGCCCTGTTTACCGGTAGCGGCCACCAGACATTCGTAGCCATGATTGCCGGAAAGTTGTTTTACAATGTCAGAGAAGTGCTGATCATCTTCAATGATGAGAATATTCTTACTGCCTGAAGATTTAGGTTTTTTTACGGGTATCGCTTTTTTAGTCTCCGCTGGCTTTTGCGCAGCAGGTTTGGAAGCTGGTTCACTCCGGGTCTTTTTTTCAGCACTATTTCCGCTACTCACTCCAGGAGAAAAACTCTCTGCCATGACTTTTTCGCCATTGAGAGAGCAAACCGCGTTATCAGGCAGATAAACCGTGAAGGTAGTCCCTTCCCCTTCCGTACTCTCTATGCCAATGTAACCACCCAGCATGGACGACATTTCTCTGGAAATAGCCAACCCAAGCCCTGTACCACCATATTTTCTGCTGGTTGAACCATCAGCCTGCTGGAAAGCTTCAAAAATGGCTTCCTGTTTGTCTTCAGGTATGCCTATTCCGGTATCTCTTACTGCGAAGGCAACATAGGTTTCATCACCATGATCCGTAGTACGACAGCTGCTGAATACCTTGATATAGACCCCACCCTGCTCGGTGAACTTGAAGGCATTGGAAAGGAAGTTCTTGAGAATCTGCATCACTCGCTGTGAATCAGACAAAATGACCTGTGTCGTTCCGGGCTCAATATCGACAGCAAAGTCCAAGCCCTTGTTGTCAGCCAACGGTTTGAAGAGTGTTCTGGCACTGGAACACAGTTCTTCAATATCCATGTCATCCAGATTGATACTCATCTTGCCCGCTTCAACCTTAGAGAGATCAAGGATATCGTTTATGAGGTCCAGCAGTTCCTTACCACCGCTGTAGATGACCTGGGCCGATTCAATCTGGTCTTCTGTCAGGTTGCCCTCATCGTTATCTGCCAGCATCTGAGCCAACAGTAACAATGAGTTCAACGGTGTCCTCAGTTCATGAGACATGTTGGCCAGGAATTCAGACTTGTACTTACTGGCCTGCTCCAGCTCTTTAGCTTTTTCTTCCAGCGTTTTTCGCGACAGCTCAATATCAAGATTCTTTCTTTCAATCTCCGTCTTCTGCTGCTGAAGCAGTTCGGTTTTCTCTTCAAGCTCAGCATTGGACTTCTGCATTTCCTCACTCTGGGCTTTCAATTCTTCCTGAGATTCCTCCAGAACTTGTGCCCGGCTTTCCAGCTCATCATTTACTGACCGAAGCTCTTCCTGTTGCTCTTTCATCGCTTCTGACTGACGGGTAGTTTTATCGAGCAACTGATTGACTCGAGTGCGGTACTGGGCAGAATTAATGCCTATCGCGACATTCTCCAGAGCATCTTCAAGGAAGTCTCTCTGCTCTTCAGAGAGTTCTCTCAGCAAAGCAAACTCAAGCACCCCTTTTATCTCATCCTCATAGATCAGAGGAACGGTAATGATGACTCTGGGAGGTGTACTGCCAAGGCCTGACTCAATATTCATGTAATCTTCTGGAAGACTGGTCAGCTCAATAGACTGCCTCTCCATGGCAGCCTGACCGACAATACCTTCACCAATCTCAAAACTGTTCTTACTCTGTTTGCGACGCTTCCAAGCGTAGGAAGCCATTAACTGAAGTCGCTTTTCATCGTCCATGACATACATGGCCCCGGTCTGCATATCCAGATAACGAGCCAGATAAGAAACAATATTTTTACAGACTTCAGAAAGTTCCAATTCCCCCCTCATACAGTTGTTGAGGCCCGCCTGTCCTTCCTGCTGCCAGCTTTTCCTGTCGTTATCGCTGATCACATTCCGCAGCTTTTCCGTCATTTCAGAGAAACTGCGGCTCAGATCACTGATCTCATTATGACCACTGAGCACCGCGCCCTGAACATAATCTCCCGAGGCTACCCTGTTAACCCAGGCGGTTATGGTTCTAATAGGCCTGACTAACCTTCGAGTGATCACTAACGCTATCAGAATTACGATCAAGGCAGTGATTGCAGAGATATAGACCAGACGGTTTCTGAACTGGATAACAGAGGCAAAAGCATCCGCCTGACTCACCTCAGAGACCAGAGACATAGGCGTATCGGCCACTTCTATGGCATGGTAGGTGCCAAGCACCTGTTCACCGTATACATTGGTGTAACTCTTGATATGTAAAGTTTGCTCCATTTGAGCACTTTTCGATGAGCCTACTTGCAAGTCAACATCTTCACCAAAGAGTTCATTCAGCTCGGCATCACTATCAAGACTCTCATAAGCCTCTTCCATTTCCATGTCATGATCATGATCATGATCATGCTCGCCTTCATGAATCTCATGGAACTCCCCCTCGCCATCGATATGAGCCAACCAGTCATCGATTAAGGCATTATCCGCTTTGAGCGTCATGGACTGCGTTGAATCCAGATCTGTACCGTAACGAATGTAACCATCATCCCCAACCAGATAGGACTTCAGGCCACCACCAAATTGGCTGTCACTTTCGAAAATATTCTGAACGTTATAAGCCAGAATCTGGACCGCAAGAAAACCGGTGGTGTTTTCGCGCTCATCCACCAGGGGCAAGATAAAGAAGCTGACCTTTTGATCCCCGATAGGTGGATACATGGCCACATCAGCGTACTTGGGTATGACCTCTTCAAGACTTTGCCTTGCGGCTTTTGCAAATGCGGTATTAGCCAGAGCCCCTTTGAAGAGATTTTTACCCAGGTCCCCATAGGCGTTCACGGTGTACAGAATATTGCCGTCTGCATCGGCCAGAATCAGGTCGGAGTAATCGTAATAACGCAGAAAGTCGACAAACTCGCTGGAGTATTGATCCAGTACCAGGTTGTAACTGAATGAGTTAATGAACTCTTCCGGGGACTTTTTGAGTGCTTCATGACTTTGAATCAGGTGAGACAGGAACTCCTGAGCCACCCCAGCCTTGATAAAAAGATTGGTGACCACAGAATCA
>NZ_LASA01000054.1 GCF_001562015.1 Endozoicomonas arenosclerae | reverse complement strand
CATGCAAACGCACTGCGAAATCAACGTTTCAAATGTGCTTAAACGATGTTGATTAGTCAGGAGCCTGACCAAGAATAGAGAGCCCGGCCTAAAATCCAGAAAGAACGGTCTATTTTTCCGATGAATTTGCTTAAATAGGTCAACTATTCGCACAAATCCATCGAAGCTGTCCAGAACGCTCAAGGCTGTAGCCTCGTTCTACTGAATTTTATGCTCGAGCACTATTCTCGGTCAGGCTCCTGGAGCTATTCCAGAAAGGAGACATTGGCCAGATAGATATCAGGCTGAGAACTTTGTATTAAAGGAGGGGGTTCTGAAAGCCATACACGGGAAGGTTCAGAGTCAACCTGAAGCAGCTTCGCAACAATATACAGCAGAGTAAATGCTGGTTTGCTGTCCGGGTGTGAAAACTGGAGATAATGGTCATCGAGATCACAGTCTGGACAGACCTGATCCGCCTTCTGAAGATGTTCTGCCGGGGAAGGAACACAACAGTCATGATCCATGCCGGAAGCGTCTGATGACATGGTCATCGACATCTCAGGCTCGGCAGTATCCATAGCATGAGCCTGCGCCATCTGACAGGCCTGTAACAGCATAAACATCAGCAGAGCAATAAGCGCAGCGCCGAGTGTTTGTCTGTGTTTCAGGTTCAGATGAATCAGTGACATGGATACAAAAAATATAGAGTCTAAGCAGACATCTTAAACCTTCCAGTGAGGGGAAGGTCAATCGTGACTTACCGTTTGAAGAATATGAAAGGTTGACTATATTCCTCATCACCTTGGATCATAAAAAGAGTAATTCGGGATGATAAATTCCAGAAAACTCAATGCACTCATCTTTGGGTGCTGCATTATGGCAACCTCAATAACAACCGCTGCGCCACAATACAACGTATCCAGAACTCAACATCAGAATGAAACATGGAATGATTATCTGGCCAGACTGGATAAAGAAAACTCTCTGGACAATGTGGAGAATTCCTCAAGCAAAGAGCTTCCCGCTACTCATAAAGATTGCTCTTCCCTTCATGAGCTTGAACTGCCCGTTTCTGTTAGAGATCAGGCCGTAAAAGTCAGTCATGTTTTAAAACATTTCTCAAAGAATCTGAGCACTGAGAGTCAATCAAAAATAGAGGGTTACTGGGAAGTAGTCAGCAGAGGCCAGAACAAGCTTCTGGAAGGTATGAATCAGGAAATAGATCTGGATGATATTTCAGACCAGTCTCTCTTGCCCTACCTGTTGCAGCAGAAATTGCCGGACACTTACAAGATATTTCTCCAAAATGGCATGCCTGCCAATGAGGTCGATAAACAGGCTATTGACTACTGGCAGGAAAAAACAGCTAACTCCCTTCCCACTCCCAAAGGCCAGCTTTTGGGCTGTAAAGCCTTTGAACAGTTTGACCCGGGATGGCTGGAGACAGGCATGAACTGGTTGGCTCAGGCCGTTGGCATACTCACCAAGGCTGACTTTCCGGAAGTACCCGGTAAAGCAAGCTACAACAAGCCAGAAGGCGTTAAGATTGCCTTGATAGGCGACTGGGGGACCGGGCTTCGTGAGGCTCGTGATGTTCTTGGATTCGCTCTGGCCATGCAGCCAGATATTGTGATCCATTTGGGTGATGTCTACTTTTCTGGCAGCAAAAGTGAGTTTGCGGAACACTTTCTTGAATTCCTGCCTGAACCAGACAGAGAGGGAAGACCGGACTTCTTTTCTCTGAACGCCAACCATGAGATGGATGGTGCTGGCATTGGCTATTTTAACGTCCTGAAGCATCCTCTTTTTGAACGACAAAAGCAAAGCAGTCACTTTGTACTGGAGGTCAACGGATGGACTCTGTTGGGGCTCGACAGTGCCTACAACGCTGATGGTATTCAGTACACTACTGGTCGAATCAGAGACAAGTTCCAGTCAGAACTGTTGTCTGCATCTCAGCACAAAGCCCACAAACTCATTTTACTGAGTCATCACAATCCCCTTTCACCGGACGGAACCCGGACGACTCCTCTTTGGGAGGATGCCTATCACGCCTTAGGCAATAATGCCCCTCAATACTGGTATTTTGGACACCAGCATATTGGTATGGCTTACTCCGCTCAGTCCGCATTAGGCAAACTGGGCGTAAATGCACGCTGCGCCGGTCATGGTGGAATTCCTACTGCCAGAGGTTCAATGTATTTCAATCAGAACAAAATGCTTGAAACCATCGATAGCTATTCCAATGAGCCCGATGCCTACCGCCCCCATCACATTCAGAACGGCTTTATGATCATCACTGTAAGAGACAGCCATATTGAAGAAGCATACTTCAATCAACATGGTAAACAACAAGTGATGATTACGCCTTCTTATCAGAACATTCATACAATGGTTCTTTGCCCACCTCATTGTGAATGACTGTAGTTGTCAGGCATTGTCCTCTTCCACAGCATCATAAAGACGTTCCAGAATATCGGGGATAGCGGACATCACCCGATTCCAGCTGGGTATAAAGGGTCTTTCCATGGGGTTTTCCAGAAAGTGTTGCCCAGCTTCCATGATATTTCGGGCAAACAGTTCAACGGCTCGCTCTTCGGTATCGCGATCAACATGGAGGCCATTCATTACGGCGTCGTCGTAATAAGATTCAATGAAATCCAGAGCTACCCGGTAATAGGTGGCCTTGATGGTCCGGAATGTCTCAGTATTGAACTGCACACCATTGGTGGCCAGTTTTCTGAAGACTGCCTTGATAATGTCATGGCTCATTTTAGAAAGACCGGCATTACGATCTTCTTCCGAGAGTGGCTGATGCTTGTGGTCATACACATCAGCAATATCGACCTGACACAGTCGTTTACTGGAGTAGTTGCGCTTAACCTCTGACAGCACGCCTATTTCCAGCCCCCAGTCACTGGGGATTCGGATATCGTTAAAAACACTGGTGCGCATGGAAAATTCACCGGCCAGTGGGTAACGGAAGCTGTCGAGATATTCCAGATATTCCATTGGGCCGTGTATTTTTTTGAGCGCTCTTAACAGCGGTGTCACCAGAAGACGACTGACCCTGCCATTGAGCTTGTTATCGGCGACCCTGGCGTAATAACCCTTACAAAAGTCATAACTGAAAGCCGGATTGGCAACCGGATAAAGCAGCCTCGCCAGCAAGTCTCTTTGATAAGTCACGATGTCACAGTCATGCAGAGCAACAGCTTCTGATTTTGCTGAAGCCAGGACGTAACCATAGCAATACCAGACATTTCTCCCCTTCCCCGCTTCCTTGGGAGCTAATCCTTTGCTTTCCAGTAATCGATCAATTTCACGAAGCCTGGGGCCATCCTGCCATAAGATCCGGTGATGCTGATTCAACTGACCAAAGAAATCCCGGGCATAGGCATACTCTTCCTCACTGGCTCTATCCAGACCAATAACGATTTCGGACAGATAGCGAACCTGGCTGAGTTCCTGAACAATATTGTTCAGGGCAGGCCCCTGCAGCTCAGAAAACAGGGAAGGTAACACAAGGGACATAGGACGCTGACGCGAAAAAGCCTGCAGCTCCTGCTCCATATCTTCTGTTGAACGTACCCTTAAATTATGGAAATTGGTGATAATGCCATTCTGATAAAAATCTCCCATAACTACAGTCCCTTTATCTGATTATTGTTTTGATGCGCCCAGTTCACTGGTTTCATAGCAATTCACCCGCCGATTCATGGCGCTTTGGAACGGACTCAAGAATGTCCAAAACAGCTTCACTCCAACCTGCCGGCCCTACTGATTCGGTATGCTTGATATCAGGCAAGTGTTCGGTAGCAGGCTGACGGCTTCTTTCAGAGCGAACCAGAACAGGAATATCCACCGCTTCCAGCATGGGTATGTCGTTGAAGCTGTCGCCCAGACCTATAGACAGCCAACGTCGTTCAGGAAAACTTTCCAGATAATGTTTAAACAACTTTTTGGCTGCCGCGCCCTTATTTCCCTTACCAGAGACATGATAGAACCGTCCTCCTCTGGTCAAATGCAGTCCTTCTTTCCCCAGCTTTTTTTCGAATAGCTTCAAGGCTTTTTCACTGTCTTCCCAAAGCAAAGGCTCGCTGGCTTTACGGTCTGCGGCAAGGCTCGCCTCTTCAAGACTTAATCCACAAAGTTCTGCTATTTCCTGATGACTGCAATCACCAAAACCTCTGAACTGAAAGTCGTATTGCTCACGAAACTGCTTTAAAACCCTGCGAATAGCCTTGTAGGGTCGACCATGAAAGTAATGAGTATTCTTGTCGGTATCAGAAGATTGGAAGTAATTGGCAGGAATGGTGGTAATCATTCCGTTCTCGGTAATAAACGGATGATCCAGCTCCATTTCCAACTGCAATGGCAGAACTTCACTGAGCGTTTTACTGGTATTAAAAATCACCGGGATATTCAGCGCTTTCAGTTGATCCAGAGCAGGCTTTGCCTCTTTCCAGCTATAGCTGTCGTGATCGAGAAGTGTGCCGTCAAGATCGGAAAACAAGACCAGTCTTTCTGTCGCCTTTGCTTCTTTGGACATGGCTTTAGTCCTTGTCCAGACGCTTTTGGTAGATGGCGTTGGTTGCTTCTACAAAACCACTGACACTGCCGCAATCAAAGCGCTCACCTTCAAATTTGCAGGCGATAACACAGCCCTGTTGAGCCTGGGTCAGAATGGCGTCGGTGAGCTGGACTTCTCCATTTCGGCCAGGTTCTGTGCTCTCAATAATTTCGAAAATATCCGGGGTCAGCACATAGCGGCCAATCACCGCAAGATTACTGGGCGCTTCAGAAGGGTCGGGCTTTTCTACCATGTCAGTGACCCTTATCAGGTTTTCGCTGAGCGCTTCGCCGGCAATCACACCGTACTTATCCACTTCGGATTCCGGCACTTCCTGAACGGCAACAATCGTGCAACGAAACTGTTTGTACAGATTCACCAGCTGCGCCATAACCATTGGTCCATTGTCGTTAATGCAGAGATCGTCAGCCAGGACAACACCAAATGGCTGGTCACCGATCAGGGTTCTACCGCACAGGATCGCATGACCAAGCCCCAGCATCTGATTTTGTCGGGTGTAAGAGAACGTACAGGCCGCCATGACTTCACGAATGGTCGATAGCTTTTCTTCTTTACCACTGCCAGCAATCTCAGCTTCCAGTTCATAATTGATATCAAAATGGTCAGGAATCGCCCGCTTGTTTCTGCCATTCACAAACCCCAGGTCGGTCAAACCTGCCAGCATGGCTTCTTCAACGCCATATTGAATCAGGGGTTTATCAACGACAGGTAACATCTCCTTAGGCATGGATTTGGTGGCAGGTAGAAAACGGGTTCCATAGCCCGCTACAGGAAACAGACACTTTTTAATCATATTTCTGCTCGTCTTTCTGAGAAGTTGTGCGTCTCAATAGGGCTAAAGCAGGAGTCGTGCCAATTCAGTGACAGATCCTTGGTGGGACAAGAACAATGAGCTCAATAATGATTTTCAAAACAATCAATAAATAGACGATATAAATAACAAATTTATGGCATTTATCCGTGATGGCATGACTTCTGCTGCAAGGAAAGAATTCAGCTTAATTCGCACACTTACAAGGGAAGATGAATCTTGCAAAGCTACCCAAAAGCCTTCTCTGGTTTTCATCAGTCCATGACTCAATTATTGTCGCTTCCCTATGGTGAAGCAGCGGGCGATATTGCAGCGAGAATTGTTCGCAGAGTACAACATCACCTTCATGAAAACCCTCCCAGGCCAATMCCCGCCTGGTCTGAAAAAGATGCGTTTCTCATTACCTATGGCGACTCTCTTTCTGATAACAGCGACCAGACACCGCTGCAGGTTTTAAAGGGCTTCCTTGATGCCCATCTCAATGAAGTCATCAACACTGTACACATTCTTCCCTATTTTCCTTACAGCTCAGATGATGGTTTTTCCGTCATTGATTATCTGTCGGTTAATGAACAATTAGGAAGCTGGCAGGACATAGAATCCATCTCCAATAATTACCGGTTTATGTCGGATCTGGTGATCAATCATATTTCCAGAGAAAGCCTGTGGTTTGCAGACTTTGTCAGTGGTACACAACCTGGCAGGGATTACTTTATAGAAGAAACTCCTGAGACGGATCTTAGTGCTGTGACTCGCCCAAGAAACTCTCCTCTTTTAGTACCTATTCATACAAGGCGGGGGTTGAAGCACGTCTGGGCAACATTCAGTGAAGATCAGATCGATCTGAACTTCCAGAATCCGGACGTTCTAATCCAGATGGTGGATATTCTGCTTTTCTATCTGGCTCGCGGCAGCAGCGTCATACGACTGGATGCCATTGCTTTTCTCTGGAAGCAACTGGGTACTCATTGCATGAGTCTTCCTGAAACCCACGCCATTGTTAAGCTGTTTCGACTGATTATGGAAAAGGCTTGTCCAGGCAGCCTGCTATTAACAGAAACAAATGTCCCTCATGAAGAAAACATCAGTTATTTTGGTCAGCAAGACGAAGCGCAAATGGTTTATCAATTTGCCCTTCCCCCTTTAATACTTCATGCACTAAATAGGGGCACAGAAAAATATCTGGTGCAATGGGCCAGGGCACTGCCCGATTATCCGGAAGGCTGCACGGTCTTGAATTTCACAGCATCCCACGATGGCATCGGCCTTCGCCCCTTGACTGGAGTGATCCCGGACAATGAAGTGTCAGAACTGATCGACAGCATGCATCGTTTTGGTGGTTTCGTGAGCATGCGCACCCTGCCGGACCAGTCAGAGTCTCCTTATGAGATCAACATTGCGCTTTTTGATGCCATGAAAGGGACTCGAAGGGGTGAAGATCAGTGGCAAGTGCAGCGCTTTCTCTGCTCTCAGCTCATCATGCTGGGCATGCGCGGTATTCCTGCCTTGTACATCCACAGTCTTTTTGCCACGCCTAACGACCTGGCGGGTGTAGAAAGTACCGGCAGAACCCGATCCATCAATCGTCGGAAATGGTTATTGGAAGAATTGTTGCCCGAGCTGGAAAACCCGATTTCAATTCAATCGCTAGTATTCCATTCGCTCTTGAATAATCTCAGAATTCGCAAACAGGAACCCTGCTTTCACCCGAATGCCTCACAAAGTATTCTGGATATGGAGCCCGGTATATTTGCATTTTTGAGAACATCCGGCAGTCGTAAACTGGTGGCTATTCATAATCTGACACCCGCACATCAAAAGTTGAACCAGCCCGATTATGCTGGCTGGTTCGACTTATTGGGCAATGGTGTAATTGCTGACCTTCAACTCAAGCCGTATCAGGTATTGTGGTTAGTGCATGAGTCCTAATGTACTTTGAGCCCGACCAGAGAATCGCACCAGCCTGTCAACGGTTTACCAAAGTGAGGCAACAGCGTGTCGCGCCTTAAGCTGTATACAGATGCCAGGCTACAGGGAGAGAATGAAAGCAGGTCACTATAGCCTTTGAAGATAGCCACATCATCATCAAGGCCAGCATCATGGGAAGCCTGAATCACTTCCTGTAAAAGAGATAGACTCCCAGGCTGGTCATCATCTGCAGACAGCTCTTTATCGAGTTCACTGAGCTGAAACATGGTTAAAATAAAGCTGAAAAAGCCCTTGGCACTCTTAGGCTTAATAGTCGCTTTGTTTGGAGGATTGACTCCCAAAAAGGGCAGAATGTGAAGAAAAGATCTTTCGAGTTCATCCTGAACAAACTGCTTTTCCCCATCAGGCAGAGCATCTATTTCCGCTAATGCCACTCTTGCACTCAATCTCAACAGCCCCAGCAAAGCAGTGGTGTTGGCATCCACGTCCAGATATACTTCTACACTCCTATCCTCAGCAAGATCATCGACTTCCTGATAGCTTTTGACTACCTTCAGGTAATATCCAGCCTTAGTAGCATCGGCTAAATATTGGTGATGACGCCCATGCCAGTGTTTCTCCAAATGAGTCTCAATGGCTTCAAAGAGCTTTTTCGATTCAATGAATGAAACCTGATTATCCAGCTCTACCCTGACAGCTCCCACAGTAACAGAAACTCTGGAGTCGTTCTCTTTCTGGTCTTCTTCCTCACAATCGCCCTGACAATGGGCTTGAGCCTCTTTGAGCTCATCCGACTCCAGAACTTTTTTCAAATGTTCTGTTATTCTTTTGTACCTGCTCTCAAGTTGCTCATCAATTTCATCAGCGCCCCTCAGACTTTTTTGTAATTCTCTGAGTTTCATGTCGTCTTCATCACTGCTTCTGCTTTCAGAAAATGCTTTTCGCATGGTTTCATGAAGCTCACCAGGTCTCTGCGAATCATGACTCTGTTTTTCTGAATCAGATGCAAAAGTCGGCAAAGTGAGACAAGACAATGCCGAAACAAGAAATCCCAGAAATAATTTTTTCTTCATTTTTAAACCTATCAGAACAACCAAGTGCTTAAAGGTAGTCAGTCTTTAAGGTTTCTTCCTTCGTAGGTTTTGATTTCCCGGTAGTCCTGCAAAAGCTCCTCTCCACTATCAATATCTCTAAGAGCAATCAGTCTCCCGTCTTCCACCAAAGAAATATTGCCCTGTTTGGAATGATTACAAAATCGGATGTTATCGTGTGAAAGGTGCCAGCGATTTCTTGTTACATCAAAAAAACCATAGTGCTTAATAAATGCCTGCTCTGAAGCTTCCAGCTGAAGCAATGCCTGCTCAGAAAGATGCAAATCCAGCTCTGGGTTTTCCTTGTAGAGGATTACTCCCTTCTTAATGGATTGCCCGGCAAACAGCCCTACTCCGTGAACAGGGCTCTGAGCCAGATAGGTTTCAACACAGAACATCAGAAAAACCTCCCAAAATTTAACCACCATAAAAAATAGAGCATGCTGATGGTTGTTAGCATGACTGACCGGCTTGTTAAAAAGAAAACAACTGGAAAAACAACAGGATAGTCAAGAGCTACTGACAGAGAGGTGTTTTTTATATACTAATTCGAAACAGCTAAGCACTTATCAGGTCTTACTCCCTAAACCGACTATAGGAGCAGGACCATGAAAAAGACCTATCCACCAACCTGTGCATTAAGAAGAGTTATGCCATTGATGGCTGCTCTTTGCTGCGTCCTTTCCGGCAACATTTCAGCACAAACATACGATGAAAATGATATTCCATATCCCTGGACACTCCAGGAGGTTAAGGATTATTACCAGCAGAGAATTGAGCAACTTGAAACTTTGGGTATAAAAGAAGATTTCCCAACGGAAAGGCAAGTCAATAAAGCATTTAGAAAATTTGCTACTAAAAACCATCCTGATAAAAATCTGGGACAGCAGGCAAAAGCCAAGGCCCTAATGGAAAAGGCAGGCCATGCCAGAGATAACTTATTTGATCCAGATCTCAGCAAGCTCGACAACGCTCGCACCGACTTTTTGGGTAGACCTGATCTAGGGAAGGTGTGAACAAGTTCCTTGTGAGCTAATCTACCATCAGCTCATATTTGGAGTTCACCATGAAGAATCAGCTCACGTTTGCCGACTGCGAGTTCACCCAAAAAAAGCGACAGACTCGTAAAGAGAAGTTCTTACTCAGAATGGAGAAGCTGATTCCCTGGTCTCGATTAGAAGCCGTCATTGAGCCTTTTTATCCAAAGCCAGGTAATGGAAGACGCCCTTACCCGCTAGCAACCATGTTGCGTATTCACTGCTTACAACACTGGTACAGCCTGAGTGACCCAGCAATGGAAGATGCACTTTATGAGATAGCCTCAATGCGATTATTTGCAGGCTTATCTTTGGAGAACCCCATTCCTGATCACTCAACCATCTTGCACTTCCGGCACCTTTTGGAGAAGCACAAGCTTGGCCGTAAAATTTTTCAGGAGATTAATGAGTGGTTAATAAGTTCTGGCATTGTACTGAAGGAAGGCACTCTGGTGGACGCCACTATTATTGAGGCGCCTACATCCACCAAAAACCAAGCAGGTCAACGAGACCCTGAGATGCATCAAACCAAAAAGGGAAACCAGTGGCATTTTGGAATGAAAGCTCATATTGGTGTCGATGCCAGAACTGGGCTGACTCATAGTCTTTCAACTACGCCCGCAAATGACCATGACCTTAATCAAACTAAGAATTTATTGCATGGAGATGAGTCCTTTATTGGGGCGGATGCTGGATACCGGGGGGCAGAGAAACGAGAAGAACTGAGCGACTGTGAAGCGGAGTTTTTCATTGCTGAGCAACCCAGCAAAGTGAAAGCCCTGAAAAAGCATCCCCGAAAAAATAAGGTGGCGATCAAGTTGGAGTATTTGAAGGCCAGTATCCGAGCGAAAGTTGAGCACCCCTTCAGAATCATCAAGTGCCAGTTTGGATTTGTAAAAACAGCGTATCGAGGCATCGGGAAAAATGACAATAAACTGGCCACTCTTTTTGCTCTGGCTAATGTGGTTAGATTGGATCAAATGCTACGTAGGGGTTAATCTGCCTATCAGCCGAGAAAACCGGCTGAAAAGTAGATAATGAGCGACCCTATCCTCGCTTTTAGTTCTAAGAATTGTGTTTTAGAACATGCTCAAAGGATTGATGGACTTCTTCACACCTTCCTTAGTTAGTTGCTGCATTCTCATTCCCTTAACTTTTCGTGATGTATTAAAATGTAATCCATGCGCCCCTCCTTCACACCCCCTTGGTCATCATTTATTAATTAGTGAAGTGAGCAAATTAAGTAAAAGTGACATTGCTATAGTCCATGCACCTATTTCTAGCACTGCCGATAATGATGTTTCGGTAAGATCTGGTGGTAAGTGGGTTAGAAAATTTCTTAAATCAACTTTTCACAAAGAAAACAATTTATCTAATGTTGAAGCTGGATATATTATTGACTTAGACTTTAGTGAGAGAATTCTATCAAATTCAATAAACTTATATGATTTTGGAGATATATATTTCAATCCAAAAACTGATACACAAAATACTGTTGGGCAAAGACTATCTTTCATATGTCAAAATGTAGCTTCTCGTCATTCAAAACTAATTGTCCTTGGTGGCGATCACTCACAATCTTACTTTACAATTGGATCACTAGAACAAGTTTATCCAAAACTAGGAATCATTCATTTTGATGCACATTCTGATTTATATACATCTGGAAATAGCTTAGACAAAGAAATGAATCACGCAAACGTCTTTCATTGGATTAATGGAATGGATCACGTGAAATCAATATTACAAATAGGTCTAAGGGATACTTATTTTCAAACAGATAGCAATATAAGAGTTGTTAAAAGCAAAAAAATTCAACAATTTTCTGCTTTCGAAATCATGTCTAATGGGTTTTCGAGATTATTAGATTCGCTAGACTCTGATTTAGACTGGTTTATTTCTTTTGATGTTGATGTGTTACATAGAGTTGATCTACCTGAAACAGCTACACCAGTCTTAGGAGGCCTTGACTTTTATACAACATTTAGAATTTTTGAAGAGTTATTTCAGCGTCTAAGAATTATTGGTATGGAAGTTGTTGAAATAGGCGAAGGCACACCAACTGCACATGGAGCTGCGGCAATAGCTTCAAGGTTAATTTCTCGGTTTATATTTAGTACTCATAACAAAGAGTCATCAAAAGGAATTATCTTCCAACCAACTTTAAACTAATAACTCTTGATGGAGAAAATTTTGAACTTACTCGACTTAATATTAATATCGAAAGAAGCGCTTACTATTGATCAGTGTGATATGTTAATAGAAGAGTTTAAACAAAGAGAGTTTGATTCTGAAAAAGAATCATCTTTAAATTCACAAACAGGTTTATTAGAAGAAGCTTCATATAAAACCATTTCACTAAGACCAAATACAGAGTGTTTCAAAATCTTACATTCAGCTACAGGAAAAATGATTACAAGTTGGATGCGTCATTTAGAAGAACATGATATGTATAATACAAAACTACTAAAGCAAAGTTTGAAATACTCTCATGATTACAGAATTTTAAAGTATAGTTCAGGAAGCAAGATTCACCCACATACGGACTGGGATTTATTTACTATTGGCAGCTGTTCATTCATTTTAAATAATGAATTTAAAGGTGGTGATTTTTATTTTTTTAATGGCAAAAATAAAATCTCCTTGAATAAAGGAGATGCAATTATTTGGCCTGCTGATTGCTTTTGGGTCCATGAAGTAAAAGAAGTTATTGAAGGGGAAAGATATTGTGCAAATTCATTTTTGACTTGCTTACCTGATGATTATGTTGATGAAGTATTTGAAAAAATTAATCGTGATATGTCAGACAGAGAAGAAGGTTCTCCTTACCTCCATGAGTTGAATTAAGTAACCAGAGAATAACTTCTAATTTTCTTCCCTTATTTAATTGGGATCTAATGCTAGCTGAAATCAGCCCCTCAAGGCCTATTTACGGGGCAAAAGCCTATGTATCTGCTCAGAATTTATAGGCGCATTTTTCGGCCGGTTGGCTACACCCCAGTAAAATCAAGGGAAGCATTCTAAAATCAGGCTCTTTTGCCTATAAAAAAATGAGCAGTTACTAGGGGGCGCAACCAGACCAAGGAAGCGGTTAACTGAAGCACTCCCAGGTAGTTGTTTCGACCCAACCGTTCGTACCGGGTTGCAATTCGTCGGAACTGCTTCAGTTTCTGGAACAACCTTTCTACAAGATTGCGCTCTTTGGTCATGTCTCAAAGCTGTTGAAAGTGCTCTCTATTAATGAATTCCCCAATCACTTTGTCATGCACCTTCTCTGAGCGTGAAAAACAAATTGTTTTTCGATTCAATCTCTTTAGTCGGGTTCTGAAGTTCAAATTTTCTCGCTCAATGCCTTGAGTATTAGCTTTACCAACGATGTGTTGCTCCTTAGGTAACAGCCTTTCGTAAGCTCCCCAGTCATCCGTGAAATACGTTTTGATACTATAACCTTCGAGGTGGGCAAGAAGTAGTTTCAGTACACTGTCTTTTCTCCGGCCAAACTCATAAGCCAGTACTTTTCTGGTATCTGGGTTCCATGCATACCAGAGCCATCGAGGGTTCTTTTTACTACCCACATATGACGGTAATCCTCCCTTTTTTAACCGCAGTTAAAAGTAGAGGTTAAGCTGCCATCAGTGGTGGCCTGCCATTGTTAGCTTTATGTGGTCTTTCATGATTGTAAAACCAAAGCCACTCGGTTGCATATTCCTGAACCTCTTCCAGAGACTCAAAGAGGTGTTTGCTGACCCAACTGTATCGAACTGTTCTGTTATGTCGTTCGATATAAGCGTTTTGTTGAGGGTTACCCGGTTGGATATATTCAATGCGGATTCCCTTTCTTTTCGCCCAATTGGTGAACTCGTGGCTGATAAATTCAGGTCCATTATCGCAGCGAATAATGCTTGGCTGATCACGCCATTCCAGCAACTGCTCCATGACCCGAATAACTCTCAGCGAAGGCAGCGAGAAGCCTGGCTCAATAACCAGACCTTCACGACGATAGTCATCAATAACATTGAGTAGTCGGTAGCTTCGACCATCAGCCAGTTGGTCATGCATGAAATCGATAGACCATACCTGATTTGGGCGCAAAGGCTCCTTTAGTGGCTCAGGCTTATTACGATTCAACCGTCGCTTTGGCCTGATACGCAAGTTTAATTCCAGCTCCTTGTAGATGCGATATACCCTTTTGTGGTTCCAGGTAAAGCCCTGAACATTGCGTAGATAATCAAAACACAAACCAAAACCCCAGTCGCTATGCCGGGTGGTCAGCTGTATTAGCCACTGTGCAATCTCATCGTTCTCTGAAGCCTGTTTGGGTTGATAGCGATAACAGGTTTCACTGATTAGGAAACAGTAACAAGCCTTGCGAATGCTGATGGAGTGTCGCGCCACCGACTCCTGAGCCATACAGCGACGCTCACGGGGCTTTACCACTTTTTTGCCATGGCTTCTTGAATGATTTCAGCCTTTAGGCGTTCGTCAGCGTACATTTTTTTGAGCCGCCGGTTCTCTTCCTCAAGCTCTTTGAGCCTGGTCATAAGGGAAGCATCCATACCTCCGTACTTGGCTCGCCACTTATAGAACGTTGCGCTGCTCATCCCGTGTTCGCGGCAGAGTTCGGGAACTGGTGTTCCAGTTTCTGCTTGCTTGAGAATCCCGAGGATCTGACTGTCTGTGTATTTTGATTTTTTCATGCAGAATCTCCTGCGTATAGGTTACGAGAAAATTCTACTTTTGGCTGCAGTTATTTTTCGGGATGATTACCTGACCACTGTTCATCCATTTGGCACACCAGCTCAACTGTCGAAGTTTCGCTCGGAGCGGGCTCTGCCTTGGGAGGTGTTAGTTTTTTAAATGGGCGACTACCGTATTAGGGCTGATTCTCAATACACGAGCGGTATCTCTGACTCCTGAGCCATTCATGGCCATATCGATAATGCGTTCATGGGTGCCAGGCTGGTTGGCGTTGTAGCGGTATTCAAGCTGGAAGCACTTATTGCAGTTGCGGCAGAGGTATCTTTGATGACCGGTATAAGCCTTTCCATTCTTAACGACATTGTCTGTCTTTTGACAATGTATACAAGCAACTTGAATAACAGCCATATAGCACTTAGAAAAAAGCTTAGGAATATACAGGATCAACAGTTTTAGGTCACGACCCCTGTTTCATCACTTGTTCTGTTCTCTGAAAGCCTTGGTAAGGAAGGAAAGTACACCAAAAAGATGCGCAAAATGCTGGCGGGCAAGGCATTGGACGTGTTGCAGTGGATGGTAATGAAGAATGAAACAAAGAAAATCAAAGCTTAAAATTCAGACGAAGGGCAAGTCCTACAGCCTCCACGACTCACCTCTATACAAACTGAAAACCAAGCGTAAACTTGCGAGTATTCTTCAGCACTCACTTCCAGACTTGAAGCTTTTGTGTAGTGATGAAGGCAATTATGCCGTTTTTGAAGAAACCAAGAAGGGCAGCAAACCTCGTGAGATTCAGAAACCAAATCCCAAGCTTGAAGTCGTCCATACCCGTATAGCCAGCCTGCTCTGTAGGATCGACACCCCAAACTATTTACACTCTGGTAAAAAGGGTCATTCCAACGTCTCGAATGCTTATGCTCACGTCAATTCGGATAATTTGCTGACCACGGATGTAAAGTCATTCTTTCCTGCAACATCCAGAAGGCAAGTATTTTCGTACTTCTACTCTATCATGCAGTGTTCACCAGATGTTGCAGATATGCTGGCTGATTTGTGTACCTATAATGCTCATATCCCAACAGGAAGCAGAATCAGTATGCCCCTTGCATACTGGGCAAATGTCTCGATGTTCAATGAGCTTCAGGCATTATCACTGAAGCATTCGGTCAAGATGACTATTTATGTTGATGACCTGACATTTTCCGGCAAGAAAGTGAACAAGCTATTCCGGTTGTGTGTGAAGAGAATTCTAGAAAATTATGATCACGCCATGCACCCAGCCAAGACCATTCTTTATCGTGCGGCTCAACCGAAACTGGTTACAGGTGTGATTGTCACAGAGGGGCAGATGAAGGTTAGGAATGAGCAGCATCAACAGTTGGCATCTGAGCTGGACATATGGAAAGCAATAAAAGATCATCCATATGCAGCAGGTATGAAACCCACTTCTAAGTTGCTGGGACGTTTATATTCAATGGCTGTGATTGACTCTCGTTACAAATCGAAAGCAGTAACAGTACGAAAATCCACTCATACATAAGATCAAAAATAATCATACCTCTGACTCATATTGCGCCAGTTCTGGCGTAGAGCCTTTAATGACTCCTCCCTGGATAATAGCTTTCTGCCCAACATCAACAGACATTCCCTGCACAGTGACTACAGAGCCGTCTCGCAGACGAACTTGACTGGTACTGTTCGAGTTTTTGGCTACGACAGTAGCAACCGTTTTTGCCCCTTCGGGAATCAGGGACTTGAACTGTTGCCAGATGTTGGTAGTGGCCATGTTCTTCTACGCTTAATAGTGACGCTCGAGCTCGATGGATTGACTGAACTTGCTGCCTGATATCCGAATACTGGTGGACAGACAGAGTGCTCGCCAGTTTCCATTGATATCCTGCACTTCAATTAACTGACCCGGTTCAACCAGCCCAGGGGCGGTATTGTTATCCGTGAGCGGGATCTCCAGAGTGGTGATACTTTGATGGCCACCTTTGGCCAGTTCATTCCTGCCCCGTTCAGTGTTGACCTGTGTCTCAGTCAGCCAGTCCTCCAGAATATCAGGCGCAGGATTATCGCCTGCAGTGCCTTGACGTTTCACATTGACCGCTACCCCTGCATGAGTGCCTGAGACATACACTGCGTTGTATTCGGGTTCTGGTCGCCAGCTTGCACTCAGGTTGATGACCATGCTGGCCGGTACGATTTTGTCCATAGTGGCGCTGCTCCAGCTCCAGGGGCTGGCCGGGTATCTGGGCTTGATGTTCAGTTGATCGCTATCCCGGGCAGGAATGATGACAGCGCCTGCAGTGCTCGCTAATCGTGCCACCACCTTCATGGGTGTCTCGTTCTGGTAGCTGAAGGTGCCACCTGGGATGATCCAGTCGGGTGTGCTGAAGTCGTCCAGCTCCGGATACAGGGCTGTGAAGCCGGTATTTTGCAGTTCTTCGGTGATGGCTTGTTTTGCATTGATGTTACTACTGTTGGACTTGCTGCGTTGCGGTGCATAGGGTGACGCCAGCAGCTGTGTTCGGCTGGTGCCATAGACGGTGTATTGCTCCTGACCAAAAGCTCTAGAGCCAGTGTAACGCTCGACAATAAAGACCCACTTCCAGCCGTTGATATCCACTTCGATTTGCTTGGGTCCGTTCTGATCCGGTTCCACTAATGCCAAGCTGCTGGCTCCCCAGAGTTGACCACTGAGGCTCCAGCTGAAGCTGTCAATGTCGAGGCTGATCTCTATGTCATTCAGCTCGATAGCCGTCCGTGTGGGTAAGGTGACCACGCTGATCGTATTCATAAGCAGATAACTCTCCCTGATCTCTGGTTGTTCCGGTTCGGGCTTTTCGATGACATCGATCTCGCCGCCATAATTACTCTTGGTACTGTCATCTTTAGCTTTTCTTCCAGGGCTCCAGGGGAGGATGACGAGTTCATCCTGGATACGGTTACTGCTGAACCTTGAATGCTGATGTGAGTCTCGAGGCTGGATCGGATAGTTGGGTGACTTATCACCCAGGCTGAAGTAAACCGCCGAGCTGGTGACCGGGGTGTATCGCCTGCCCTGGAAGGTGAAGTCCAGCTGTGAGGGGCCGGGTACTTGGTAGCCAGTGATGGTCTGCTGCTGGAAGGCCCCATACTCATTGCTGCGATCAAAACGCTCGGTCTGCTGGCGATCTTTCCAGCTGGCTTTCTGCCAGGGTTCACGGCTTTCTTGTTCCCTGGCCTGGATGCTCTGATCCCTGACCTCATGGAGGTCGGATTGTTTGGCAGCCGGTTGCCGCCATAATGCTTCAGCCTGATTCTGTCGATCATGGCCGTTGGCATGACTGATTTGTGCTGATCGTTCTCTTTCAGGCACCTGTCCCCAAAACAGTCCGAGAGCCTGAGCTTCCAGAGCCCGGGCCTGATGACTGCTTTGCTGGCGGCTTGTCTCAATCGTCAGGGAGTGTTGAAAGCGACTGCTGGCAGATGCCTGATACACTGCTCCTGTCTGCCACTGACTCTGCCAAGCACTAACCACCGAGGGCGGAGGAATAAAGGCGTAGGTGGGCTGTGGATAAAACAGAAAATGGGAGACCGGTTGATAAGCCTCCCGAGGAAAGTTGAAGTACTGAGTCTCTTCTGGAAAGTAAGCCACGTTCAGCTCTCAGGCACTATTTCTGGAAAGACGGGTCCATGAGCCAGAGGACGCGTGTAAGGTTTGGCTTTGAACTGTGCAGTCCCTACTGTTTGAATACTGTCGTCAAACCACCAAGTGGGTTCTGTACTGTCTCCGGTACCGGCAACAGTGCAGTGATAGACGTAGCCCTGAAAGTCGACGGGTCGGATCACGTCGCCAGTTTCATAAACTGTATCGGCTTGCCAGACATCACCATAGTCATCCACGGCTACAACAATGACTGATCCTTCATAAGGGCTGGTCTCCAGAGAGTAGCTGCCACTGGTACTGTCGCTCATCACGCTGCCCAGTACAGCATGTTTGGTCTCTTCACTGCCATCCACTTCCAGCAGGGCCTGGGTAAATGCGAAGACTTGCCGGGCGACGGGCTGGTCATCTTCGGTCACCACACCTTGTACCCGGGTGGTGTTGCCATTGCCCGGAATGATGATGCCACCACCACTATTGGCTGATGGTGGTGTATTGCCTTCGACCCATACTACTGTGCTGTCGCCTGTATTCGTCCAGACTATTTCACTGCTGACGTTTTGACGGCTGGTCGTGATCTTCAGAGGGTTGCTGCTGTCTTCAAAATCCCAATGCCACAGTGTCATAGATTGACTGTCAGAAACTGTGGGTGGAATACTGCTTTTGTCGTAGCGATTTATCAAAGAGGCTTTCAGCATCAACAACCCTTTCGCATTGCCTATTGATGTTCCATCACCTCCCAGAATGGCCCTGAAGTAAGCAGCAGAGAGGTACATGCTTTTATGGTTGTAAATGGAGTGAACCGTCTGTGCAACGCCGTTAAATAGGATGAATACACGATCACTGACTGTATTTTGAGAAGGATGCACGGTTATTACCAGTTCAAACAGCTCATCAAAAGGAATCGAGCTTTCGCAATACCCCCTTAACCCCAAGCTCCCATAACGTGACCCCAGCACTTTGACAATGCCACTCTCGATATAGATTTGTACCTGATAAGCAGAACCTGAAGTGCTGTTATCCGAGAAGGTATACAACAACGGAACTACTTGATTCGCCTGACTGGAGTCTACCTGGATCAGGGTATGAAAGTAGAAGTCCTTGGTACTGTTGAAGCCTTCGTTATCAGCGCTGTAAGTTACAGGGGAATCTAATCTTCCCTGCGTATTCTCTTTGCTGAACCATATCCCTGCCATCAGTCCGCATCCCCCCGAATTTGCAATGTAAACTGGTCATGGGTTTCCGTGCCCTGACCGGCCAGCACGGTTCGGCAGATCCACACCGGTGCCAGGCAGCCATCGGTATTGAAGCGGATCACATTGCCCACCGACCAGCCGGTCCCCCAACCTTCGGCCTTAATGGTGAAGTAAGGCGTACCGGTTTCCGGATTAATCGGTGCTGCGTCCACCGCCGTGATAGCGGTATCGATAATACCGAGCTTTTCTTCCACGATCTGGAAGGCGGACGACGAGGTAAAGATGATCGCCCACTTACCGAAAATGGCTCCTTTGTTGGTCACCTGCAGTGGGTAGTTGATGGTGTTGTACTGAGCGGTGGTGTTGTCGCCGATGCGCTCATTGCTCCAGTTGGGGTTGCCGCCGTCCCAGACTTTCTGGCTGAAGAAGTGATGCACCCGGGCTTGCAGGTCGCCATAAACGACGGCGCTGCTGACGCTGGTTTCATTGGCTGGCAAGGTCCAGGGCACCGGGGCAATGATGGACAGCTCGCCATTAATCTGCACGTCGCTGGCCACGCTCATATGCTCGACCCTGTCCTTGATGCTCAGGGGGGCGATCAGGCTGTTGCTTTCACTGTTCTGGAGCAGCAGTGGATCGGCAAAGGTGACTGTACCGGCTTCCCTGTCGGCGGTGTACTGGGCAGGATCGAGCAACTTGCCCTGGCTGTCCTCGACGATGATCTCCGCCTGGTAGTCCCGGTTGAGGGTGACCACCTGACCGGCAGTGGGTGTACCGGCATCGGTGGCCTGGGTATGGCTGATCACCACAATGTCGCCCGGGCGGAAAATAGGCACTTTACCATCGGGTGGCAGGCGGACCGGCTCTAAACCGATCAGCTCTGCATCCAGTGGCAGGCTGGTTTCCACAATGCAGTTATAGCGGACACTCTGGGGGATCACATAGATAGGCTCGCTGCCATCGGTAAAGGTCAGTTCACACCAGCCGGTGGTGGTATCCATCTTGCCCTGAACTTCAGATGTATTGATATCGCCGTTAAAGTCGGCGGTGGCGGTGATGACATCGGCGTTATCCACACGCACTGCGATCAGCTGCAGGCTACCTGCCCGAATGGGTGCACCGGGTGTTCTGAAGGCGACCGCATCCACTTTAAAACCACCGGAGATCGTAGCAGCAGACTGAATGGCAGCAGTGCTTATTGTGCCGGAAGGGTACACGGCCAGTGTCGCCACTCCACCGGTATAGTCAATCATGCCCACCGACGATCCGGCATTGGTCTGGGTGCTGACGTTTTTATAAAGCACACCGTCCCGGTCAAAGTAGAGCTCACCGTTCCATTCCAGGATTACGCTACCAGGTAACAGTGGATCTTCAATCAGGGGCAGCAGATCAATGGTCAGTTCCGGCGCACTCAGAGTATCGGTATTGGCTTGATGACTGAGACTGTTGCTCTGAGCTTTGCTGGTGACTGTGTTGCCTGAAAACACTTCCGTCTTGGTGGTGTTGGTGTAAGTCAGTCGGTACTTGTAACCTTCTTTGCGAACGGTGTATTCGGGATAGTTATAATCTTCTGTCGCCTGCAGGGTGAAGTTGCCGGTCTGGTAATCAAGGGTTCCTGCCATCCCGCGCCAGTTTCCGCTGCCATCGTCACTGACACTTTTGAATCGCTGGGACGTGGTCTGGTAGGTGGAGTACTCATTGCTGCGATTATTGGCCTGTTGCGGCACATTGCTTTGTCGTTCCACGGCAAACTGAATCTGAACCGAACCGGGCAGCAGGGGCGCACCTGAAATAGTCCCGGTCATTAAACCCGCACCATCCACAGCGACTTCAACAATGCCGCCAGCCACTTCCCCTTCTTCGTACTGGATCTCGATCTCCGTGCCCTGGTCGGGCAAAGTATCCAGTACAAAGCCCAACTCGCCGGGAGCGTAGTGAACACTACCAGAGCCATCGCCGGTCAGCAGGCCATTGCCCTGATCGGTGAGTGTTTTCGTGGTTTCGCTGGCCAGATAAGTAATGGTGACACTGCCAGGTTTGATGCCTGGTTTCTCGGTCGTGTGCCGGAATGAAAACTTGTCGACCGCCACGCTGCCGGTTCTGAGCGTTACTTCGTCATCGGCCTGAGTGATGTAGCTGAACACCAGCTTGCTGTCGGGATCGGGCAAGCCGTCCAGAGTCAGGGCCACGCTGCCCGTGTTGAAATCCATGGTCCCTGAGCCGGAGCCTACCAAAAGACCGTTACCCTGATCGCTGACATCCTGCCATTTGCCCAATGAGATATAGCTGATCACCAGAGTGCCCGGCTTGGGCTTGGCTTCGGCAAAGTTGAAGGTGTAGTTAAAGCCCCGGTTCTGACTGGTAATGTCCAGAGTGCCACTGATGGCTGCACCGGTGATGCCGGTCGCCGGTTGGTAAAGGGCCGTGGCCGCACTGGTAAAGAAACTGCTGTTGCGCCAGACGTTCAGTTCACCATTTTCATAGTCGATGGTCAGTTTTGAGTAGTGGTTGTTGCCACTTTTATGGACCAGCTGGCCGGTCTTGTCATCTTCAAAGGTGCCGCCTTCCAGGGTCAGAGTGACACTGCCCGGCAATGCCCCGGTTTGCAAAAAAGCACGACTCTGGTTGCCGGACAGATGGACAAACGACAGGCTGACACTGCGTTGGTTGGATGAGCTGGCCACCATGCGTTTGGCGGTGTAACCACCGTACTGATCCACTACCGGGCTTTCTACCCGGGCGCTGGGCACCAGGGGCGAATAAACGCTATTAACCTTTAGGGTCAGGTCGCCGGGGTTGATGTCGGCTTTCGTGGATTGAATGCCGTAATAGCGAGAAGTGTCGGCCACCTGTGTGTTCTGAACCGTGGTTTTGGCTTCACTGACGCCATCACCGTCTACGGGCATCAGGGTACCTGTAGGCGAAGCTATGCCCCCAGGAAAGCGGTCGATCAGAGCAGCGTTGATCTCCATATCCAACCGCCGACGTTCAAAGTCGATATAGCTGCCGGAACCATAGGCGTAGGTGAAGGTTTCGATGCGGTGCTCCACCTGGGTGATCCGGACATACTGTTCCTTGCCGGTGTCGCTGTTATGTAGCCGGTACACTTCGCCAATTTCCGGCAGGGCTTTTTCTTCCCGCTGAATACCGACAATGCTACGCTGACCCACCAGTTGATCACCCAGCAGCTCAAAGCTGGCACGGGTGCCAGGCACGACATAAGCCTCAATCCGGTTTCGAGCGACACTGCGCTCATCAGTCTGGCTGTCGGTATTGAACAGCAGCACACTGACATTGTCGTCATCGGGCGCATCGGTGAGGATGATATGACTGCCCAGATAAGCGTCGTTATTGTCAGTGCTGATACCGATGTACGCTTTGCGAAGAGCTACGTCTCCGATGGTGCGATCAATCCGGGAGATGTCCTGGAACAGATTGTTCACATTCCCGTCAATGACTTCATTGCCTGTTGCCCGGCCACCGCCGTCTTCCTCATCACTGAGACGCTGGCTTTCAAAGAGTTTCACATCGTCGTTGTTGATAGCCATCCGTTGCTCCTATTGAAATGTTCGTGCTTTATGTTTTTTCTGTTTTTTTACCGGATCATGGTACAAGATCCTTCTGGAACAACCTGATTTAGCTCTGTTAGACTCTGCATGATGCGGTAAACAGGAAAGGAATTCGTTGTGCCCGAAATTGAGAATAAGAAGTCCTATTACAAAAAAGACCGGGTTGAGCAAGCGATTGATAAGTTCGCTGCCATTAAAAATCCAAAAGTTGCAGATCTTGAGGCTGTGGGCAATGTTGCCCAAGTTGAAAATCAACTTGACCGCTATCGTTCCGCAACCAAAAATATGACGGTGGATCAACTGGAAGATGAAGAGCACCAGTCGAAAAGACTTGCTGAATATCTGACAATATCAGGCGACCCCAAGCCCCATAAAAACTGCCATGCTCATGCCATTATTTCGGGATCTCACAAGGATGCAGCTCGATTAAGGGCTGTACTGGCCTGGGTAAAGATAAGAATTGATGATCCCGATAATGGTTGCTGGCTACCTGAAAACACTGCGGCCCTGTCTTTAATGCCGCGAAGACTAAGACATGCAATACCTCATAGCAGAATTCACCGATTTAACTACTATCACTGGCTCGACAGCATCATTAATTTAAGAGCTACTCGAACTGATGAGCAACTCAGGTCAGTATTAAGGATGGTTGAAATTCGAATTCAAGCAGGTTCTCAGCCCAGTTACGTTATGAACAAAAAAGGCGTTGGTCTACCGGTATGATTTATTCCCTTCGACCCGATGTAAAAAAATTTCTCTGGTTCAACATCGACAGTAAAGAATCTCGCCGAGCCTTGGGTGACGATACTTTATTCCATATGGATGAAAGCCCTGTCTCTTACCTGAAGAACTGGCAAACCATGGAAATAGAGTTCTACAGCTCATCAGTAGGGAAAGTATCAGCCATACCCGATATTTCACAACGCCATGGCCGTTTATTTATCAGCCAAGAAGCTCACGCTAAGCTGCAGCCTCTGATTCACTCTTGCGGTGAGTTTTTACCTGTCACATACAACCAGGAACACGGTTATATCTTCAATGTATTGACCTTGTCTGATGACGCTCTGGATCTAAATCTCTGCAAGAAAAATGAATGGGGGGAGATAGAGTGGATTGCTTTTGATGAGCAGAAACTGCCTGGTTTTCCCCTATTCAGAATTGAGTACGATAACTATATGGCCGTGTTTTGTAATGAGCAGTTTAAGCAAGCCTGTGAAGATGCGGGCTTACAAGGTGTGAGATTCAGCCAGGACTTGTCTGGAGTTCCTTGACTTCTATTATTGAGATGGTTCAACCGTCAACAGCCGGAGTGTCAGGCTGTAATGGTGATCTCCACCCGGGTAAGCATAGGGCAGAATCTGTCGGGCTTCAATGGGGGAGCCTGCACTGCGATCAAAGATCACGGAGTACTGTCTCAGATCGGGCAGGGTCAGCGTCATCACCTTGTTGGCGATGCTGCTCAGTGCCAGTAGATCCAACACCACGGATCGTGAAACCCAGGCGGCATCTTCCCCACCACTCAGTTCAATAGAGCGACCATGGCTTTTGCTTTGCTCCTGGACCAACAAGCCACCGGTCAAGCTACGGTCGGTGCTTTGCTCGACGGGATTCCAGTCAAACTCATTGATCCATAACAAATCATCGGGCAGTGTGATGCTATCCAGTGTCATCAGGCAGACCTCATACCAGCGTTTTTCAAAGCTTCCAGCAGTCTTCTTTCATCATCGGGTTTGACGCCAACATCCACCTGGCCTCCCGGGTATTCCAGACGAATGACTTTCTCAGGGGTTGCTCTTGATAAAGCCGCAGGCGCTTGTGGGGACTGGCGCTCGGATTGAATGCGTGATTTTTCCTGACGAATCCGTTCTTCTTTTTCTCTCCTGGCTGCTTCTTGCTCCTGCTGTTTTCGTCTGGTCTTTGTCTCTGTGTAGATGGACTGGTTCAGGCTCAAAGCTTTTTTCAGGTTACTGACGGATTCGTTATCCCCTTGTTGTTTGGCAATGGCCAGCTGAGTCTCCAGTTCCTGCTTCCGGGTTTCAAACCGGCGCTGGTCAATGTCGTCTTGCTTACCTTGCAGACGATCCAGTTCGTCCTGTAGCCCTTCGAGGGTGCCCCGAGTGCTGTCTGCCAGTCGATCCATGCCCGCTTCAGCTTGTTCGATGGCACTGTTCAACCGGTCCAGGTCTTGCTGGTTAAGCAAGTTCATAGACTCTGCAGCAGCCCCGCCTTGGCTGACAAGAGTCTCTGCTGAAACAGCACCGTCTTGATAACCTTGTATGAGTTCTTCCAGGGCTATTTTCTGTCCATAAAACTCAGCCTTTACAGCAGCGGCATTTGTGGCTGTGTCCTGCATCCATCTACCCAGGCCAGTGACATCTGCACCCACATTCGCACTCTGCAAGTGGTGCAGTTCCTCGGTAGCTTCTGCCAGTGCCACCTTGAGCTGCCCGATCTCGCCCAGAGTGTCGGTGGTATCGATCTGAGTAGCACCCTGCATAGCAAGAAAGGTATCTTCTGCCTGTGCGCTTAACCCATAGAGCTCAGAGGTGATGTTGTTGTAAAAGCCCACTAAGCCATTGAGTGTTCCGGCCGCACGTTCAGCTCCCTGTGCTTGTTTATCTCCGGCCTCATCGACGGCATCGCCGAGCGTCTGGGCTGCGTCAGCGGCAGCTTGGGCACCGTCTTCCAGTTCAGCCAGTTTCTGACGGCTGGCTTCCAGAGCTTCATTGTATTGCTCCTGGGTCAGGGTTCCGTCTGCAAACGCTTGAGACAGTTGTACCGCCAGATCAGCCAGTTCCGTGCGGGTTTCGGCAGCATTAATCTGCTTGAGGGCATCGGCGGCACCAGCAAAGGCTTTCTTGGCCGTCTGGGCTGATTGGACGTAGACCGAGTTGAGTTTGACGACATCCTGCTCAACAGACTCTGTCGTTTTCTGGCTTTCGCTGCGGATCTGTTGCTGGGTTTGCTGACTCGACTGAACAATGGTTTCGCCCAAACGCTGCCAGGTCTCGTTAATCTCCTGAACATCATCCTTCACGGCTTCTTTGAAACCAGAAGTCACAGCTTTCATGGACTCACTGAAGGCTTGTAGCTTCTGTGCAGTTTCATCCGCCCCAAAGGCATTAAACAGGTCAGCAGCCGTTTGAGTAACGGACGCCATCACCGAGCTGAATACCAGGCCAAAGGATTTTACAGCGACAGTAAAGCCATTAAAAAACAGAGCAATACTGTTACCCGTCAGAGTAAAGGTATTATTCAAGCTTGCCAGAACCGAGGCCACACTCTGGCTGGCCGATTGAAACCGTTCAACCACCTGCTCAAAAGTCAGCCCGGCAAAATTGGCCTTGATCGCTTCGCCCATCTGAACAAAAGCGTCACTGAGCGACTGTGCCAACCGGGAAAGACGACCATCTTCGGACATCTGGGTAATATGGTCCGAGATCCCCTTCAGCTGACGTTTGGCGTACTCCAGCGCCCCACTCTGGGCCACTTCATCAAGAAAGTTCTGCCAGCTGTCTTTCAGGTTGCTGACGTAGCCGGACAGCAGGGACATATTCTCCGCCGCAGCCCCGGCTGAACTCTTGCCAATCTCCTCAATCAACAGAGCAATGGTATCTCGGCCCAACTTGCCAGCGCTGGACAGTTTCTGAAGCTCCTGGACATTCTTGCCGGTGGCTTTTTCCAGCAATTCCCACACCGGAACGCCCCGCTCTACCAGCTGAAGAATTTCCTCACCCTGCAGTTTCTGCTTGGCCCAGGCCTGACCCACTGCCAAGGATATTCCGTTCAGCCGCTCCATGCCCCCACCCAGCTTGGAAGCCTGGTCCACCATGGCCTGCATACTGCCGTCCATAGGATCGAGACCGAAGGCTTTCAGCCGGACAAAAGCATCCGCGACTTGCTCCAGTTGATAAGGCGTGTCCCGGGTAAACTGCTTGATCCACTGAATGGCCCGCTCACCTTCGGCCACTGAGCCCATCACTGCATTGAGCTGAACCCGCAACCGTTCAAACTGATCACCCGTACCCAGCAGCCCTTGGATTGCCCGCTTGATGGTATACAGCCCCACGCTGGCCGCCACCAAAGCACCCAACCGCTGAGATAGACGCCCCATACTGCCAGATGCTCGATCCGCATCTCGAGCCAGCTCCCGGAAGCCGGAACGTTTAAATGAACGAGAAGAAGTCTTTGCCCTGGCATCCACCTTTTGCAGTGCTGATGCTGTTTCTTTCAGCTCCTTTTGCAGACGCTGCTGCTGGCCAGACAGGTTACGATTGGAAAGACCCGCCTGCTCCAAGCTGCTGCGTAACCCGGCCAGCTTCTGTCGCTGAGCCTGATAAGCACGGCTGGCCGACACCACGGATTTACGAGCCGACTCCAAGGAGCGCTGGAGGGATCGGGAAGGTTTCTCAGTCTGCTGAAACTCCCTGGCCAACTTCTCAACCCTGGCTTCCGCCTCACGATAGGCTTTGCCCGTATCCCGAACTGCTGCTGTCTGTTTTTGAAAAGACGACAGAAGACGATCTTGCTTCTGCAAATCAGACAGTTTTTGTTTGAGGGTTTGGGCTTCTTTACGGAGGGATTCGAGGGAGGTGGCTGACTGGAGGATGGTCTTGGATAGGGTATCTTTGGCTTTTAATACCAGCCGAAGGGCTGATTCCTTGATGGACGACATAGCTCCTCCATGAGGCGAGATGTGAGAATATTAACGATATTGAGGACTACCGAGTATGGGCGTAACATTTGATACTGCTCGCTTGACTTTTAACTGTTATTTTCAGAGTGAAATGTAAAAAAGAGTACATATGGACAATCAAGACATAGAGTATATTTGTAAGAATCTTTTAAAAACCAATTGGAAACCAAAGCTTGATTCAGATGTATTAAGTGTTTTTGATAAATGTGACTCCAAGCTCGAAATCATGTTTATCCTTGGAGCTTGTGAATTCATCAAAAATCAAAGTGAAAACACATGCTGGATGACAACATCTACAGTCAATATAGATGGGAATAGTTATGAAGGAATCTGGTATGTAGAACCCTGGATGGGCTGGTATCTTGACGAGCTACCACAAGAATCACAAGGAGGCCCCTCCGCCTTATTATTTGTACCTCAATACAAATCTCCTGAAAAAGAAATAACTCACGATCTCGCACTTTTCTATGGAGATGATAATGGTAGCCCCACATGGCGTAGAACACATGTTATTGAGATTGACGGCTATGGTGTTCATAGCGAAAGACGAAAAAGTGATAGACTCAGAGACAGCGGTTTATCCTATCCTGTAAAGCGGTTTTACGAAGAGACCAACAGCCCTAATGATTGGTTTCGGGATATCGTGTACACAGATGCAGGCTGGGAGCCCAACTAACTTTTTACTGAGCCAGATCCAACTGCATAAAGGCACTCAGTCCATTTCCAGAAACTGATGTATCCGCCAGCACATCCACCTGCAGGGGAATGCTGGCAAAATCATCGGAGATAAACCCCAGGTTCTGCACCGGTGAGAACTTCACCCGATGGACTCGAATGTTGAAGGGCAAACCTTCCTGAGCATCGTTCAGCCCTTCCATAAACAGGGTGAACTCTCTCCCGGACTCCACCAGTGCCTGTACCAAGTTGGCCTTGAGTGGGGTGTAGCTGACCTTGATACTCTGGTCGTCAATGCCACCACCTTCCAATACTTTGATACCGGATTTCATCTGCTCATAATCCTCACCTTTTACAAGGATGGTATCGAGGCTGTCTTTGACGGTCACTGTTTGGCCAAGATCCGGTAGCCGCTTGAAGGGAATCAGTTCATCTGCGACCCCATGAGTTTCCAGCTCTTCATCCACAACCGGTGTCGTGGTCACAGCTGCCACACTACCTCGCAGAGCGAGAGAGATATTGCTGGCAGTAAAATCGTGAGCGACCAGACTGGCGGTAATACCCGACACCCGGCTGATAACATTGAGATTACCGCCACCACCCAGATAGTTCTTCAGTTCTTTACGGTCTTCTTCAAAACTGAAGTTAAATTCACTGACATTACCGATGGGCAGTAACGGTGCCGACTTGTTGTAGGGCTGGATATGAATGTTGCCTGCGCCGATAAAGCTTCGGTCGATGGTGGACATAGGGATCTCCTTCCTTGAGGTTTTGAATTAGAAGACGGCTTCAATGGTCAGGGTCGTATCTGCAAAAGACAGATGACTGTGATTGGGGGCTATATCAAACTGGGTGTCGTTCAAGGTGACTTTCCGAACTTCAGAAGTCAGCCGATTGTCAGGACTCAGGACTTTTCGGAGCCCACTGGACAGTTCGATCAATTTGTAGGTGGTCTGCTCATCAGTTCTGGTTACGGCACTGAGACTGAACTGCAGTTGATATTTGGCTTTGATTCCCTGGCGGTTTTCTTCCTGAATGGATTCCAGTTGAACCAGCAGTGCCGGTAATGCCAGGTCTTTTTCCAGCCCGGTGGCTGAATATCCCAACAATACGTTGTCTATAATGGCCCTTAGTCCATCAATCAGCGCCTGCACAATACGAGCTTCAGGATTCGATGTTAAAGACATAATTCAGTTCCTGATGCATCAGAGTGGCAAACCGTTCCAATAGCAGTGGCTTGAGCTTTTCCAGAACCTGCGTCGCATTTTTTAGCATTGGCTGAGCCTGCTTCTCCAACGGCAAACCCATCCACATCATCCGGCCCGACTTCCTTGAACGCTGGTATTTATGCTGCCAGTTGTCTTTGCGTCGGAAGACCATAGGCCTGGGCGCATTTACTGGTTGCATCAGAAAGGCACCTTTCCAGAAGTGTTTCCCGGTTTTTACGCCCGATTTTGTTTGTCGGGGCTTGCCCAGGTAGTGAGCAGGCAAGTCACTGGCACCAATCCAGATCACTAAGCTATACCCTTCTCTGCCCCTTTCACCGGGATTCAGAAGACTGACTTTGACCCGTCTGAGTTCTTTTAACTGTTTCTGAGTAATGCCCTGCTGTCGAGCCAGTGCTCTCAAGGTTCTTCGTTCAGCAAATCGGGACAGTTTTTTCAGCGTTCTTCTTGTGGCCAGATCAATTTTTTCAGGTGCATGTTTGAAGCTTTCGATCAGGTCATCGATGCTGTCATCCAGCTCAAGATCCAACTCCATGAAGATTCCACCAGGTCATTTGGCCATCACTTTTCAGCTTTTGATCAACCGTCCACTGTTGTCCATCCGCTAAGATCCGGTCGCCTCGTTTCAGCTGGGTTTCTGTCTCAAGGGCCAGGACAGTGATTTCCTGAAGCACCTGTTCAAACTGCCCGGCTGGAGCCAGCTCCCTGAACAATACGCCAGTGGTGTCCAATGTACTGTCGTCTGCAAACATCACAGTCACCGGCTGACCAAAGGTCGCCAACACCTGTCGGTTCAGTGCCTTCAGCTCATCTTGCATTTGATCACCGCCCGGGGTTTTAGGCAGATCGGCAGCGGGTTAGACTGGGTATGCACCTGTACGCCTTTGTCAAAATCCAGAATCTTCTGTTTGGCGTACCTTGGCAAGCCGATGGTATTGACGGTCTCGATAAAGTCCGCCGGGGCAAACCAGGTTTTGAAAATCCCGGTGCCTTCCGGAATCACATAGGCTTCATCGGCTTTGATGAAGGGCAAATCGCCGACCTGTCCGCGATACTCTTCCCAGTCGATATCACCGAACCGGAAACCGGCCTTGGGATCGTTGCGTAGAAGGGCACTGTCCTGGAAGCGGTGATAGGCATCTTTCACATAATCATGCCCCACCAGACCGTCGTAAAAGTCAGCCCCGCAGAAACCTCTTAATCCGGTGTAAGGCTGTGCTCCCAGCGCTTTATCCACCTTCCGGCGCAGATTTACACATTCAAGCCGGATATCGGTGTCTGCCACGGTGAACTTAAAGGTATGAGTCTGCTGACTCACACCGAATTCCTGGAACAAGTCATAGATAATGCTGGAGCCGTCCGCATCCAGAATCTGGCCCTTGATGGCTCCCAGCCGCAGGTGCTCCAGCGTCACTTCATGGTTGGCATTCATGGACGCCAGTCGTTGATTGACCACTGTCTTTACCCCTTCCAGGGCACTCTCAGAACCAAAGGCCCGGACATTGCGCACTTCATCTGCCACAACCGTGGAGTCATACGGAATATGGGGAATCACAAAACTGCGAACCTTCCGCTTGCCGCCTCTGGCCTGGGGAGCGGGAGCACCCCGCTCAGAAGTCGGCAACAGAATCAGCTCACCGTTGCGGGATTCGACAATAGCGGTGGTGGTATTGATGCCGCTCTCGGCAAATAGCCCCAGCTCACCGATACGTCCCGGTTTATAAGGCAACTCATTAATAGTGGCGGTCAGACTGGTGAGACTGAAGGCGTCGTTATTAAAAATATCCAGCAGGTTCATCCCTGTTCTCCTTTTCTGAGAATGATGTCCAGTGACGCCAGCTCTGACACCGCTGTCGCCTTTTGTTCGTCGGTGATCCCTTCAGGCCAGACCAGCAGCTCCTGATCCACTTCCGCCAGACGGGCAATAATGACACCTTCACCACCCGTTGCATCTGTAATCACATGATCCCAGAGCAGACCAGCAGCCATTTGCAAACCCGTGTCCGCATCTGGATCAAGAGGGCCATAAACATCCGTAGACGTGTTCTTGCCCAACACGGTGCCCGGCACCAGAGTCAGATCCGCCGCCAGTTCGACCCGCTCCCGGCTGATGCTGTTGTTTCCTTCGGACACAATAAATTCGCCAGCGTGCACCGGCTCTGTCATAACAGGCATGATTCAGTTCCTTTGAGTGAGATAGGGGTCTTGAGAAGAGAGAAGTTGTATCAGGCTGCGGATTGACCGTTACGCTTGCGGTAGACCGCCTGGGTATCAATCAGTGGCTGGATTTTTTTGTCCTGCTGGTTGGGGGTCAGGCTGTTATCAATGCGTTCATCACCCTGTACCAGTTGATCAAACAGTTCGGTACGTACCTGCTCTTTGGACTTGCCCGACTGAATGTACTGGCTGGCCCGATCTGGACAGTGCGCTGCAGTACAGAGGGATTTGATGGCCTCACACTCTGACAAACGATTTTTTACATCGTCAATGCCCTGATGCTGTCGCACAAAGGATTCAGCCATTTCCGGGTAACCGGCCTGGTTGCACAGGGTCATTATGGCCAGGGCATGAACACCGGATTCTTCTTTAGACGCTGGATCAGGTTGCTGAGGCGGATGCATGAAACTGGAGAGATCAAAACTGGCGGCCAGTTTTACCGGACTGTCCACAGTATCAATCAGACCATGGCCTTCGGCTTCGGTGGCCGTAAACCAGGTCTCCTCATCCATCAGTTTCAGCATGGCCTCCAGATCCAGATCACAACGACTGCAATAGGTCTGGGCGATCACTTCGGTGGTTTTATCCAGCATATCCGCCATTTTTCGAAGTTCCCCGGCATCGCCACCGACCCAGCCGAAGGGATTGTGAATCATCAACAGGGCATTCTCAGCCATATGTACGGTGTCGCCTGCCATCGCGATTACACTGGCAATACTGGCCGCCAGTCCTTCAATGCGAACATGGATATGGGCCTTGTGGTAACGCAGGGCATTGTAGATGGCGACTCCATCAAACACCGAGCCACCGGGGCTGTTGATGCGGACGGTAATCTCATCGGTATCCAGGTCTTTCAGATTGCTGACCAGCTGCCGGGCTGAGAGTCCGGCCCAATCGCCAATGACATCGTAAATCAGCAACTCTGCTGGCTGACCGGATTGATTCTTGAGCGTATACCAGGCCCGGTTCTTATTGAGGGGATTCTTGTTCATCGGTTTCAGGTTCCTCATCCTTGACGGTTTTTTCATGGTTCGCTTCGACGCGCGCGTCACTGTCGTATTGCAGGTTCAACTCATCAGCTCGACGGTTGTCAGCCGCGATCTCATCATCCATTTGTTCACTGTCGTATCCCTGTTCTGACACCACTTCCGAACGAGACTTGAAGCCACTGCGCACGGCCAGGTTCTGGGACTGCACATCCTGCACCGGATGGATATAAGCCCAGCCCTGGGGAATCCATTTCACCTTTTTGTAACGAGCCTTGTTGAGATGAAAGTCTGAAGCCGGTAATACACCTGACAGCACAGCCATCTCCAGCCAGCGATTCCAGACCGGACGACAGAGCTGGAACACCAGCAGGTTATGTTGAATCTGTTGAATACGACGACGAAACTCATTGAGCACCACTCGCAATGCCCGGTCACTGACGCCTTTCATATCACCCGATAAAATTTCGTAGGGCAGACCGATACCGGCGGCTACTGCCATCAGTTGCTGACGAATAAAATCCGGGTAGTTGCTGGCCGCACCGGGCGGCGTATTAAAAGTAATCTCCTCGCCCGGAGACAATTCCTGCATGGTGCCCGGCTCCATGGCCACCATGGGCACACCCTGCAGGTCATAAACAATAGGGCGACCGGTCAGAGGGTCTACTTTCTCGGTTTCCGGAGCCGGTTTGGTAATAAAGCCGGTGAACAGGTTGGCAATCTCCTGCCGCAACAACGTTGCATCATCAAACTTGTCCAGGTGAAACATTCTCAACATTACCTGGGTCAGCAACGGTTGGCCTCGAAGCTGTCCAGGCCGCAGCGGTTCATACAGATGCATCACCTGATCAGCAGGCACTCGTCGCAAGTCGGCAGTGTCCAGGGTTGTGTAGTCCGAAGGATGCTGACGGTGCATCCAATAAGCGACTCGCTGACCAATGGCGTTAAACTCAATCCCGGCCCTGATCTTGTGACCTTTTTTCAGATCATCGTTGTAATCCCAGGGCACAAACTCCGATTCCAACAGCTGCAGCTGAAGAGGCACACTGAAACCATCACCGGGTTTACGGGGTCGGAAGCGAACAAAGCACTCCCCGGCTTCCAGTACCGAACGCATGGCCAGCGATTGCTGCCCGTAAAAATCCAGCTGCCCATCAGCATCAGATTCATCGGTCCAGTCCAGAAACAGGGCTTGGAGCTGTTTGCGAAAAGCATCGTCCTCCGCTTCTGACTTGGGCTTGATGCCGGTACCGACAATATTGGCTACCAACTTTTCCAATCCGGAAGCAGCCCAAGGGTCATTACGAATGGCAGCTCGGGAACGATTGATGAGAGTACCCATATTACCCGTCAGAGACTGGTTCGGGCCGGTTGCTGGGGCTATCCAGCTTTGACTTCTCCGGCCCTGCCCGGCTGAGGTGTAAGCCAGATTTTTCAGCTCGGGCAGCAACCAGCCTGCAATGCGGTGTCGAAGCCTCATTCAGATACCTTTGCCGGAATAGATACCGTACTGCCGGGGTCGTTTTTGTTGTTTGATCAGTTCCCGTTCAATCGCCTGCAGTCGTCTTTCCATTTCAGAGAAGCTGGCGTATTCCACCTTGCGACCTTCGAACTCGACCGTTCGGGTTTCCCTGAGGAGTACCGCTCGTTTCAGAGCCTTATATTCAGCATCCGTAATCATGGGCTATCCATTTAAATAGCTGCTTCTTGAGAATCGACGGGATCGGTTTTGTACAAACTCTTCAGGCTTTTCCGATTCCATCACCACTTCCGGCTCGGGTCTCTGGGCTGCTAACTGCTCCAGATTCAAACCTCGGTGCTGCTGCAAAATACGCACAGCAGTCAGGGCATAAACCCGACAATCCAGCGCCTCGTTGCGCTTCTTACGAGCATCCCACTCAAAGTAAGCAACCCCGTGTTTGTATTTGCGAACCTTCTCTTCAGCTGTGGCCTGCTTGAAATAATCTTCATCAAAACAATCCTTCACCGGCCAGTGGCAATAACCGGCTCCCGGTTCCAGAATCCGGTAACGCTGATAGATCAACTCCTTGGCGGTATCGGTGCCTACCAGAGTGAGATAGACGCCTTTCTTATTGCGAGTTTTTGGGAAGGTCGCGATGGGCTTGCCGGACTGGGACGCGCCCTTGATAGGAATCAGCCAGTCCGCGCCCTGCTTACGGCTGAAGGCATAGACTTCATCGGTAAAGTGGCCGCCGGAGTCCATACAGATCTGGGCCAGGTTCATCAGAACACCATCCTGCCGTCGGTAAGCGGTTCGGAGTTTATCCGCCAGAATCCTCCAGATCTCCGGACGGCTGAGATCCCCATAGAGCCGGATATAATCAATGGACCAGCTCTCTTCGCCCGCTCCCCAGCCCACCACTTCGTACTCCACCCGGTCATCTTGAACATCAATGCCGCAGGTCAGCACTTCGACTGACCAGGGCACTTCAGCGACATAGTGTTCACGTCGCTGGTAGAGCAGTTCGTAATCAACGGTTTCACCGGCTTCCTGCCAAGTCTGCCCCAGCACCGTATTGGTCCAGTCTTTGAGCAGGACCGGATCATCCTTTGCAGCCAGAAAATCCGCTACAGCATCTTTCCAGCTGTACCAGCCATTGGGGCTATAGAGTGAGCTCAGGTGGTAACCCCGAATCTTGCCGTCACTCTCTTCGTTTTGAGGCACCCATTTACCGTTTTCCAGTAGTCTGGGTTTATCATGTTCCTGCATCCTGTGCTGGCACTGGACGCATTCGAAGCTGGCCGTTTCAGGTGCTTGATGCTCGAACTTGATCTGCTGCCACTCTATGGGCTGGAAGTGTCCACAGCGAATGCAAGGTACTTGATACTGCCTCTGGTCACTGGCCTGGTAGGCCGACTCAATCTTGCTGGCTCCGGCAATATTGGGTGTGGAGACCATCAGGATTTTACGATTCCGGGAAAACGTCGCTGTTCGTTTAATCGCCAGATTGATGGGGTTTCCCTCGCCATCGACATCATCCTCATAGGCATCCACTTCATCCAAAAACAGGAAGCGGGCTGGCATGGAGCGAAGCCCTGTCGCTGAATTGGCTCCGGTAATGATCAAGACGCCATTGGGGAATTCCTTCACCATTTGGGTATTACCGGAATCCCTGGAGCGAGGATCTTTGACCCGTTCCCGCAGAATGGGCATCTCCTCAATCATCGGGGCAATGCGCTGCTTGGAAGTCCGCTTGGCCATATCCAGAGTCGGCAACACATACATCATCGGGCCTGGAGTATGGTGAATGACATAGCCCAGCCAGTTATTGCCGCACTCTGTGCCACCGACCTGCGCCCCTTTCATAAAAGCCACCCGTTCAACCTCTGAAGAGGGTGACAGGCAATCCATGATTTCTTTCAGATAAGGTGTCCGGGCTGTACGCCAGCGACCCGCTTCCTTGGCGGCTTTCATCGGCAAAATACGGTATTCATCCGCCCACTCCGACACCATCAGTCGTGTATCGGGCTTCAGGCCTGCAAAAAAACCATCCAGATAAGGTGAGGTCATGGGCCACTTAACTCAGAAAGGATTGATTCCAGTTCATCCATCAACAGCTGTCGTACTTTGCGGGGATCTGTCTCGGCAGCCAGCACATCGGCCTGGCGATCCGGAATACCCAACAGCGCATCTCTCAACATTCGTCCGGCTCGATAGGCATCTTCCCGCACCTTGCTGGCCTCTGTGAGCTTTCCGGCTTTTTCTTCGTACTCCATCTTCGCCATCTTGGCCCGGAAAGCCTCCCGCATGGTACGAGCCGTGACGAAATCCACCGCCTGTCGTGAATCAGTGGGGGCAACAGGTAAAACTTCTGATTGGGGAGGCGGTTTTCTCAGGGCGGTTGAAGGCTCTGCCTGGGACTGGATCGCTTTCAGGGCCTCCTCCGGGTTGATCTTGCCGTTGTGCAAGCGAATCTTGCCGGACTTGACCAGTTTGGCCACATATTGACGGCTCCAGCCTTGACCTTTGGCGAATGCCGACTGCGAGATGAGCGTCATAGCCATCGGTATCACCTCCTCTGTCCCGCTGTGGCCGGATAAGTCCTCCTGTGTCCGACAAGCTATTGATTATTAATACTATTTTCTTGATAACCAGCGGTTATAGAGCCTAACTGTACATAACGCCAACAAGCATCAAAAAGGAAACAGGACATGAACAAGAAGATCGAACAAGCCCTGGAAGCCATCGCCCAAAAAAACCTGATGATGGACACCCTCAAGACCCGCAACACACCAGAAGATTTTGAAGAGGTTGCCGTCTGGCAGGTTAAACGAGCCTTGGAACAGGCTTACCAGCTGGGCTTGCAACAAGGTCAAAAACAATAAACCCAAAAGGAGAAGCACCATGAAAACAACAAAACTCACTAACACCCAAGAAACTGTGCTTAAGCAAGCTGCCGAGACCGGCACCTTCCACGCCTCCATGCTCGCCCTGAAAGGCGGTGCCCGAAAGAAAGTGCTGGACAGTTTGACCAGCAAGGGCTTTCTGATCCGCCTGAAAGAAGCCGACACCTTTGACATCAGCCCTCAGGGAAGAGCCGCCATCGGATTGCCGGAGGAAAACAAACCGGCTCACAAAGACAAGATCCGCACCGGCACCAAACTCCACAGAGTTATCAAGCTACTGGCTCGACCCGAAGGCGCTGCAATCCACGACATCATGAAAGAGACCGGCTGGCAACAGCACACGGTGCGCGGCACTCTGGCCGGAGCCCTGAAAAAACGACTGGGGCTAACCATTGAATCCGAGAAACTGGAGGGCAAGGACCGCATTTACCGAATCACCGCCGGACTGGATACCCTCTTTGCCGGAGAAACTGCATGAGCACCCGCTCCCGCATTGCAAGGCGGCTGGCTGACGGCCGCTATTGCTCCATCTACTGTCACTTTGATGGGGATCTGGTGGGAAAGGTGCTACAGGAACACTTCCCCACCGAAGCGGATGCCAAAATCATTGTGAATTTTGGTGACCTGTCGTCCATCAGCAAGGATGGCGTTGATGCTTACATGGATAAAGGTGAGCCATGGGCCAAAATACGACCTCACAACAGCGACAACCTGCAAGATCTGATCACCTTGGCCTGGGAAACCGGAGCCGAATACGTTTATTACTGGCAGGACGGTGGCTGGCAAAGCCTCTCCATGTGGGGACCTAAATCATGAGAGAGCCCATTATTCTGGCCGTTAAACTGAGCAGCGGCTCTTTTTTATCCTGCCGTTTACTCCATCCTGATCGCTATATCCTGCCCAGCCTCAACCGCTGCTACCGGACCATGGCAGAAGCCATCTTCCTGATCCAGCTGGGTGATCTGCACTACCTGAAAGACAATCAAGCTTCAGCGTTGCATCGAGACTGGGGAGAAGACTGGCTCAATCATCAACCCCGCATCAGCCCCAGCTTCAATCACCTGAGCGGATTAGCACGATCCTTGAAAATCAAAACGCTGCTCTGCCACCAGAACCAACAGTGGCTCAAAGTGGACCTAAATGCTGTCAACCCGGTTGACAAATTGAACGTATCATAGGGGTCAATGAGTTGACAAAACCACTGACTGGTTGACACCGGAAAGCCCCGTCATCACTGGGCTGAGTCCGATCTTGTCAACCCAAGTGTCAACTCCGATTTTCGCTCTGTCGCTGGCGATATTCCGCGCTGCTGCCTACCCGCACTAGAAGACACTGCCCAGGGACCCCGGAACGCCCATCAGAAGCCTTCTATAAGGCTTTCTAATCGTTTTAAGGACGCTCCCTGCATTCAGAAAACCACCCTCAAATCGCCTTGTATTACGTCTCAGCCTTTCCATGTTCTTGTTACCTTCTCCACCCCCCGGCTGGCAATGTATCCGCCAATGCCCAGCTGAATAATGCTGAACAGTTTCAGCTCCACTTCTTCCGAGAGATTCGGTGCCGACCAGCCCATCCAGCGACACACAACCAATGCCGTAAAGACCAGCATCACAATAGGTCGCCAGCTTCGTTGCAGCCAGCCTTCGCCCTGGGCTTCTGCCTTGATCACTCCGGCCTGTTGCTCCAGTTCGTCCAGCTCACCGTTGAGCAGCATCTGGGTCAGTTCAGCCTTGGCTTCCTGCGCTTTGTTGGCATCTGGAAAGAGCTTGTCGATGACCTTCCCGATCACCGGAATGGCGGCAGCCAGACTCACCGCTTGCCTCCCAACAATCCCTCAGCCCTGAGCCAGTGATGAACATCAAAGTTGGGGCAGGTTTTGACCTTGCTGAAGTGGTGGTGACCGTGCACGACAGCGTTTGGATAGAGTGCCTGGTGGCCTGCGATCAGGAACTTCAGCATTCGCTTCTGGTCGGGAGTAAAGTTATCTTCCGGTTGGTTGTGTTCATCCAGGCCACCCACCAGGCAGATCCCCACGCTCTCATGATTGTGGCTTTTGGCATGAGCACCCCAGTCATCCATGGGACGCCCCTGCTTCACCGAACCGTCACGTTCGATCACCCAGTGGTAACCAATATCCAGAAAGGCCCGCTCCAGAGTGTGCCAGCGTTTGATGTCGTCAAAAGTCACGTTCTGATTGGCTCGGGTGTCCGAGCAATGCACGACGATATAATTGGTTTCCTTACGCTTGCCCATCACTCATCCCCTGAGTTTATGATTTAAGAAAGTAAGACAGTAATCCAATAGCAGCAGTCAGCACGATCCAGCCAAACCGCTCGATATACCCAAGCATCACGCCCCGTCGACTGGCCTGAAACTCCAGCTGCCGAAGGCGTTTCTCCTGCTCATCCAGGCGTTCGTCCTGACGGGAAAGATTGCTGGTCTGGTGAGTGATCCGCTCCTCGATCATGGCCAGGCGAGACACTGCATCGCTCAGCTTGTCGAGCTTAGAATCAATCTGATCCAGTCGCCTTGAGAGATCGTCCATCACGGTCTTCCTTGACCTGGGCAAAGGTCAGATTGTTGGATTCAAGGTAAGCTTCCTTGCCGGTGTACTCTTCCCAGCGACGGACAATCACGTCCACGTATTTGGGATCAAGCTCAGTCAGCCGGGCACTGCGGTGAGACTTCTCACAGGCGATGAGGGTGGAACCTGAACCGCCAAACAGATCCAGCACAATATCGTGGGTCTTGGAAGAGTTACGAATGGCCCGTTCCACCAGTTCCACCGGTTTCATGGTGGGATGCAGATCATTCCTGGCAGGCTTGCTGTAAAACCAGACATCGCCCTGATCTCTGGCACCACACCAGAAGTGATCAGTGCCTTCCTTCCAGCCGTAGAGGATCGGTTCGTACTGGCGTTGGTAATCAGAACGTCCCAGGGTGAAGGTATTCTTCGCCCAGATGATAAACGTGGACCACTTGCCTCCGGCCTCCCTGAAAGCTTTCTGCAAGGTATCCAGTTCAGACGACGACATGCAGATATAAATTGCGCCCTTGCAGACGCCAAGAAGGTTGGTCATGGCGGCCAGCAGGAAAGCATGGAACTCAGAACCCAGGTTGTCGTTCTTGATCCGGCGATCCTTCTTGGCTTGGGTATTTTTCTCAGGATTGGCGTAATCGACGTTGTAGGGCGGATCGGTGAACACCATATCCGCCAGCTGGCCTGCCATCAGGGTTTCCACATCGGCCTGTTCAGTTGCACTACCACAGAGTACCCGGTGGTCGCCTAACACCCACAAATCACCCGCCTGGCTCACTGGATGCTCTTCCGGTTCAGGAATCTCATCGTCATCGGTTTGGCCTTCCGCTTCGTCCACCAGCAGAAGTCCTTCGAGTTCCTCATCGGAAAACCCCATCAAGTCAAGGTCAAAATCCAGAGCATCCAGCTCCGACAGTTCCTGCTTGAGCAAGTCTTCGTCCCAGCCTGAGTTGGCCGTAATCTGGTTATCCGCAATCACCAGCGCACGACGCTGGGTCTCACTCAAGTGACCCAGCACGATCACCGGCACCGTTTCCATTCCGAGCTGTTTTGCCGCCATCAGTCGACCATGTCCGGCTACGATCACATCATCACTGCCCACCAGCACCGGATTCACAAAACCAAACTCCTCGATGGAACGGGCAATCTGGCTCACCTGCTCATCGGAGTGAGTCCGGGCATTGTTAGAGTAGGGAACCAGGCTGACAACTGAGCGATGTTCGATGGCTTCGACAAGGATTCTGGACATGATTCTTCCGTGATTTCCAGAGACTAAAAAACCTCAGACCAGTGAGGTGTGAGGTTCAGATGCACTTCGCTTCGATGTTAGCCTTAATTCTTGTCAAATCTGGCAAAAGTGTCCAACCCTTGAGAACACCTCTATTTTGTATTTACCCGGATAAAACCAGACACTACCCGTTACTTCGGGTTACTCCGGGTTACGTCCTCCGGCCAAATGGATGGAGATCTTACTCATGGCTTTGCTCCAGTGAGCGTACGGTGTCTTCCGGTTCACACCCAGATCTTCAGCGATGACTCGCCAGGGCAGTCCCGAGGCACGAAGCCAGATCAGCTTTCGTTCCTCCTCGCTGACCCAGCGTAACCAGCGCATGCACTGCACCATCCGGTCGACTTCGTCCTCCGAAGGCTGGGGCAACTTCAGGGACTTGCCTTCACCCTGATAAACTTCCCAGCGATTGGGATTGATCTCCGGCCAGAAGGCGGAGTACCGGAGATTGATTCCTGACGACACACGTCGTGCCACCAGCCAGGCTTCGCGATAACGGTTTGCCAGTTCATCCTTGCACTCCATAACTTCGCCTCCTGTGGTTTTGTTATACAGGCGAGGCCGACCTGAAGGAGGCTCGCCTGTATATATTTATATATACGGTGTTGTTGAATTCTGAAATCTAGAAATTATTGCTTAATAAACAATTACTTACAGACTTCGGAATCCAGAATTCGGAAAACCTGAGTTGAATTCTAAGAAGCCTGCATAACCGTTTGAAATCCTTTTAAAAATAAGTTCTCAACCAGATTTCAATTTTTTGAATTCTGCGAATTCTGAAATCTGGCCGAATTCTGAAAGGCCATTTTCAGACGATTTCTGACTTCTAAAGAGAGTCCTGATAAACCCACACATCCGGGTTTTCAACAGGCAGCAATGTACCGGTGTTCGGGCATTTGAAATCCGTTGGCCTGATGCTGCACAGCGCCTCACCCTCCATCCCATAGGCCATACCATCAACACATAAATACCCGAGCTTGCTGCGCTTTGGAGCGGGCAGGTTGTACTCATCATAATCCCGGAAAAACTTAATATAGCCCTTGGTGGCCAGTACCTGAATCCGGTCATAGATGGTTGTTTTGCCACCCAAACCCAGCTGGTTTTCAAACTGTTCGGAGAACTGGTTAACGGTGAAGACCCTGCCTTTCAGCGCTTCCTGGTAGATCAGGTTGACGATCACTTCCCGCTTTCTGATGCGTTCTGCATCATGCTTCTTGCCCAATTCTTCACCTGCCAGACGCATACTATTGGGAGGTGCTTCCCGCCACTGCCCATCTTTCTTGATGATCCTCTGAGCCTTGGGGGATGGGCCGTTTCTCAGCTCGTAATACAGCATCCGTTCAGGTTCCAACTCTTCTGGTCTGAACAGCAACATCCCGGAGGTATAGTAGCCTCGCAAGCTGCCAGCGCCGGAGAGTGCCTGAAAGGGGTCTTCCTCCAGCTGTCGTTTACTCATCTTGCGGGTATGGTGAACCAGAACGATCCCTGCATCCGGATTGACGATATCCCTCAGCTGTTCAACTCGATCCTTCAGAAAGAACAGCATGGCGTTGTTATCATTCTCACTGCTGCCATCCGGGCCGGGATCGAAGACATTCCTGATGGGGTCAATAACGATAACATCCGGACCTTCAGGGAAGGCTTGCCGGATAGCTCTGGCAATAATGGGTAAACCTACCGCATTGAGAATCAGTTTTAACCGGGCCGTCATCACTAGGTTCTCTCGAACTCGGGTGAGCTGGAAGTCCTTGAGGGGCAGCTGCTTTACTCGTTCACGAAGATAGTGGTATTGCACTTCTGCCTGTAGATAAAAGACTTTCAGGGGCCGACTGGGTCGCATATCCAGAAAGGTCAATCCTGCAGACATATGAGCAAGCAAATTCAGCAGGAAGTCACTCTTGCCAACCTTGGGCGCACCACCCAGTACCAACATGCCACCAGGCGTCAGTATCCTGGGGGACAACAAATCTTCTGGCATGGGTGACCCGTCATCCAGCAGCTCACCAAAACGATAGACTGGCACGGACTCTTTAATCGTCTTACGACGGGTTGTGATCATCCAGTGTCGAATATCAAAGGCTTCAGCGACTGCATCCGCAGCATCCCACTTCTCGGGTTGTCCCTCGGGTGGCTTCAGGATGATGACTGATGCCGCCCCTGCATCTGAAATGGCCTGCGCTGCCTGTTGGGCATAAACAAGCCCGGTTTCATCATTATCCGGCCAGATCAATACCCGCTTGTTTTTAAGAGGCGACCAGTCGGTTTTATCGGTAGGAGCCTTGGCCCCGTTCATAGCGGTGGTGGCGCAGTAACCTTTTTCAATCAGTGCCTGTGCGGCTTTTTCTCCCTCCACCAGCAGTACTTCGTCCGCTACCTTGATGCCCGGCTGGTTATACAGCGGTCTGGGATTGGGTGCCTTGGTTTTTCGGGCTTTGACATCCCAAGGCCGGAATTCTTTACCATCGGGAGTATCGTAGCGGTAGACACAAGCAATCAGATTGCCATCAGCATCGTGATAGTCCCACTTGCCGGTATGATGCCCCAGGTCTTCATACTCATCCTGGTGACTGGCAGTAGCTGGTGGCGTGAATGAAGGCATACCTAGCCAGTCCGCCATAAACCGGATGACTTCGGGGAAATCCCTTTGTGCATCCAGCTTCTGGTGTGCTGCGGTGAGGCTGATAATGTCGCCGCCTTCACCACTTTCAAAGTCGTGCCAGAGCCCACTGCCAAGTTCCACTTCCAGACTTTTGCCTTTCTTGCCCTGGACGTTGCCCAGCACAAACTTCTGCCCTCGTTTTTTGCCATTGGGAAACAGCCAAGCCAGATACTCTGGTACACGCTCCTGAATACGTCGTTTGACTTCTTCCGCGTCCAGCGTCTGAGCCGAGTTCTGCTCAGGCGCATCATTAAAATCAAGCCATTTATTGTTCATCGTTACAGTCCCTGTCGGGGAAAAGCCCACCGGCTGATGGGCATCAGGTCCTTAATCCCATTGGTTGTTGTAGCTGTCCGCCGGATGAGGTGCCTGATCCGGAGGACTGTACAACTGAGACTGCAACTGTGCATGGGAAGGACTGCCCTGTTGATTAGAGGGCTGGTTGGTTTGAGGAGCCGTCTGACCGAACATCAACTGTGCATACTGCTTGTGCTCCGGAGTAATAGCCTGCTTGATGACATTCTTGGGCTCGTCGTACTGGTCTTTCTCAGTGCTCACCTTGGCCACAAACTCAATGCCATCCAGCTCGGACAAAGACTGCAGCTGTCGAGCTTTATAAGCCGGTGGGCTGTTATCTTCTGCCTTAATATTGCGAGCGGACTGCAGAATACCCCGAACAAAAGACCGACCCATGCTCTCCCACTCCGGCCCTTTGGGACTGTGCATACCGATCAACGACCAGACTTTGCGTTTGGCGTACTGGCCTTCCAACACCGTAAACTCAGCGTTGAGGTAGATGGCTCCGGTATCACCACAAGTGGCATAGCCGCCGGTCCAGCCCATATCGGGATTGTCATAACCACCAGGCTTGAGGGTCATACGAACTTTGACCAGAGTGCCTGAGGGGATGACATCGTAGCTGCCCTGGTCGGTAGCATCGTTAAAGTCATTCCAGCGAGTCATGCCTTTTTGTTGGCTCATGGCTGTTTCTCCATTCCTTGGGATTGAGTTTCAAACTGGACAGGCTGCCTTGATCCGGTGCGGACCTTGTCAAACAGCTGTCCGAGGTGGGGTGGTTCAAAAACGTCTAAACGTCCACTACGATCCTTGGCGGGATAGCCATAGGGATTGAGGGTCTGGCAGATAAAGGTACGACGCAGGTTGCCTTCTTCATCGGGAAGACTGGCCAAGGTGATCACCTGATCAACGATTCCGGGCAGTTCCAGACCGGTTTTACTGCCTTCAATCTGGGGCTGGTGGAGCTTGCGGTTAAAGTCGTCCACCCGCTCTTCCAGAATGGCGACAAAGACTACATTCTTACCTCGGGCATGTTGCAGATGCGTCAGTGCTGCAATCATCTCCTGGCCGTGCAGGCCATAAGTGCCCCGAGTGTCTGGTTTCCCAGTTTTCTCGGAGAAAGCTTGTGGCTGCCCCTTGCACCACTGGAAGCAGAGCCGCCCCAGCACTGTGATGGAATCAATAAAGTAGGTGTCGTACTTCTCCAGGGATTGAGGATCACCAAACTTACGACACACCGCTTCATAGTGCGCTTTGGAATACACCTGATCATCCCGAAGCGCCGGATTAGGACCAGCCAGATAGACGGCAAAGTTCCTGAACTCTGGCCAGGTGGCTGGGCGAAGGGTGTCGCCGGGCCACTCCTGTACTGCCAGATCACCGGCTTCCAGATCCACAAACAGAGTGGTGTCCGGGTTGAGACTCAGCAGCTGGGTGGTTTTACCCACCCCACTATTGCCTAACAACACACATTTAATGCCCTTGTTTTCCTGGCTACGTTGCTTGGCATCAAGAATCGGGAGGCTCATTGACCACCTCCCACCAGCTTGTAGGTGCAACGTCCCTGCTTGATTTGTAAGGCTGGCTCAAAGGATCGACGAATCTCTTGAGGCCACTGATCAAACTTCTCCTGCGACACTGAGTACTCAATATCCAGGAACTCGCTGGGGTCTTCGCCCTGCTCCTGAATTCTCTGGGCTATAGCCTTCAGTTGTGACTGATCCCAGCTGACTTCCCTGGGCAGATCCACCAGCACACGCGTTCCTTCGTCATCAAAACTGATCGTCCCAAAGTCCTGCTGCAGCTCGGATCGAATCTGCGATGCCCGGTAGACGTATTTATAGGCGACCACTGACTCCAGCCACATTTTCTGGACAGTCAGCTGGCTCATGGCCTTCTCGACATCGTTTAACAAAACCACCAGCTCTTCGCCGGAACGGGCTGCCAGTTCAGCAACTCCCATGCCCTGAATGTTTTCCAACTCCGTAGTCATACTTCACCTCCCTGACAGGGTAATGGCTGCGATGTACCCGCATGGGTATGGGAAGCTTCGTGAGCTTCAATGTCCACCAGCCGGTAGATGACCCGGTTGCCCAGTTTGATATAACGCGGCCCCAGCCCTCTCATACGCCACTTCTCCAGCGTATAGGGGCTGAGCCTCCAGCGGTCTGCCAGTTCTTTCTGGCTCAGGTGTTGCACTTCCATTTCATGCTCCTTCTTGTTTTTTCCAAAGGCAGGAACAATCATGGGACAGTCGGCGTAGACAGAGCGGAGATGGGGCGGAGACAGAACGGAGACGACGCTTTTTTTCTTAAAAAATCACAAAAAAATCAGCATGTAATCTACAAGGCAGTAACGCTAACGCGCTGTATCACTTTTCAAATAGCAAGAAATAAATAAGGCTGCTTAATAATGCAGCCTTATTTATGGTGAGATCTTTATTGGAGTAGTTCAGACTTAAGCTGACATAACTTGTTGGACTGATGGCTGTTCATAACTGGATTCTGAACCACTATGATTTTCTATAGCCAGAGTTTCACGGTACTCCTTGGCTTCAGCCTTCATCGTCCAGTGTGCTTCTATATCCATTTCATCAATTTTATTCTTGATATCGGATACATTAACCCTAAAAAACTCTTTCCTGTAGTTAACTTTATTTACTTGTTGTGACTCAAAGACTTTATGGAGTTCTTTTTCGAGCTTTGGAGCGTCTTCAGAGTAGATCATTGCATGAACATCGAAGTCGAATGGTACACTCGCATCACCAAGCTCTTTTACCCGATCCATAGGCTCTAATCGACGAGTCAAACCAATCTTATGAATATCTTCACCAAATGACCCAATGTTAGAAATCACATACACATGACCTCTTCGAGTCTGCTGAGCCATTGATATCGCTCTTTGGTTTTTGGCTTCTGCTTCTTCAAGCTGACTTTGGAGGGCTGATAGTTGCTCTTCAAACTTGAGCTTTTCCTCTTCACTCGCTTTCTCAAGCTCCTTGCGAGCTTTTTCCATAGCTTTCTGAAGCATTTTCTCTTCTTTCTCTGCCTCCCTGATGGCTTTTTCCATCTCTCTTCTTGCTTTTTCTTCTTCCCTGATAGCTTCTTTTATTTGGCGCTGCTCTTCTCTCTCCTGAAGCTTTAGTTCATTAACTGCCACAGCCCATTTTAATTCATCAAGTCTGGCATTTAAGTATTCATCAGATATACGAGCATTTCTGAAAGCTCTGCCATTTCCATTTACAAGAGCAAATGCATCTTTTATTTCAGCCTCTAACTTCCCATAATTATCATGCTTTACTTTTGCCAAAGCAGTATCAACTTTACCGTTGAATGCATCCAGAACAAACCTTATAGCTGTTTCTTTTCGGTTTACTTCCGCATAGTCACAGAGAGCCGCCCTACTTTTGGTAACAAGCGTTTTTGTAAAATATCTGGATTTTTTAAGTTCAACACCAGCATCCTTATGACTAAACTCCTCAGCCAAATCATCAAGAACTGTTTGATTTGCAATAAGGTATTCATTCCCATAGCCATCAATGATATTTTTCATGGCCTTGGCTTTTTTCTCAAAAGTATCAGCCTTAGATTTAGCCTCAAGAGCCTCACCAGCAATTTCTCGGGCATTTTCTTCTGCTTGTTTGACGATTTTATCCGCATTGGTAAAAGCTTCCTGCATAGTCTGCTCCGCTTTCTCCTTTGCCTTTTTAAGATTCTCTCTCGCCTCTTTTACAATCCTCTCATGAGCAACATTTGCTTCTTTCTCTCTGTTCTCAGCTTTGAGCTTAGCGTCATTTAATCGCTTGGCAGCATCATTAACAATTTGTTCTGCATCTTTTCTTGCTTGAGAAATAATACCTCTGGCTTCTGACTCAGCATCAACTATGGCTTCGTATTTTTTGAGGTGTAAGAGAGCCTCTTTTTCAGACTGAAGCTCAGAGATTTTTTCTGTGGATTGTTTGTTTTTCCACCAAAATAATGCAGCAATGCCCAAAGGAGCAAGCAGTATAAGAAGGGCTGTAACTGTAGGAGTATCCATCACTCATTTTCCATAGTACTAAGTGCAGAAATGATAATAATTTTTTGGGACTAAAATTTCATTATGGAGTCATTTTTCTTCTGGATCGGGCTTTGGCTTTTAAGCTCCACAATCGGTTATCATACTGGATATACTCTTGCCACTGTTCGCTGTCACCAAAACAGTTACTTGGGCGTGTATAGCCAATGCCTTCTTCTCTAATCTGATCGGTCGTGACTCCCCGGTTCCCTGCCAACCAGGCATCATAAATCATGCTGGCCACCTTGCAGCGCTGACCACCACGTATATTCCACGGCTCTCGGCCACTTGCCTCAAATCGACCTTGACTACCATAGTATTCCCACTGGACTTCCAGTGACTCCACCTCAGGCTGGAAGGTTGCTCGTAGTACGTCTTTCAGCTTTTGGGCATCCATTTCACAAGGATCATCAGAAGACAGTAACGACATAATCGACACGATCGGATACCCTCCAGGCAGAGGAAGCAGATGGTCAAACCGCTCGGATACCGTGAGAACAACGCCAGAGGCCTTTTTCTGCCAGCTCTCCAATCCCTGATAAATGCTTTTGAAACCGCTCATGCTGGTCAGGTGTCTGGCAAGCAGAATTTGGTAGGGCTGCCCATCAACATGAATATTTCCCAGCCACTCTAACTGTTCAGGAATCACCGTGACTTGTTCCCCAGACAACTTCAGATGGGTCTTGAGCACCTTAATTAACCAGTCCCGGTCGTACTTGTACTGCCTCTGCTGTTCTTCAGTGATCTCAATAAAGCCTTCGGAAACACAGTAACAAGTAAAGACTCCTGGCTCATGCTCCGGATTTCTCTCAATCACTTCCAACCATTGTTCTCCGTCGTCGGTATCGATGGGAATTTCATAAGCCAGACCACCCGGACTCAAAGCGCCAGAGCTGATAATATCAGCAGCTTCATTGGGTCTGCCCATTTCCAGACAGGCTTTCAAAACCGTTTCAGAATCGGTTTCATAAAGACCGGCCAGGTAGCGAAATGAACGCTGTTTCTTGGGTAATTCCAGTGTATCAGTCATGAGTCAGTCCCCACTCCTTGAGTTTGTTCCAGCTGAGATAACGCTCCCGCTCTGTCAGATCCTGCAGATTGGAAGTGCAAGGGTCTTTCAGAATGATGGTGGTGCTGTTCGCACGACTTTGCCCTTCTTTTTTTCTGAACCTCACGGCAATGGAGGCTTCAGCAACAGAGTACTGATCACCATTTCGAAAGTTTTCCACCTCATCCTCTTGCATTACCCGATACACATCTTTCTCGTGGGCTTTTCTGGCGGGAGAATGAACGGTATAGGCCGCTTTGGTTCGAGTCGATTTGAACTTCAGATAAGAAACGGATACCTGCTCAATGCCTTCTTCCCGGGTGAATGGCAGTACAGGCTTGGTCTTCAGGATACCAAGCGTTAGCAGTCTTCTTTCCAGCTTCTCTGGAGCCTGCTCTATACCCAGCCCTTTACTGGTGAACAGCTGGGCCAGCTGCTCGCGCTCCTGCTTCTTGCGGGTCACCACTTCCAGCTCTCTCTTTTTCGGGTTCCAGAGAAAAGCGTATTCTCTTGCGGGGCTGACCATGGTTTCCCGGAGAACCTTCTTCTCTTTGGAGACCTCTTTGAGCAGGCTGGGCACACCTTCCCGGTAGACCATCACTTGCTGCAGGGTTTCCGTGGTGCCATCAATACAAGGACGTTCACGTTCAAACAACTCCACCAGCACTTCATCATCGCCACCAAAGTGCTGTGTGAGGTATTCCTTTAGACCTTCAATATCCGGCAGTTGATCAACATTGGAGAGTACTCTGAAACTGTCCCACTTGGCGGTCAGTCTGGCTTCATCGGCAAAGCGCTCACTTTCAGCTTGTGCAAAGATGGACTGTTCATGAAGAAGCACCCAGGCCGCCTGATTGTAAGGGTCACCCTGGGCTTGATACTCGGCCCTGTTTTTGACCAGACGAGTCAGGAACTCCTGACCCACTTCGTCTGTCATCTGGTCGATACGCCGGGCCAGGTCTTTAAAATCCTGCCGCTGTCTCTTATCGAGCTTTTCATACAAATTGACAGTCGTGCTGATTTCCGGTTCTTGAGCGATAATCCTTTGCGCTCTTGTGACTCCGGTTAACTTCAAAAGTTTGCGACAATAATCATCCCGAACGTATTTCAGGACTCGCTTTACGTGGGGCATCCGATCCTCCAGATTTTAAATTTTTCCTACTGCTACATCCCGACCTCGTTAAACTACTGTTTTTTTATACAGCATCATCTTGTACCCGATTGCACGGCCTGTCAATCCCTTGGAAAACACCGGATCAAGCCAGTTACCTCGGTATGGATTCCAGTCAGTTTTACAGCAACACTTTAAAGAAACTCGCACCACCCAGGGATGGGAGCACACCATGGACAAAAACCCATCAAACCACCAGCCACATCCGAACACCCTGGCAATCTGCCAGATTCTGGCTGTGGGTATCGAGCGCCGGTATATAAAGCAGCAAGAGCCGGATAACGCCGAAAGAGAGAAAGATAACTGGACTAATGCCGGAACCAGAGCCTGTATGTCTCATAAGGTTCAACGACAGGAGTCCCACAATGAAGAATGAATTACGCGAACAATCAAGCCTGGCGGCCAAGGTGGCTGCCATTCAGAAGATGTCCACCAAGACGCTACTGGAACTTTGGCCGAAACTCTATGGCACCGATGCCCCCAAGCTGAATAAACGACTATTGCGACAACGATTGGCCTTTCGGGTTCAGGAGCTGGAACTGGGGAGCTTATCCGAGAAACACAAAGGTCGATTACAGCGCCTGCAAAAACCATCCGCTAAAGACAAGCCCGTCCCCAAAGCGCGAGTCAACAAGCCACCAGCAGGCACCAGGATTACCAAAGAATACGAGGACGAAACCCATGAGGTGATTGTCACCAAAGAGGGCTTTGAATATCGGGGTCAAATATACAGGAGTCTTTCTGGGATCGCCAAGTTGATCACAGGTAGCCATTGGTCGGGGCCGGTGTTTTTTGGATTAAAGGGAAGCAGCCATGGGCAAAAGTAAGAGCAAGATTAAGGACATCAAACGTTGTGCGGTCTATACCCGCAAATCCTCAGAAGAAGGATTGGAGCAGGAATTCAATTCACTCCATGCCCAGCGGGAGGCCGGGGAAGCTTACATCACTTCCCAAAAACAAGAAGGCTGGATTCTGGTACCCGATGAGTACGACGATGGCGGCTTTTCCGGTGGCAATATGGAGCGGCCTGCCCTTCAGCGATTAATGAAGGATGTGGAAGCGGGCAAGATTGATGTGGTGGTCGTCTACAAGGTGGATCGCTTATCAAGGTCGCTGGCTGACTTTGCCCGGCTGGTGGAAGTGTTCGACAAGCATCATGTTTCGTTTGTTGCTGTCACCCAACAGTTCAATACCACCAGCAGCATGGGACGGCTGACGTTAAACATACTCTTGTCGTTTGCCCAGTTTGAACGGGAGGTCACCGGTGAGCGAATCAGGGACAAGTTCCTGCTCTCCAAGAAGAAAGGCAAGTGGATGGGCGGTACGCCACCCTTGGGCTATGACGTGGTTGATCGCAAGCTGATCCCCAATGAAGGGGAAGCGGTGATTATCCGGGAGATCTTCAAGACCTTTATTGACACCCGCTCCCAGATTGAGACGGCTGAGCGGATTAACGACATGGGTTTTAGAACCAAGCGCCTGCCGCGCAAGGGTGGTCAAGTGGCCGGGAGCAAGAAGTTCACCCGAACTGCGATCTACAAGCTTCTGAAGAGTCGGCTTTATATCGGTGAGATCGGCCACAAGGGAGAATGGTACCCCGGTGAGCACAAAGCCCTCATCAAACCGGAGGTCTGGGAGCAAGTTGAGGCCATTCTCCAGGGCAACAGTTCGAACCGGCAGACAGACAGCCGACACCGCAACACACGTTCGTTTCTGCGGGGTTTTCTGTTTGGGCCGGAACAGGAAGCCCTGATACCCACGGCCACCCGCAGCAAGGGCAAACTGCACCGCTACTACGTCAGCAGCATGGCTCGGAAGCACGGTCACAAATATTCGCCCCTGCCTACCGTACCTGCCAAGGAGATTGAGTTTCTGGTAGTCGAGCATCTCCGGGATCTGCTGAAGCAGCCCGAGATTATTTTCACCACCTGGCAGATGCTGACGGATCAGGAAAGCTTCAATGAAGATCAGGTCCGAGAAGCCCTGAATGAACTGTCGGACATCTGGAACCTGCTGTTTCCAGAAGAGCAGCGCCGTTTGATGAAACTGTTGGTCAGTCGTATAGACGTCCACCAGCAGGGCATCAACATTCGCTTCCATCAGGAAGGGATACCCTCCATTACCAACGAGCTACAAGGAGAAGTGACATGGCCATAAAAGTGACCGGCAAAGCCACTCGCACCTATCTGGAAGATGAAAACTGCATTCTGGTGCATATCCCCATCAAGTTCATCAGCCGCAAGGGCAAAAGCCAGATCACCACTCCCGATGGTCGTCCGGCACTGGAAGAAGTCGATCCAGCCTTGAGGAATGCTCTGGTCAGGGCACATCGATGGTTGAAGGCTTTGGAATCGGGCAAAGAGCAGCACCTGAAAGTGCTGGCTAAAAAGGAAGGGATTAACAGCGAAACCTACGCCTCCCGGATCTTACGCCTGACTACCTTATCGCCAGACATTCAGGAAGCCATCATTGACGGCAGAAGTCTGGGAGGGCTGACTCTGGCTGATTTCATGAAGCCTTTTCCACTGCTCTGGTCTGAGCAGAAGAAGGCTTTGGGAATACCCGAAGATTAGCTTCGGGTATTTATTCTGCTCGCCCTTCAGCAATAGCTGTTTGAGTCTCATCGAAACTGACTCGAACATCATCAACCCACTCTCTCACTTCAGTTGGGCAATCCGTCTGGCTAGCAATATTCTGCACCAACAGCAGAGCTGCCTTCATCTTGTTGAGGTTCCTAACTGACTCCCAGCTCATGGCCTCGTCAACATGAAACAGAAGCTTGTCTGAGTCTGGAAATCCAAAGTGTTCAACAATGCTTTCTCTTAATACCGTCCAGGCTCCCTGTAAATCAGAAAGCGCCGTCTTTATGTATCCAGTGGGTTCTGTATCAAAGCCCATCATGACTCCAAGTGATCTTTTGAAAGCTTAATCATAGACAAGAAACTGTTTAAAAAAATTCGCCGACCGTTCCCCCTACATATCGCTACTAAAGTGCGAACCAAACACCCGTCCAAGCCCCTCGAAAGCGCCTGCAACCAACTGATTTTAAAGAGGAAATAAAATAGCGTACTTCAAAATGGCCGAAGTACGTTATTAAGAGAAGAGAGTGAGAAAATAGCCCGAAAATGGCTAAAAATGGGCTTTTTAACGGTTTTTGCCAGTACGCAGTTACAAGACAGTGGATGCTTATAAAACCGGCAGAGGTCAGGAAAAACACCAACCCCAGAACGACAAAAAGCCCTATAAATATAGGGCTTTTTGAAGATGGCGCGCTCGGGAGGATTCGAACCTCCGACCGCCTGGTTCGTAGCCAGGTACTCTATCCAGCTGAGCTACGAGCGCGTTGTACTAACTTGTTGACTGGCGGTGAGGGAGGGATTCGAACCCTCGATACGTTTCCGTATACACACTTTCCAGGCGTGCTCCTTCGGCCACTCGGACACCTCACCGTTGCTGTCGTCCGCGTCTGTTGCTGCGAACGGAGCCGTACTTTATAGCAGGATTGTCTGAAAGGCAAAGCCAAAATGCACTTTTTTTCTGAATTAAGGGCAATTACCTAACCGGCAGACGGTTAAGCCTGAATCGACGTCTCAGGATCGCCTCAAACCAGCTACCAGGCAGTAGCCTTTTCAGGCCCGGAAGTGCTCTGCTGCCATTGCCCACTCTAAGAATTCCCTTCTGGCTCGATGACTCCAGCCAGTCAGCAATCTCTGTTGCCACCTTCTCTGCAGGGGTGGGTCTGTCCTGTGAAGCATTGGCTCGCTCCCGGACACCTTCCTCTATAGGGAAATAAATGGAATCTTCAGAAAACACCCTCTCGAGTGCGGCATTGGCATTCTCGGCAAAGCGCGACTTTATAGCACCGGGTAAAACGGTCAGAACTCGGATACCGAAAGGTTTCAGTTCCATGCGCATAGCGTCGGAAAAAGCATTAAAAGCGGCTTTCGAGGCACAGTACGACCCGGAGAAAGGCGTAGTGACCTCTCCAGAGATACTGCCAATATTGATGATGGATCCCTGACCCTGCTCACGCATAGCCGGAATAAGCTTGTTGGCCAGAAGCACCGGCGCAAAGACATTGGTTTTAAACTGCCTGAGTAACTCTTCTCTTGGCAGTTCGACAACAGCCCCCATACTGCCATAGCCGGCGTTATTGATCAGAACATCAATAACGCCATGCTCCTCGGACACAGACTTCAACGCTCTATCTACCTGAACTTCATCAGTAACATCGAGCGCGAGTGTTGAAATGCCCAGCTCTTTCAGCGAGAAAAGATCATCTTCTTTTCTCGCTGAAGCCAGAACATTGAAACCCTGTCGCTTATTAAGCTCGAGTGCCAAAGCCCTGCCAATCCCTGAGGAGCAGCCTGTTATCAGTATATTTTTCATGGGGTTCAGAGAATTGATTCAAAACTTTATTGTGTCATTCTCATCATACACCTGAAAGAGCGACTCAGCTCTTGGCGTAAGCACCAGACGAATAAATCAGCTCATAACTGTGGCTGTAGATTTCCAGGATGTTACCAAACGGGTCTTCCATATAAACCATTCTGTACGGCTTTTCGTCCGGGTAGTAGTAACGAACGGGCATTCTTTGCTTGCCGCCTGCAGCTACAATTTTCTCTGCCAAGCCTTCTACATCAGGATCCTGAACACAGAAATGGAAGACACCGGGTTTCCAGTATTCAAAGTTGTTGTCACGCGCTTCGTGGTTCTTGAACTCAAACAGCTCTACACCGATTCTGTCGCCTGTAGACATATGTGCGATGCGAAATGATCCCCACTCCGGACCAAAAACATCAGTGCACATCACGCCAATGGCGCTTTCATCTTCTACAATCTCAGTGGGCTCCATGATCAGGTACCAGCCCAACACTTCGGTGTAGAACTTAACGGCTTTTTCCAGATCCGGTACAGAAATGCCTATGTGGGAAAAAGTGCGGGGGTAAACTGCGTTTGCCATAAAGCGAACTCCATCTGTATTTAATCGATGGGTGCAGTTTAAAAACCCCAACCAAGAACATAAAATTATCATTTATAATATTTTTGATAACATTTTATTATGGTAAATCCCACCTGGCTGAGAACGTTCACCACTTTGGTCGAGCAAGGTCACTTCACTCGCACGGCAGACCTACTGGCCATGACACAACCAGGCGTCAGTCAGCACATTAAAAAACTGGAAAGCCACTACCACACGGACCTCATCAACCGCCATGGCAAACACTTTGAGCTGACGCCTGCCGGAGAAATGGTCTATCGCTTCGCCCGTAAAATGCTCGAAGGCGAAGAAAACCTGAAGGAAACGTTGAATCGGGACGACCCTCATTCGGGAATTTGTCGATTATCCTCCCCCGGAGCTTTGGGTCTCAACCTTTACCCCAAACTGATAGAAATACAGAAGCGACACCCAGGCCTGAAAGTATTTTTTGAGATTGCCCCCAATCGCCGGATTGAGTCTGAACTGCTGAACAACCGCCTTGATTGTGGTTATATGACCCGCGAGCCGGAATCCAGCAGCCTGGAAGCAGAATCGGTATTGACTGAGGAAGTTTGCCTGGTGGTCCCAGCCGGATTCCATTTGGATACTTATGAAGATCTCCAGACGCTGGGCATGATTCACCACCCGGATGCGGAGCACCACGCCAACTTGCTGCTTCAGGAAAACTACCCGGAGACATTCAAGAGCATCTCTGACTTTCCTGCCCAGGGCTATATCAATCAGATCAACCTGATTCTCGAGCCCGTGGCTGCGGGGCTGGGGTTCACGGTATTACCAGAGTCAGCCATCAGAGCCTTCTCCTTCCCGGAAAGAATCAGGGTGGTGAATCTCCCAAACCGTGCAGAAGAAACCCTTTACCGGGTTTTCAAGAAACACAGACAGCTCCCCTCCCGTTTTCTGTTCATTCAGGACGCCCTATTTGCCCATCAAGAGTCGATACTGAAAACCGATAAAAACTAGAAGCTTCTAATTTTTATCAGAATCTATGAAACCCAGCGACTCTTCCGGTAAGAACCACCCTTACCCTGGTCAGACTAACCCGCAGGATAGCTCCACGCCTGCTATGAAAGATCAGCGTATGCATATCCCCCGTGACAGCATGTTTCATAAGGTTCGTACGAAAGAGGTTGATGAACGACTTCTTCCCCTGCCTCCTAAAATTGCCCGGGAGCAACGTTCGATTGCCAGCATGGTTATCAAGATAATTTCATCTCTGATCTCTTTTTTGACCGCTACAACGAGAAATTACGAACCCACTCCGGTCAGTATGCAGAACTGGATGGGCAGGCTATTTACCGGCCCAAACAGGAATGTTCGTTTGATGCACTGCACTATGATTGGCAGCCATGATGCCGCCAGTCATTGCCTGACAGGATTTGGACAACGCTGGGCCACCACCCAGACCAACAATCTCACCGACCAGCTCAATGCGGGTGTTCGCTACCTGGATATAAGAATCACCAAGAATCGTCGGGGCGAGTTTATCGTTCACCACGGTCCTGTCCACGGCGGGCTGGCCAGAAAAGAAGTCATCGAACCTCTGACAGACTATTTGAAAAAGAACCCCTCTGAACTGGTGATGGTTAAACTCCAGTTTGACGGAATGGACAAAGCCAGTGTCCAAACCTTTATGGAAACCGAGTTTAAAGAGGTCAGCGAAGCTCATGCCCTGCACAATAAGGATAAAGCCAAACGCCTGCGTCCTCCTGGTCTGATCACCTATGGCGACGCCATTGATTCTGGCAAAAACCTGCTGGTCATGGTGAACGATGAAAAACTGAAGAAAACAGACCACTTCACCCAGGAAGAACTGGGAGATTATTGCTGGCGACACAATGACCACAGTATTGATCTCTGGCCCAACACCCCCGATCCCGCCCGGGTAAAAACCTTCAACGAAAACTATGTGATCCCAAAGGTGGATTATTCAAGAAACAAGCATGACGGTAAGATTGCCATGCTTCAGCTGCAAACCAACGTAAATCCTTTTCAACTGTTCCGTGGTGGGCTGAGCTCTGTCTGGCGCCTGGCCAGCTTCTCCAACCATGAAATTCCTGAAATGATTACTCACTGGAACAGACTCAGAGGCTTCAAGCCCAACGTCATCCTTCAGGATTTCATTGGGCACTTTAACTATTCGGATATCACCGCACTGACCATAGCCCTTAACTCCGAAAACATGACTAACTTTGATGTCCGATATCAGTTTCCGGATCAGGCCGAAAAAATTCTGACCTATCGTGAAGCTCTTTATGCCCCTGTTACCGAAGCCGTCTGATCAGTTTTCATCATCCTGAATGGATTGCTGATCAGATTCGATGGCTATATCGCTCCCCAGGTCTGCCGTTTCCAGCGTCTGTCTGGGCAGCTCTTTTTTAACCCGAACGCCCAGAGTCAAGAACTGATCCGCCTGGGAAATCAGATTACCCCGGCCATGCTTAAGCGTGCCCATAGCATCGTCGTATGTAGTTCTGGCACTGGTCAGCTGCTGGTCCAGCTTTTCCATCTTCTCGACAAAAATACGAAGTTTGTCGTACACCTGACGGGCTTTGTCTGCCAACTTGCGGGCATTGGCATTCTGTCTTTCTATAGTCCAGAGATTAGACACGGTTCTGAGCGTGGCCAGAAGTGTGGTAGGTGTTACCACTACAATGCGTTTTTCAAAAGCTTCATTGAATAGCTGCTGATCATGCTGAAAGGCCACCATAAATGCCGGTTCAACTGGCATAAACATAAAGACGAAATCAGGCGCTTTGACCTCTGGCAGTGAAGGATAATCCTTTTCGTTCAGGCTGCGGATATGGTTCCGGATACTCTGGATGTGACGTTTCAGCGCAACCTCTCTTTCCTCATCGGTTTCAGCATTCACATAGTTGAGGTAATCCACCAGCGAGACTTTGGAGTCAATGATCAAGTGCTTTTCTTCTGGCAGATAGACGATAAAGTCCGGTCGTTTATTCTGACCTTCTTCATCTTTAAAGTTCGCTTCTCTTTCGTACTCCTGCCCCTTGATCAGGCCACTGCTTTCCAGAATCTTCTCAACCTGCAGCTCTCCCCAGTTACCCTGCAGTTTTTTATCACCCTTCAAGGCTCGAGCAAGATTACCCGCTTCATCGGTAATCTTTTGATTGAGGTTATAAAGTGTTTCCAGTTGCTGTTTGAGTGCAGCCCGACCTTCATTATCCGCTTTTCTGGCTTCTTCAACCTTTGTGCGAAACTCTCCCAGCTGTTCCTTGAAAGGCTTAAGCAGATTTTCCAGACCGGCCTGATGCTGTTCCGAAACCGACTTGCTCTTGGCTTCCAGAATCTCATTGGCCAGATTTCCGAACTCTTCCTTGAGAGCCTGCTTGTTTTCTTCCAGCTGCCGCAGAGACTTCTCATTTTGTCGCTGCTGCTCTTCCAGCCTGACGTTGAGCTCCCGAACCTGCTTCTCGGCACTGAACCGGGCTTCCTGCTCATCCTGTTGTTTCAGCAAGCCAGACTGCAATAACTCTTCCCGCTCCTGAACCCGGCGTTTCTCATTATTTAACAGGGTTTCCAGTTTTCCCTTGATAATGTGCAGGTCGCGATTATCCTGTTGCAGATTGTCCCGCTCACTGGAAATCTGGCTTTGCTCTGCGGTAAGTTCTGAAATTCTGAGTCCCTGCTGTTGAATCTGTGCTTCCAGCTTTGCCAGCTGGGCTGCTGCTCTCTGCCTGGCTACCAGCCAGGACAGTCCGGAACAGATTAAGATCAACACAATGGCTACAGCCATTACACTTGAAGACATGTACACACTCTCATTGGTACAGGATACGATCGGAAGCCAGTCACCGTCTGGCTGTAGTTATTATCTACCGTGAAATTTTTTTCATCCCTCAGGGTGACGAAAAAATGTTTCTTTCGCTCATGGCTGATTTATGCACATTACGGCATTTTTGCAGAAATCAACAGAGCAATACGAGCTGGCTTCTATACCTGGAACGAAAGGAAGAAAGCCTGCCAGAGCAAGCACAGCAAATGGCTGATTTATGAACAAAACCCAGATACAGGAAGCCCTCATCCATGCCCTCGAGCAACAGTGGCATTCGGCGTTAAATGCCGCAGAACAGGCACAGAAAACGGCCAGCGACAGTGAAAACCAGCCAGAACATCAGTATGACACGCTGGCACTGGAAGCAGCCTATCTTGCTCATGGTCAGTCTGAGAGGGTTCTGGAGCTGGAAGAAAACCTGGCTATAGCCCGAAAGCTGATTCTAAAGGAATACTCTGTCGATGATCCTATTGGCATGAGTGCACTCGCAGTCCTTCAGGATGCCCAGAAGCATGAGCAGTACTTCTTCATCAGTCCGGTAGGAGGAGGCATGCAGCTGTCCATCGCTGGCCGGGTCATCACCATTATTAACCCCGATGCACCGGTCGCCCGAAAACTGACCGGCAGTTATCTCGGGGATGAAATCGAACTTCCAGCGGGACACTGGCAGGAAATCATAGCTTTATATTGAGTACGACAATGACGTCACTAAAGACACTGATCCATGAGAAAATGCTTCAGCCCGTTCTGGGCTTGTTGAAACAGGGACTCACACCAGAAGCCCTGGCCAATAGCCTTGCCTGTGGAGCAGTCATTGCTGTCTTCCCGGTGTTTGGCATTACCACCGGTATCTGTGTTCTGGTTGCAGCTGCTCTCAGACTTAATCAGGTCGCTATCCAGATTGCCAACTACTGCGCCTATCCTTTGCAGTTTTTGTTATTCATCCCTTTTTTAAAAATGGGTGAATGGATGTTTGGGCTGCCGTCACTGTCCGTAAACCCAATGGACATTTTTGCCCTGGCCCGCGATCACTTTTCCTTGTTTCTGGAGCAATATGGTCTGGCTATTCTTGCAGCCTGTGCGGCCTGGTTAGTTCTGGCTATTCCTGCGGCTTTCGTGCTCCGGAAACTGCTTTCTGTCATACTTCGCAATACATTAACCCGGACATCCTCCCATGAGTAAAGAGATTGAAGCAGTACGCCAATGGCTCAACGAAGTCGTGATTGGTCTGAATCTCTGCCCCTTTGCCGCCTGGCCGGAAAAACACAACCAGATTCGTATAACACTGACCAGAGATACCACCGAGGAAGCTCTGCTGGAAACGCTCCAGTCCGAACTGACCCTGGCTTCGGAAACGCCTGTCAGTGAGCTGGAAACCACATTGATTGTCATTCCTGATATGTTGCAGGACTTTGATGACTACAACGAGTTTCTCCATCATGTGGACGCCCTGCTGAGGGGGTTCCATTGGGAAGGTCAGTTCCAGGTGGCCAGTTTTCACCCGGACTATCGGTTTGCTGGCACCCACCCGGAAGACGATGAGAATCTGACGAATCGATCCCCTTTTCCCCTGTTGCATATCATCCGGGAAGAGAGTCTGGAAAAAGCCATTGCCAACTATCCAGATCCTGACGGTATTCCTGACAGAAATATTGCTCGAATGAATGAGCTAACGGCAGAAGAAAAAGTGAACTTATTTCCCTATCTGTTTGGAAAGGCTGAAAAAGACTGATTCGGAGCCGGCCTACCTGCCCAGCTCTGCGGCTATGAAAAAAGAAGGGTTAATACTGTTCGGTAATCTCAAACTGGTCTTTGGCCAGCTTCCAGATTCCGGCGCTGGTTTTAACCCACTCTTCCAGTGTGATCACGCCTTTCCCCATATTCATGGACCAGTCTGCTCCCAAATGAACAGAAGCTTCGTCAATTTGCTTGAGCCAGATTTTGTGATACTCAAGGTCTGTGGCCCCCGACTGAACGAAGGGGCGCCAGAAGTGATCAATACTTTCATGAGTGTCAAAAGTGCCTAATGGCTTGGCGACCAGTTCGGCTTCTGGCAGGTAGGCTGAAACACAGTAATCCACATCACCATTATTGAAGTGCTTGACCCACTGTTTACTGGCCACCAGCACTTCTGTCAAAACATTATGATTCATAGTCATCACCTTGCAGCAAATAGCAGAGGTGACTGAAGTCTAGCCGCAATCCACTCCCATAAACGCAATGAATTTAAGTCGTTTGTAAGAAACCAGCGAATTACATAGGATGAGCCCTGAGAATTCATTGCGTTCAGATTAACCTGACCGTATCAAAACAAGAATAAATGAGCTCATCATGAAAGTTGTACGACAAGCCTTACTAATAAGCACATTGCTTCCCTTTCTGATTACCCAATCCTATGCAGAGAGTTCTGGCCCGCTGTTTGGCAAAGAGTGGATACCGGAAGGCACTGACTTCCCTAAAACCTGGGGCATTTCACTGACCACTCTTTCAATGAAGCAGAACAGCAAGCTGGACAGCGTTGTGTTTCAGGGAGACATTGGTCGATACATCACAGACCTGCAATTCAACAAGGTAGAAGACGAGAGCCGAACAACTAACCTGCGAGTAGACGCATGGGTTTTGCCATTCCTGAATCTGTACCTCATGTACGGATATATGGAGGGCGAAACACAGGTTAATACCACAACTACGTTTGATATCACTCCCAACCTGCCAGGGGGCATACAAACTGATAACACCACAACCTTGCAGAAATATCATGGCGACAGCTGGGGATTGGGAGCCACTCTGGTTTACGGCAGCGGGCCATGGTCTGCCAGTCTGGACATCAACGCAACCCGGACAGAATTGAATGTTGTCCGATCCAAAGTCAATGCCATTATGGCCACTCCCAGGTTGGGCTATACCACCCGAATTGCAGATATTCCGGTAACCTGGACAGCAGGGGTCAGCTACCTGTGGCTGGATCAACGCATTACTGTTGAACAGTCCTTACCAGGGTTGGACACCCCTATGGTGATGGAAATGGATGTTAAAGCAGACAACCCATGGAGCCCGATGCTGGGTGCCAGCCTTCAGTTCACAGACAACTGGCACGCCGTTTTTGAAGCAGGATTTGATGGCCGTCAAACCCTGATGGGAACACTCACCTATCGTTTCGATTAGATATAAGTCAGATCTTTCCGATATCTGTCTTCCCACCCCAGGGAGGACAGATAGAGCAGGAGAGCCATCCCAACAGGCAAAAATGCCGGTGCTAATAACCAGCCTCTGGCACACATCCATTCCAGAATAATCGGTGTAATCCCGCCAAAGAAAGCAAAAGCCAGGTTATGGCAAAAGGCCACACCACTGTACCGGGCCCTGGTGGGAAACAGCTCTGCCATAGAAGATTCATAAACCCCCATCACCATTCCACACCCCAAAAGGAGTGGCATCAAGGCCAGAATGGGAGAAAACGCCTGACACGTCATCAGGCAAAAGCCTGTTGGCAGCAACATGAATATAAAGCTGCCAACACGGATCATGGATAATCGCCCTATCTTGTCTGAGAGTATGGCCATGATCAGAGTGATACCCGTCAGAAGCAGAAAAGCAGAGGTACTCATTGAAAAGGCGACTTCTGACGGTATCTTCAGAAATTCTTGCTGATACCGGGGCATGTAGAACAGAACGGATAAACTGATGGCAGGCAGGGCCGCCACCAAGGTTCCCCGCACCAGAGACAGAGAGTGATCCTGAACCAGCTTTTTAAGTGGCCAGACTCTGTCTTGCGAGGGCTCCAGAGAGCGGAAGACCGGTGTTTCTTCCAGACTCATGCGCAGCCATAAACTCAGCAGTCCCAGTCCTGATCCCAGAATAAAGGCCAGTCTCCACCCCCAGGCGATTACCGTTTCATCGCTGAAACAAAAGTACAGTAGCCCTACCACACCACTGGCCAGAACATTCCCGAAAGTCACACCACTGATGACCAGACCCGTAACCAAGCCTCTTTTGTTTGTTTCTGTGTGCTCGGCAGCAAAAACAACCGCACCGGGAATCTCCCCCCCAAGAGAGAAACCCTGCAAGATCCTCAACACCAGCAGACCCAAAGGTGCCAGCTCACCCCACTGAGCGTAACCGGGCAATAACCCTATCCCCAGGGTGGCCAGTGACATAGTAACTATGGAGTAGATATAGGAAGCTTTGCGCCCATGCCTGTCTCCGGTATGGCTGTAAACCAGTCCTCCAACAAACCGTGCCAGATAGCCGGCAAAGAACAGCAACAGCACAGGCATGACCGTGCTTAAACCCTCCGTGCCCGGGAAAAAAACCTTGGCAATCACGGGGGCCAGAAAGATCAGCAATGTGAAATCATAAAATTCCAGCGTGGCACTGAGAGTAGTGACACAGCGCAGGCGGAGAGCTTTGTTCATGACCTGATATTGATATTATTGAGTCAAAGCCACTTAGTGTAGTGCAGATATTCAGGAAGGCTCTTTAATATGAGATTGCATTCACAAAATACAAACAGACCAGCCTGGGAGGCTGGTCTGTTTAAGAAGGGACTTACTTCTTGATCCAGGCGTCCTGCCATGCCAGACCGGTACCCGGGGCATAGTAGAGGGTGGACTGATTACACCATCCTGAGTATGGGAATGGCTTGCACTGATAAACCTTACCGTCCGTTCCAAGCACTACGGTTCCTGGCTGATAGCTACCCTTGCCTTCCGGATAGGCGTATTCATAGTCTGGGGTAGGCTCCGGTGTCGGTTCGGGTGTTGGCTCAGGCGTAGGAGGAGGCGTCACATCCGAAGACTTGATGACAGAAGTCGAAGAACTGTGATTGGCATCCGGTGCCCAAACCCTGTTACTGAACAGATTGTCCTCGTCGTACATGAGATGATTCATGGCGTCGTGCCAGATACCAATAAAGGCCTTGCCCTGATTACGATCATTTACCTTCAACGCCAGCTCTTTTGTCCAGAGACTGAAGTCAGCGTTGCTGCTGGTAATGTTAATCTGCTCATCAACCACTTCCGCACCAGAACTGTTAAACAGACGGAAACGAACCTTGTCGCCCGCTTCGGCAATGTTATGACCCGTATTGACATAAGTGCCGACATTGACGAGTGAAGGAGCTGGGTCAGGATCTGGTGTAGGCGTTGGAGTGGGAGGAGGTGTTGTGCCACCACTGGTAAAGGCAACATCAGAACAGTTATAGAAGCCTTCACCCGCAGCATCTACACGCTGCCAGCGCACATAGAGGATACCTGTACCGCTTCTGCCTTCCGGAATCGTGGCATCCATTTCGTAATAGCCATTCACTACGGGCAGATTACCATGGCTGTTGATCAACTCCAGATCGGACCAGTGCAAACGTTGAACAGAAGAATCAAAACCCGGTTTGGTCAAATAAATACGCCAGTAACTCGGATTGTGTGGAGCTGTAGCTCTGAACTTGAGGGTATGAGTACCTGCGGACAGTGTCGTTTTCTGCCAGGCAGCGGAAGGTATATCCATTCCCGCCTTGGCGGTAGAACCTGCACTACAGAGATTGCCATCGGTCACCAGAGCCCTGACAGCAGACTCATTATTATAATCAGTGACATTAGCGGCAAACTCATTCTTTTGTACAAAAGGATAAGTGCCCGACTCCAGGAAAGCTGCACGACAGGCAGCATTAGGAATCGTTGAGCCATCCTGGGAGCTCCAGTACCCACCATCATCCGCACAGAATATCTGTCTTGCTTTCGGGAACTCAGTCCAGCCGTGCCCCATGGCCATACCGGAAAACATCACTGCAGCCAGTGATGCCATTCCTTTTAAAGTAGGTCTCATAATGTTTGCTCCATCCTGAGAGATGAGAATTTTAATCCGGGCGCCTTGTTTATTATGATGACCTGAAAACGATTACACTTTCTTGTCATTCTTCACAGATCATCAAAAACGAAACAGACTTGTTTCACACTTTTTAACTTTATTTTTTTATTGGGAAGGGCTCTTTATTTTTAGTTTTGGATGATAAACAAGATGCCGTTGATTTATGGCGGGTTGATTTATGACGGTGGTCACATAATCTGGAGCGGGCCAGTCAATTTCCACCTTTTTAACCGCTTTGGACAAGCCAATACCAAAATGCTGCTGCCTTGGATTTGTAGAGACAAAGTTATTCTCAAAACGAACCTCCCGATATTGAACCCCTCCTTCAAAATAAAGCCTTATTTTTGCCCCTAAAGCTTCGGTATTGCCGGACAGTCCCACCAATCGAATAGAAAGCCAGTTATTCTTCTCAGGATTATTGTTTTTGAAAAAAACAGGCCGACCTTCCCAGTTACTGATGACAATATCGATATCACCATCCTGCTGATAATCAAAACAGCTGACGCCCCTGCCATCGATAGCCTGTTTCAACCCCGCTTCTTGCGCCTGCTCTTTGAATCTCATACCCCCCTGGTTAATAAACAGACGCGCTTTAGACTGCTGAAACTCTTCATGGTTATTCAGCACTTGAATGGCCAGTGTCTGATACTCCTTACTGGGAAAAGTAGCCGTTTCTGGGACATTGCCATAACCCGTGGCGTGAAAGATATCCATCAACCCATCATTATTAAAGTCGGCTGCACAGCTCCCCCAGCCCCAACCGCCATCGCGAAGGCCGGAGTTTTCCGTCACGTTTCTGAATTGATAATCCCCCTGATTTTCATACAACCGGTTGCCTGTATAGCTACTGCTTTGGCTGCGACTGAAAATACTGCTCTCAAACCAGTCCAGATCGCCATCATTATCAAAGTCGGCAATAGCAGCCCCCATTCCAAAGCTGCCGTGAATCTCCTGGATATCCGTCACATCCTTCAGCTCACTGCCCGAGTTTTTCCACAATTGGGTAGTAAAGAAGTCAGCCGTCATCAGTACATCGGAAATACCATCACCATCCACATCGGCAAAGTTGGGTGTAAAAGTAAAATCGTCACCCCCAAAAACCGGTGCTTCATGCTTCTGGTGTATCAACCCGTCATTAAGGGTAACCGGTCCATAACTGTTTCTGAGTTCTGGCAGTTCAAACGACGTCGGACTTATTTTTCGATAGCCTGTATTACTCCATACCTGAGGCTGCCGGATCGACTTGTAGGTTCGCCAGAATGCCATCACCGCATCAAGATCCCCATCCTGATCCAGATCACCAAAGCTGGCATTCAGAGAAGGTCCGGAAATGGCTGAAAAAATGAAAGGCGATGGCTTACCCGTAAAATCAAACAGTACCTGTGGATAAAATCGACCATCATTGCCCAGATAAAGGTCGGGCCGATAATCACCATCCAGATCCACCACCAGAGGGGTAATGGCTCCTTTCAAATTAATACCTTGAGGTGTCATGGACTCCTGTCTGAAACCACCCTCCAACTGCTGAAAATAGGTCCAGAGGGTTCCCTGATTGTCGGTAAAAACCAGATCATCCAGACAATCGTTATTCAGATCAGCAGCACTGACGCCTCCCCAGTTAATAACATCCATGATCCAGCCCGGCTTGATCAGCCCAACGTTACGTCTATGTGTAATGCCGACTTCAACTCCAGCTTCACTAAACCATGAGTCACTGTCTGAAGGTTTGGTAGCAGGTTCAACACACTGATCAAATCCAGGAAAACTGACAGCAACGGGCTTCTCTTCACTCTTTAATTCAACAGACTTCCCTAGCTGTTTAGCACTGGTTTTTTCAATCGGAGTGACTATTGGCTGAGAATCCATGAAGGGCTTTAAACAAGATTCATTGAGAATGCAGGCGTCGGTAAGCGTCTGAAGGAATCCCGCCAGCTGGTTCACTTTATTATCGGATAAAAATTCCGGCAGAAGTTTTAATGTCTTAGACTGCGCAGCCTTTTCCCGAATAGTAGTCAGTGAACGTTTTAGATAAACGGCTTCATCTTTTTTCGATTCAATTCCCACTGAACTACGCAAAGCTTTTTGTGTGTGCGCACGAATTGCATCCGACAAATGCCTGGCACTGCCATTATGAAAGTAAGGTGCGGTCTGAGCGATATTGAGCAGCCCTGGGGTTCTGAAGCTGAAGATATCCCTTCCGGGTTCTATATTGCTTCTACCGTAATCAAGCCCCCTGCCATTTACGCCCGGTCCGTGGGGAACAATGCCAAGATTGTAAAACTGTTCATTAGAAAAGTGCTGTCCGGCATGACAGACAGAGCAACCAGCCCCACCTTCCGACAATGGAGTGAAAAATAAGCGAGCTCCATCTTGTTCACTCTCTGAAAGGGTGTTCTGCCCCTTAAGAAAGCCAAAGAAACGATTTTCAATGAACAGAAGGTCTGCCTGATAGGCTGCCAGCGCCCGTGTGACAGCGTCAATTGAAACTATCTCGCTGCAATCAGGGCTGCTTTTGACAAATACTTTTCTGAATAAATCACACCACTGACGGCTATCTGCCAGCCGCTTTACGATCAACTGATGGATTTCAACATTATTATGGGCGGCATCTTTCAAGCCTTTCATCTCAAAGGGCGACACCATAGGCAACCGTGCCTGAGCCTGTAATAGGCTTCCGGTCTCGTATCGATCCGCAGAAAGCCCGGAATAACCACCGCCGACTTTGATTCGTTTCTCGGATGAGTGTTGAATGACATATTGAACCCGACCATCCCAGAAAAGATTCTTTTGATAGAGGGCAGTATTGAAGACAGTGGGAGAGTTTCTGGGAATTAAATGTCGGGTATGATCACCGGCAGAAGTCTGTACCAGCTTCTTCAACCGCTGCTCTCCAATCAGGAAAGGATCATCAACCGTTACTCCTACTGGAAGAGCTAGACCGTCAGCCCCACCGAGTGTCGGGTGATGACAGGTAGAGCAGGCGACCTTCCCATCCAGACTAAGATCCGGACTGAAAAACAGTTTCCTGCCCAGCTGACTCAGGTCCGAATCAATACCCGGACCTGCTATATCGGCTTCCAGCTTATGGGAGAAGTGATCTGAGTTCAGCCATTGACGAAGAGCATCTCCCCTCATCGGCTCAGAGAAAGCCTCAGAAGACGTCATCCACAATAGGCCCAGCAGTAAACAACGAACAGATGCCTTGCTCTGCATTTGGCTAAATCCGTTTTCGCCCTTTACTTCCTAAGTTATAACAGAGCTCTTCAGAATTTAAGTTTCTTACTGACGAACCTCAGAGGATCTGGCCTGCTTATTGCTCTAGAAACAAATAGGAGCGAACGATCGCTCACAAGTCAACTGACTTATACATAGCACCTAAGGAAAGCACCTTGAAATACTACAGCCGTAAAATGATCAAACACGAGGACCTTAACCACTCCAGTCATCTATTTGGAGGCACTGTCCTGGGATGGATTGATGAGGAGGCCTGGGCATTCGCCTGCTGCCAGATGAATACTACCCATGTCGTCACTAAATACATGTCTGAGATCGAGTTCATCTCTTCAGCCAGACTGGGAGAACTGATCGAAATCGGCATAGATCTGGTGCACGTTGGGACGACATCTGTCACTTTGGAGTGCAGGGTTAGAAATAAGCTCACAAAAAATATCATCGTCCATGTGGACAGAATTGTAATGGTTCATGTCAATGCAGAAGGTGAGAAGGTTCCTCATCAAATGGTCACTGGCGCTGCATAGTCCAAAATCCGATGCCGGATAAAGCCGGCATCAACCTCCCTCCAAAAGAGACTTCACCATTAATAGCTAATTTCTATTAGTGACATTTATACGATCAATTATACCAATCAGCCCAATCGGCATATTCTTTCCCTGTCGCCACCGAAAACGGACAGGCAACAGAACAGATTCAGTGGAAAGTATTTTGATCCACAGCTCAGAAGCAGCGATATCTGATCAAAATATTTTCGTTTATATCCAGCCATTTGCGATTCAATGGCTACAGCAAGAAGGAAAGAAATCATGTCCCTCGTTAACACTCAAATCAAGCCATTCAAAGCCACTGCTTTTCACAATGGTGAGTTCATTGATGTGACTGAAGAAAGCCTGAAAGGCAAGTGGTCTGTTGTCTTCTTCTACCCAGCAGACTTCACCTTTGTCTGCCCGACTGAACTGGGCGACCTGGCTGATCACTACGAAAAGCTGCAAGGCATGGGCGTTGAAGTGTACTCCGTGTCTACAGACACTCACTTCACTCACAAGGCGTGGCACGACAGCTCCGACACCATCAACAAGATCAAGTTCCCAATGATCGGCGATCCAACAGGTCAGATCACTCGCAACTTTGAAGTGATGATCGAAGAAGAAGGTCTGGCTCTGCGTGGCACCTTCGTAATGAACCCTGAAGGTGAGATCAAGGTCGTTGAAACCAACGATCTGGGCATTGGCCGTAACGCTGAAGATCTGGTTCGCAAGATTCAGGCAGCTCAGTTCATCGCTGCTAACCCAGGTCAGGTATGCCCGGCTGCATGGCAGCCAGGCGAAGAGACTCTGGAACCTTCCCTGGATCTGGTCGGAAAAATCTAAAAGACCTGCGCTCCCTGCATAAGCAGGGAGCCTAAAACCTAATTTAAAAGATTAAGCGAGTCTGTCATGTTGGACGCAAACATCAAAAAGCAACTGGAAGCTTACTTCCAGAACCTGAAAACCCCTGTTGAGATTGTTGTGTCTCTCGATGACTCCGCGAAATCACAGGAAATGGCTGCACTGGCCAAAGACCTTGAAACCCTTTCCAGTCAGATCACGCTTCGTGAAAGCGACAATGATCAGGACAGAAGGCCTTCCATGGCCATTCAGGGTTCAGACAGTCGCCCGGCCATTCGCTTTGCCGGGTTGCCCATGGGGCACGAATTCAATTCTTTGATACTGGCTATTCTCCAGAGCGGTGGACACCCCGCCAAGCTGGAAGCCGACCTGATCGAGCAGATCAAAAATCTGGAAGGCGAGTTCAACTTTGAAACATACATCTCCCTGTCCTGTCAGAACTGCCCGGAAGTAGTCCAGGCGCTGAACCTGATGGCAGTCTTGAACCCGGGCATCAGTCACACAATGATTGATGGCGCCCTGTTCCAGGACGAGGTGGACGAAAAACAAATCATGGCCGTACCTGCCGTATTCGTTAACGGCCAGCCATTCGGTCATGGTCGTATGAGTACCGCTGAAATTGTTGCCAAGCTGGATGTTAACGCTGAAAAACGCGCAGCAGAAGCTATCAGCAAAAAAGATCCCTACGACCTTCTGATTGTTGGTGCAGGCCCTGCAGGCGCAGCTGCCGCTATTTATGCAGCACGCAAGGGTATTCGTACAGGTCTGGTGGCTGACCGTTTTGGTGGACAAGTCATGGACACCATGGCCATTGAGAACTTCATTTCTGTTAAAGAAACAGAAGGTCCAAAACTGGTCGCCAACCTTGAACAGCATGTGCTTGATTACGACGTTGACGTTATGAGTAACCAACGCGCAAGCACACTGATTGAAAACAACCGCAGTGCCGGTGAACTGGTTGAAATTCAGCTTGAGAGCGGTGCCAGCCTGAAAAGTAAAACCGTACTGATGGCAACCGGTGCTCGGTGGAGAGAAATGAATGTTCCTGGTGAACAGGAATACCGGGGCAAAGGCGTTGCTTACTGCCCACATTGTGACGGCCCACTCTTTAAAGGTAAGCGTGTAGCAGTGATTGGTGGGGGTAATTCCGGTGTTGAAGCCGCTATTGATCTGGCCGGTATTGTTTCCCACGTCACCTTGATTGAGTTTGACAGTCAATTAAGAGCTGACGAAGTACTGCAACGTAAGCTGCGTTCTTTGAACAATGTCACCATTATTACCAGTGCACTGACTACTGAAGTGTTGGGCGATGGTAATAAAGTCAATGGGCTGACTTATAAAGACCGTAATACTGACGACGAAATCAGTGTAGAACTGGAAGGCATCTTTGTTCAAATAGGTCTGGTACCGAATACCGAGTTCCTTAAAGAGACAATGGAATTAACCCCTCGCGGTGAGATTGTTGTCGATGCCCGGGGCGAAACCTCCATTCCAGGTGTCTTTGCTGCAGGAGATGTAACCACTGCACCTTACAAGCAAATTATTATTGCCATGGGCAGTGGCGCCAATGCCTCTCTGGGTGCTTTTGATTACCTCATCAGAAACAGCTTTGAAGGCGATACCGCAATAGCTGCTTAAATAGACACAAGTAAATAAGAATATTGCTTTCGCCAGGTCAGGCTCAAGCCTGACCGCCAACCTAAGGCTTCCTGACCTGGCATCTTGATTCCTTTTTTAATTCACACTTCTTATTTATCTTATTAATTTTGATTCAAATTTGTTTCATTATCTTGTTACAGAAAACAACTCCTACAGTTAATCAAGAGAAATAAAAAGGAAACAGATCACAAGAAAACACATCAACTGTCTTAGATTACAAAGCCAATACAACTTCTTGATTTTCATTTATCTCTCATTAACAATCAGTCTTCCAGAATGACTTTAATAGAAGCATTAAGTCAAAGATCTGACATTAATGTGGGCCGTTATTAGGGATATCGTTGTATCTGGAAATGGAATAACTCTTTAAACAATCTGGCACACAATGAGGTTTTTTAAAGGGTTACATTGGAAGTATTGTTCAGGATACAAAATGAAAACAAGAATAATGAAACCTCTGGCTGTCGGTGTTATGGCACTGACGCTCGCCGGTTGTAAAGTCGAATTATCCGTCGATGGAAACAACCACTGGGTCACCGATCCAGTCTCTATTGGTTTGCCTCACCTGCCCCCTAGCCTGCAAACCGTTTCTTTCGAAGGCACCATTGAACAAAAAGGCAATAGCTACGTCTTCTCCCACGGTGTTCTGTACGACATTGGTGGTGGACGTTACAGCTATATCTCAACAACCGGTGAAGATGCTGAAATCCCATTCACCATTTCCCATGGCAAAATTTCCCGCCATGGCACACTGACTGTGTCCAATGTTTCTACTGACCCTCTGTTTGGTCAGCAGTGGCACCTCAGCAATACTGGACAAAGTGCCTACTCTCAAAACCAGGACGGCATGGACGCTTACATCGAGTGGTCCAAAGCTTACTTTGGTTATGATGATGACTACATTGCCAGCAATCCCCAGCGTTACACATTCAACGCTGACCTTCGTGTAGCTGACCAGGATATGAATGCTGGTACAGCACATGCTATGGGTTACACCGGTAAAGGTGTTGTTGTTGCTGTTACTGACACCGGTCTTGAAGGCGCTCATGAAGACCTGGTAGATAACTACCGCGTAGAAGGCTCTTTTAACTTTGTGGAAGCTGACTCAGACGACCCAACCAATATCTATGACAGCCGTGGTGACCATGGCACCAGCGTTGGTGGCTTGATCGCTGCCTCAGCTGGTAATGGTCTGGGTGGTCGTGGTGTTGCTCCGGAAGCCACGCTGCTGGGTCAGAACTTCCTGAAAAACCAGACTGATGAAGCTACTGCCACCATTCATGGTATGTATGAAGGTGCGGATCAGGACGTTATCAACAAGAGCTGGGGTTCAACCCTGTTCGTCCAGACCAACGGCGTTATTCATAATGCTGAAGTGGATGGTTACATTGACGCTTACCCTGCCCTGAACCTCAGGGATGGTAAAGGTGCTGTTGTCGTTAAATCGGCTGGTAACAGCTTCGACGACTCTGACCTTTCTCAGCGTCACTTTGGTCTGGGATTGGGTCTCTGTGATGTAAACGGAGCCAATGACAATAAACTGACCTGCTCCAATGCCTCTATCAACTCAGGCAATAACCACCCCTACCAGATGGTTATTGGTTCCAATAATGCGGATGGCACTCACACCAGCTACTCAACTGCCGGTTCAGCGGTATGGGCTTCTGCACCTTCCGGTGAGTTTGGTTTCCGTGAACCTGCAATGATCACAACAGATCAGAGCAACTGTGAAATAGGTTACAGCGGCTCTGTTAATGAGAATTTCTACCTGAATGCCTACCAGGGTTACCCATATGGGAAAATGTACCCTCTGAACGGTGTCAGCTCAGAAATCAGTACAGAACTGGATCCTGGCTGTAACTACGTTCAGACCTTCAACGGTACGTCTTCTGCAGCACCTAACACCTCAGGTGCTACGGCTCTGATTCTGGAAGCCAACAGCAATCTTAGCTGGCGTGATGTGAAACGCATCATTGCCTCTACGGCTGACCAGATTGTGCCAGAAGATCCACAGGTTATTCTGCCGGTAGGCGAGAGTGAGTATGTAGCTCACGATGGCTGGATGACAAACGCTGCCGGTTATTCCTTTAATAACCTGTTTGGCTTTGGTCGTGTGAATGTTGGTGAAGCTGTGAAGATGGCTGAAACCTATGATGACTACCTTGGCACTTACACCAGTTCAGGCTGGATCGATACCAAAGCGGGCATTACTGTTCCGGATAACGACGCCAAGGGTGTAACTCACAGCATTGAAATTGACGACAAGCGTGGTGTGGTTGAAGAAGTTCAAATTCGAATCACCCTGTCCAACGACAGTGTTATCACTGATGTTCAGAAAGAAGGTCCTAAGACAGCCTCTACTATTGGTAGTGATACTGCTTTCGAACTGACCTCTCCTTCTGGTACCAAGAGCATCATGCTGACAGCTCGTACCGGTACTTTTGCTTCCTACGACTGGGTATTTGGTGTAGCTCCAGCTGATGAAACACTCATGTACAAAGACATGATGCTGCTCAGTAATGCCTTCTACGGCGAGCCTGCAGGCGGTACCTGGACTCTGCGCGTCATTGACACCAACGGCAAGGACATTCCGTCCCTGAACCCTGAAGTCACTTTCGTGAATAACACTGTAGATTCTACACTGGATACATGGGGTATCACTTTCTATGGCGAGAACTTTGCCAATGAACTGGTAGGGGAGAAGTAACCATGGGAATCAATAAAATGAAGAAAACAAGCCTTGCTCTGCTGGCCACCTGCATCGTATCAACGGCAGCGTTTGCCAATCAGGAGCTGAAAATTGACTCGGCCGAAAGCCAGTCTGCTAAAACTCAGCAAGCAAACCAGAACGTTGTAACGCTGAATAACCGCAGCTTTGTTGTCAACGCACCCGCTGTTCGCACCTTCTCGTTTGCAGCGGCTACAGCAGCCTCTCCTGCCACTGCCAAGCCTGCAGTAACCAAAGGCATGACGCTGACCAGCAAGCTCACAGGACAGGCGGTTAAAGTGACTGGACGCTTCACTGTTCTGCTGGATCAGGGGGTTGAAGCTTCCGAGTTTGCGGCCAAGCACGGCCTGAGCCTTTACAAGCAGATGGGCAGTTCTCGCCTGGCTATCTTTGAAGCGGCTGACTCCGTGGACCTGCTGGCTCTGGACGCGCAATTGCGTGAATCTTCCGGCCTTTCTTCTGTGAAGATCGAACTGCTGGAAAACCTGAATCAGCCCCTGTAAGGTCTGACTCATCAAAGCCTGGCTGATTTCAGCCAGGCTTTTTTATGTTCAGGGAGCGTTGATGCCTCCTAACAACACATATTTCATTTCCAGATATTCATCCAATCCGTACTTTGACCCTTCCCGCCCTATTCCAGACTCTTTGACCCCACCAAAGGGAGCCACTTCTGTGGATAGTACGCCTTCGTTCACTGCTACCATGCCATACTCAAGCGCCTCAGCCACCCTGAATACACGACTAAGGTCATTGGCATAAAAATAAGCGGCCAGTCCGTAACGGGTATCGTTAGCCATATTGATCACGTCTTCTTCGTAATGGAATCGAAAGACCGGAGCAACAGGGCCAAAAATTTCATCCTGATAGCATTTCATTTCCATGGAAGCGTCCGCCAGTACCGTGGGTTCATAAAACAATCCACCCAAACTGTGAGCTCTGCCACCTGTCAGTAGACGGCCTTTTTTGGCCAACGCATCTTCTACAAAATCTTTGGTCTTGTTTAACGCAGCTTCATTGATCAAAGGACCCTGGTTGAACTCTCCATCCAATCCGGGACCCAATGTAAGCTTTGCAACGGCTTCCGAGAACTTTTGAATAAACTCATCGTAAATACCGTCCTGAACAAAAAGACGGTTCATACAGATGCATGTTTGCCCGGAGTTACGGTATTTAGAGGCAATAGCTCCCTGAACCGCCTGCTCAATATCAGCATCATCAAAAACAATGAAAGGAGCATTGCCACCCAGCTCCAGTGAAACTTTCTTAACCGAGTCAGCACACTGCTTCATCAGCAACTTGCCAACAGCTGTCGAGCCTGTAAACGACAACTTCCTAACAATAGAGCTGCCTGTCAGTTCTGCTCCTACTTCTCTGGCATCACCGGTCACTATATTGATCACACCTGCAGGAATACCTGCCCGTTGGGCCAGCTCAGCCATGGCAAAAGCGGATAATGGTGTCAGCTCTGAAGGTTTGATCACGATGGTGCACCCAGCAGCCAGAGCAGGAGCCACTTTTCGTGCAATCATGGCATTGGGGAAATTCCAGGGAGTAATAGCGGCGACAACACCTACAGGCTCTCGAGTCACCATAATTCGCTGACTGCTTTTGGCGGCAGGAATCAAATCACCATAAGCCCTTTTTGCTTCTTCTGCGTACCATTCGATAAAAGATGCGCCATAACCCACCTCCCCCCTGGATTCGGTAAGTTGCTTACCCTGTTCAGCGGTCATCAGCACGGCTAGGTCTTCCTGATTATCCAGAATCAACCTGTACCACTTCCTGAGCAGAGTTGAACGTTCAGCAGCTGTTTTGGCACGCCAGCTTTTAAAGGCCGACTCGGCAGCTTTTATTGCTGTTCGAACTTCCGAGGCTCCCAGCATGGGAATATGGGCAATGACTTTACCAGTGGCGGGGTTATGAACAGGAAGCGTTTCACTGGCACTGACCCACTCACCGTTAATATAAGCCAGCTGTTTAAAAAGACCGGAATCGTGCAGTTTCATGGCTAATTCCTTAAAGAGCGATGAGCCAAAGCATAACGTACAACAGAGTGGGTTAAATAGATTTCAGTTTAAATAACTAAAACAGGGAACATTTGTTCATTAGAGCTGTCTACCCAATGTATTAGGGCATCTCTATAAAAGGATTTTATTCATGAACCCGGAAATTCCAGCAAAAGTACAGGTAGCGGTTCAAGCGCTATTGGGCCTTACACCATCTTCTTCTAATCAAGAAAATCAGGATGAAGTACCCTCTGTACCTGTAGCTTTTAGCCCTACCCGAGCTGTAAGCCCCACCGATTCAGAAAGAACCGACAGTATTTCTGTTTCAGCACCACAAAGCCCACTTGACTCATCATATAGTCCTGGTGGAAGAAAAAATCCTTTAAAAACCAAGCGTACTCGTGCATCTAGAACTTTGTTCACCGATCGACAAACTTATGTCATGACAGGGATGCTAACTTTAAAAAAATATCTAAGTTCCCAAGAAAGGACAAAGGTAGCTGAAGGTACCAGCTTAACCAATGAACAAGTTAAGATTTGGTGGCAAAATAGACGTCACGACGAAGCCCACCGCGGCTATCAAATCCCTCCTGTACAACAAAGGCATACCGGCCTTAACTTTGACAGTTTGCTATCAAAACTACAAAACGAAGAAATATCAGATTTTGAGCTTACCCCTGCTTCAGCAACATCTTCGGCACTGACAGCAGAATCCCCGAGCATGCTCTATAGTGTGCCAGCTATAAGTACACCTTGCTCTACTGCATCAGAGTTACCAATAAGTTCAACAACGATTTCTGCCTTTCCTGGAGCCTGGACAAATGCAGGAGCATCCAATGCACCTGCATCATACAGCCCGGACTATATGGCTGGCTTTGCTGAAGGAATGCGCCAGGCCTTTGCAACAGGCTTTGGTGGTGCTTACAGTATGGGTTATAGGGATGGAAGGAGCTCCCTTCTTCTTCCTTACTACCCTTCCATGCAGATGAATACAAACGTTTCCGTTTCGAACGAGCAAACCTCAGTTACGTCAACAGAAGACCATTAGGCACAAATTACTCTGATTCGAACAGCACAGTTTGCAGATGTTCTACCGCTGCCTTGTATTCACTGGACAACTGTGAAACCAGCTCAGCAACGGGCTGAACTTTTTTCACGGAACCAATGCCCTGACCGGCTCCCCAGATATCTTTCCAGGCTCTGGCGTCAGAACCGGCAAAGTTGAAAATTTCCTGACTGGGCTCTGGCAGGTTATCCGGATCCATACCCGACTTACTGATGCTTGGCTTCAGGTAATTACCATGAATACCGGTAAAGACAGGCGTATAAACAATGTCATTGGCATTCCCGTCCACCAGCATTTCACGATAATCGTCCGGAGCATTGGCTTCTGGCGTGGCAATAAAGCTGGAACCCATATAAGCCAGATCGGCTCCCATACTTTGCACAGCCAGAATGTCACTGCCCGTGGCAATGGAGCCGGCCAGAATAATCATGCCATCAAAAAAGCTTTTAACTTCATTCACCAGTGCGAAGGGGTTCAGAGTCCCGCCGTGTCCACCTGCACCGGCACACACCAGAATCAATCCGTCCACACCATGCTGATGCGCTTTTCGGGCATGACGAACGTTGATGACATCATGCAAAACAATACCGCCATAGGCATGAACAGCTTCAATCATGGCCGGATCAGGAGCCCGCAAACTGGTAATAATGACCGGCACTTTATGGCGAATAATGGTGGCAATATCCGCCTCCATTCGAGGGTTGCCGGGCTGGATCACCAGGTTGACGGCGTAAGGGGCTACTTTGCTGTCTGGGAATTCAGCTTTGTGCGCTTCCAGCTCAGAATTAATGCGGGTCAGCCAGACATCCAGCTCTTCCTGTGGCCGGGCATTCAGTGCCGGGAACGACCCCACAATACCGGCTTTACACTGGGCAATTACCAGCTCAGGTCCGGAAACAATAAACATGGGGGAACCAATAACAGGCAAGACCAGTGAATCCTTGAGTGAAGCATGCAGTGCCATTTAATTTATCCTTATTATCGATGAATGGCTGAAGACTAAGCCAATTGAACACCCCTTGTCATTTAATGATTCGATACCCTGAAGCACAGACTTCATGAACCACCCTGTAAACACCGTAGTATTTGTCCGCCAACTCCTGCTAAGGTAGTAGCCACAGCTTCTTCTCTGATGAAAAAACAATAAAAAGTGGGAAGTCATGACTTTGGTTCGACGCATCACCTGGATTCTGGTATCCACAGCCATCATTCTGGCTCTGATAGGAGCCTCAACCTGGTTTTATCTGAACCCTACTCCACCCCGACAACAATTGTTTACCAATGGCGTCATTCTGACCATGGATCAGGACAACTCGGTGGTTGAATCCATCCTGGTAGAAGACGACAGAATTATTGCAATTGGCACGGAAGAAGCCATGGAAGAGATGGCTTCCTTTGATGCCACCGTTGTTGACCTTGACGGTATGACACTGTTACCCGGCTTTATTGAAGCCCACGGCCATTTTCCGGGCAGCGGCCTGGACGCTATGGCTGCCGACTTGAACAGCCCACCCATTGGTGATGTGTTGTCTATCTCTGACATCAAAAAGAAACTGAATGATCAGGCCAGGTCACTGGATAAAGATGAATGGATTCTGGGCTTTGGATTTGATGACACCCTGATTCTTGAGCGACGCTTCCTGAACCGAGACGACCTGGACAGCATTTCAACAACCCAGCCCGTTTTCGTCATGCACATCTCAGGGCATATGAGCATAGTGAACAGTTTTGTACTGGATCAGATGGGCATTGATGACAATACCCCCAATCCTGAAGGTGGAGAGATTGTCCGCGACGCCAAAGGTCGAGCCACAGGCTTGCTGAAAGAAACCGCCCAGGAAAACATCCGTCATGAAGCTCTGAATGCAGGTCCGTCCCGATTATTCGATATGCTGGCCGACAGTGTTCGAGACTACCTGTTGCAAGGTGTTACCACTGTGCAGAGTGGATTAACGCCTCCAGAACAACTGACACCCATGGGTTATCTCGTCACAGCCGGACTGATTCCCCAGCGAATGGTTTTCTGGCCCGACGAAGACCTTGCCCGTGACATTGAGCAAGGTCAAATCAATCCAATCAACAACGATAAGGTAACCACCGGAGCCCTCAAACTGGTGACTGACGGATCGATTCAGGGCTACACCGGCTTTTTATCTCAACCTTATTTCAAACAGCCAAAAGACAAGAAAGCAACTTATCAGGGCTACCCCAGCCAATCGCCCCAGGCACTTAAAGATCAGGTCGCCCAATGGCACCAGAGAGGCTGGCAATTAGCGCTTCATGCTAATGGTGACGCTGCAATAGACCAGGTTCTGGATGCGATTGAACAGGCCCAGAAAGATCATCCACGTGAAGATACACGCCATATTATTGTTCATGCCCAGACAGCCCGTCATGATCAACTTGAACGCATGGCAAAGCTGGGGGTCACTCCGACCTTCTTCCCTTCCCATATCTATTATTGGGGAGATCGCCACAAGAATCTGTTCCTGGGTCAGGACAGAGCCAACCAGATCAGTCCTCTGAAGTCTGCCAGTGACAAGGGCGTTCGATATACTATTCACACAGATACGCCTGTAGTACCGATAGAACCTCTCCTGTTAGTCAGCAATGCGGTTAACCGGGAAACCAGCCAGGGCAACACCCTCGGCGAAGCAGAGAAAATTTCAGTCATACAGGCATTAAGAGCCACTACCATTGATGCCGCCTGGCAGGTTTTCAGGGAGCAAGACATTGGGTCTATTGAACCCGGGAAGCTGGCAGATTTTGTGGTTCTTTCTGATAATCCCCTTGAGCATGCTCGTGAGCTGGAAACACTGGATGTTGTGCAAACCTGGATTGGAGGAGTAAAGCGTTATGATCGGGATCAATTCAGAACAAGAGAGTGAATGGCTGGCGAACCGGGAAAGTCTTTTCAAACAGTATGTACCCGAAATTCGCCAGATGGCACGCAACCAAGGCAACAAAGTACCGGAATGGAGTGAAGTCAATGAACAGCGCGCCCGCTTTATGGAGGCGTTTCCAAAAGATTCTGACCTGCTGATTTTTGCTTACGGCTCCTTACTCTGGAACCCTTTATTGCGTTTCAGCCACCAGTATCATGCCCTGCTCAAAAACTATCATCGTCGCTTTTGCCTGGATATGACTTATCTAAGGGGCAGTCCGGAAACGCCCGGGCTGATGATGGCTCTGGATAACGGGGGTGAATGTGAAGGCCTCTGCTATCGCATCCCTGCCTCTTTAGTAGATGAAGAGCTGCATATCCTATGGACACGGGAATGCTGCCTGAATACCTACATACCTGCCTGGGTGGAACCGGAAATTGAGGGGCTGGACTCTTCGTTACCCTGCCTGACCTTTGTCGTAAATCATGATTCCCCCCGATACATTCATCAGCTTTCTGAGCATAAAACTGTCGAGAAGATAAGAACAGCTGTCGGCCAGTTTGGCAGTAACCGGGATTACTTTGACAACACTCTGGCGCACCTGAGGGAAATGGGTATTCATGACGAAAAGTTGGAGAGCCTGGACAAGGCTCTCCAGGAAACTCAGAAAGCGTAATGAATCGCCAAAGTCAGTACGGGATACCAACGAAAATTGCTCAGCTCGTCTTCCACCCGTTTTTGCTCTGCCGCCAGGTTTTCACTCAACCCGGCAATATTGGAACCGGATGTTGTACTTAAGGAAATATCCGGTTCTCCCTGATAAAGCACTCCCAGATCCACACCGTAATAAAAATCAGAACGTCCTATCTGCCCCATAAAACCAACCCCCAGATAAGGACTGGCATCGCCAAACTTCATTTCTGATTCAAGGTTGCCAATCTGGTCAGTGGTATACGCGGTGCCATTAATGGTGATCACGCCATTGCGGCTTTTGGCTTTGGCATCCAACTCGTTACCGTTATAAAAAGCGCCAACGGAGAAAAAGAAGTCATTTTCCCAGGGGTGCCAGTCCATGGTGGCCCCTACCGTCCCCAGTTTCAGGTCACCATCATACGTAATGCCGTTTTCCTTGAATTCATAGCTCCCGGAATACCCATTGAGCTGAAGCCTCAAAGAGAGTTGATCATTCATCCGGTTGGTAAATACGATATGCCCCCCCAGAGAACTGACACCGAGTCCAACATCGGTCGTTTGTGCGGAAGCAATAAAGGAAAAGAGTAATAACCCGGTAAAAAGAATCACTTTCTGCATCTGACGGTCCTTGTCTGACGTTCGTTGTTTTTCTAATCAATAACAGATCCGGAAACTATTCACAATGAATCTGAAATTACATTCTGTCTAACTAAAGTCTATCTTTTATAAGAATTAAATCGCTCTGACGCCTGAAGAAAAAGAATGATGATAAAAGCCTGCTCATTAAAATCGCTTTTCCCAATCGTCCTGTTACTTCTTTTAATTGGAGTATCAGTACCATCTTCAGCTAAAAATCCCAGCACAATAGTCATTGGCAACTCGACCGACCCGGACTCCCTGAACCCCTACAACTCCCAAACCATAGTGGGCCACCAAATTCATAAAAACCTATTTGAAGGACTGATTATTAAAGATCGTGACAACCAGTTCTTTCCTGCTCAAGCCAGCCATTGGACTTTATCTGAAGACGGCAGAACCTACACTTTCAAATTACGACCCGACTTGAAGTGGAATAATGGCGAGTCGCTTACAGCCAAAGACTTCGAGTTTGCCGCCCGCTACGCCATAAATCCAGACAACACATTCATTCGGGCCCAGATTTTCGAAACCCTTCATGTCCTCAACGCAACCGAAATCCTCAATCGAAAAAAACCTGTGCAGAGCTTTGGAGTAATCGCTGAAGACGATCATACTCTTAGAGTTCATCTCAGCAAGCCAGTGCCCTATGCTCTTGATATTATTGAATACCTTTTGATGCCTCTTCATCAGGCCTCAGTTGAAAAAGAGCCCAAGCGCTGGGCTCAACCAGGCTATCTGATTTCCAACGGGGCTTATCAACTGGATAGCATGGTCATCAATGAACATGTAACCATTAAAAGAAATCCATTTTATAGAAACAACAAGCAAGTCAGTATTGATAAAGCAGTATTTCTTCCCCTACAACCAGAAGTTGAATACAAGCGTTACCAGGCAGATGAAATTCATATTACTGCCAGTGTTCCTCCAAAACTGTATAACAAGCTTAAGCAATCAATACCCGATCAACTCAGCAGCCACCCAACCAATGCAGTTTATTATTACAGTCTGAATCTCAAACACGGGAAAATGAATAATCAGGCTTTACGCAATGCTCTTTCCATGGCGATAGACAGAGAATTAATCACTGACAAAATAACCCGTCAGGGAGAAAAGCCTGCTTTCACGTTTACGTCCGCCCACTTCAACGACTTTGAGCCACCCAGACTGCCTAAAAACACACTCTCCAGAACTGAGCAAATCAAGGAAGCCAAGCGCCTATATAATGAAGCAGGGTATGGGCCTGACAAACCGCTGGAGCTGGAAATTCTTTACAACACGATGGATAAACACAGGCAGATTGCCCTGGCCATCAGCGATATGTGGAAGAATACCCTTGGTGTTAAAACCCGTTTGAACAATATGGAATTTAACAGCATGCTGGCCCAGATGAAGCAGGGACAATATGAAGTAGCTCGGGTGGGCTGGTCGGTTGTCAGTCCGGAGCCCTGCATGATTCTGGAACTCTTTAAGTCCGACTATGCCTTCAATGAAGGCCGGTACCAGAATCCGAAGTATGACGAATTACTGGAGCAAGCCTGTACAGGTATACCCACCCCTCAATTCAGCCAGGAGCGAAAGCAATTGTTCCAAAAGCTGGAAACAATTCTGGATAAAGACGTACCTGCCATTCCTATTTACTTCCATACCCAGCACCACCTGGTGAAACCAGAAGTCAGAGGCTTTCCAAACAGCGGAGAAATGGACGGGTTTTATATCAGAGAACTTTCTCTGAATTAAGTCACACCCAATGGACTTGTTTTAGAAGCTTTTGAAAGGGATACTAGGCAGCAGGAATAATAAGAGTGCGAGGATGAACAGTGAAAAAAGGAATCTACCCTGCTGTCGCCATTGCCAACGCTTTTCTGGAAGTCGCCCAGGAAAAGCAGGAAGAAATCAGCCCAATGAAACTGCAAAAGCTGGTTTACTTCGCCCATGCGCTTTCTCTTGCTGTTTATCACCGTCCTTTAATTGATGAGCCTGTTTACGCCTGGAAATTTGGCCCCGTTATTAAAAGCGTCTACAACGAGTTCAGAGCTTATGGGTATCAACCCATACAAAGTCTGGGCACGCTGATAAGAAAGATAGGCCTGGCCAAAACCAGCGAAGAAGGTCCCGGCTTTGAAGTCTGCATACCCAAAATTGATGCCCATGACCACAATGTCATGAACCTGATTGACCAGATCTGGGAACTCTATGGCGGGCTTTCAGCACAAACACTTTCAAACCTGACTCATAAGCCTGGAACACCCTGGGAAATAACCCGTAAAGAACATCAAAATGGTGAGATCCCTGATTTCGAGTTAAATCAGGAATTGATTGAAACGTCCATGATGAAAGAACTGGGATTGATGCAGGAAGAGATTGCCTGATCATGAGTTCGCAGTCGCAGGAAGCAGAACAACAAAGCCCCTCTCAAAAACAACCTGAACTCGATCAGGAAACGCTCTGGAAAGTTCTGAGCAAGTACTCTGAAAGCCTCAAGAAAGCCAATGAATCCAGCTCCAAACCGGAAGACGATGAGCTCTTCCGGGAGGAGAAGAAAGTTGAGATCAAAAACCTTTCGCCAGAAGGCATTGCCGAGCAGCAATACAAAGTGCTGGTTGCCCAGGAAGAACTGAAAGAAAAGCGCCTTCATAATACCCGGCTGGAAGACACCATCGAACTGCGCAAAGGCTTTGCCCGACGTATCTTTCTTTTTGTTGTACTTTCATCCGTCGTTGTTGCCGGTATTGTGATTGCCAGTGCCAGCAAGGTTCAATTCAAAAGAATCGATGGAACTTTCGTAGAACTCTTCTCACTAAGCGACAATGTACTTATGGCATTGATCACCGCTGCCACCGTAAATCTGATGGCCGGTCTGATCATTATCGTCAAGCACCTGTTTCCTGAAAATAAATAGAAGTAAAAAATAGACACCTGCATTGAAAACCGAACGAACGTTAGCTTGATAAACTTAACCTCGCAGGATAGGGTTGGGTTTCCTGGCTGAGACTACCTGCGAGAAGAAAAATCATGAAGCAGCATAACCAGTTCTACATCAATGGTCAGTGGGTTGAGGCAAACAGCCCTGACTGGATCGATGTCGTCAACCCTGCCACTGAAGCGGTCATTGCACAGGTGGCCAAAGGTACAAAAGAAGATGTTGATAGTGCCGTAAAGGCTGCCCGCGACGCCTTTATCTCCTGGTCTGAAACCCCTTCTGAAGAACGTGCAAGACTGATCGGGCTGCTGGCCCAGAAAATGTCTGAAAGTATTCCTGAAATGGCTCGGATCATTTCCTCAGAACAGGGTATGCCAGTCCATCTCTGTGAATTGATTCAGGCCGGTGGCCCTGCCCTGGCTATGAGCATGCATGCCGATATGGTTGCTCTTATGGATCAGGTAGAAACCAGAGGTTCCGTTGAAATTTATAAAGAGGCCATCGGTGTCTGTGCCTTTATCACCCCCTGGAACTACCCTCTGCATCAGATTATAGGCAAGGTTGCTCCTGCTCTGGCCGCGGGCTGCACAATGGTGTTGAAGCCCAGCGTCGAAACCCCATTGAATGCCCTTAAGTTTACAGAGCTGTTGGATGAGGTAGGTTTTCCACCCGGTGTCTTCAATTTGGTAAACGGCTCTGGCTCAGTAGTAGGCGAAGCTCTGTCATCTCACCCGGAAGTTGATATGGTCTCTTTCACAGGTTCAACCGGTGCTGGAACTCGAGTTTCGGCCGTTGCTGCACAGACAGTAAAGAGAGTGACTCTGGAACTGGGCGGTAAATCAGCCTTTATTATCACCGATGATGCTCCGTTGGCTGACGCCGTCGGCACCGGTGTTCAAAATGTCATGAGTAACTGTGGGCAAACCTGTACGGCTCTCACCCGAATGCTGGTGCCCCAAAGCCGTTATGAAGAAGCCGTTGAAATCGCCAAGGCAACGGCAGAACAACTTACAGTGGGTGACCCGCAGAATTCTGAAAACTTTATGGGTCCCCTGGTCTCCAAAGCCCAATGGAACGATGTCACCGGCTATATCCAGAAAGGCATAGAAGAAGGCGCTCGTCTGGTAACCGGTGGGAAAAAGCCTGACGGACTGACAACCGGCTACTACCTGGAGCCCACTATTTTTGCTGATGTGAACAATCAGATGACCATTGCCCAGGAAGAAATCTTTGGCCCGGTTCTGGTTATGATTCCGTATCAAGACATTGATGAAGCAATAACCATTGCTAATGACTCACCTTATGGTTTGTCCGGCGGAGTGTGGGCAAAAAATGCCGATGCAGCCCGTGCTATTGCCAGAAAAATCAGAACCGGAATGGTGAACATCAATGGCGGCAGCTTCTCCTATGAAGCCCCCTTTGGCGGATACAAAATGTCCGGCAATGGTCGTGAATGGGGTAAAGAAGGTGTGGAAGAGTTTGTGGAGTTGAAATCCATGATGCTTTCAGCCCATTAAGGAATGGGCTGTTCTTATTGAAAACCTCTCAAACCCCGTTGGGCTGAGCTTGTCGAAGGATGCTGGGCATGCACTTCGACAGGCTCAGTGCGAACGGTATGGGATCATTATGACCAAGAAATCCTAGTTTTAAAGTTCTGTGCAGGGTCATGATTTAGAACCGGTAATTCACCCCCACCCAAAGCTCTCTGCCAGGCTCATTCGCCCGGACAGCTTTAGGATCAAAAGGATCGTGACTGGCTCGGTTAACGTGCTGGGCATAAGCTTTATCAAACAGGTTCTGCACTCCCGCTTCTAGCTTGAAGCCCTGCCCCAAGTGATACCAGCCGTGCAAATGAACAACACCATAACCGTCGGTCTGGCCTGTATCCAAGCCACTGAGCGTATCAACTTTCTCCTGCTTTGAAGCCAGCTCCCAACGGGCTCCCACCAGCCACCTGGCAGCATCGTAATCCAGTTGCAGGTTAAATTGCAGAGGGGGAATTTGTGGCAGATCAGATCCGTTATCTCGATTTTCACCACGGGTCCAAGCGACTCCGGCAGACGGTTTAAAGCGTCCCAATGTGTAACGCACATCGGTCTCCACCCCATAGAGCCTGGCCTCTATGTTTTTGTAGGTATAAGCTCCCGATTCAGACTGGGTTCTTAAGATGTAATCCTGAACTTCATCCACATAAACAATCGCTGACCATTCGGCCGCTCCGGTGTGGTAGCGGTATCCAGCATCCAGTTGCTGATGTTTTTCCGGTTTGATGTCCGGATTACCCACCCAGTCATCACTGCCATGACAGCAGGAACCTCTGGAAGCTATAAAGCGCTCGCTGGTATCGGCGGTTCTTACACTGCGACTGCCACGAAGCTCTATGGATTGATCGCCAGACAATTCATGCTGCCAAGCCAACAGGCCGCTCAGATTCTGTTCATGAACCTTGTCAGCTTCAACTCCATAATACTTTTGGTACAACTGGTTGGGGCTGCTATTTCCCAGCAGAGAGCTGCTGGCTTTAGTGGCCTCGGCCTTCAGATCATCAAATCTCATACCAACACGGAAAGAATCCTTCTCGCTCAAACTGAAATCCAGTTCTGCAAACACTCCCATCTGACGATATTCAACACCCGGCCAGATATGAGACTGCCAGACCTGATTGCCGGTCTGACGATTCACCTTATAACGATTGGCATCACGATCATTGGCCTGATAGTCAACACCCAGCTTCAGCTCTGCATCATCATAATAGATTTTACCCAGCAGCCTGCCGCCCCAAGTCACAGAGTCAGACGGTGCCCGCATACCGTTTGGAGAATTGGGCTTACGGAGCCTGACCGAATAGTTATCCATAAGATGTCGTACATCAGCGTGCCAGCCGGAAAGCTCAATAGAGTCCAGCCCCAAAAAAGGCTGGTCATGCTGCAGTTTCAGACGCCAGGTATCCGCTTTTGCCCAGGGAGCATCCATACCATTGCCAGAGTAATAAACCTCATCGTCCCTGGTGGACTCAACATTAGCCTCCAACCGGGTAAAAGGTATGATCTCGCCTGATATCAGAATCCCACCACTGTTAGACCGAAAGGCCGAACTGACAGTCTGGCCATTCCCATCCTTGTAATTTCCGGCATCCTGATACTCGCCATAGGCTCTCAAATAGGCAGATTCTTTACCGAGGGAAACATCGGCGAAAGCTTGTTTATGGTCAATGTTATCAGTGTACCTGGCTCCTATATTGCCGGTATAAGAACGAACTTCAGTTCCATTGTTGAAGTGGGGAGCATCCCGTTCAAAAAGTACTGTGCCCCCGGAACCTCCAGAACCATAAATCACGCTTTCATAGCCACGAAGTACTGTGACACGGTCGTACCCCTTGAGACTGGCGTACGTTGTTGGTGGATCCATACGACCAGGACAGGCCCCCAGCACAAAAGCATCCGCAGTAATAATGTTTAACTGACTTTGTTGTTGCCCGCGAATAATAGGTTCAAACCCTTTTCCCCCCTTTCTTGAAACCGCTACTCCTGTTTCCTGCCTGAGTAGCTGTCCAGCATCGGTTACGGGAGGGTGAGGTTGATCAAGCTTGATCATAGACTCTGAAGGCGGTGTTTCCATCGTCTCTGTAACATCTACATCCAGTTCAAAATCAGCGGCAAGAACGATCGGTGCGACCAATCCGATACAGAGAAAGGAGTACTTCATTAAATCGTTTCCGAATGCATTTTTATTAGGTTTTAAAAATGCAGTCAGTATAGGCAAGGCTCAGCAGCCTGCAGAAAAACCTGATTTACCCTTAGCCTGTTTAATGCCGAACTTCGAAATAGGGCTTGTAGAAAGGACACTTTTTGGTAGAGGACGGTTTCTGGCCAAAAGCAAAGTAATAGTCCATATCATCAGCACCTCTTCCCAGTGCATAGGCACAACGACAAATCATATTTATCGACTGACCTGCCAGAATAGGCTTATTATCACTCACCGTAGCCTCCCAGCTATTTTTCTTTGGAGACCACACATACAACTGACTGTTTTTACCCTTTATGAGTGGCAGCTGCATGTTGGCTGATTGAACATCTTGCATCTGTGGTGTCAGTTCCTGCAACTCCTCTGAGGAAACATGGGGATGCATTTGCAAAGACCACCCCAGATAGCCCTGCTTCCACATAGGAGAGAGCCTCATGCCTTCTCCGGATTTCAAGCCTCTGCCATTCATGTTGATTAACTTCTGCAACCACTGCTTTCCGGTCCACTCATGATTGTTCTGAATCAAAATCCATATATTTTTTAACCAGGCTTGGTACATTCCATTACTACTGTCTTCTTGAGCACCTGCTAATACTAATGCGGCACGCACAAAGCGCCTTTTCTTGCCGCTGGTTTCCTGAAGCAGATTCATTTCGGCCCAATCCAGCAGAGAGAAAATACTCTCCGCTAATACCTCTTCACTCACTCCCTGATATTCAGCAGTCTGAACCCCTAACGAAGCTTCCGTGAAAGTGGGGACACCCGCTGCAACAAATTCCTGCAGATCGACCAGCACTCTGGCTTTCCAATCAATTTCCCAGGCCAGATACGCATAACAGGCCGCCTGCAGGGCAGTCTGAGTCAACACTTCACATTGAATTTTTCGTGACTTGTCACCCGGATCAAAGGTTTGTCCATCCCTGAAAGAGATTCCCCTGAACATGACAGGCTTAACACTACCTAACTGAAAAATACTGATACTTTGTTCATCTCCCCCTCCCAAAGAAGCGGGTAATTCAATGGCTTTTTCACCTTCGAACACCTCATCCATCAGTCGCTTACCCAGCTCTTTGATCCCCAGAGTTTCCAACTTTGCCTGTAGCCCGGCATGCTTGTACTCAAGCGAATACGCATGATAGGCAGCCCCCAACAGTAACAAAAACCCGTCATCGGATAATGGTGCCCAGACAATGTATTCATCACTAACGCCTTTGGCCTTCCAGAGCTGATAAATCATCATGAGTGTTTTTTTCTGCAGCTTAAGAGAAGCGCCATAAAAGTCGTTGCTTTTGATACTTTGCAGGTGCAACTGGCTAACGACCAAAGACGGATCACCAGACGCCTCAAGCAGATCCATCAACTCTTTGGCACTCAGAGAACGAGAAGTGGACTCTGATCTTTGCCACCAGGCAAAAACCGGAAAATACAGCGTTTCCTGATGTTTCTGACTGATATTGATCAGCAGTGGGAGTATGGCGGCAAAGGTTTGATCACCCTGGAATTCCAGACACAATGCTTTGAGAGGGTGTCCAGTCAACAAATCACAACTGGACGACAACGGTTGAGAGGATGACCAAACCGCTGAATCGCTTTGATTCTTTTTCAACGCTTCCAGTTCCAGACGATTATTCTCTGCCTGTTTACTGACCTTACCAACGTATATCCCTGTCCCGAAAACTGCCAGCAAGACAGGAGGAAAAACCCAGGAGCTCAGTAATCCCAGAGCTTCAACAAATGCAGCAGCCAATGGGCCACGAATGGTAGAAGGCCCAATATCTTCAGGCTCTGCATCTGCCTGTTGGTTTTGCGATGAATCCTGTTGATTCGAAGGTTCATCATTTGTGGCGGAGTCCGTCTTTTCAGCGCCTTTATCAGACTTATCTGATCGAAAATCTTTCCCTTCATGAGTAAAGTCTGTTGGGTCTCCCGGACCGCAGCTGGCATCCACCAGAATAGGGGCTTTTGGCAGATAAGACTTCAGAAGGTCGGGCAGTGTTCCCTGTGTATGAAGGTTATTCAGTAATTCTTGAATATCCAGGTCTGCCTGACTCTGGGCATCGATCAAAACAATCTCATCCGGCCCCACTTTCTGCTCATGAGTTTCAATCTTTTCTGGAGCTGGATCCGTTTGAGTGGTGGCATCAGTACTACCTGACTCACTGGCTCTTCCCGAATCAGGTAGCGATGGCACTTCCGGGCTGGCTGAGTGAGGTCTGGGTACCGTTGCTTGTCCGGTTACCACTCCCTGAGGTGTGGAATTGATGCCTGGCGAAACCATTGTGGCTGAAGAAACATCACTGTCATCGGAAACAGAAACAGGCGCTGAAACCGGTTCGGAGGTTACCGTCTTGACCTCTTTATCAGGCACTGCATTTCCACCCGATGTTCCAGAATCTTCTGTATTCATACCCTGACTTTTAGTCTTCACGTGGGTGCTAGTCGCTGCGTTCTTTGTTTTGGGTTTTGATTGCCTTTGTTGCTCGAGTTCCTCTTTTAAGTCTTTGACTTCTTTTTTATGACTCTCTTTCTGCTGCCTCAATTCCTCATCATGTTTTTGTTTTTGTTCATTCTTTTTAGTTTCATAATTGGTTTTGTTCCGCTCCATTTCTCTCTGGAGCTTTTTCTTATCGTCTTTTTGCTTTTCGGCTGCTTTTTTGGCATCTTCCAACTGCTTGGTCAGGGCCTGTACTTTTTCCTGCCATTCTTCAACATTGGAAGCTTGATCAGCTTCTTCCAGGGAGTCTTCAAGCTCGCTAAGCTTCTGCTGTGCTGTGGATACTTCCTCCTGTGCCTTATTGAGTTCACCCTGTAACTGAGCTACTTGAGCATTGGCAGTTTTCAGTTTCTGCTCCGCCTCACGTACTTTTTCTTCCTGTCCCTTAAGTTTTTCATCCAACGCCTCCTGTGTGGGCCTTGCCTGAAGCTCCTTACGCTCAACTTCCAACTGATTTACCCGCTGCTGCAAGCGGCCCGACTTGCTTTGCTCGGTTTTCAACTCTCCCTGTGCTTTCGTTTGCTCTTTTTCTGCCCTATCGGCTCTCTGCTTCTCATCCGTCTCTCTTTTTCGAGCATCCCTGGAAGTTTCTTCAGCTCTGCTTTTTTCCTCTTCCAATTTTTTCTGATGACTAAGCAGTCCCTGAGATTTCTTAGCCTCTTTCTGTAAAGCTTCTTCCTGCTTTTTTAAATCGGCTTCCAGCCTTGCTATTTCCTTTCGTTTGTTCTCGATCTCCTGATCCTTTTCAGCCAGAACTTTTTCATGCTCTTCGACTGAAACAGCTGTATCCGGTCCCTCATCTACAGGGAAGTTACTGTCAGGGGCAGGAGGTGTTTCCAGCCGATGATTGAGTTCATCTATTTTGGCGTTGAGCTCGGAAATCGTCTCTTCTTTAGCTTTCAGTTCTTTATCAAACGCTTCTTGTTTTTCCTCAAGCTCTGCCTGATGACTGGTGATGGGCATCATTCCGGTTTGATGAGACAGTTGCTGCTTCAATTGCGCCAGTTGCTGAGTCATTCCAACTCCTTGCAGTTGCATCTGGGCCACTTGCTGCTGAAGTGCCTGATAAGCCGGATAAGGCACCACTCCCCCTGCAACCATTTGCTGTGGAGGTAAGGTAGGCATGACAGGAAAAGGCAGCAGAACCGGGGAAGTTGTAATACCTGGGGCAGACTGTGTTGTTTGCTGCTGGTGAGTCAACTGGCTGACCCAATTCATATCAACAGGCACCTGATTGACGAAAATGCCCTGAGCCGTTTGAGCAATCTGGAATTGCTGTGCGGTCGACCCATTCACAACAATCGTAATATGCTGTGGGTTAGTGGAACCCGGCGGATTGGAGATAATTTGTATTAAGCCATGGCCTAAACGATTATCTATTTTCAGTTGCCATGCTTCTATAGTCGGTACAAAGATCAGGGCAGCTGTAAAACAAAGGCTTTTGATGATCGGGCTCAGTGGCACAACGTTCCACACACAACTCAGGACACTTCGGATTTGGCCATTCATACAGCAATCAACCTGCGCACCTCTGTCCCTGGCGAACAACCTGGAACGACCGTTATCGACTCCAACTTCCAGAAACTGCGATTTCTGACCCAGACAGCAATAAATGAAGGAGACTTAGTATAGGTGACTATCCGTCCCTCACCGGGAAAGTTGCATTAAATTGCTTTCAGCCCCCTTCAGGAAGTGCAATTGGCAGTTCTGATCAAGCCCCCAGTACTCAATGACCTCATTGCTATCATCTGGCTCGAATTGAAAAGCGCAGCCACAGCAGAAATGATTGCGACTTTGGGCATTGAAATGACTTTGCTCTGAAGTCCATCCCCACCGTCGCTCCTTTGGAAACCACTGATTCATTTTCCCAGAACGCGCAATAGCCAGTTTTTGCCATTTAAAGCTCGCTCCCTCGTCATAGTCTTTGAGTGTTTCCCGAGTCAGAACTGGCATCATCTGCATCATTACTTTATCTCCTTCACTGATCCAGATGGGCTTTACTAACAGGATATTGTCTCTCCATCTTAACCTCTGTCGAATATTCAGTAGCTGTGACATGGGGACTTCTCTGATATCTTGCCTGACATCGGTAATCACATGATCCATGATCTGTTCCTGAAAAACCGTCATCCGACCACCCAGAGGCATCTCACCAATGCCCAACAGCAACAGGGTTTTAAGAAGGAACTTTGCCGTTTGTTGAACCGTCACTCCGGGGAATCTAGAAAGCTGGAAATTGAGCAATCGGTCTACAGATCTGAACACTTCTTCTCTCTGAACAAGAGGGTATTGGGCAATCCAACACGAGCCACTGGGATCAAACTCAAAAATGGGCAATGATCTGAGATTCTCGCCTTTCAAATACCCAAGAACTTCTACTTTCTGCGACTCCCCAGCCTGCATGTATTGATAACAGACATTTCGCAGCATCATTGACTCAATTAAACGACACCGGTTATAAGAAGAACTATCCAGGACAAAATTACTGTTTCGGGCATCCAGAAGTGTGGGCACTTTTCTACCGAGATCAACGATATAGAAGTCACTGCCCGAATCTATTTTGAAGGGCAGCCCCTTGCCATCTCGAAGTACTTTTTCCAGAAAATACATTGAGACCGAATTCAACCGGTTAACAAGCGGGTTATCAGCCCCGGAACTCTGATCACCCGCCACTCCGGACTGAAACACCACAAGGCCAAGCATCAGATAAAAGGATTCCCCCATATTGGGCAGAGCAAGAAACGGTTGCAAATACTCTTTCTGACGAGCCTCCGGAAGCTGCGCCCAAAGCTTAAGTAACTCCCTGATGATCAGTGCCTGTTGAAAAACAGGCTGTTTGTAGAAATCCAGAACCTCCTCACTGGTAAGAGCCTGATGCTCAAGTAGTTCTGTTGATGCAGCATTTGATTCCGCTTGAGAAGATAAATCAACAGGCAGTCCTTCACCCTCAAAGTGCCAACCAAGCTCTGGAAATAAGAGCTTGTCAGGATATTCTCGATAAACATTCTCCAAAAACATCAAAACCATTGAAGGATCCAAACTCTTATCCCGGAGTAACTGTCCACAAACGTTTATTAGAGGGCTGCCTGTCAGAATGGAGCACCTATCCCCTTCCAACAGTGGCTTCTTCCGGTTTTTTCGCTTCTCCTGTTCTGCGTTCACCCAGCTCCACAGTCGGGCAGCTGAGAGATAGAGAAAAACAGGCGACAAGTACTTTGTTGTAGTCAGCATGGTCTGAGCCCAGGGACCCGAAAGCCATGAGGGAGACACATCACCGCCCTCTTCAACGGGCTGTTGCTTCGGTTGTTCATCCTGTTTCTGGTCAGACTTTTTTGTGCCTTCTTCTGCCTTTTCAGAGGGTTCTTTCTGAGGGTCCTTCTTCTTACTCCGGTGATCTTTACTCTCTGGATCAGAGATCCCATCTGAAAAGCCCCCTACAGGCGTCGCTGATCTTGCGGATGACTGGACCATTCCTTCCAGAGTAACGGGATCGGTTTTCACTTCCTCAGGCAACTCACTTTGGATATTTTCTATCCGTATATTGATTGACTTTGCCGCTCTTGGCTTAACAGCAACCCTCTTGCCTCCTCGCTTTTTTACAGGCGCAGGCTCTAATGTTGTTTGGGTACTGGCGTCGGCTGTTGCGGGTGTAACTCTGGGTTCAGATAAAGGCCTTTCCTGTAGACCCTCAGCGGCTGTACTCAAACTTTGCTGCTTTTCATTCAGTTTCTGTTCTTTTCTATCCAGCGCCTCTTTTCTTTCATTCCACTTTTTTTCCTGCTGGCGCCTCTGAGCCTCCCACTCCCTTTCTTTCCTGGTCAGTTCCCTCTCTTTCTTCTTTAACTCACTGTCTTTTTCCTTGCTCTTTGACCTATCTGTCCCCAACTTACTTTTTTCTCTCTGTTCCCATGCACGAAATTCAGTTTGCTCTTCTTCCAGTTTTTCTCTCTCCTGGCGAAAAGAGGCTTCCATATTTCTCCACTCAAGCGCTTCGGCTTCTTTTTCCTCCTTGAAAGTATTGAGCTCTTCTTTTAACCGGGCATTTTCATCCTGAGCTTCACGATAACTTTCTTTAACCTCATCCACTTTTTTCTTAGTGCGCTTCATTTGCTCCTTTGAACGTGTATTCTCATCCGCTCTTTTCTTTTTTTCTTTATCCAGCGCCTTCGTTAAAGCCTGTTGACTGTCTTCTAACTCCTGTACCCTTCTTTTGCTTTCCAAACTTTGGGATGTAATTTCAAGCCCTTTTTCCTCTAATTCAGCATTCTTTTCTTTCAGCTCAGCACTTGCATGATTGACCGCTTCCTTTAATTCTGCATTTTCAGCCTTAAGCTCAGTCAGCTCATCTTGAATAGCTGCAGCCTCAACTTCACTTTCCGTGGGTTCATTTTCCTTGGTCCCAGACACTTCCGAAGTCAACGAAACTTCAGAAGAAGATACTCCCGAGTCCTCAGAAAGGCTGGGGGATCTATCCACGGGAGTATTTGATGCAACTGATGCCTCTTGAGCCGAAGTGTCCGGAGTTCTCCGGGCTGCCAACTGATGCTGAAAGTCTTGAATTTGTTGCCTCAGAAGTTCAATCACTTGATTTTGTTGTTGCAATACAAATGGAGTTGCAGCCTGTACTGGAGCTTCGGGCGCTGAATATTGAGCAGGAGGTAAAGCAAACCCACTAGCTAAAGCACTTAAGGACAGGCTCAGTTGCTGTTGTCCATTTGAAAGGAAAGGGCTATACGAAGAGGGAGATAATAAAACACCGTTAACAAGAATAGTTTCATCACCCAGGCTGTTCACTCCTGTTCTCAGGTATTCAGGAAAACTGACTTTTTTATTTTCGAAGTCGATAACAAACTGATCTGAGTTTTGATCTAAATCCGAATTAAAATTTATTTCCCAGGCAAAGGTAAGAGAGTGACCCAACAGAACAAAGAAGAAAAACAAAGAAACTGAATAAAGTTTCAGACAACATCGACCCATAAATTTTAATTTCATTTTTTATTACTAGGGAACCTGCGAATAAGTCCCTGATCATGAGATAATAATCTCAGCAGCTTGATCAGAGGTAGTCATGGACCAACAACTCTCTTTTTCCGACAGTGAATTCAGCCAGAAGCGACGCAGAACTCGTAGGGAAATTTTTCTTGAAAGAATGGAGGTTCTGATTCCATGGAAACGCTTAGAGGCCGTAATCGAGCCCTATTACCCTAAGCGTGGCAACGGAAGACCTCCTTATCCTC
>NZ_LASA01000090.1 GCF_001562015.1 Endozoicomonas arenosclerae | reverse complement strand
GGAACGGTATTTGAAGTGGCTGAGGGTTAGCTCAATCCAACGGTAACATTCGTCCTTGGAGTCCCAGCCGGGCTCCAGACAGTCTGCTTGTGAAAGGAGGCTTCTTACATCCTCCAGGGTTTTGATGAAATGGGTGTTCATGATGATTTTCATATCCTCATCATGAACGACAGTGCTGAAGTCGGCTCATTTCATGTTAGAAACCAGCCCCTTCTTCAGGCTCATTTCATATTGGAAGAGACTTGGACTTTCACCAGGAAGGTGATTATGGTTAACTGTTCCTGAAATCCTTATTTTGCGGAGACTTCCGAATGGGAGGCAGGCTGACCCGCCTAAAAGTTGTTACAGGGTTGTTTGCCGGAGCAGTGATAGGACTCATTTCCCTGATCGCTATCGCCAACTGGCTGGTAAATACCAGAACCAGCTCGCGGCTTTATACCGACGTAGAAAGCATTCCCTACAATAAAGTTGGCGTTTTGCTGGGCACCAGCAAATACTCACGGGAAGGAGGCAATAACGATCATTATGCTCTCAGACTCAAAGCAGCGTACCACCTCTATACTCAGGGCAAGATCGAATACGTTCTGATCAGCGGCGATAATGGAACACCTTATTATGATGAGCCCAGTACCATTCGCAAAGATTTGCTGAAAATGGGCATTCCTGCTGAAAAGATTTATCGAGATTATGCAGGCTTCAGAACACTGGACTCAATCCTCAGGGCCAAGTTTGTCTTTGGTCTTGATCAGTTCACTATCATCTCTCAAACCTACCATAATAAGCGGGCACTCTATATCGCACAGAATAGAGACATTGATGCAGTTGCCTTCAGCGCTGGTGACGGAACCAACAGCGATCTGAACAATAAAGCCAGGGAAGTTCTTGCCAGAGTATTGGCTGTTATTGAGGTGCATTGGTTAAACACTGGCCCTAAATACTTGGGCCCAATGATCGATATTGGTAATACGCCTCCGACATAAGCCCGGATTCTGAGATGCGAGTAAAATCAACCAAAACAGTATCAGACGCTATGAGTCCGCTCATACATAAGTGTTTATTACTTCTGGCCAGCATTTTGCTCCTGGCCAGCCCCTTCAGTCAGGCTCAGGAAGAAAGAGTTACAATCACTACCGGCTTTTTTCCAACGGATTACCCCCCATTATTCTGGATCGATGATAAGAAAGGTATCGTTCAAAAAACACTGGATGCCGTTAGCCAACGTAGCCATTTTGACTTCAGGGAACACTACTATCCCTTTAACCGAATTATCCACAAAGTTGGAAATGGTAGCCTGGACCTGGAAGCCTGGACATCGCCCCAATGGCGTGAAAGAGTTGCAGATAAGGTTTATTTCACCGAGCCTTTTTCAGAACATTGTGAAGTCATTGTGCAGCCCAAAGACAGCCTGCTAAAAATCAACCGACCCGGTGATCTTCAAGGAAAAAGACTGGGAGTTGTCCAAAACTATACGTTTAATACCTTCGAACCCTTCTTTCAGTCTGGTGAGGTCATTCGTAATAACTCAAAAGATGAGGAGCATGTACTTAAGCTTCTTGAAAAAGGTCGAAACGATGCTGCTTTAATGGATGAGCTCGTTGCCAGATACTTGATGAAAACCCGCTTTAAAGGTGAGTTCAAGCTGGGTAAAACTTTTGACTGCGTACCTATCACCTTTATGTTCAGTAAGTCTGTCGAGAAACATGGCAAAGCCATAAACAAGATTCTGCAAGAATTAAAATCTGAAGGCGTAATTGATCAGATTCTTGAGGAGTACCGCTGAGTGGCTTCATGCAATATGCGGGTTAAAGCTCTATATTCAGAAACGATGATTTTCGAACATAGCGTCGTATCTTTTCCATGGCGTTTGGAAACCATTTATCAAAACGCCTGGTTTCCCTTACCAACTCATCGGCCAGCCTGGGATTATACAAGTCGTTGTAAATGAAGCCTGCTAATGTCGCATCATGATGTCTTAGCTTATCTATCGCAGTTTGAAGATCTGTCTGGCGAGTGATTCCAGCCATCACCATCATTATCGTACCGTCAACCATCGCACAAATAGATTCTGCTGGAATGTTATTCCGGTTTATAGCCATGACTGGTGAGGTATCAAAAACCACTACATCATAACGTTCCAGCCAGTACTCCATGAGTTTGTTCATATTGTTTAGATTTCGGAACATGATGGCGTCGGTATCACACGGCGCAGGAAGTATATCTATATCCGCATCATCGTCATGCATAATGCAGCCATCTGCAGAACTGGGTGTTGGCAGCCAGTCTGTATGCAAATGACCCGATAAATCACCGAGCTCCGGATGCAGCAGATTCACTTCAACCAGAAGGGTATGTTTGCCATCAGCTTCACTGCGCTTACTCATGGCATAGGCCATGGTGCTACAACCTTCACCAGGGTTGGTTGAGGTGACTGCCAGAGACCGCATTCCCCGACCTATGGTATTACCATAAACCTGCTCGACTTCCAGATAATTGATAGGGAGTTTGATCATACTACACCACCTAAAGGGCTGAGCCCGATATCAGGGATTTGGTTAAACTGACCAGCGAGACAATACTGAGCACATCTTTCAGAGCATCCATAAAGTAAGCAAACTGGGTATTGGAAACATCTGGAATAAAGACAGTATCGCCGGGCCTGATAATGGGCAGTTTGGAGGCATCCGGATCTTTCATGAACCCGATCAGATCAAAGGTATGGGCCTGATTTTTATAATCTGACGCATTCACAATGATGATTTTTTCTATATAGGCCGTTTTGGTAGGACCACCGGCTTCTGCCAGAAGATCCAGAATAGACATCTCTGAATTAAACTCATAACGACCGCTTTTATTAACAGCCCCCATGATTCTTATGGTTTGTTCCTGCTTTTTCTCGGTCCAGCTTCTGTTTCTGGAAGGTATAAAAATCGTGTCGCCTACTTCCACCGAAGGCAGAAGAGTTTCATCACCGGTCTCAAAGTAATTAACTAAATTAAGGGTACTGACTCTAGGGGCGGAGCCATTGCGATGGATGATTCGAACATTGGTAAGATCTGCCTCGTCTTTTGGCCCTTCAGCTGCAGAAAGTATGTCCAGAAGATCAAGGTGCCTGTTAAAAGCATACCGACCAGGCGCGACTACCGCCCCCATGATATAGATAGATTGATCACTGCTTAGCTTGACCCAGTTAGCTTTGTTATCGGTTGGGCTCTCTGGCAGCTCAGGAAAAACAATGGTTGAACCGCCGGATAATTTCGGCAGAGAAGTCCAGTTACCGCCATGGGCTAAAAAGTGTTCAAGATTGAATTCTCGACTCACAGCCTGACCACCCTTACCGGATTCAATGATCTTGATACGATTCAAGTCAGCCCTTTTGTTCGGCCCACCCGCATGAGCGAGTAGATCCATGAACGTTATGGTTTCTGAATACTCGTAGCGCCCTGGCTTGTTAACCGCACCTAGCAGATGTATTGACTTATTAGTGGGTAACTTGAGCCAGGTCCGATCTATTTCTGTGCCTTTCTCCGGAATAAAAATAGCGTCTCCAGCCAAAATTGCCGGTAGCTCAACACCTTCTCCCTCCGCATAGTCCTGCAAGTTAAATGGAACTACGTCACCATTTGTTCTCAGAATCCGGACCATTCGTGTATCAGCATAACGGTTTGGACCACCAGCATTGGCCAGCACATCCAGAAAACCCACTTCTTCACCTGTTTCAAAAGCTCCAGGCTTCTGAACTTGCCCCATCACATATACGACTCGACCACCTGCTTTTACAGCATCAACCTGTTTGGGAACAAAAACGGTTGCTCCTTTGGAAAGCTTTATGACAGCTTCCTCATCGCCGTTGTCAAGGTATCTCTTGAGATCGAATAACTTGGCCTGGTTGTTATCAATAATCCTGATCTGTTCAACGTTCGCATAGCGGGTAACACCACCCGATCTCAAAAGAGCATCCACCACATTGATGCCTTCCTTGAATGGGAAAGTAGAAGGTCGCATCACTTCACCAAACACTTTCAGAGCAGTTCTGTCCTGAGTGGGATCCATACCTTCAGCAGCACCGGGAGTTGCTGTTTCACCATGAACATTGCCCAGTTGAGGAGAAGAAGGTATGAAAATCACATCCAGTGATTTCAATTCAGGTATCAGAGCAGGATCACCTGTGTCGAGATATCTTTTGTAATTGAATTCGTCAGGGGCACCTTCTCTTCTAAGCTGTAACTTATCAAGCTGAGCACCATCCCTGAGCCCTCCTGCAGCATTGATTGCCGTCTGAATATTGCCACTACTGGAAAGCTCAACCTCACCAGGATTGTTGACATAACCAAGCACTGTGACCAGTAGCCTTTTCTCTTTCAGGAAAACACTGAGCTTATCAAGACCCAAAAACACCGATGAAAGCTCTTTATAGATTAACTTCTCCGTCTCTCCTAATGTTTTACCCGCAACCTGCTGCAAACCCACCTCTGGAAGACTGATTTCACCTTCACGGGTGATAAGAAATTCTTTGTTAAAGCCTTCTTCACCCGGCAAATCAATTCTCAAAATATCACCGGGTTGTAATGTATAGTCCCTGAGGACATTGATCGTGTTGTACTTATCAAGACCACCTTTAGAAGCCTCTGCCAGATTGCTTTTCTGCTTCTGAATAGGCTCATCCTTAACAGCTTTTTTCACTTCATCTTTGACGAGTTTCTTTTCTTTATCTTCAGTGTCTTTCTTTTCACTATTTTGATTCGCTGCAATTGAGCTCGCCTTTACCTCTTCTGCTTCAGAAGACTGACTGGCCTCCTGCTTCTCAGACGCTTTAAGTACGGGTTCAATCTCTTTCTTTACAACAGGGTCAGGTATTTTTTTTCTGGTCAGGGAGACCATAACAATATCTTTTCCCTGAACTGCGAATTGTGACATTCCTTCCTGAAGTACTGTTTTTCGAGTACCCGAGCGAATGACTGAATAGTTCGGTACAAACAAGCGATTTTCAAAAAGCGGGAGGTAGTGCTGAACCTGATCAATAGGGGTATTCTTTGGTAAAAAATAACTACCCGGCTCATCCAGATCACCTAGAAAAGTCACCCTTACCATACTGTTGACATCAATAAATTTTATGACTGAGGACTTATAGCTTTCACCTAAAGCTTCTCTTACTTTCTCTTCTGCCTGAGAGAAACCTACGCCTTTTAAACCTATGACATTCCCATCATCTATAACTAGCTGTCCCTCTTTATCAATCTTCAAAAGAGGATGCTGCAAGACCCCATCTTTGTTGGAAATAGTCACCACTTTCTCAGACAGCCAATTGTCTTCTGCCACCCCGACCGTAGAAATCATAAGTAAAATCAGAATAATTAACTTATTCACGGAATGGACTCCTGATAATAGTTGATTCCAGGTCAATCGAGTCTCTCCACTCCCTTAACCTGAATCTTCTGGTCTGATTTTTAATATCTACCGAAAAAGCCAACCCATCAGAACTGAGTAGAACAGGTGACTCAGCCGCCAGCTTACTTTTTATGTTCTTGTTATTAATGCCCTTGCTAGCAAAAAAATCAGAGACTTCCTTCCCTCTGTTTTCATCCAATGAGTAGATGGATATAAATACTTCGGGATGATTTTCCATGACCGAGTACACCATCAACAAACGCTTGTGAAAGCCCATTGATATCTCACCATTGGCATTAATCTGGTCGCATCCACAATTCAGTGCGGCTGAAAGCTCACTGGCGAATGATTCTGTGGGTTCCGCTTCTTCTTTTAAGCTTGAAAAACGATTCAAACACTCGCTGGTTTCTGACAGGCTGGACATCAGTCGGGTAACATAATCTAACTGCTCCATAGCCATAGCCAAATTGTATTGAGCATCAAGATGTAAGCTGCCATCCATTTCCATCCGAGCTCTGCGTAAATAACTTCTAACAACCTTTACTTGACCAGGCATACAGTATTCAGCACCTTTATTGATCACAAAAGATGTTCTTGATTCACCAATATCCAAAAGACTTTCTAAATAAGGCAGGTCGACAGCCTCGGGAGGATTCGGATAACGATCAACCACACTGACAGTACGCTCTGCATGATCAGGCCAATGATTACAGCCGGATATAAATAAAAATATCAGACACAAAAAAGCCCTACAGATGAAATCTGCAGGGTTTTTAAAGATTTGTACAACTTGATCAAAACTTTTTTTACTGATTGGACAAATAGTCTTCCACATCATTATATTGCTTGATCGTTTGATTAATTCGTAACATGCTAAGCAGTTCGTCTGGCTTGCCATTAACTCCGACTAAAGCCAGTTGTCTGTTTTCTATTTTCAAACGCTTGTAAAGAAATACCAGAGCACCAATCCCGGAAGAATCCAGTTCCTTAACAGAGCTCATATCTACCAGGACATCACCTGCACAATCTCTGATCAGATGATCGAAGTGGGATCTAACATCATTGACGGTTTCTGCATTAAATTGGTCTGTCAGTGAAATGACATCGCATGACTGAGCGTGCCAGGTTGCGTAATCCATTACTTCCTACTCCTTCATTTTATTCATAGGTTTTTCACAATCGAAAACCCAGACATCTTTTTTTAAGACTAATTACCAGACTAGACAAGCATTGGTAACTTAATGAAGAGCTCTATACCCTTTAGAAATATAAGCATTGATTCAAAATAATATTTCTTAATCAAAAAGGCCTTTTGCCAATTTATCACCGCTTTTTTTAAACAAAAATAAAATAAAAACACTTCACGACAATTATCTGATCTAATAAAAAACATAATTAAAATCATGCTTAAAGATTACAATTTCGTATTAGTGGCCTGCTATTAACTTCCTATAGTTAATCTCACAAGGAAAATAAAAAGCTCTTTGACCAACTACTTGTTGCTTATTAGCTGATTAGTCCTTTTTTAATAACAGCCAACCTCAATGAAGTCTGTCGTTGAAAAACGTTCTTATGGATGGCATCGAAAGAAGTCAAGGCATATGGAAACCAGCACAGGCATTGATGCTAAGCAACGCTTATCTGCCAAACTGCTAAAAGCTGTTCTACTTGCGGCCTGTGTTCTGGGTATAGCCATCAGCTGTGTTCAAATTCTCATAGATGCTCGCCAGTCCAGTAAAAGTATTGACTCAGAAGCCCAGCAGATGCTGGCAATGATCAGAGAGTCCTCCATACAGGCAGCCTACAGACTTGAACCCACCATGGCCGAAGAAATACTTTCAGGCTTGATGGAACACCAATCCGTACATGTGGCGGCTATTAAGATACCGGATGAACCCGAGCTCGCAGTCGTGGAAAGAAGCCTCTCCACTTCAAGATACAGACAGTTGTCTGACTATATATTTGAACCTATTCGAATCTACAGAATCCCGCTTTACAAAGAAGAGCCTTTTCACGAGTACTATGGTGAGCTCCTGCTGGCAATTGATACGGCTTATCATGGACGAGAATTCATCCAGCGTTCCCTGATAGTCCTGGTCAGTGGTATTTTCAGGGCCATTGCCATGGCCTTGTTGCTTTACCTTATTTATTCCTTGATATTGACCAAGCCACTCAACAGACTCATTAGAAACCTCTCTCAAATTAACCCTGACGCTCCTGGCTCTCACAAGCTTCCCATGCCAAAGGGCCACCAGAATAACGAACTGGGCCTTTGGGTCAGAACAGCTAATCAGCTTCTTGAGTCTATTGAAAGAAACCTGAATCTGCGGCAAAAGGCTGAAGCCCAGATCATGAGATTATCTCAATACGACTATCTGACCCGCTTACCCAATCGCAAAACCCTGCAAAAGCATTTGCAAAGCCTGATCAACAAGCCTTCGGCCTCCGAAAGTAATATTGCGATCCTTTGCCTGGGACTGGATGACTTTAAGTCCTTGAATGCCCAGTTCAACTTCAATGCCGCAGAGCATGCACTGGTCAAAATCGCCGACCGGTTACGAAATCACATTGGTAACAAAGCTTACATTGGCCGACTGGGTGAAGATCAGTTTGCCATTATTCTCTCAAAAATCACTCAACCTTACGAAGCTGCCGAGTTAGCCCAGGCTCTGCTTAAACAATTAATCAAGCCCATTCTGGTGAATGACGAAAAAATAACAATCAGCGGAACTGTGGGCATCACCCTGTTTCCTGATGACGGTCAAGAGGTCGACAACCTGCTTCAGCAGGCAGAGTTTGCCATGATCATGGCCAAGTCCAGAAGCCACAACCGCTACCAGTTTTACATTGCTACGATCGATACTGAAATTCGTCAACGTAAAAAGCTGGAAATGGATCTTCATGAAGCGCTTGAACATCATGAACTGAGCCTGGTTTATCAACCTCAGATTGACTTTAAAACCTCAAGACTGGTGGGTGCAGAAGCCTTACTCCGCTGGAAACACCCCGAAAAAGGCCCTATTTCGCCAGAAATGTTCATACCCATGGCAGAAAATAACCTGGATATTATTCCCATAGGTGATTGGGTGCTTGAGTCCGCATGTCACCAGCTCCATGAATGGCATGAGGCGGGATTCAATGACCTGAGAATTGCAGTAAACCTGTCTGCTATTCAATTAAGAGACAAGAACATTGTCGATCGCATCAATTACCTCATTCACAAATATCAGATTCCCCCAGAGTTGCTGGAAATTGAAGTGACTGAAACCTGCATTATGGAGGATATAGAGCTTTCCTCCGAGCAGCTGAACAAGATCAAGGCAACAGGCATTACCCTGGCACTGGATGATTTTGGTACCGGCTATTCATCCCTGAGTTATCTGAAACAGTTTCCATTCGACAAACTGAAGATTGATAAAACCTTTGTTGAAGGCCTGCCAGAAAACAAGGAAAACACGGTTATTGTTGAAGCGATTATTCAGCTCGGCCGAAGCTTTGGTATTGAAGTCATTGCTGAGGGTGTGGAAACCGTTGAACAGGAAGCCCACCTGATTAACTCGGGTTGTACTGAAGGCCAAGGCTATTTTTACAGCAAGCCCGTTCCCAACGAGGAATTTGCCAATATCCTGAAAGACTGGAAAAACAGACCTTCAACCTCCTGAGGAAGCCATCCATGGACAGGCAGAAAATCATTATTTTTCTGGACTCCAGCCAGCTGGGAGGAATCGAAACCCACATTGTTCATCTCGCCCTGGCACTCAAACAGGCTGATATTTGTTCCGAAATTCTGTTTTTCAAACGTTATTCAGAGCGACATCCTCTCGAAGACAAGCTGATCACCCATGGTATCGAATACTCTTATCTTTCAGGCTCGTTTCTTCAATTGAAAGATAAGCTAACCCGTGAAAAGCCTCTTTTATTGCATACTCACGGCTACAAGGCGGGAGTTCTTGGTAGATTGGCAGCCCTGCCCAGCAAAACACCTGTCGTGTCGACATTCCATAATGGTGATCAGGGTTCTGGAATGGTTCGGCTTTACACTCTTCTCGATAAGTTCACCAGCAGACTATCAACCAATATTGCTGTCAGTGAGGAAATCGCCCTGCGGTTCCCTAACCGACCCGCTGTTATCAACAATTTTATCAACTTGTCTTCTATAACCTCACCTTTAGGCAAACATGTTGCCTTTGTAGGTCGCTTGAGTCATGAAAAAGGGCCCGATATTTTCCTGCAAATTGCAGAAAGATTGCCTGACATAGCCTTCAAGATGATTGGCGGTGGCCCTATGGAAAAGGAAATTTTTGAACAATCCGCCAGCAATATTTTGTGTCTGGGCCAAGTCAAAGATATGGAAGCACAATGGGATGATATTGGTCTCCTCTGTATTTCCTCCAGAGAAGAAGGACTTCCAATGGTAGCCCTGGAGGCAATGTCCCGGGGCATACCGGTGGCCGCCTATCGGCTGGGAGCATTGCCAGAGCTTATCAAGCAGAACTGCAACGGCTGGATCGCCCCAACAGGCAATATAAGAGTCATGGCTGAACTGGTCAGCAACTGGTCCAAGCTGGATGCGGCTCAACTCAGTGCACTATCAAAAAGCTGCCAGCAAACCATTGAACAGCAGTATTCCTATGACGCCATTCTGCCTGAAATCCTGACTGTTTATAAACAAGCGCTTTCAAAAAAAGGATTGCCCTGGCCAGAGAACCAATGGCTTTCCAGTCAAAAACTTACGGCTACGGAATTAAGAGAATAACACCATGGAACTGGGTCAGAATGTAATCAAAGGATTGAAAATAGGCGCCATGCTGAGGCTCGCCGCCCAGATTTTCACATGGCTGAACACCCTGATTCTAATCCGTCTTCTTACTCCCGATGATTATGGTCTGATGGCCATGACCATGGCCTTTATTGGTATTTTTGCCTTGATGGGCGACTTTGGCATAGCTAAAGCGGTTATTCAGACAGAAGATCTGGATAACAATACTCTCAAGCAATGCTTCACCGTGAATATTATTTCCTGCGTCTGCTTTTTTTTAATTTTCTTCTTTGCCGCACCTTTTATAGCTGACTTTTTTAATGAGCCCAGAGTAACACTGCTGATTCAAGTGATCTCTGCTCAGCACCTTATTCTTATTTTCCATACCCTGCCCTATGCCCTTGCAAGCAGAAACATGCTTTATAAGGAGCGGGAAAAGGTTCAATTCTTTACCACTCTCAGCACCAGTATTTTCACATTGGCTTTGGCGGCAACAGGATGGGGCGTATGGTCTCTGATCCTGGGGCATTTATTCATGCGACTGGTCTCAACCATTGGTTTTTTCAGACTTCAGCCCTGCTGGATAATGCCTGCACTGAATTTTCAGGGTTTTTCAAAAATAGCTGCTTTCAGTGGCCTGGCCACCATCAATGATGTGCTTCGGTACCTCTACAATGTTTTCACCAGTATCAGTATTGGCAAACTGTTGAATAAAACAGAATTGGGTATTTTCTCTGTTGCCCGGAATCTGGCCAATCTGCCCAGTGACAAAATAGGTGAACTGCTCAATCACCTTGGTCTTTCCTCTTTCGCAAAGCTACAAAATGAGAAGGACGTAGCTGGCCTGTACCTGATCAAGTCCATTCAGTTAGCCAGTCTGGCTCTCTTTCCGATTTATTTTGGTATGTGTGCGGTAGCTCCGGAGCTAATCACATTGGTGCTTTCAGAAAAATGGACTGCAGCCATCATTCCTTTCCAGATTCTGTGTTTATCAAGCCCTTTGAGAATGCTATCGGAGATTCTAGCCACAGCGTCTACCGCTGTTGGGGAACCCAAAAAGAACACCCGAGCCTTACTCGGATCACTGATTATGTTACCCATGATTATCTTTGGGATTCAGTATGGTGTAACCGGCGCCTGCCTTGCCTGGTTGGGAGTCACGGGTGTCAGCTTCGTTTTACACCTCTGGAATATGCTCCCTGTTTTTCAGGTTTCAGCCAGAGACTTCTTTAAAGCTCTGGCTCCTGGGTTTATCAGTTCAGCACTGATGTTGGCAGGACTCATGTATTTCCGGCATCAGGCACTGGATCTCAACAGCTGGTTACTTTTTGGATCAATGATCTTATCTGGAGGCCTGATTTTCCTGTTATCAATGCTGCTGCTATTTCGAAAGCAGTCCCAGACCATACTTGGGTATCTCAGGCACTAGTGCCTTAGTGAGGAAATATGCGAGGTCCGGTTCTAGAGAGAATTTTTGCTAACCAGCACCAGACTATGGTAGCCAGCATCTACTGTGTACTGGCGGCCTTGCCTGCAATTCTGCTTCCTCACCCTATAGCCCTGATTCCTCTGGCAGCCATTCCTCTGGGCCTGATTTTTATTTTACGTAAGCCTTTTGTTGTCGTACTGATTTTCATCATGTTCTCGTTTTTCCGACTTCACGAAGTCTTTCCACAACTGGATCCCATCAAAATTCCTATGCTGACAGCGCTTGGATCCTACTTTGTTCTGGCATGGCATATTATTTTGACCCGGAAAGTAAAAGTATACTGGCGAAAAGAGCACACAGCTTTTGCCCGTTTTTTTGGCTGGGTTGTATTGGGTATTGCCTTCTCTAGCCACCCACCCAGTGCCTTTGGCAGTTTCACCAGTGTTTATGTAAAGATCGGAATCATGGTGTTGGCTATTTCCTGGCTGATGACCGAGCACTGGCACTTCAAGCTTGCTCACTTTCTGATTATTTGCTCCGGACTGGCTGTTGGCTACGTCACTCTTTACAACAATGCCAATGGCATAGGCATGGTAGAAGAAACCCGTGTCACCATTCCTGGTACCAGCCTGGGTGACCCCAATGACCTGTCGTTGGTTCTCAGCTTCCCTATGAGTTATGCCATTGCTTTCGCAGTAACCCGGGGAACTGGAAGATTAAGAACACTGCTTGGACTCGTGGGATTCGTTATTTTTGTATCATCCATTATCGCCACCCAAAGTCGGGGGGGGCTGCTAGCAACAGTAGCGGTTATGGGCATATTTGGCCTCAGAATTATCAAGTCAAAGCTGCTGCTGATCAGTATTGGCAGTTTTGGTTTGATGATTCTGGTGGCAGCTGCCGGTATCAATGACCGTAAGTCCGGGGGGGCGGCAGAAGAAGGCGTAGATGCTTCAGCAATGGGTCGGATTCATGCCTGGGAAGCAGCATTCTTTATGGGCCTGAGAAACCCCATGACCGGTGTAGGGCTTTCACTGTTTCTGGATAATTATTGGGATTATGCCACCCACAGTCGTGCAGAAGGTCAGGCACACGTGACCCACAGTACCTGGTTCCAGGTACTGGCAGAAGCCGGATTTTTCGGGCTGGGCTTGTTCCTTTTCCTGATATTCAACATCTTCATGTCCATTCGATCTTCCCTGGAGCGGCTGGATCGAAACAGAGGGTCACCGGAATACGACCCTCATCTAACAGCAATAACCGTTGGGACTTATGCGGGGCTGGTCGGCTTCTGTGTTTCCGGTAGCTTTTTGAGTCAGGGTTTTCTCTGGCCAATCTACATTATTACTTCGATCAGTATTGCCATAGCCAACTACATGGATACCTATCACCCTGAAAAAGCAGAAGAAGAAAAAGAGTCTATAGTTAAAAAGTCAGGGAAATCCAACAACTCTTCGAACAATGGCAAGGAAAAGCCCAATGATCAACAGCCTGAAAAACTGGCTGAAGTCCGGTAAGTCACCTATCGCTCGAGTTATTTTTTCATCACTCAAAGCGATCCGACACTTCGAATTTCCTTTAATCCGTCCAATACACAGCATTTTGTATCATGCCCACAAAATGATAACGGGCCTGATTTCCAGCTTTTTTCGATCCTTGTATTGGACACCTCTATTTAAAAGTCGCCTAACGAATAATCCCAAGCGACTTTATGTTTACTCTGGTATGCCACTCTTACTTGGCCCTCTTTCCATCACCATGGGGAATAACTGCCGCATTTCCGGTCACACAACGATCAGTGGCCGAGCATCAAGTTCTGAAACCCCAATTCTGAAAGTAGGCGACAACGTTGGTATCAGTTGGCAAAACGAAATTTTTGTTGGCCGCAAAATTGAAATTGGCGACAACGTCAGACTGGCAGTCAAGGTACGTCTGGTCGGTTACCCGGGCCACCCAACCGATCCTGTAGATAGAGCCAAAGGACTGCCCGATACCGATGATCAGGTGGGTGACATCATTATTGAAGATAATGTCTGGCTCGCTGCTGGAGTAACGGTTATGGGAGGCGTGCGTATTGGCGCCGGAACCATTGTAGCCACAGGAAGTGTTGTAACAAAAGACCTGCCTCCAGGAGTACTGGCAGGAGGGATTCCAGCCAAAGTGATCAAATCTCTTGATCACCAAAAGGACAGCTTGGAGGCTTGATATGGCTGATCTGGTGGTGTTTGGTGAAGACTGGGGAGGCCTGCCCTCCAGCACCCAGCATTTAATTCGGCACCTTCTGAAAAAGCACCGTGTCATCTGGATCAACTCCATTGGCATGAGAAGCCCCGGGCTGAACCGAAAGGACATGCAACGTATTATCTTTAAAGCAAAGAGCATGTTTGGCGGAGCAAAAAAAAATTCTGAGGATGTCAGCGAGGGCCCCTCCCCTATTGTTCTGAGTCCCAAGGTCATTCCATTTCACAACCTCTCTTTTGTACGCCAATTCAACAAACAACAACTGGTGAAACACATCAGTGAAGCCTGTAGGGAACATGGTTTTGAAGACATTATTCTCTGGACTTCCTTGCCAACCGCTGTCGACGTTGTTGGAGCCCTGAACGAAAAAGCTTCTATTTATTACTGTGGCGATGATTTTAACGCTCTGGATGGCGTCGATCATTCAACTGTAAACCCGATGGAAAGGGAGTTGGCAGACAAGGTCGACCTGATTCTGGTTGTCAGTACAGAGCTGGCCGAGAAGCTGCCTGGTCCATCAACGGTTATGTTCCCTCACGGGGTCGACTACGACCTTTTTGCCTCTCCCTGCTCACACCCTGGTGACTTTCCCAGAAAAGGACCGGTTGCCGGATTTTACGGCAGTATTTCAGAATGGCTCAATGTTGAGATGTTAACTCAGGCAGCTACCGCTCTGCCTGGCTGGCAGTTTGTTTTTGTCGGAACCATTAAAACGGATGTGGGTGCTTTGCAAGAACTGCCCAATGTTCAGTTTCTGGGTCCAAAGCCTCACTCCAAACTTCCAGCCTACGTTCAAAACTGGGACGTGGCTATGCTGCCATTCTGCCATAACCGACAGATTGAAGCCTGTAACCCTCTGAAGTTAAGAGAGTACCTGGCTTCAGGCACAGCAATAGCTTCTACTGATTTCCCTGCTGTCAGGGTCTACGAGAATGAAGTCACCATTCAGTCACACAGAGAACCTTTTTCAAGAACTATTCAGCGAGCTTACGAGCAGAAAAACGAAAAAGAAGCTCGACAGGCAGTGGTTCGAAATGAGTCCTGGGAAAGTAGAGCCGCTCAGCTGGAAGAATTGATCGATCATCTGGCCAACAGGGAATCACGATTCCCTGAAAGGCTCACTGAGAACTGAGCATCTACAATGAGATAGAGCTGGAGATAAATCAGTGTGTATAGGATTGTCAAAAATACACCACTAACGACATTAGTAGTTTTTATAACTCCCAGCCCGCTAGAAAAATGACAGTTCTCCCTGTTCTGAAGGATGAATCAGGGAATCAAACAGGGAAGTCGATGTGAACAGGGTTCCGGTAATCAGATGCACAACACTGTGGCTGTTATTTACACTGGCCATTCTCACTGGTTGTGCCAACCAACCCCATGCTCCCCTTGAAAAACTTCTGACTGACAAGCCGCCACAAACAGAAGAAGAGCTACTTAACGCCATCGATAAACTGCGCAATCAATCGAAAGATTTGACCCTTTCAAACAATATGTATCGCAGGCAGCTCTCACTGAACTATCAGGAAGATGCCAATCATATCTCTGAACATCAGAAGAAAGTCATCAAACTGTTTTTCCAGACCCTGCCAGACAGCGATAATCTGAGCATCATTCTTTCTATATCACCTTCTTCTGATGAAGGATTTGAGTCCATTAATGATGCCTGGGTCAGAGTCCAGGAGCTGAGAAGCTATCTAAAGGACTATTCAACCCAGATAGAAGAACTCTATATCCCTGATCAGGAACCCGACACTGTCACCATCCAGGTGCTGGGAGGTGACAGTGTCCAATGATGTACTGAGAAACCTCTTAAGGCTATTGGCTATTGCCTGGCGAAGGCGATACATGATCGTCGTGCCTATGTTAATCATGCCTTTCGTAGGCTTTTTTGCCAGTTTTCTCGCGCCCAAGTTTTATGAGGCACACACTACCATTCTGCTTCAGGATACCAGTGAGCTGAACCCTATTCTTGAAGACTTTTCTCTATCCACCAGCCTTGAAGAACGTCAATCTGCACTGAAAATCCTTCTGAAAAGCCGGAATGTCCTGGGTGCTGTAGCCCGTGATCTGGGCTACATCACAGATCAATCATCAGAAGAAGAAATTGATAAGCAGATTCAGGAGTTATCCCGATCGCTCTCCATTGTTTTCGGGGGTGAGCTGATCAAGATTTACTACCGTTCGGAAAATCGCACAGACATAGCTTATCTTCTGGAAACGGTCACCAAACACTTCCTGTCGATTGTTCTGGCCCCCCATAAATCCTGGACAACAACATCCGAAGATTTCTTGAAAAACCAGCTTCAGCGACAACGGGAAGCCCTCAACGGGGCAGAAGAAAAGCTGGCTGACTACAAGGCACAGTTTGCCCTGGAACTTCCTCAGCTCCACAAGGCCAATATCACTCGTCTGGCAGAGCTGAGGCAACTGCTCATGGAGAAGAAAACAGATCTTGCCGGTGCAGAAGCAGCTCTCAATGAGTTCAACAACAACCTGGCACAGACCAACCCTGTCATAGGAAAGCTGGAAGAACGATTAATTCAAGTCAGAGCCGACTTGAGCATGCTCCGCTCAAGGTACACAGAGCAGCACAGTAAAGTTCAGGCTTCATTGCGGGAGCTGGAAAGGCTGGAAAGTGAGCGCAAGCGAATGATCACTGAGACCAGTCAGCTCAAACCAGACGATATTAAAAGACTATGGCACCTGGCAGCTACGTCACCCACGCAAATAGATGAAACCAGAAGTGGCTCTACCACCATTCTTGCTTCACAGCTCCAGGCCGTACAAGAAGCCAACGCCAAAGTCATCAGTCTTCAGAATGAAGTTGAGAGTATCAAAACCATTGCGCTTGAAATGGAAAATAAAGTGACATCCTTTGCGCAGGTGGAAAGGCACCTCAACGAATTACAACGTGACTACGACATCAAGATGAAACTTTACGAGGACTTCCTTCAGCGCTACGAGATGGCGCGTGTGTCAGGAGATCTTGGTCGTTATGAGGAACTGGAACGAGTCAAAGTCATAGACGAACCCTTCACCCCAAGTAAACCCAATGCACTGCCTTCCATATTGTTTATTGTTGCAGGCTTTTTTGCCGGCCTTGGCATTGGAACCGGCCTCACCGCCATTGCAGAAATCTCTGACACCAGCCTGAGACTGCGAGAAACACTGGAAACGATGACAGGTGTTCCAGTCATCACCCGAATACCTTCAATGCCACAGGCACTCTGTCTGACTTACAGCCCGGAAACAGACACCTTTTCAGGAGAAGCCACATGAGTCAGAAGTTAGTTGTTGCTCAAATCGTACAGCACCTTGCACCCGGTGGCATCGAAACAATGGTCCTTGACCTTCAACGCAGTGCTCCCGATCCTGAACAAGTGCATATCATCAGCCTGGAAGGCAATTTCGAAGAAGCTGTAAAGCATTGGCCACGGCTGGCAGATGTTCCGCGACTGCATTTTCTTGGCAAGCAGCCCGGAATTCAGTTTGCTGATGTCAGAAAACTCGCCAGTCTGCTCAAAACATTAAAAGTCGATGTTATACACAGTCATCATGTGGGTCCCATGCTTTATGGCGGGATTGCAGCAAAACTGGCTTCCTGCAGACATGTTCATACTGAACACGATGCCTGGCATCTGGCCAACCTTAAAAGAAGAGTTCTGGTAGGTAGCTTTTTCCATTTATTAAGGCCTTCTGTCGCTGCAGATGCAGAATTAGTGGCAGACAGCATCCGGCAATATATCCCTTTATTCAAACCCTCTGTGATCATGAATGGCATTGACACAGACCGCTTTCAGCCTGGCGACCAGGATGAAGCCCGCGACCACCTGAACCTCCCAAAAAATGTTCCATTGGTTGGCTGTGCCGCAAGGCTCACCTCTGTGAAAGCTCATGATGTCCTTATTTCAGCATTCTCAAAAATGCCTTCTGACAGTCATCTTGCTCTCGCTGGCGGTGGAGAGTTGGAAGATGAGCTTAAAGAACAAGCCAAACAGCTGAACATTGAAGATCGCGTTCATTTCATGGGTGTTGTGGAAGATATGCCCAGCTTCTTTCATGCCATTGATGTTTTCTGCCTGGCCTCACTCAGGGAAGGACTGCCTCTTTCACCTCTGGAAGCTCAAGCATGTGGCAGAAATATCGTTTTAACCGATGTAGGTGGCTGCAGTGAAGCCGTCGCTCCGGAAGGTATGCTGGTCAATCCCGGTGATGAAGATTCCCTGGCAAAAGCTCTGTGCGGACAGATACAGAATGGGTGTACGACTGAAGCCCGTGCAAATGCCAGAAACTTTGTTATCCAGAAAGGCAATTTGACTCGAATGATTGATCAATATGTTCAGCTGTATGAGGGAGGAAAGCTGTAATGGAATGGCTGTGGTTGTCTGTATTCCTGATCGCATCCTTCATCGTGATCTATCACCATGTCGGTTACCCTGTTGTGCTTAAATGGCTGGCAAAGCAAGGCCTTTCATCCCCTCCTCCCTATTATCATCGACATTACAGGATCAGTCCTCTGGATCATATGCTTCCCAGAATCTGCCTGATCATGCCTGCCCATAATGAAGCAGCGGTTATATCCGAAAAGATTCATAATCTGGGGGCTATTGATTATCCGGAAAATAAATTAAAAATTATTGTCGTTTGTGATGGCTGTAGTGATGATACGGCAGAACTGGCAAGACGTGCCGCCAGTCAGGTTGAGAACTGCCATCTTGATATAGAAGTGGTCGAAAAACCCGAAAACTGTGGCAAAGTGGCTGTCCTGAATGAAGCGATCAGTTTGTGTCAATGTGACGTGGTTGCGCTGTCGGACATATCTGCCATTCTCTCTACCGACAGTCTTTTGATTGCGGCTGCACAGCTCAGTTATGAAGACACAGGGGTTGTCTGTGGCAGCTATCACTTCTTCCACTCTCTGAGCGTTGGTGAACAGGCTTACTGGCGCTACCAGAGAAGGATCAAAAACCAGGAAAGCTCTCTGGGCGCTACTTTGGGAGTCCACGGTGCTTTCTATGCCTTCCGCAGAGATCTCTTTGAAAAGCTGCCAGCTGATACCATCAACGATGACTTTACCCTGCCAGTCAGCATCGTTATGCAAGGCTACAAGTGTCTCTATGATGAGCGGATTATGGCTCTGGAGCTGGAGCAAGCCTGCAACGAAATGGACTTTAATCGACGCAAAAGAATTGCCGCTGGCAATGTGCAACAGGCCATTCGTCACATCGGTCTGCTTCACCCCAAGTTTGGAAAGATAGCGTTCAATTTCTTTTCCGGAAAGTTTCTCAGGCCCTTAATGCCGGTGTTTTTCACTTTAATCCTGATCTCATCTGCATGGCTGAGCTTTGACTATCCAGTGTTCATACCCATTTTGGCTGCTCAGGTGGCCGTCTACTTACTCACAGTCTTCTTTATACTGATTAAAAAGCAGCCCTCATGGAAGCTGATAAGAATCGTCTACTACATCATGTCAGGTCATATTGCGATGGCCGTAGGTTTGGTCCGCTACCTGGCTGGCATGGAATCAGGACAATGGAAAAGGGTTGTCAGTAAAGATAAAAGGAGTCGGGCTGTCCAGAACTGACTGTTCAGCCTACAGCAGTAAGGGGATGTTTTGGCATGCCCTGCAGTTACCCGGTGATTCACCGGGCATAAAATGATGTACCAAGGAGTAGAACCATGAAAGATGTCACCTATGTCCATCCTATAACCGCTCTATGTAAAAGAGCCATGGACATATCCGTTGCAGTGATTGGAATTGTTCTGACGTTGCCTCTCTATCCCTTTATTGCGTTAGCTATCAAACTGGACAGTCCTGGTCCGGTTTTTTATCGCCAGATGCGCATTGGCTACCAGAGAGAAAACTATGTCAGCCTCTTTCTGATGATGAAATTCAGAACCATGAGTGCTGATGCAGAATCCAAAAGCGGCCCTGTCTGGGCAGCCAAGAATGACCCACGAATCACCAAGGTCGGTAACTTCCTCCGCAAGACCCGACTCGATGAGCTGCCCCAACTGTGGAATGTTCTAATGGGTGACATGTCCGTTGTAGGACCAAGACCAGAACGTCCAGGAATGTGCCACAAACTGGAAAACAACATTCCCTTTTATACCGAAAGAACATTCGATGTCGTTCCAGGCATCACAGGTTTAGCCCAGGTGAACCTGAGCTATGACGAAACCATTGATGATGTTCGAAACAAAGTGGCTTACGACCATGCTTACGCTCTGGCTCTAAGCAGCCCTGCAGACTGGTTGAAGATGGACTTTACCATCATGTTCAAAACTTTCTGGGTAATGGTTACTGGCAAAGGGCAATAACCATCAGGTTTTGCGCTCAGTAATTAAGATGGTTCGCTACCAGTATATCGAGTGCTCTGCGCATTCCTTCCCGACTGTGAGCACCCGGTTGGAAAGGATCTGCCAGAGGCTGATGAAATACTGAACAGCTGACCCCTTTTGGCGCTTCCCGCTCCTCAGGCCAAAGCAGCACATCAGGGTATACCCCCGTCATTTCCTTCATCCAGTTCAGCTTCTCACCTATTTCCATCTGCCTGACAGCAGAAACTTCAGGGCTGATATTGCCGATAAATACCGTCAAGGCATCACTCTGCTGAATGGCCTGAGCTACATCTTTCATGAGCAACGCAGGAAGAATACTGGTCATGAAACTGCCTGGACCCAGAATAATAAGATCTGCCTCTTCAAGAACAGTCAGAGCTTCCCGGGTTGGCTTGATATCTGGGATGAGCATCAGGCGGTCTGGTCTTTGATCCAACGCATCAATGGTCGTCTCACCCACAATTTGTTGATCATCCAGCATGGCAGCAAGACTGGCTGGTTCTTCAGACATAGGAATCAAATCGGTTTCAACCTGCAGCATTTGACGTATCAGATTGATAGCGTCCATGGGTCGAACACACATCTGATCCATAGCAAGAAGGATCAAGTTTCCAAGATTATGGTTGGTTAGCTCTCCGCTATCTTCCTTGAAGCGATACTCGAAAAGAATGCGGGCAAGGTTGGGACTGTCAGAGCAGAGTTGGTTAAGGCAGTTTCTCAGATCACCCCAGGCGATACAGCCACTGGCTTCTCTCAACCGACCCGTGGAGCCTCCATCATCGGTGGTAGCAACAATACCTGCGAGACGATCTTTCATGAAACCCAGACTGGCCATGACTCTTCCCAGACCATGGCCACCGCCTATGGCGGCAATACGACGACATTTAAAGAGAGCGTTGACGGATTGCATTTAATATTTGAGGGGTAGTGGCTGTAATAAAAAATTATAGATTAAAGGTGGGACTAGAGTCTCCACCTTTAGACCACTTTCTCCAACGGTATGCCATTATTGCCGAATCGTTCAGGAAGCAACTCTGGCAATCTCTGAGTCAGATAGGTTCCGAGACGCTCTTTTTCCTGGGTATCCAATTCAATACCCAGCTTACTGCGGCGCCACAAAATATCTTCAACGGTATAAGCCCACTCGTTTTCAATCAGGTAATCAACTTCCGCAGCATAAAGACCTGCTCCGAAGTGAACTCCAAAGTCTTCAACAGATCGACTTTTACCAATAAGTCGGTAACTGAGATTGCCGTATGAGCCACTATAACGGGCAGCGATATCTTGCGTCAGCCATGGATGAGCCTTGCAAAGCTCCTCAGTGCATGCCTGAACACCCTTGAATTGTTCACTGCCTGGAAGCTGACTCTCTTTTGTCCAGCTCGCGCCCATTTTTAGGAAATAAGGTTGCAACTTACCTACAGCCGCTTCACCCAGCTTACGGTAGGTTGTCAGCTTGCCACCAAAAATAGACAGGAGAGGTGCATTGCCGCCCTCATCTTCCAGCTCCATGGTGTAATCACGGGTAATAGCCTGAGGGGAGTCAGACTCATCTTCGCAGAGAGGGCGAACACCAGAATAATCCCAGACAATGTCATCCAGAGAGATCTGCTGCCTGAAATGTTTGTTCACTACGTCACAAAGATAACGCTTCTCTTCTTCTGAACAACTCACCTCTGCCGGATCACCTTTATACTCAACATCGGTGGTACCCACCAAAGAGTATTTATTCAGATAAGGAATGACGAAAACAATCCGGTTATCTTCATTTTGCAGAATATAAGCTCTGGGTTCGTCATGAATTCGGGGTACAACAATATGACTGCCTTTAATCAAACGAATCTTGCGGGGTGACTTTTTCTTCAAGCCTTTGTCGAAGAAAGACTGCACCCAAGGGCCCGCAGCATTGACCAGAGCACGACTGTGGACAACAGACTCTTCACCGGTCACTTCGTCTCTTAATGTAATGTCCCAAACGCCATTATTGCGCTCAGCATGGACAGCCTGAGTTCTGGTGCGAACTTCCCCACCTCGCCTTTTCAGCTCCATGGCGTTTAAAACCACCAATCGAGCATCATCGACCCAGGCATCAGAGTATTCAAAGCCTTTTTTGAAGTCTTTCTTCAATGCGGAGTTTTGGCCAAACTTTTGAGATTTTGAACCTTGTAGAGAAACTCTGGAGCTCAGGTTGTCATAAAGGAATAACCCAGCCCTGATCATCCAGGCGGGTCTCAGATGAGGTCTGTGAGGAAGGCAGAAGCGCATGGGCGATGCGATATGAGGAGCCATCTTTAACAAAACTTCACGCTCAGCCAAAGCTTCCTTCACCAAGCGAAACTCATAATGTTCAAGGTATCTGAGACCGCCATGAATCAGTTTACTGCTAGCTGAAGAAGTAGCACCCGCCAGATCAGACTTTTCACACAGACCCACTTTGAGGCCCCTGCCAGCAGCATCTACGGCAATACCAACACCATTGATGCCGCCACCGATAACGTAGATGTCAAAAAGAGCCTCTGTTTGCGTCTGCTTCATTCAGCCATACCCAAAAACGAAAATTTACGAATATTTTTAAACTATATCGAAATTTATAGTACAAAAAAAAGCAATATGTTTACCAATGCGAATAAATACGAATCTATAGGTGGCTTATAACAGAATTATGACGCTATCAGGACGGAGGGGAACCTATCAGGCTCCCGCACTGAGGATACGAGGCGTTATGAGGAACAGGCGCATCTGGCTGGTGCTTTGTTTACTGTCGGCCCGAAAGAGTCGACCCAGGACAGGAATGTCTCCCAGTACAGGCACTTTGGTCGTCTTCTGGTCCTGGCTTTCCTTGTAGAAGCCTCCGATCAGTAAGCTTTCATTTTCGTTTACGATCGCTTGTGTACTAATCGAACTATTACTGACCCTGGGCAGAGTGAGATTCTGGTCATTGGAATCGCCTCCATCCTGAATATTCACACTCATATGAATGCGACGACCAATTTCTTCTTTCACAATGCGCGGAGTAACCTGAACAACCGTACCTGACGTTACAGGAAACAGTTCCGCATCTTCCTGACTGGCCACCTGAACATAAAATGTACTGCTGTTATCAAAAACAGCTTCCAGATTGTCCAGAGTCAGAATGGAAGGTTTGGACACTACCTTGGCTCTCCCTTCGTCTTCTAATAAACTCAGTCGAGCATTAAAACTGCCAATGTTCATACCCAGTACTGTTGTAAACGAAGAAAAGCTGTCTTTATAGGTTGAAGAGCCTGGATCAAATTTTATTTCAGAACTGGTCCCCCGGGTATTGTTCCAGTCAACACCCAAAGCTTCTATGTCAGCGGTATTCACATCAATAATAGAAACACTGACTTCAACCTGTGAAGAAGGTTTGTCCAGAGACTCAATCAGTCCTTCGTACATTGCCATCTTGGATTCAAGGTCATGGACAATAATGGAATTCAGCCTAGGGTCTGCACTGATGTAAGCGCCTTCAACCTTAGCCCCTGAATTCAGGGCCTGTTCGGGTTGCTGAGCCTGCTGGTTCTTCCTCACACCCTGACGAACAACCCCTTTGGCAGGTTGGATTTTCAATGTTTCAACCGGCTTGCGCTCAACACTGGCAACACCGCCACCACTAATAATACTGTTCAACAAGGTGGCTACTCCGGGAACAACAATCTGCTGCCCTCTGAAATTAAAACTCTTATCCGTGGCCCAGGCATACTTCAGTCTGAACATACGCACGGTGAGTTTGCTTTTTTGTCGTTCACCTTCTTTTTTATCGAGTAGTTCAGCTGTTTGGTTGACCATTTCAATATATCTTGGTGGACCGGAGACATAAACCAACCCATCCTTAGACTGCTCTTTCCAGAAAAAACGACCATCCCAGATACCCACTTTTTTCAGAGTTTTCTTGAACCCTTTAGTGGTCATGTATTCCAGACTAATGATTTTCTGCTGGGCCGAACTGCCACTGTAGATATAGAGTGAGTGACCATCAAAGTACCAGATAAACCCATAGATATTGGCCATATGATCCAGAAAGTCGACCGGAGTCAATGGACCAATCTTGCCATTCACTTCCCCAATGACATCTTCTGCAATAACAACAGGCACATAATAACTGGCAGCAAAGTTCTGAATGGCTTCAACCAGATCTTCGCCACTTCCATAATAGGCGTAGGGACGATCCCCAAAAACAGCCAACGCAGGTGAGTCAGAATCCTTAACCTCCTCTTCCTCTTCTTCATAAAGAGGTTGTCTACCTGTTTCATCGCGCATCTGTTGATCGGGGTTTGAAGCTTTCGTCATTTTTTTCTCAGACGAACCTTCCTGCTCAAGAGGAATATCAAACCCAGCGGTATTTTCAGTTTTTGGCGCTTTCCTTACGTAGTTGTAATCTACGCTATCGACACCCGTTGTCTGCTTCTGACTGCCCATCCACTGCTGCAGCTTGAAGTATTCTTCTTCATCCGGTTTGGAACGGGTTGGAGGAAAAGCAGTTGCATCCAGTACCTGTGCGGGCTGCTCAGCGGCAACTCTGGAAACAGAGGGATCATTTGTGGAGGTGTCAGCAGAGCTGTCAGGAAGGTAAATAGTTTGTCCTACGAGCAACTTTGCAGGGTTCGTGATGTTATTAAAATCCGCCAATTCCTGCAGTTCAAAACCATAATTTTGAGCAATGATTGAAAGCGATTCTCCAGGACGAACAATATGCCTTCGGGCATTGTCTGGTTTCGAAACAGATGACCAGACGGTTGCCTCTGAATAAGGCACAGATAAACCCGAAGCAAGAAATAAGATAAATAGTGCCTGAACAGGCGAAATGATCAGCCAGGTTCCGAGAGTCTTTAAGCCCATCCGAAGAGTGCCTCCATGCCCATCTTCTGGGAGACTGCCCTAAAGCAGACAACCTCCAAAACAACCTGAAATTAAAGGTGTTAACGGCTAAATAAACTTTTCCTAATTAATTTTTTATTTTTAATAGCAAAAATAAATATACAACGGAATAAATCCAGTGTATCCAAGATTACCCTTCAATTCTAATCATTTACACACTTTTCAGGGCTTAACTTCGGTTTATTGTCACCCAGCCGATGCTAATAGAGTTTCCTTTTAATTGAGGCTCAGCATCATGGACGTGTCTTTTAAAAACGGTTTGTCGGGTATTTCATTTGTGAATACCGACTTTATTGATAAGGACTTCCCCAAAGACAAGTCTTCCTTCAAACCTTCCGGAGACAGTATTTCTGCCCATTTCTGGAAAGCGCTGGAAATGGGTAGAACCTTTCAGAACAGGGAAAGAAAGTACGCACTCAGCTTATCTGAAAAAACACCCTCTCTTTCACCTGATGAACACAACATGATGACCGATATGGCGCTGAGTCTGCTTAGCAAACATGCAGATGAATGGCCTGAAGCCAAAGCCGCCCTTGCTGTTTTAAAAGAATCAAAAGAATTACAGGAATACCTGACCATGACCCGCAATGTTCTGGTTGCAGGCTAAAAGAACAGGGAGCAGACACCATGAACAAACCATTACGACAATGGTTGTTAGGCCAGGCCTCTTACTACATGGAATACCTTCAACCTCGCAAGTCCATTGCATTGCTGGAAGCGGTTAAACGATTTGAGCCAAAAAACCCCGATGTCTATCGCATGCTCAGCTATGCCTATCTGCAGATTGACCGACCTGAAGATTCCATCAAGGCCGCCGATACTTTTCTGCAGTACGCGAAGCCTGGAATGGATACCCGGGCCATTAAATGGATCAAGGGGCGAGCTCTGCTCAAAAAGAGAAAGAAAGCCGCTGTAAAATAGAATCTCTTACTTGACCAGACTGCTCTCTCCTGCAAACAGGCTGGTCGTGAAACATGAACCCTGTCCTCGCAGGTATGAATAAACTGGGCCAAAGAAACGATCTATTACTGGCAGCGATGCTGGTAATGATCGTTAGCCTTATTATCTTGCCCATGCCCACCGTTCTGGTGGATTTTCTCATTGCACTGAATATGGGCCTGTCATTCATTTTGATGATGACGTCTATTTACCTGCTATCACCCCTTGAGTTTTCTTCATTTCCAGCAGTACTGCTGGTCACTACTCTCTTCAGACTGGCTCTTTCAATTACAACAACCCGCTTGATACTCCTTCAAGCTGACGCAGGCGAGATCGTATATACCTTTGGTAATTTCGTTGTAGGCGGTAACCTGATCGTCGGTATCGTAATCTTCCTGATCATCACCATTGTACAGTTCCTTGTAATCACCAAAGGTTCTGAAAGGGTTGCTGAGGTGAGTGCCCGCTTCTCTCTCGACGGTATGCCAGGTAAGCAGATGAGTATTGATGCTGACCTTCGTGCTGGCTCCATTGAAATGGAGGAAGCTCAGAAGCGCCGTGAGCTGGTCCAGAAAGAAAGTCAGATGTACGGCTCCATGGACGGTGCCATGAAGTTCGTAAAAGGTGATGCCATTGCAGGCCTGATCATTATTTTTGTGAACATAACTGCTGGTGTTGCCATTGGTACCACCATGGGAGATATGACAGCAGGTGAAGCTCTACAGCTTTATGCCATCCTGACAGTGGGCGACGGCCTAATCTCCCAGATACCTGCTCTGCTCATATCCATTACCTCAGGTATTATCGTTACCCGGGTATCCAACGAAGACTCCAAAGACCTGGGTAACGAAATCGGTGGTCAGTTGCTGGATAAACCCAAAGCCCTGCTGGTAGGTGGTATTTTACTGCTCGGCTTTGCTTTGATCCCCGGCTTCCCAACGTTCATTTTCCTAATGCTGGCTTTGATGATTGGTGGCGGCGGCTACTACCTCATGAGGAAGACTACCCGTGAGATGGCACAGGAAGCCGAGGGTGGAATTCCTGCAATGGCAGCAGCTACTGAAACACCTGGAGAAGCAAGATCCAGGCTAGACCAGCAGGAAGAATTCACCCAGACTTTACCCCTTATTATTGACGTTCCTACATCCATTCAGGAGACCCTGAATACCCAGATGTTGAACGATGAGCTCCTGAAAGTCAGAAAGGCTTTGTACATGGATCTGGGTGTCCCCTTCCCGGGTATCCACCTTCGATTTAATGACTCTATGATGGACAACACTTACTCCATCATGTTGCAGGAAGTGCCCGTCGCAAATGGCCACTTCCGACCTGGTTTTGTTTTCGTTCGTGAAACCGTTGACCATCTGGAAATGCTGAAAATCCCATACGAACAGGAAGATGATTTTCTACCCAGTCTTGATACTTTGTGGGCGGAAGATAGCCAAAAGGAAAAACTGGAAAAGAACAATGTTAATTACATGGATGCACCCAAGATTCTGACATTCCATCTGGCTCATGTACTGAAGAAATACGCTGAAGAATTCATTGGTATTCAGGAAACCCGTTATCTTCTGGAAAAAATGGAGTCTTCTTTTGGTGAGTTGATCAAGGAAGTTCAACGACTTCTTCCCGTTAACAAGATTACAGAGATCTTCCAGCGACTGGTTTCCGAAGATATCTCTATCAGAAACCTAAGATCGATCCTTCAGGCTCTTGTCGTCTGGGGTCATAAGGAGAAGGAAGTAGTTCAATTAACGGAATATGTCCGCTCCTCTTTGAAGCGCTATGTCAGTTATAAGTATTCTAATGGCAAGAACATGCTGCCAGTTTATCTCCTGGACCAGGACGTTGAAGATACCATCCGAGGTGGGATCAGACAGACTTCTGCAGGCAGCTACCTGGCTCTGGACCCATCCCAGTCTGCACGCTTTGTTGAGAACGTTAAAAACACTGTCGGCAAAATTGGTCACCTGGAACACAAACCTGTCCTGATCACCTCCATGGACATTCGCCGATACGTCAGAAAGCTTCTTGAGCTGGAAGTGTATGACCTTGCCGTTCTTTCTCACCAGGAGCTGACAGAAGAGATTACGGTACAGCCTCTCGGTCGTATATCCCTATAAACGCCTAACAGGGAAAAGCCCTGAGAGCGGCTTTTTGATCGTTCTGAGAAAATATTGAATGATTGGCTAATGAAGACTGCTCAATAACGTTCAGCTATTGAGCATCGGAGCGGACAAGACCATAGACGTATTGATCAAAGTACTCCTCACCTTTGTAGATATGCTTTCTGAATACACCTTCAAGCTGGAAACCACATTTCTCAAGGACTTTTCCAGATCCCTGATTATGCTCCACAACATCGGCATAAATTCGAACCAGACCCAGCTCATCCATAGCATATTGAGTAACCCTGTTTAGAGCATGGGTCATCACACCTCTACCCCAATGGGACTCAGACAGCCAGTAACCTATCTCAGCGGTAAAACGGTGGACATCCAGCTGAATAACAAAACCAATCTCGCCTATGGCTTCACCTTCGTGGTCGATCACAAAACGAGTGTCTGCTTCGTTTTCTTTCACATGTTGAATCCACGCTCTGGCGTGCTCGATGGTATAAGGATGAGGAAAACTATCCCTGAGATTCTTGGCTACATTCCAATTGTTGCCATGACGTGAAAGCGATGGTGCATCACCATACAAAAAGCTTCTTACACAATATCCATTGCCGAGATCAAAGCGCATATCCATTGCCTGACATGATCAATTCATCAGATATTCAATCGGCAAGATACCCTCTGGCTGAAGCTCTCTCGTCAGGTTGATGCACCTGCTGTCCGGGCTTCCAGTTTATTGTATAGATCACCCAGAACATCCCATTTATGTTTTACCCATTCAGGTCCCATCAGATACTGATGGTCTCCTGGCCCTGTTAACCGGTGAAAAAGCAGATCTTCTGGCGCACGAACTAATATTTCAGATAACACGTCCGTATACTGCTCCAGGGTCAATTCAGGAACCTCTCCCCTTTTCCACTGCCGGGCCAACTGAGTTCCCTTTACAAAATGGAGTGGGTGAATCTTGATTGCATCAATTCCAAGCTCAATAACTCGATTAAATGTCGTTAGAGTGTCAGATGGCTTTTCTCCTGGCAGCCCCATGATCAAATGAGTACAAAGCTTCAGACCAAATGTTCTTGCACGCTCAACCGCGTCTTTATACTCTGTGAAGCCATGCCCACGATTAATCGCAATTAAAGAGTCATCAAAGCTCGATTGCAGCCCCAGTTCCAACCAGACTTCATAACCTTTCGACTGGTAGCTGGACAACAATTCCAACACCGGGTCTGGGACACAATCCGGACGAGTTCCCACAGCCAGCCCAATAACATCCGGATCACAAAGCGCCTCATCATAATACTGTCTGAGATCTTTCAGATCGCCATAGGTGTTGCTATATGACTGAAAGTAAGCAATAAACTTTTTGGCACCTGTCCGCTGTGAAACTCTTTTTTTCGCTTCCTCTATCTGTCCTGTAATAGATCCCGCCTTGGTTGTAGATGGACTGAAAGAGTCATTATTACAGAACGTACAGCCACCAACGCCTTTACTGCCATCTCTATTGGGACAGGTAAAGGCAGCATTGACAGAAACTTTATGAACCTTCTCTCCATACTTTGCTCGCAAATAGCGACCAAATGTATTGACATAACGGGTCATATCCATGAAATGAAGCACTCAGATGAATCAGAAAAGTCGTACACCTTTTCCTGGATGGAGAAGCTGGACACATAAAGGCAACCGATTCAAATCGAATCAGAAAAAGCCTTAATGCATTGTATTTAAGAAGTGAACTAAGGGATATCAGGACTGTTACTGCCCTTTCTTCATTTTATCCAGAACAGCATCAACGACCGCTCTGGCTTCGTCCTGGGCATCAGGCATGGTTTCAGGATTTAAATCTGGCGCTACGCGCCACTCAATGACACGCTTGGCCAACTTGCGGGCCAGTACTCCGACCACATCATCCAGGTATTTTTCATCAAGCATGGGAAGGTGCATAAAGCGAAGATGAACCAGAAGCTGTTCGGGCTTGCCCTCTTCCTTCATATGGATGGCAAAGTCTCCGGAATCGGTTGTGCTCTGACTGATGGTCAATGTGAAATGCTGGCCACTCATAACATTCTCCAAACATAACTATTGCAGTTGTCGGCGAAGCTATGGAGGGCTTTATGGTATGAACCCCCTGTTCTTACACAGATTGGAAATAACAATCCATGATCTATAGAACAACTTCCCTTTCGTTCGCAATGCCCGGTTATCTACACTGAAGTATGTTTGTGGGCGATATAACTTAAGAATAGACACAGGAGCCCGTCGGACTTAAGACAATTTCGGCCTAAATTCCGACAGGCTCTTGCCTCACAACAACAATGATCAACTCAGGGAGAGAACAATGATCACTAATCAGGACGCGGAACCCATACAGCCTTCCAATCGAGGCCAGGTGGATCCTACCCAGCCTGTACAACAGATCGATGCAGCAGAGGCTGAACGCTTTGCTGACCTCAAAAAGCAATCCGAGATGCAGGAATCAGAATCCGGTGAAGTAGAAGAAGGTATGATCAGTCCTGAAGAGCTTCAGAGACAGATCCGGGAAAACCTCTTCAAGAACGGTTTCAACAAAGCCATGGAAAAAGCAAGGGAGATATCTAAAGAGCTGAAACAGGGTTAAAAACCCTATTTGTCATCATTGGTTTGACAAACTTTAATCCTTTTAGCTCTTTTTATTTCTTTTGATTATAAATCTACTGCTTTAAATAAATTACAATTAGTTAAATGACTTACGTGTATTGTCATCGCAATCAGTTTATCTGACTGACGTAACAGACATACATGGGTCATTTCAACAGAAAGAGGGAAGACTCAGATCTAATTGTCATACAGGGAGCAGTAAGGTTTATGACAGGAACGTCGAGCAATGTTGTACCGTTACCAAGTTCTGCGAAGCTCTCACAAGTAGGTGAAATCAACACCGCTTTGATCAATTTTTTTCAGCAATTGATCCTTCCTCAAGTCGATACAATCCTCTCTGAACTCATTCAATACGTTGTAGAGCTTTCTGAATCAGGTCAAAACAACTCACAAATCATGCACTTCATGGAAAAAAAGCAGAGCCTTGAACGATACAGGAAAGAAATTTCTCGACGTTTCGAGCAAGAGTCTCTGACAAACTTCCAGCACCTTGAAGAAGAACAATCCTCTCACACCTCTCTCACATTGAATGAGCTTGCCTTGATAGATAATGGTGACCTTGAGAAAAAGCTTGCCTGGCAACATGCTGCCAACCAACTGAGTATGAATGACAACCTGCAGAGATTTAACAACATCCAGAGCAGACTTTCCGAGTTATTGAACATTGAGCCTGAAAGAAACCCAATGGGTGCCCAGAAAATATGTGAAAGCTTTGCGTTTGCCCTTATCCCGACACAGCTGGACACAGATTTAACACAGGAACTTCTATTGCAATTTGCCTTAAAGATTAAGCCTGCAGTGATGGAGCTCTGGGCTCAGGCAGACGACCACCTTGATATCTTAGGACTTAAAATTAGCAAACCCAATACCAAAATAGACGACATTCCTGATGACAAACCTTTTTCTGAATCAAAGCATATTGAAAGCTTGCCTGGCAGTAATCATAAAGATGTTCTTGAAACCTCAGGCGTTTCTCCTAACTTCTCTGCAATAGAAACTGAAGGGAATAATCAGGGATGGGACGACGCTCTAATGGATGCAATTGCCAACAAAGTAGTCTCAAGAGTTGAAGGATTATTGCATAGCACGTCAACAACTTCCGGCACTGCCATCAACAGTGACACCAAAATCTTTGCCAGTGTTGAACTCGCCAGCACACTGACTAGTATTCAGGAAGAGCTTACAGGTCAGCATGCATCACTTTTCAGCCTGTCAGAGTCGATCAAAAGCGCTTTCAAAGATAAAGGGGTAAAGCAAAAACTTTCACCAAGACATACAGACCTCATCAACATGGTTGGAATGTTGTTCGAGTTTATTCTGGATGACCATGAACTTCCGGATGAAGTTAAAAAGCTGATCGGTTTACTGCAAATCCCTGTGTTGAAACTCGCATTATTAGAAGAAGAATTTCTGACCAATCGTCATCACGCAGCCAGGGAATTACTCAATGATATGACGTCTGCCGGAATGCATACGACACTAGAACCTGAAACAGAGCAGCCTGTTATTGAGTTAATTGAAGAAACCGTCAAATACATCATCAAGCATTTCACACAAAACCCGGATATTTTTTCCACTTGTCTAGAAACATTCAACCAGTCACTGCTCCACATTAAAGAAGAAACAGCACTCAAACGAAATACCGCAGAAGCTGAAACTCAGGAATCCCCTGTCTTCTATGAAGAAGATATTGCTGAAGCAACAGAAGACTCACAGACAATTGAAAACGAATTCGAGGACATAGTCAGAGAGATTGTCTCCGCCTATCAATATTCTGTACCAGAACCTCTCGAGCAGTTGATCTATCAGGCATGGCCTAGCGTGTTGGAGCACATAGAAAGCTCTTTTGAAGCAGATGAGATCCGGTGGTTCGATGCCATAAACACTCTTGACCTCATGTTATGGAACCTGCAGGCAGAAAATCGCGATTCGATCCCTGCAGAAGACTGGCTCGCTTTAAAGAATATGCTCCTTGACTACCTGAATGAGATTGGCCATGACCCATTCGTTGTTGTGGAATGGATGCATTCATTGAACACTCTGATTTCAATGCCTATTGAGTTCCCTAGAGAGACAGAAACAATAACTGTTTCACCTGAAGACATCGATGAGGATGAAGAGCAAAGAGAGCCTGATATGGAGGAAATCGTCCTTCAGAGTCAACGTCAGGAACAAGAGCAACTGATTAACGAAATTCAAACCGCTGAAGCCATTGAAGATGATGATGAAGAATCAACTCTGGCCAGTTCCGTACCCCATATACATACCGAAGTTCAACTGAATGTAGGTCAATGGGTCGAATTCATCGGCAAACAGGATCAGCACTTCCGCTGCAAGCTTTCCTCCATCAACACTGTTAGTAATCGCTACATATTTGTGAACAGCTCTGGCATGAAAGTCGCTGAAATGTCGGGGTATGAACTCAAGTCAGGCATAGACCATGAACGGATCAAAGTGATTGAAGACACGCAGTTCTTCGATAAAGCTCTGCACGCAGTCATGGACAAATTCCTGAAGTTTTAGTGACGGTCGACGACATATTTCCAGAAGAGCCTTTAATGAAGCTTGCCTTCTATTAAGGAATTGTAAGTAACAAGAGCTCTGTTTCCATTTTTATGATTCGGGGTGAGCTGCACTTCCAGCTCTTGGCTGTTTTATTCAGATACAAAGGAGGTATCCATTGATTGACCTGGGTAATTTACAACAATTGACCGAAGGTGATGCCCCTTTGATGAAAACTCTGCTGGATGAATTCCTTAATACCACAGAAGAAGATCTCAGCTCACTGGACAGAGCTGTTAAAAATCAAGAGGGCAGTGAAATTGCCAGCCTTGCTCATCGAATCAAAGGCTCTTCATTAATCGTTGGAGCCAGCCGTCTGACAGCATTGACAGAAGAGCTTGAAGAAGCAGGAAAGCGATCTGACACTGGTAAGTTCAAACCGCTTCTCTTAGACATAAGGGAATGCTATGACGGTGTTTCTGAAGCGATTAAAAACCTATAAATGGGTGACCGGCGCAGTACTCAGCCCAGATAAGCCCTGAAGTACTATTTCCACAGCCAATGCTCCTAAAACCATCCCCATAACTCGAATCAATATGGCAGAGCCACTGTCTCCCAACCATTTATGTATGGTGTTTGCTGCCAGGAGCAGCAAGTAAGTAATCAAAAGCACACTGAGTAATACAATAGTGGTCAACACCTGATCTTCTATTCCATAGCGACGATTATCTGTAAGAACGACCACTGCCGTGAGCGCACCTGGACTCGCCATTGAGGGGATTGCCAAAGGAAAGACAGCGATATCATGCCCGGGCTCAGCCCGATCATGAGAATGAGAGACATCTTCTCCAAAAATCATTTTCAGGCCAAAAAGAAACAGAATAATGCCACCGGCAATCTGAAAGGAAACAAGCCGGATGCCCATAGCCGACATCAGGAACTGTCCTACAACAATAAAGATCAACAAAATGGCTCCACTGTACAAGCTGGCTCTCAGGGCTATATGGTTCCTGTCTCTGGCAGAATAACCTCCAGTAATAGACAGAAACAGCAGCAGAGTGCCTATTGGATCTATCACAGCAAATAGAAGTACAAAGTCATGGATTATCTGTTGCATATACTCACTGCCCATATTGGGCTCTTAGCGTCCATATATGACTGCATATCGGTAAAAGTAGTCATTTTTGGAGGTTTGATGGCAGCGATTTATCCGGTAGAGTACGCTTCTTGAACCCATAAGCAGAACAATCGGAATGAGTCTAACGGCCATATCTACACCGTCTCCCCAAAGCCTTGCTGAAGACTTGGCCAAGTGTGCCCAGGGGGAGCAAAAAGCCTTAAAGCATCTTTATCAGCTGACGTCAGCGAAACTATTTGCTGTGATCCTGCGTATATTAAAAGACAGGGAGCTTGCTGAAGATTGTCTGCAGCAGGCCTATATCAAAATCTGGCAGGCTTCATCCAGCTATAACAGCAGCAAAGCTGCACCTATGACCTGGATGAACACCATAGCCAGAAACCAGGCGTTGGACCATTTAAGGAAACTCAACAGAGAGCCTCAAATGGAAACGGAAACTCTGGACCTGCAAGAGGATCAGAGTTCCAGCCAGGAGCAAATGGTGGCTGATAGACAGAATAGTCAGGAAGTCCATCGTTGTCTGAAAACATTGAACGATAACCAGAGACGCTGTCTGGAACTCAGTTATTTTGATGGTCAGACTCATCAGAGTCTTTCAGATCAGCTGGAAGTTCCCATTGGAACAGTGAAAACGTGGATAAGACGTGGACTGATGAGGTTGAAGGAATGCATGACCGCTTAGATCTAGGCAACCCTGATGAAAGAAATCAGGCTGCAGCAGACTATGTGCTCGGCTTGCTGACGCCAGAAGAGAAAGCTCAATTTGAAGCTCTGATGGCGGTCAGCCACGAAGCCCAGCGGGAGGTTGAAGAATGGCGGGAGCATCTTGATGTCCTGAACAGTTCCCTGCCCCCTGTTGACCCCCCCAAACATGTTTGGAAAAACATTGAAAACATGACTGGAAGCCAGAAAGAATCCTTCTGGAGCAGTCTGAGATTCTGGCAGGGATCGGCTTTTGCTTCTGTAGCCTTGGCTTTGATGGTGCTGTTTGCCAATTTCCAGTCAGTCAACCCTGACAATATGGAATATGTATACGTTGTCAACAATCAAGAGAGAAGCCCAGGCTGGATTCTCAATGCCTCCTTGAACAGCAAGAAGCTGGTCATGGAAACAGTACAACCTGATTCCGTACCTGTTGGTAAAGCCTGTGAACTATGGCTGGTAGTGGATGGTGTTGAACCTGTTTCCCTGGGTATGCTGCCTGAATCCGGAACCAAAGAGATGACGATTCCCAAAGGCTGGGAAGAAAAGCTCTCCAAAGCCAAGATTGTTATCACACTGGAAGACCAGAAAGGTGCCCCCAATGGCTGGGATATGGGCCCGGTGCTGGATAAAGGTGACTGGAGTACCCGAACCTATTAATGGGTTATCAGCTGAAACCAACCTTTTCACCCATATGCAGTATTTCAGGAGCCAGGATTATTTTCCTGGCTCCTGCCCCTCCAGAAGCTGCCACATTTTTTGATCCCGTTCACTGGTCCAGACTTCCGGATGATTAACCTCTGATGCCTCATCAAATGCCCTGCTGACATTAAATGGCATGCAATGTTCATAAATCACCCAATTGCCATAATCCTGATCCATTTTTTTTCGAACATATCGATAAACCGCAGACAGTCCCTTTTTCTGATCAACAGCTTCAGATGAATAGCAAAGCAATCTGGAAACAAATCTGCGAGTTGACTCAATTGCCTGTTGGGCGGCATCACTATTCTTCAAAACACTTCCCCTGCCTGGAACCAATTTCTCTGGCCCCAGCTCAGCCAGCTGTGAAAGCGTATCAGGCCAGAGATGAAGATAAGCATCACCACAATAAGGGGTCGCTCCATTCTCTACCAGATCCCCGGAAAAAAGTACTTTCTCTTCGGGAATCCAGAGAACTGTATCTCCCCCTGTATGCCCTGCTCCAGGATGAATGATTTCCACTCTTTTGTTGCCCAAATCCAGTGTCAGAGATTCATCAAACAAAATGCCCGGATGGGTAAGTCCCGTTATACGCTCCGCACCTTCAAACAGTCTTGGAAACCGACGTAACTCGGACTCCATGTCTTGCGCCCCTCTCTCCATAATTAGCTGATCTGTAGCTTTACTGGCTACCACTCTGGCTTTTGAAAAAGCAGAAGCCCCTAAAGTCCGCACAGCATGGTAATGACTGAGCACAACATAATGCACAGGAAGAGAAGTCACATCCCTGATAGCTGACAATACATTTTCAGCCAGCCCTGGCGTCGCCTGCGCATCAAAAACCAGAACACTGTTTTCCCCAACCACTACCCCTGTATTAGGATCACCTTCTGCAGTAAAGGCATAAACACCTTCTGCAATAGCCTCAAACGTTATGGTTTTGGAAGAAAGATCAGCAGACGAAGCAAAAGGAGTAGGCATGAAAACGGGCCTCAGAAAGTGACATAGATGATTTCATTTCTGAAAAGTTTAGTCGGTTAAGATACCTCCTGCGTGAATACAGACCCTAAGGCAAATATTGAGTTTTAAGGAAAAAGAGTAGCCTCATCCAAAATCGAACAAGGCTCTTTTCGTTGTGACTACCAGGGAATGATGGAGCCATCATAGTTAAAGAACTGACCCGAGTTTTCCACCTTTAGTTGATCAATAACATCAATCAAGCCTTTGATGGATGTCTCTGTTGAGATCAGGGCATTGGGTCCACCCATATCGGTTTGAACCCAACCCGGATGACAAATAGCCACACTGATGCCTCTGCCTGCCAGATCAATCGCCATACTTTTTCCTACTGCATTCAAAGCAGCTTTGGTTGAGCGATAAATGTAGCTACCACCACTGGTGTTATCAGCAATGCTGCCCATCTTGCTGGTCATCAGTACAATTTTTGCACCTGCTGACAAAGACTCTGACAGTTCCTGAACCAATAAGAGAGGAGCAATCGTGTTGACTTCCATCACTTTATGCCACTCTTCTGACTGAACTTCACCAAAGTTAAGCCTGTGACCATACATGCCAGCGTTATTGATCAGAAGATCAACCTGCTCCCCCTGGAGCGTGTATTTCAGATTGGTTCTCTGGGCAGGGTTTGAAACATCCAGTGGAATGGTTTCGAGTCTGTCGCTGTTACCCTGTTTCAACTTAAGCAGGTCTTCTGCGGATTCAGGTGCCCGACAGCAAGCAAAAACCTTGTACCCTCTATCCAGAAACTGACGACAATACTCCAGACCTAATCCTCTATTCGCCCCGGTTATGACAGCCGTTTTAGGCATTGCTCAACTCCTTATATTGACTATCCAGTTCAGAAAGATGCTTTGCCAAAACCTCCGGCTCAAGAAAGCTGGCCACAAAGCTGTTGCGAATCAGCTTATAAAGATCTTGATGGCTCAGTTTCAAAGCCTTCTGGATTGAGTGGAAGTTGGCATTAATATAGCCGCCAAAGTAGGAAGGATCATCCGAATTGACGGTGACACAAAGCCCCTTATCCAGCATGGTCTTGATATTGTGGTCAGCCATATTATCAAAAACACAGAGCTTGATATTGGACAGAGGGCAAACCGTCAAAGGGATCTGCTCTTCAACCAGATAATTGACAAGTTTTTCATCTTCCAGGCACCGAACACCGTGATCAACCCTCGATACTTTTAACGCTTCTAGCGCTCCCCAGATATAATCAGCTGGCCCTTCTTCGCCGGCATGGGCAACGGTTTTAAGTCCAGCCTGTCGGGCCTTTTCAAACACTTCTGTAAACTTTTCCGGCGGATGTCCCAGCTCTGAAGAATCCAGCCCCACACCGATCATTCTGGAATGCCATGGCTTTGACATTTCAAAAGTAGCCATAGCAGATTCTGCACTGAGGTGACGTAGAAAACACATAATGATCTGACTGCTGATCCCCAGTTTTTTTCTACCATCCTGTAGAGCCGCATCAATCCCTTCAAAAACAGTACCGAATTGAATCCCCCTGTCTGTATGGGTCTGAGGGTCAAAAAAGATTTCTGTATGGACCACATTGTCCTGCTGACAGCGCTCCAGATAAGCCCAGGTGAGATCATAAAAATCTTGCTCGGTCTGAAGAACCTGAGCTCCGGCATAATAGATATCGAGAAAGGACTGGAGATCCGTAAACTGATAAGCCTGCCGAACCTCTTCCACGCTGCTATAAAGCAGGTCAATGCCGTTTCTTTCTGCCAGCAAAAACATCAGCTCAGGCTCTAGCGTACCTTCAATATGCAGATGAAGCTCTGCCTTGGGTAAAGAATCAATCATCAAAGTTCTGCCTGTTCATGAGCGAATATGGAAATACCCTATTCAATCTTTCATGAATACTGCATTTCCATGTTAAAAAGAGCTATTCTTTCAGAAGATACTCATTATACCGCCTTGCTTGCAAATCAAGTCCTGATGGCAGAGGTTCTGTCAGAAGATCTTGAAAGGCTGGTAAACCACGGAATGGTAAAATGTCAAAAATTGATGGCTCAGGACAACTCCCCCATACTCAGTTTGAACCCACCAAGCCGTCTGTTGAAGAAGGCAACGCGCCTTCAGACCCGGCACAACCCAAAAAGTATCTTTCTACAGATAAGCCTGAATCAGGCCCACGAAAAAGATCAATTCTTTCTCGTGGTGTCAAACTCCCCCCCTCAGAAGGAAGGCTAGAGCCAGCTGATCTGGGTATGATGCTGAAGTTTTTTGAAGAGGGTGATTTGGTCGGTGCACAAAAATCAATGGAGCGCTTCATAAAAGATCTGAATCAACTCGACAAGCTTATTTCAACCTTACCAAAAGAGTCGTCCACAGAAGCCAAAAAGCTGTTAGCAGATTACGCAGGTAAGCTCACAGCTGTTGATATCGTCAGCAAGCTGGTGGACCCTCAGGTTTCACTGGAAGAACAGTTTGAACAGATCAGTGAATACATGACCAAACTGGGAACCTCAGAAAGCCCGGTCAGAGTCATTGCCTGGGTTAGAGCGGACGAATACCTTAGTAACAGCAAGTTAGGACAGGAACTGCTTCCTGAACTGGCCAAACGAATGGAAGAAGAATGTCTCTTCACATTAAGTCAAATGGCCAACAAACTGGGGGTAAAGCTGCAGGATGGTCAATTAACGCCTAACCAGCAAAAAGCTTTAGCGCAGCAGCTTCAACAAATCCGCATTGAGATGAGTGCGCTAAGCAATGGTTAGCATTTCACATACAAAAAAGCCGCAAGTTAACCACCTGCGGCTTTTTCATACGTAAGCCTCGTTTAGAACAAGACCATGACCACAGTCACTGCACTCAAAACAAGAGTAGCGCCGTAAAACAGAACCTTCAGACCTGCCCCCGGATGAAAGCCAAGATCATGCATACCGTGGTAAATCCTGTGGATACAAGCCCAATAGGATGGTACCAACGCCACCAGCAGAATCAGCTGACCAAAAAGATTATTCAGGAAAAAGCCTGACATTCTTTCATAGGAAAGAGCTTCTGCAGGAATCACTCCCAGAGAAACCGCCAGGATCACCAGAATCATAGCCGGGAAGAAGAAGGCGATTGTTGTACCACCCGCCCCGAACAGGCTCCATAGCAGTGGTTCAATGTGTCTTTTCTGACTCATGACCTTCTCCCTTAAACCAGCACTGCAGCAGCGAGAATAATGACAGAAACACCTGCCAGTCCCGCATACATCAGTTTGTTGACCACGTTATCAGCCACCATCTTGCGAATCTGCTGTGGCAAGACTCGTGGCGTCATATCAAAGTAGGTAACGGCATGGAACAGAGTCATACCCAGAGTTACCACAGTGAACAGAATCATCAGCGGGTTGGCTTGAAAAGACAACCAGCCTTGCCAGGCTTCTGCTCCGCGAGTCAACTGCACAATGCCGAAGAACAAGTTGATGCAGTAAAGAGCATCAAATACACAGGTGGCTTCCCTGATCATGTAGGCACGGTAAAAAGGATGATCCATATACCAGGTACGCTTCATTGGGCGCACATAAGGACGACGACTCATCATTTACCTCCTTTACGCGGCATCAGGAAGGACAAGGCCCAGTMCTGAGCACCCTGTAACTTGTTCTGGTTGATAGCAGCAGCCGGATCGACATTTTTAGGGCATACTTCAGAGCAGTAGCCCACAAAGGTACAGGACCATACGCCATTCTTACCCTGGATGACTTCAGTACGCTCATCGTAACCGTCATCACGGGTATCCAGGTTATAACGGTGACCCAGAGCAATGACAGCAGGACCTGTAAACAGAGGGTTAATACCCATCTGTGGACAAGCTGAGTAACAGAGCATGCAGTTGATGCAGCTGGAGAACTGCTTGTACAAACTCAACTCTTTAGGTGTCTGCTTGGTAACACCTTCTTCAACCGGCTTTTCCATAGCGTTGATGATGTAAGGCTTAACAGATTCCAGCTTTTTGATGAAATCGTCAGCATCAACCACCAGATCACGCTCAATCGGGAAGTTTGCCAGCGGCTCTACCTTGATAGTGCCTTTGTAATCCCTCAGGAAGGTCTCACAACCCAGTTTTGGTGTTCCGTTGATGACCATACCGCAGCTGCCACAGACAGCCATACGGCAGGACCAGCGATACGCCAGGGAAGAGTCCAGTTCGTCCTTGATGTATTCGAGAGCATCCAGCATGGACCACTCATCGACAAAAGGAACCTCAAACTTTCCATAGCTGGGCTTGTCATCGCTTTCCGGGTTATACCTCAGAATTTCGATGTTGATTGTCTTGTCAGTCATTTCCAGCCCTCCCGTCACTTATTATCAGTCGCTGCGGCGTTCTTCTCAGCCGCTGCGCCATAGACGCGTTCTTCTGGCTGATAACGAGTAATGTTGACGTCCTGGTATTCCATACGGGGAGCGGCATCGCCGTTATAATAAGCCAGAGAGTGCTTCAGGAAGTTTTCATCGTCACGCTTTTCATAACCATCAATTCGCTGATGGGCTCCGCGAGATTCCTTACGCTCCAGTGCACCCACTGCCATAGTTTCAGCAACTGCCAAAGAGCTTTGTAGCTCAAACGCCTGTAATAGCTCGGTATTGAAAGCTTTGCTCTGGTCTTCAACCTGGACATTGCGGAATCGCTCACGCAACTCAGCAATCTTGTCCACGCCTTCTTGCATCTCTTCGCCGATACGATAAATACCAAAGCAACGCTCCATGGTTTTCACCATTTCATGGCGAATGTGGGAGGCTTTTTCAGTACCTTTGGCATTACGAAGTTTTTCAATGCTGGCCAGATGCATCTGAGCCTGATCAAGCAGCTTCTTCTCATCAGACATGACTGCATGTTGAGCATATTCAGCAGCCTTATCACCAACCAACGCTCCAAACACCACTGTTTCCGCCAGAGAGTTCGAGCCCAAACGATTGGCACCATGCATACCTACACTGGCACACTCGCCAGCAGCATAAAGGCCTGGGATATCAGAAGCACAGTTAATGTCTGTTCGTATACCGCCCATTGTGTAGTGAACAGCCGGACGAACAGGTACGGGTTGATGAACAGGATCAACACCGACGTAGTTTTTGGCCAAAGAACAGATCAGAGGCAGACGCTCCATGAGCTTCTTTTCACCCAGATGACGAAGGTCCAGATAGACTGCGTCACCCAGAGGCGTCTCGATAGTATTGCCCTTGCGCTGCTCATTCCAGAAAGCCTGGGAAAGCTTGTCACGTGGACCCAGCTCCATGTATTTGTTCTTTGGCTCGCCAATGGGCGTTTCTGGTCCCAGGCCATAATCCTGCAGGTAACGGTAGCCATGCTTATTCAACAGAATGCCACCTTCACCACGACAACCTTCAGTCATCAGAATACCTGAACCTGGCAGACCGGTTGGGTGATATTGAACAAACTCCATGTCACGCAGAGGCGCACCCGCTCGCATTGCCATACCATGACCATCACCGGTAACAATGGCACCGTTCGTATTGAAGCGGAATACACGACCTGAACCACCTGTTGCCAAGATAACCGTTTTAGCCAGGAATACCTTTGGCTCACCGGTTTTAACTTCGATGGCAACGACACCCTGTGCACGACCGTCTTCTACAATCAGGTCTGTTGCAAAGTACTCGTCAAAGCGCTCAATGGAAGGATATTTGACAGATGTCTGATAAAGCGTGTGGAGCATGTGAAAGCCGGATTTATCCGCTGCAAACCAGGTTCTCTCAATCTTCATACCACCAAATGGACGTACATTGACGTCACCGTCTGGCTTACGACTCCATGGGCAGCCCCAGTGCTCCAGACGAATCATCTCTTCAGTAGAATGCTGAACAAAGTAATCTACGGCATCCTGATCACAGAGCCAGTCACCACCTGAAACGGTATCCTTGAAATGATTCTCAAAAGAGTCATGATCCTGAATAACACCAGCTGAGCCACCTTCTGCGGCCACAGTGTGACTACGCATTGGGTATACTTTTGAAAGCAGTGCGATTTTCAGGTTGGGGTCTTTTTCTGCAACAGCTATAGCTGCACGAAGGCCAGTACCACCAGCACCTACGATTGCAACATCGGCCTTAATGACCTGCATTATGCCAACCTCTACTGAAGGTCCGGATTTCAGTCTGGCAGCAGCCGCCTGCAAAACCGGACAGGGTTAAGTGAAATTGTTCGAAAGGAAACCTGTTGGGTAATGTCTGGATACTGTTTCGTATAGATCAGGAAGGATTCCCAGTACTCGCATGAAAACCAGTATAGTCTTATTCAAGACTCAACCTGCTTCACGCCTGAACAGTGGTCAGCCAAACCCATTAACAAGTTAATGAGCTCAATGTACTCACTCAGAACATGTGAAGCAATCACGTGATATCTCATAGTTGTGAGTATTTTACGCACTCTTACTCAGGCATGGGAAAGCAGGTTCTTAGAGCTTTTTTTACTTAAGTAAAAAAGCCCAAAGAAATCATGAATTGAGCAAAAATAACCAGACAACCAAAGAAAAAACACAAAATCAAACCAGGTTTACCACCCGGAGCTCTATAGCTACCCGTGGGGTATTTTTTATCTTTTCTTATTTTTGTCACGATAAGCACTGGCAAAAGAATGGCAAGAATTGCTAAAGCAACGGAAGCGTAGCCCAAAGCCAAAATAAATCCTTCCGGATAACACAAAGCAAAAATGACAGGAGGTATAAAAGTGACAGATGCCGTTTGCAGACGACCCAACCAGCTATTATCCCGTTGCAAAAGACTGGCCAAATAATCAAACAGACCCAACGACACCCCCAAAAAAGAAGTCAGCAAAGCCAGGTCGGAGAAAACATGTAGAAATAGCTTTAACTGGCTGCCACCCACGGCATTGGTAAGCTCTCTGACTAATCCACCTGCGGACTCTCCACTTTCGGTCAACTGAATAAGAGACTGCTGAGAAAGTACTCCGGTCGCAACATAAAGCCAGAAGATATACACCAGTAATGGGACAAGTGCCCCCAAAACAAACACAGCCCCGACTCTGCGTGTATCTGACTTCAGATATAAGATAATGCTGGGGATGCTGCCATGAAAACCAAATGAGGTAAAAATCACAGGAATTGCGATTATTGCCGGCCACCACTGAACCGATTCATAAGTCAGATTCTGATGACTCACCTCTGGAAACAGGGTCAGAAGAGCCGCAATAAAAGCCAGCATCATGAGGGTAAACAACAGCCGACTGAGCAGGTCTACTGATCGGGTGCTGAAATAGACAAATGCCCCAGCAAAAACAGTAAAAACTATCACGCTGAACTGAGGACCAAAAGCCACTGAGTCACCAAGATACTGGTAAACCAGAGATCCTCCACCCGCCAGATAAGCTGCCATAAGGGAATAAAACAGCAACAAGGGAGATATGACCGCCAGTACTTTTCCCCACCTGCCAAGCACTCTTGCAGCCATTGAATAAAGACTGCATCCGGGATCAATTTGAAGATTAGCTTCAAGAGTAATTAACGCCGCCAGAACCACTACCAGAAAATTGGTGGCAAGCAGCCCTAACATGACCCAAAAACCCAGCTGAGCTGAGACTAGCGGCAGGGCCAGCATTCCGGCACCAACTGCTGTTCCAGACAGGATAAAAACACTCCCCAAACACCTGGATTGGTTATGCTCTGCCATGACGACCTCAGCTTTCTGATTGTATAGTTTGGTGCTGCTTCAGCCCTGATCAAACACACTTAAAAGAACAGACAATCCTTTTGAGAGAACCGAAAGATTCCATAACATAGGGGCTGAGGAGAATTGAGTATAGAAGGTAATTTTTATAAAGCGGTTTCAGACTACTTTGACTCATCAAACATGGAGTCGTCATTGGTTATATTATTCACTGCTTCGGAATTAATCCTCTCAAAGCGCTTCTGTAAAGCCTTGATCTGTAGATCAACACTGGCATCCACAACACCAATATCACTTTCCATGATGCAGTCACCCGTAGACAGGCGTTGATCTGCAACCAGATCAATGAATCCCACGCCTTTATACTCAGCCAAAATCTCATTCAAACGGGCTTTGACCATTTTGAATTGGCTGGGAGGGATTCGAATCGTTACCTGCTTTTCATTTCTGACATGCTGCAACGCATTTCTAACCAGATTGACCGCCAATTCCTCCTGGTCAAACTCCCCGATTATTTTTTTAACGCCAGACATCAGGATATCAGCCAGAGCTTTCTCTACTTCAGAAAGGTAATTTATGGTTCGGCTGACCACTTTGAGCATTTGCTCAGCCTGGTCCACTTTACTCTCAGCGATACCATCTTCGTAACCCCGCTGTTTTTCATTTTCATACGCCTGACGAGACTGATCCAAAATCTCCCTGGCATGCTCCCTGGCCTTCTTGATGATTTCATCAGACTCCAGATAGCTTGCATAGTCTTTCGACTTGAGCACTTTGGCAGATGGATCAATGATCAATTGTCCACTAGTCAGACTAACAGGTGACGCCATTTTCGATTCACCTCTTTATGCGTTTTAACGACCAGAGTCTTACACTGATCGATTTCCAATGCTGACTTATCGGCCTTCTGGATATGATTACTGCAGGAAGCTGGCAGCTTCAGCTCCAACCTTTTTATAAAGGCAGGCGAGCTTTCAGAAAATGCACGTCCGAGAACCTGTAAGCCCGATTGCATAAGGTAATTTTTAAAACTATCCAGATGATCCCAGTCAATTAAAAAGCTCGGCCCTAAATCACTGCCTATCCGGCTAAAAAACTGGGCTTTCTTAACAGCAAAACGGAAAGCCTCTTCGCCAAGCAATTGCTCTAACAACAGTCTTTCCTGCTTTTTTATGGTATTTCGAATCACACTTTCATTCAGGATAATACCCAGATAGAGACAGAGCCTTAGAATGGCTTCTTCATCCGCCAATGCAATCCGCTTATGCTTTTCATCAAAGTCATAATCGTAATCATTGGCCAGATCAAACTCTTTCAGCAGGAAGTGAGAGAGATGGTAATCAGCATTACCTGCCTGCCTGAGTTGTTTCACCAAAGGCGATAATTTAATGGTTTTCAGCCAACTATGATGGATAAAGCGCACAAGATAGAGATTAAACTCAGCAACAGACTGGAACAGTTCTAATTGATGTCCTTCCTGAAGGTGTGGTTGCTCAGCGTTCATTCAGCTTTCCTGGCTTTTTTCTTGCTCTTCTTCATGAACATCATCCAATACAGTCCACCACAACCCGCCATCGCCATTATCAACAAGAAGATAAGACCATAAACAACCCCTCTGAGGGCACCGGCAGAAGAAGGGTTAACCTTAACAAACAACACTGACTCCATTTTTGGAGCGGTACTCCCCCCCTGGTTGATTCGAGTAGCAGGAAACAGGGAAACCGTTATTTTATCCAGAGACAATCCTTCAATACTGTTCGAAACCAGCGTTTTTACTTTTGGAATAAAACCGGCCAGCTCAAGCTCGGGGGTATACTTGATAAACACTGAAGCAGAGGATGGATAATTCACATCACTGAGAGAATCCTGCTCTTGAGGAAGCACAACATGAACACGTGCTGTTATCACGCCATCGATCATTGATAGAGTCGAAGAAAGCTCCTGAGACATCGAGTAGGTATAGCGAGCCCTCTCTTCAGTGGGCGAAGAAATCAAGCCGTCTTTGGGGAAAATATCACCAATTGAGGAATACTTTTCCTTGGGATAACCATATCCACGAAGCAGCTTGATAGCTCTTGATACTTCATCCGATGGCACCATCAAGGTTACCATCTTCTCTTTGTTGAGGAGTTTTTCTGCCGGTATGCCTCCATCCAGCAGAATAGCCAGCATGTCATTACCTTCCTTTTCAGAAAGGCCTGAATAAAGCTCTACCTGGCAGCCTGCCAGCAAAAAGCTGAAGCAGATCACGCCCAGGTATTTCAGAGTACGGTGCACAGGTCCCTTGCTCATGAGCGGGCAACTCCGGCTGTATTTCTGGATCCAAAATAACCAGCCAGTTGCGCACCTGCTTCAGGATACTTTCGGGAATTACTGATTTCGCAGCAGAGTATCGAATGTCTGGGTACTCTTGCTGACAATCTTCCCGATATAATCCTCGGTGACCATCAGGTTGGTCATGGCCATCTGGGTTTTGAACATGTCCTGCATGGTCATGGTTTCACCAGGCTGCAGGTTGGAAACCACATTTTCCTTGCCTGCTTCAACATGCTCTCTGAGTCCCTGCATACCTCTGAGAATTTTATCTCCCAGTGTCAGGGCTTCCCCTTCAGACTGTTCAACCGCCGAAGCAGCTTCCAAAGCCTGCTGTCCTTCAGCGTCACCTGAAAGCAAGTTGCCGAACTTTTCTGCCGCTCCTTCATCCACTTTTTCAGGAGTGGCAAAGGTTTCAGCAGATTCAAGCGCTTTCTCTGTCAGGCCTTCTGAGTTGATAATATTTTCGGCCATACAACAGACCTCTTGAGTTGGTCAAAGTTATCAGCAGGCTCCGCCCGCATCCCCAGGAGCCTGACCGAGAATAGCGCCCGAGCATAAAGTTCAGTAGAACGAGGCAGGTTTTTCACTTAATTTGTGCGAATAGTTGACCTATTTCATCAAATTAAGTGGAACTGTCTAGAACGCTCAAGGCTGTTGCCCGTTCTTCCTGGACTTTAGGCCGGGCTCTCTATTCTCGGCCAGGCTCCTCGCAATCTTAAGCAGCGGAAAGCTGCTCAGATTGTCTTATTAAAATTTCGATCGCACTCTCAATCGTTGGCTGGGCAAACTGCTCATTATCCAGATAAATTAACCAGACCAGTTCTTCTTCACCCTTCAATCCTGCCTGCAATGGCAACATAAGCGATTGAGTGTAATGGCACTTTCTGAGCGCATGGATCAGACTTTTAGACGCATCAAATCTGGATAATCCCTGAACCATATAGATCAATACCCCCTCTTCCTGTCTCTCAAGGTATAAAGTCCTTTCTGATTCAAAATCAATGCTGATCACACCAGACTCACCAAAGGTAAGGTTTTCGACTCCAATGCCTTTTCCCACATCAGAAATCACTTCATCTCGCCAATCCATACCTTGCATCCCTCATGCTAACCTCCTTTAACTTGCACGCCCTGCCTGTCATCACCCGACATTCCAGGAATACCATCCACAGGGGCAAGAAGAGGTTTAATAAATTCTTCAGCTCTATCTGCAAACTCAGATAGGCTTGGATCAATTGACTTCAATTTTGGAATCTCAGATAAAAGCTTCTCAAGCTCAGGCTTGTTACCTGACAGAGCCCTAACGTCATTAAACGCATCGGAAAGGTCACCATAAGTATCATCTGGCAAGCGACCCATAAACTTCTCGATAATATAATCTGCAGACCCTTTTAGAGGTTGGGGAGACTCAGACTGTGTTACCTCAGAGCTGTTAACCGTAGTAGAAGGCTTAGGCTGTGTTTCCTCAGAGCTATTGACCGTAGTAAATGGAGTAGGAGCAACTTTGTCTGCCGGTAGATCAAGAGATTCTGTTAGTTCACCAATAAAGCCCTCACCAAGTTCTGCATCCATTGCTGCTTCTTCAATGATTTCTGATTCTTCATCTTCAATCTTGCTATCCAGGCTGTCCGTAGCAGCTGAGAGCATATTCAGTTTGGTTTCATCGTTTGTGAAAACTTCTTCGGGAATGGATCGGACAATATCAACAATGGAGGTCAGAGCAAAAATCTGGGCTTCAAGCCTTTCCAGATTCATCTTTAATGGCAGCTGATCAAAGTCAGTTTCTGTCACCCACTGTTGATCTACAAGATCCAACATTCCTTCCATCAGCACAAAGCGCACTACGTTTTCATCAGGAAAGGTTCTTTCCACTCTGTCTTCTGCCTCACAGCAGGCATCATGCACACCAGACTGAATTTTCAATCCTTTCATATCATCAATAATAACTTTTAATCTGACTGGAGAGGTGGATTGAGTCACGCTGTTCAGATCTGTTGCTAATAGATCAAGCTGCCCTTGAATCGCATTTTCCAGATTCTCAGCGCCATAAGTTTCTACCAGATAGCGGTAAGTTTTTTTCAAGGAGCCGTCATCACGAACATGGTCCATTTTTCCCATGGAATCGAGGTGACCGGCATAGTTTTCACGAACGGTTCGAACATCAACATCAAAGCCCATCTCTTCAATCATCTGGGCGGCAGATTCGGATATATTCAGACCGGCCTGAATCAGTGTTAGATTCTTTTCCCTGATTCTTTGTTGGGCTGTTCGAATCTGATTAGCTTTCTCCTCATCACCCAGCTCTTCGAAATATTCAGCCGCAAAATCAAGCGCAGCAAACTGCTCAAGCACATCATCAGAAAATTCCTGAGCCTGCTTAAGCACCTGATTCAGATTGAGATTGGGCTGATTAACGAAATTATTAACCAGGTCCTTGAATGCCTGGGTTTCCTGAATAGCCTGTATTTTTTTGATGCGCTCGAGAAGCTTATCGCTAAGTTCTGAGCCTGTGGAAAGCTTTCTGTCTTTGAGTTTGGTCTGCTTGAAACGGTCAGCAACCATTGACAGTTCTTCTGCGCTGTCGAGCAGTGCAGAAGTAGAATCAGACTTGACCTGAACAGCCTGTCCAGCAACCTTACCTTTTGCACCCTGGTTGCCTGCGATGTTCTGGTTACTCTCCAGGAACGACGGTGGTGATGCACCACCGGCCCTGTCGAGTGGAATAGTCATTTCATGCCTCCTGCATGCGGCAGCCGGGAATTCCTAACCCGGCTACCTTAGAGTGTGTTCAATTAACCTCGAGTGGTGGTTTTCAGTGTTTCGAACCAGGTACGGATAATTTCATCAAGTTTACTCTGTACCGTCTTAAGCAAGTCCTGTTGAAGCTGCATCCATTCTGAAGCACTCTGAGCAGCGTTGTCATGCTCTTTCTGAAAAGCTTCGTGCTCCTTTTGCCTCGCCTGATGTTCACTTGCCTGAAAATTAAAGCCTCCTGCAATGATATCTCCAGAAGCAGATACAAGCTGAGAAGCCTGAGTTGCCTGCTGCAATCTGGTAGATGCCTGAGCCGCAGATCCACCACTGAAAGAACCACCAATTGCTACGGCTCCGGCAGCAATTTTTGCAGTACCACTAACTACACCTGCAGCCAAAGTATAAATAGCAGCTTTTCTGACTTCTCCTGCCTGGTTAAGAATTTCCTGCTTAGCAGCGTCATATTCCACAGCCCTTGTTTCTCGTGCTCTACGACGCCCCTGTACACCTACCTCATGAAGCAGCTCCAGAACCGTAAAAATATCTACTAGCTGCTCTCTTACGCTATCTCCAACTGGATGTCCTCTTGAAAAATCGTCAGCCACCTGAACCAATTGCTGTAATTCTGCCAGTTGATCAGCACCGACCGCCTGGGTCAGCTGACTTTGAACAAGCAGCTTTTGTGGGTCTGCTACTCCAAGAAGAACATCAGCCTCTATATCATCAAAACCTAATTGTTTCAGTAACTGTTTTTGCTCATCTGTACCAAATGACTGTCCATTCAGTAATGCCTCCAAACGTTTTGCCTGGTTCTCACTAAAACCTTGGGCAGTCAAGCTTAATGAATCTGAACCAACAGCACTGCCAATTTCATCGGGCTGAGCAAGAGACAATAAAACTTTAGTTTGGCTTTCACTGAACCCTAGCAATTGAAGAGCATCTTTTTTACTCTTGAGCGACTCTTCACCATTGTGTCCGGAAGACGGTAAGAACGTATCATTCTTATTTGCAAGAGATAACAATTCATCAAGCTGACTCTGATTGAACCCGAGACCAGCCAACACACTTCTCTTTCCCTCTGCACTACCAACATTATGGCCATGTAAGTTACTCAAGTGGCTGACCGCACCTCTTAGAAGATCAGAGTTTCTCTGAAATTGAGCTTGTTGCTCTGGGCTCAAATCACCACTACGGAGGCTTTTAGACAGCTCCTGAGTACTAGACAGAGAGTTTCTGGTTATCTCACTGATCTCATTAATATCAGCACTCGCTGTTTCAAGATGAGTTGGTTTTACATCATTTGGGATGTCCAGAGCAGGGGCTCGACTTTGCAGCCCATTGAACACATCTGTATTTTTTGCTTCTTGTACATAGCGAAGATTATCTCCTCCCAAATCTCCACGACTAACTTCATCCAGAGGAACTGCACCTGAAAAGCCTTCAGTCCGGGCCCCCAGATTCACCGGTGTATTCTGCGTCGAGCCTGTCTGTTGTATCTGTGACATCATTAACCTCCTTGAAACTCAGGCACGCAGATTACGCGCTAGCGTGGTCTTGGTTTCATGATTAGCTTTAATAATACTAGCTGCTACTGAATAACCCGATTGAAGCTCTTCAAGAGCCCTTTCAATGGATTCTATTGTATCGTCGATAACTTGCTGAATTCTTGCCAAGTCTGCCTTGTTCTCCAAAGACTCTGCTCTGAAGATATCAGCTTGATAGTTATAAACAGATGTAGCTACATCAGCTCCTCCAGAGGCAACTTGAGAGGCTCCTCCGATAAGTTGAGCAATTTTAGCCAACTTGGTTAAAATCGTTGTAATTTTTGATGCTGTTGATGCCGCTGTTGCCGCAGTATTAGCTCCTGTTGCAGCCACAGTCGCGGCAGTTGAGGTCCCTGTAGCTGCACCAGAAGTTGCAGCACTTGCAGTGCTGGCCGCGGCCCCTCCTACCCCGGCAAACCCACCAGCTACTGCAGCACCAGCCGTAAGCGCGATCATAATAGCCGACCAAAAAACCATTGCGCCGATACGAGCACCTTTCTTATCATCTCCAGCCAAACCATCAAAAATTTTCATCATAAAATTATTGGTTTCTGAAGAAACAATCATGGTAACCATTAATGCTGTTGCAGCAACCATAAGGCTTACAGCCAAAACAGTGAGAGCACCACCAGTAAAAACAAGACCCACAACAGCAACAACGGCTGTAGCAATAGCCATAAATCCCAGAGCGATGTATCCAAAAATTTTGCCAATTAATTCACTCTCTTTTGCCTTCGCCACTCTTTCAATAGAGTCCCGGATTTTTTGAATAATTTTATCGCTTTTTTGTTGCACTTCGACTTGACCAACTTTGATACTCTCTTGGTCAAACTTTAATCTTTCATTTTGCAGCTTGGATTGGATCTGTATTAATAAGGTAGTTGCTGATTCAATATCCAGAGGCTGCTCAGTATTCAAAGCAGCTTTGGTAAATGCCTCTAAATCTTTATTAAGCTCAACTTTTAAATCATCAGGAATTTCGGTGATGGCAGAGAAACGAACCATCACATCTTCAAAGGTATCAAACAGAGTATTTAGTTTGGAATCTCCCCCCCTGACATTCATATCCTTAACTCTTGCAGAAACTGAGTGCATGGAAGCCAGAGAATTTTCCGGGTCATTCGGATCTGCCAGAGCCAACATTCCATCAATTTGGAATTTACTGAATCCCAGTTTTTCGAGCTCTGAGTGCTTGCCCTGAAGGTTTGTTGTCTGCTTTCTAATCGAGATATTTTTTTGTTCCTGAACAACCTCACCAGGCGTCTTTGGAATCTTTGCAGACTTTTCTGAACCCAGTTCTTCCTGATACTTCAAAACCTCATCGGTAGCTTTAACAGATTCAGCATCAGCAGCAGGAGCATCCAGAACGGGAGTATTGATCTGTGCTTTGGGGGCTTCACTACCTTCAGTTCTGGAGTAACTGTTCTGGTTACTGAAACCTCTTTGAACCGGATTCTCTTCGTAATCAACGGCATCAAAAGAAGCCTGATTAATATTCCCGGTTTGTTCTGTAGAGACAGGTCCCTGACTGATTGAAGACATCCTTGTACCTCTTCCCTTAACTGCTCAGGTTATCCAGCATGCTTTCGGCTCTCTGTTTCTCTTCCTCATAACCAGTCGCACTGCCAGCCCATTCTATTGCTGTCTCGTAGGACATTTTTGCTTTTTCTTCGTCACCCATTGCAAGGTGACAGTCACCGATATAAATCATGGGTCTGGGATCATCGGCGTCCAGCACAGTGGCAAAAGTGAAAATTTCAATCGCATTTTCGTACTGCTTCATCATTTGCTGACAGGCACCCAGCCCCATGAAGTACTTACGGTTGAAATGGTCATAGAAGCAGAGGAACTGAAAAACCTTTTGAGCCTCTTCATACTTCCCACCCTGGTAAAGGTTATAAGCGACGCTGTATATAGCTTCCATAGCATCGTCACTCATATTCTTCAGGTCTTTGAAGGTACCGCCCTTACCAAAGAACTCAAGAAGCATATCTTCAAGTTCTTCACCCTCATTGACCTTGGCTTCTTCATTCACACTGGTACCCTCCATGATTCAACGTAGATTTTGTATAACTGTGCTCAACGACTGGTAATATTTATTAATAAAGTTAGACATCATCTCAAATGCTTGGTTATATCTGTTTATTGTCTGTTGCAACTGAGTTGTCTCAAGCTGAGTCTGACTAGTCAAACCTTCAGTTCTAGCTCTAAGACCTTCAATGTTGACATCCCAATCTGCAGAGTTATGATCCAAAATAGGTGTATCAGTATTATTGTCGTTTTCTTGAAACTCAGCATTAAGTGACGCCCAAAAGTCTCTAAATTCCTGATCAAAGGTCGCTGTCCCTGATGTACCAGCCTCTGCTTTTTTAGCTCTGGCTCTTGCCAACCAATCATTCGCCTCTTCCAATTGGGCATTTTTTTCCTGTATGGATCCAATCTGATCTCTCAATTGACCTTCTATGATTTCTGCCCGAGCGGATAAGACCGAAAATACTAAGGCATCGAGACTGGGCTTGGAAAAGTCGACAGGCTCACCATTAAGATAAGAATTAACTGAAACAGCCCCAGGACCTATATAGTTTTCACCCTGCCAATTTCTGGGATCACTGACCTGATTCAGTAAAGAAACGGGTGTCTGAACGTAAACCAACTGTCTTGCAGCATCCGTCAACTGACCAGAAAACTGAAGAGAATTAAGTATTGACTTATCAACGATATTAAAATCTGAAGCTACTAACGAATCATCCGGATCAGCCAGTGAAAGCAGCGCTTCTATCTGTGCATCACTGAAGCCTGAAGCCCTGAGGGAATCCCTTCTGGCATCCGTGAGATGGACTGATCCCTGCGTTCCAGTGAGCGTAACGCCACTTTGATTATCCACCGATGGTGAGGACTCAGTCATAAGTTGGCTCCCTGCCGTTCTGTGCTGATCACATTACAATTAATCTAGGCTATTAATCTGTTGCTGAAAGTCTGTGACTCTCATCTCATGGTCTTATATGCGAAAAATTCATTAAAAAAGTAAATTAATAGCTATTTGAAATGATCTTTCTCTTTGAGTTTGCCTATCACTTGAGCAAATCTGTCATCAGCATGTTCCTTAAGCTCCTCTAAAAACTGTGAACCCTTTATTCTTTTATCTCTGGGCCTCTCAAGGACTTCCCTTGCTGCTTTCAAAAACTCATCTCTATCCGAGTCATTAAGACGATCTGCTCTCTCCAAGGTATTAAGTTCAAAAGAAAGTACTCTGAAATGAACCAGATTTTTTGAAATAGACAAATCAATTGCCTCAGAAGCCCCTGTTTCAGTGGTAGAGTGAGGCGGATGTTTAGTTGATGACTTTTTAGGTTTTGCAACTTCGGGAGGAGGTCCAGGAGGCTCAGGCACAACTTTAGAAACGGCAGCTGAAGCGCTGAATGAAGCTGAGCTCTGCTGTTGTTGTTTTAACAAACGCTCTGCTTTTTCTGCTTCAAGCAACCTCAGTACACTAGTGAATACTTCCTTCGCTTCTTCAGTTCCTGCACTGCCCAGAGCGCCTTTGGTCATGGCAATCAGCTGATCCAAGGATGAATCACTCATCCTGGGCAGCATCTCTTTCAGCTTCGCCAGAAATTCTGCCATAGCCTGCTCTCTCTCACTGGCAGATGTGGCATTCATCATGGCTTCTGCAGCACTCAGAATAGCGTTAGTGACCGCTTTGAATTCAGGATCATGAGGATCAACATTCTTATCTTTACTCAAGACATCAGCAATAGCCTCTGCAACCACTTCAGAAAGCGGTAAGCCCGCTTGTATTCCTGTTGAGATTTGCTCCAGAAGCTCTTCAGGATCGACGTTGAGCTTACTTTCTTCAGCAAACTTCTTAAGTCTTTTCTTAGCTTCGTCCTCATCCAAAGAACCATCTTCCCGAAGAGGAATAGGTCCATCACCTTCAGTAAGGGCTTCCAGTACAGGCTTGCGAACGGCCATAAACTTGCCATCATCCAAGCTATTTTCACTGGGCTTGGGTTTAGGCTCATCAGGCTTGGGTTTAGGTTCATCAGGTTTCGGCTTAGGCAGATTATCAGGTGCATCATCCAGGGCAAACATCATCTTGGAAAGGCCCATACTCAACATCATTATTCCACAGGCATAAATACACAGTCCTGCTGGAGGGAAACCAATCGCTGCAGCCGCTCCTATACCCACCAAGATACCACCAGCGGCTGTGACCGTTATCTCTTTCTTATGCTTATCAAGAAACCCAAGTTTGGGTTGTAGCTCATTTTTAAATTCTTCTTTTCTCTTTTGTACATCAGGATCATCAGATGAACTGACAGACACTCGCGGCTTTGCAGAAGGAGAAGTACCTTTTGGAGAAATGAGTTCATCATCAGGATCAGGGGCAGGACCTTCTCCATGCCCATTCGGGGGTGTTTGCCGAGGTTTTACCTGAGGTGTAACAAGTTCATCATCCGGATCAGGAGTGGGATGCGATCCATGAGCTCCCGGAGGTTGAGGTATTCTGCTTCTGGAAGACTTCCTGGAGGCTTCCAAAGAACTCAGCATCTGAGAAGCTTCATCACTATCAAGAGAATCATCCAGTTCTGATTCTACCAGCTCTGGCAAATCTTCCTGCAGGTTAGAAGTAGCAGTACGAGAGTGTATACTTTCTGGTGTAGGACCTGAGCCTTGGGAGTCACGTCTCCCCACCAGGTTTTGCCCCGGTATTCCTGTTACATGTCTGGGACCCAGTCGACCTGTTTCATTGACCTGATGCTTTGGGTGCACTAGATCAACAGGTTGTGTAGATTGGGTATCAACGCCCCCCGTTTTCCCTGGCATAGACTCTTCTTCCGAAAATGCAGCATATACTTTAATAAAGCTTAGATGAACTATTACTGCCGCAGGTAGATTTGATAGACAAAGCGAATAAGTAATCCCCTTAACCTTTCGCCAACTTTTTGGCACTCCCATTAAATGAGAGGGAACAGGTATTGCTGGAAATACTCTACATTCTTGCCATAACTGTTGAAGCTATGTCTGGAGCAATTGCTGCCGGAAGAAAACAGATGGACCCTTTTGGAATCATCATCATTGCCACAGTAACTGCTTTTGGGGGCGGCACAATAAGGGATCTGGTTTTGAACAACCATCCTCTGGTATGGGTTGCTCACCCTGAGTATCTTGTTGTGACGACAGTAGCTGTCATCGTCGTGATTATCATCAGACCCTGGATACGATTTTTATCGGAAGCTTTTTTGGTGCTCGACGCTATTGGTCTTGTGACTTTCAGTATTATTGGTGCCCAGAAAACCCTGGAATTGGGTCATAACTATCTGATCGCCAGTATCATGGCGGTGTTCACTGGAGCATTTGGTGGTGTTCTGCGGGATATCCTTTGCAATCAGGTGCCACTGGTATTCAGAAAAGAGCTCTACGGGAGTATTTCATTTATGGCAGCTTGGATATTCTTTCTTCTATGCATGACCCCCTTGTCTATGACGGCCTGTATACTGATCACACTCATCACAGGATTTGTTGCTCGCATGTTGGCAATTACCATGAATATTGAGCTGCCGATCCTTAACTTTGATCAAAAACCCCCAAAAAAATAATCGTTCAAAACGACGCCTGGTCTTTGCAGTAAAGCCTCAGGCGTATTGACGGGATTTATCAAACAGCTTTGTGAGTTGTCGGTTTTTCATAAAACTCAAGAACTGCAGACATCACATCCTTAGGACTGAGCATACCTACCAAAGCCCCTTCTTCAACCACAGGAACACGAAATGCATGGGCTTTCATAAAATGTTCATAAGCCGTGATAATATCGTCATAGGGAGAAACAGTGAGCACATCTCTAGTCATACTTTCACCCACCAAGCTACCTTCCTGAGAAAAATAACTTCCCATCAGTGTCCCCTGAAGACAGTCCGTCTCTGAAAGAATCCCCACCAGACCGCCATTATCATCTACTACAGGAACTGCAGTTATGTCGTTATTGAGCAGTATTCGTATGGCCTCTACCACTTCCATCGTGGGTGGAATGGTGATCACCTGAGGTGTCATACAGTCTTTGACTTTGATTGATCTCATATAACCTCCCCGGTTATTCCGAGCAGCCAGGAGCAATTCATACACTTACAAGTATTCTACCCTTTTCCGGACAAAGTCCAGTTCCTGATGAAACTTCCTTCATAAAGTCACATTTCGAACAGAGACAATAACCGTTGAGGCCTTTATAATGGCGCCTTTCCACCCTCTTTCATTTGAATTTGAAATAAGGCAAAGGTGTACACATGAGCTTTGCGAATATCCCAGCTGGCAAGAACTTGCCTGAAGATATCTACGTTGCCATCGAAATTCCGGCCAACGCTTCTCCTATCAAATACGAAATCGATAAGGATCTCGATGCCCTGATGGTAGACCGTTTCATGGCTACCCCTATGTTCTACCCTGCCAACTACGGTTACATTCCTCAGACTCTGGCAGATGACGGCGATCCTCTGGACGTTCTGGTAGTCACCCCTTACCCGGTTGTACCAGGCTCTGTTATTCGCTGCCGTACTGTAGGCATGCTGAACATGTCTGATGAAAGTGGCCAGGATGAAAAGCTGATCGCAGTACCTCACGAAAAGCTGTCCTCTCTCTACAAAGATGTTCAGGAATACACTGATCTGCCAGAACTGCTGCTTAAGCAGATTGAACACTTCTTTGAAAACTACAAAGATCTGGAGCCAGGCAAGTGGGTTAAGATTGAAGGCTGGGAAGGCAAAGAAGCAGCCTTTGAAGTCATCAAAAAGTCGGTAGCCAACTACAAGGGCTAACCCAGCCTTCATACGATAAAGCTGCTTTAGTCACTAAAGATGATCTAAGGTTTATTTCAAAGCATTATCGTATGAGGTAAAAGTGCTGAAGGTGTCACCTTCAGCACTTTCCATCGGCTTCAAGACGCTTCAGGGCTTGCATCCCGCCCGTTTCACTCCACAATAAAAGAACCTGAAACAAAAACAGCCGATTTTTTCCATGGTTCAGCACTCCAGATCCTGCAAATATTTTCAGTTCTCTATTTTTCTTACAGGACTTCTTGCCTGGTGCTTTTCATCACTGGCTACAGCCAATTTAGATCAGCTCTTTGAGAATAATAATAAAAGCTCTCAGACTTTTCTTCCCGTTGAAGAAGCCTTCCAGCTGAACGCAGAAATCGTTGACAACTCATTGCTGCTTCATTTTCTGGTAACCCCTGGACACTACCTTTATAAAAAAAGATTCAGCTTTTCCAGTAACCAGAAAGAAACCCAAATTGGCGAACCAGTCTTTCCCAAAGGGAAAGAAAAGTACGACGTTAATTTCGAAGAAACTCTGGAGGTCTTCCCTGAAAATATTACTGTCAAAATTCCGGTTAAGAGCTCTCTGACAGAGCCTGAAATCGAGGTTCGTTTCCAGGGATGCGCTGACGCAGGTCTTTGTTACCCCCCTCACACAATTGACGTCACTGTCGCCAACCCAAATGTTGATTTAGCGGCAGCCGAAGACTTAGATACCTCATTTTCAAATCAGGAAAACAACCCGTCTCTGAACAGTTATTCACCTGACTCTCACCAGAGCATCTGGCTTTCACTTTTATTGTTCCTGCTGGCGGGCATTGGACTGACATTTACTCCCTGCGTTCTTCCTATGATCCCCATCCTCTCAAGCCTTCTGGTGGGAGCCGCATCGGAAGGAGCTAGCCGCAAGAGAACGTTTTATCTTTCGTTGGGTTATGTTCTCAGCATGTCTGTAACTTTTGCCCTGGCAGGGACTCTCATGGGCCTGTTTGGAGCCAGTTTAAACTTACAGGCCAAACTTCAGTCTCCCTGGCTGCTGATTCCTTTTGCAGTGCTTTTCATTCTCCTTGCATTGAGTATGTTTGGTCTTTATGAGCTGCAATTGCCAGAAAAACTCCGTAACCGTCTCAACCAACAACCGAAAAAGCCTGGCAGCCTTTGGGGAGCAGTAGTTTTGGGTTTTCTCTCTGCTCTGGTCGTATCCCCCTGTGTTTCCGCGCCTTTAGCTGGGGCATTAATCTACATCAGCACAACAGGTGATGCCTTAGTCGGTGGCCTCTCACTACTGGCTTTGGGTTTAGGCATGGGACTGCCTTTAATGCTGATAGGATTGTGTGGCAAGAAAATCCTGCCCAAAGCTGGCAGCTGGATGGAAAACGTCAAGGTATTTTTTGGCTTCCTGATGCTGGGTGTAGCCATATGGATGCTGGAGCGCGTGATCGCCCCTCAGCTGACTCTTTTCCTCTGGGGAGCCCTCGCTATTGGCGGCGCTTCATGGTTTGGAGCCGTAGACTTCAATAAAAAATCCGGTTCAGAACTACTCTCCCAAACCCTCGGTTTGATATTGCTCATTTATGGAGCGCTCTTGATCATTGGTGCAGCACAAGGCCACAAAGACCCCTTCAAGCCCCTCTACAGCATCAGTAATTCAGCTTCCATACCCCTTATGGAAAGCCCTTTCCAGACTGTTCAAACAGTAGCAGACCTATCAAGACAACTGGAGATAGCCAGTAAAAATGGCAAACCCGCCATGATTGATGTGTATGCCGACTGGTGTATCTCCTGCAAAATCATGGAAAAAGAAGTTTTCCCTCAGGTATTTGCCAACATCGAGATCAATAAGTGGCACCTGATTAAATTCGATATAACCGAAAACACACCCGAACAGCAAAAGTGGCTGGATAGCTACCAGCTCTTCGGCCCCCCTGCCCTGCTTTTTTATGGCTCAAAAGGTCAGGAAAGAGCCCAGCTACGCTCCCAAGGCGAGTTAACATCACCTGAGCTGCTTAAAAAGATGAAATTAACTATGGCAAATTAACAGATCGCTACAAATGTACTTCTTCATCTTCTTATATCACCGAACACCCCTTTTTCTGTTACCAGAATTGTGAACTCATCTGGCTTTGAAATGCTTGGTAACTGGCGTTAACGTTCAGTAACACGCACGAACTAGACCCTTTCATTTCATTGCGGCACAATGCATGCCAATATGAGAGGATACTGATGGCAACATTACTTGTTCTGAATGGCCCTAATCTCAACCTGTTGGGAACCCGGGAGCCTGGCGTCTATGGCGCAACCACACTGGAACAAATTAACCAGACTCTGACACAGCAGGCGAAAGCTGCGGGCCACCAGCTCAGCTGTTTCCAGAGTAATGCTGAACATGCCCTTATTGAGCGGATCCACAAGGCCGCTGATGAGAACATTGACTTCATCATTATCAACCCTGCCGCATATACTCATACCAGTGTTGCTATCAGGGATGCCCTTTTGGGTGTTGCCATTCCCTTTGTAGAAGTTCACCTCTCCAATGTACATCGACGTGAGCCCTTCAGACATCACTCTTACTTCAGCGATGTTGCCGAAGGAGTCATCGCAGGCTTGGGCCCCAAAGGCTACGAATACGCACTGGCCTTTGTTGTAGACCGCCTCGACCAGAATCACTGAACGCAAGAAACTCCGGGTATTGTCTTGTATGACTGTACGAGAGCAGCACCTGCCAGAGTTTCTGCTCAGAGAAGCCAAGTGGCTAAAGCTGTAATCAAGGTAGTGCTCCTCGATGCACTACCAGAAATCCTATTAACCGACGGCAGATTTTTCTGCCCAACAGCATTTGAGATTGACCATGGACATCAGAAAAGTAAAAAAGCTCATCGAGCTGCTGGAAGAATCTGGAATCGACGAGCTTGAAATTCACGAAGGTGAAGAGTCCGTTCGCATCAGCCGTTACTCCCAGAATGCTCCAGTAGCCGCTATTGCACCTCAGGTACTCCCTGCAGCTGCTCCAGTCGCAGCTGCGCCTGTTGCTGCAGCGGCCGAAGCACCTGTTGCCGAAGCCAAATCTGAACTGTCTGGTCACCAGGTCAAGTCCCCAATGGTGGGCACTTATTATTCAGCCCCTTCACCCAGCTCTCCTGTTTTTTGTGAACAGGGACAGCATGTCAAGGAAGGTGATGTGCTCTGTATTGTTGAAGCTATGAAGATGATGAACCAGATCAAAGCTGACAAATCAGGCACCATCGAAGCCATTCTGGTTGAAAACGGACAGCCCGTTGAATACGACCAGCCCCTGTTCACAATCGTTTGAGACAGATGCCATGCTGGATAAAATCGTAATTGCCAACCGGGGTGAGATTGCCCTGAGGGTGTTGCGGGCCTGTAAAGAACTCGGCATAAAAACCGTTGCTGTGCACTCCAAGGCTGACGAAAGCCTGATGCACGTGCGACTGGCTGACGAGTCTGTCTGCATTGGTCCCAACAGCCCTGTAGAAAGCTACCTTAATATTCCTGCCATTATCAGTGCAGCCGAAGTGACTGACGCCACCGGTATCCACCCCGGCTACGGTTTCCTGTCTGAAAATGCTGATTTTGCAGAACAAGTAGAGCGCAGCGGATTTACTTTCATCGGTCCAAAGCCTGATGTAATCCGCCTCATGGGTGACAAGGTTTCTGCCATTGCAGCCATGAAGGAAGCCGGTGTACCTACCGTACCGGGTTCTGATGGCCCGATTACAGACGACGATGAGCGCACTCTGGAAATCGCTCGTCGCATTGGCTACCCGGTTATCATCAAAGCCTCCGGAGGCGGTGGTGGTCGCGGCATGCGTGTTGTGCACCGCGAATCAGCCCTACTGAACTCTATCAGTCTGACTCAATCTGAAGCCAAAGCTGCTTTCAACAACGACGTCGTTTACCTGGAAAAGTTTCTGGAGAACCCACGCCACGTTGAATTCCAGGTACTGTCAGACAACCATGGCAATGCTATTCATCTGGGTGATCGAGACTGCTCTCTGCAACGCCGTCACCAGAAAGTGATTGAAGAAGCACCCGCTCCCGGTATTGATGAAGATGCCCGAGCCACTGTTGCAGCCGCTTGTACAAAAGCCTGTGTAGAAATCGGCTACTCCGGGGCAGGTACCTTCGAATTCCTGTATGAAGATGGAAAGTTCTACTTTATCGAGATGAACACTCGAGTTCAGGTAGAGCACCCTGTTACCGAGATGATTTCCGGAGTGGATATCGTAAGGGAACAGATTCGCATCGCCAGCGGTCTGCCACTGAGTATTTCTCAGGAAGATGTAAAACTTGAAGGTCACGCATTCGAATGTCGTATCAATGCTGAAGACCCTAAAACCTTTATGCCTTCGCCTGGACTGGTCAACCAGTTCCATGCTCCCGGTGGTAATGGTGTCCGTGTAGATTCTCATCTGTACAGTGGCTACAGCATTCCTCCTTACTACGACTCATTGATTGCCAAAATCATTACTTACGGACCGGATCGCGAGACTGCTCTGACAAGAATGAGAAACGCTCTGGATGAAGCAGTAGTAGATGGTATTCGCACCAACATCCCCCTGCATCAGGACCTGGTGAAGGACAAAAACTTCCAGGAAGGTGGCGTAAGCATCCACTATCTGGAAAAGAAACTCGAAGAATCCTGAGCCACAAAAACTCCCTGAGACCTGTTTTCAGGGAGTTTTTTCTATGCAATACCTCCCCGCGCTTTGTCCCCCCACGTCGATCAGCTAGAATGAGTCGGACTTGGTGGAGCCCTCTCTACTTTCAATCCCCAATCTTAAGTCCATACCCATGCCCTGGATACAAATCAAACTAGACACCTCTTCTGATCATGCTGAAGAACTGGAAGACCTGCTTTTGGAAGCTGGAGCCAGTGCAGTAACCCTTCAGGATGGTAAAGATCAGCCACTCTTCGAGCCTGAGCCTGGCAGCACCCCGCTATGGCACCACACAATGGTCATTGGTCTTTTCGACGCCCATACCGAGATGGAAGCAGTAGTGGACTATCTCCAGTCTCAGTACCAGCAAAATCCTTTTCCAAGTCACAAGGTTGAAATTGTTGAAGACAAGGACTGGGAAAGAGAGTGGATGACGCATTTCGTTCCCATGCAATTTGGGTCAAAACTCTGGGTCTGTCCCAGCTGGAAAGAAATTCCGGAACCTGACGCCATCAACCTGATGCTTGACCCCGGGTTAGCCTTTGGGACGGGCACACATCCAACAACTGCTCTCTGCCTGGAATGGCTTGAGAAACAGGAAAACTTCGAGAACCAATCGGTCATCGACTATGGTTGCGGATCCGGCATTTTAGCTATCGCAGCACTCCTGCTTGGTGCTAAAACCGTCACGGGTGTAGACCTTGACCCCCAAGCTCTGGAGGCCACCATTGATAATGCTGAAAGAAACAAAATCGCCCCAGAGAAACTGAAGGTTTATCTGCCTGACCAAGCTCCTGAAAATAAAGCTAATGTCGTGATTGCCAATATTCTTGCGGGCCCGCTGGTTGAACTAGCCCCGAGACTAGCCAGTTATCTGGACAGGGGTGGTAAAATAGCCTTGTCAGGCATTTTATCTGAGCAGAAAGACAGCATTATCTCTACCTACTCAGAGTGGTTCGACCTCGAGCCCGTAGTTCACAATGAAGATTGGATACTGGTAACCGGCACCAGAAACAGTAAAGCACTTTAAAAGTACCGTATGCAGTCACTGTAAAATCGTTTCTGAAGACAATACGTGATTCATAGTGAGTAATCATTTCAACCTTTTATGGTGTGATACAAAACTCATTTCCAACTACTGCCCGGGATATTTTATCTTTTGGGCAGTAGACATCCTTTGCAGCTCTTTGATCTAATGTTCGTCATTCCATAAAGACAGTAATGCATACAGGCTTCATGACAAGCTCTCGAATCACCCGCTGCCCAAAATGCCAGACCTCATTTAAAGTCACCCAGGCTCAACTCAGAGCTGCCAGTGGCTCAGTCAGGTGTGGGTCCTGTCTTGAGGTTTTCGATGCTCGCACCCACATGAACAGCGACGCTTCTCTTGAAAAGAAGAAGCAACCCGCTGCCAGCCATCAACAAGAAAAAGCCAGCTCCCCTACCAAAACAGAACCACAGCAAAAATCTCTGGGCAGCAAGTCTGAATCAGGCCCTTCAATCGATACTGAAACACCTCAGAATGAAGAGCGCCAATTTCACTCATTCCTGGACACGTTAGATAAAGAGCACGTTGAGGTGGATGAGGAACAAGGTAAAAATTCCCTGAGAATAGCGGGCTGGACAACCCTTCTTCTCATCAGCTGCCTAACTCTTGTGACCCAATACGCCTGGTTTAACAAGGATCAATTGTCACTGGACCCCCGTTTGCGGCCAGCCTACAGCTTCAGTTGCAAATATCTGAAATGCTCCCTTCCAGCACTGGTCGATGTAAAAGCTATTAAAAGCCTGCAACTTCATATACGCAGCCATCCGGAACAAGAAACAGGACTGGTGGTTGATTCCGTCATTATTAATGAAGCCACCTTCCCGCAACCCTGGCCACAACTGGAATTAACCTTTACAGACATTAACGGCCAGCCTGTAGCCAGCAGACGTTTTCGCCCCAAAGAGTATCTTGGCGGTGCACTCGCCGGCTCCATAGAAATGCCCAGTGGACAACCCATCAGGCTCAGCATGGAAATCGTAGATCCGGGTAACGGTGCTACCAATTACCAGCTGCGCTTTTTACCTACCAAGCAGACCTGAATAAAGCCAATAATTCTATATCCCCTATTTCTGTAGTGTTATACCGGTAGGGGTATCTCGAACTCTGAATAAAAAAATCGCAATAAGTACTTACTACAAGCCTGTAAGTACTTGATCCAGATCAAAAAGCACCCAAATCATTAAAAATAGTGCTTGCGGTTTTTTCCGTACAAGTCACTATATAAGGGTCTCGGTAAGGTTATTTTTTCCGGCAGGACACTGGTATGTGGTGATAACTGCTCCTGATCGTAAGTGCTATTCCAGTCAGAGCCCACAGTAGAACCCCCTTTCGTCTAAAAATTGTACAGAGTATTATGTCCGGCTACGCCTGTCTGATCTCCCAAAAAGAGAAGCTGAAAGTCGTTTAAATATTGGAAAACGCGGCAAGATCAACCTCTTGCACTTTTCATGATTCCAAGCAGCGGTGTTTACCGCTCTAGACTATTTTCGAGTTCTAGACAGTTTTAAAGCTGGATTGAGGCAAACCGCTTTGTTGAAGATTGGTCCATACACTATTAAGAATCCGGTTATTCTGGCCCCAATGGCTGGCGTAACAGATCGCCCATTCAGACAGCTGTGTCTGAAAATGGGGGCCGGCATGGCTGTATCGGAAATGGTGACCAGCAATCCAAAGCTCTGGAATACCCGAAAGTCCCGTCTGAGGATGGACCATCACGCTGAAGAGTTCGAACCTCGCTCTGTACAAATAGCCGGCAGCGACCCTGAACAAATGGGGATAGCCGCCCGCCTTAACCAGGAACGTGGCGCCCAGATCATAGATATCAATATGGGCTGCCCTGCTAAAAAAGTCTGCAACAAGGCAGCAGGCTCCGCTCTGATGAGAGAGCCGGAGCTGGTAGAACGCATTTTGAAGTCAGTAGTACAGGCTGTTGATATTCCAGTCACTCTGAAAACACGTACGGGTTGGAGTCCAGAACAGAAAAATGGTCTGGACATTGCAAAAATGGCTCAGGACTGCGGCATTTCAGCCTTGGCAGTCCACGGCAGAACCCGTCAGTGCATGTATAAGGGCGAAGCTGAATACGAAACCATTGCCCGAATCAGCGACGCACTGGAAATCCCGGTGATCGCCAATGGCGACATTACTTCGCCAGAAAGAGCCAAAGAAGTACTTGAATACACGGGAGCCAGTGCCGTTATGGTAGGCCGCGCAGCTCAAGGCAAGCCTTGGATTTTCAGAGAAATCAACCATTACCTGGAGCACGGTGAGCACCTGCCCGAACCCGACAACAAAGAAATCCAGTCTATTTTACTGGGCCACCTTTCGGAACTTCACAAGTTTTATGGTGAAGTGCAGGGCGTAAGAATCGCCAGAAAACACGTTGGCTGGTATTTGCAGGCCAGTCCATCAGGCTCCAAGCTTCGTAAGCTTTTCAACAGCCTGGAGTCTGCAGAAGAACAAGAAAACTGCATACTGGAATATTTTCAAACCTTAAGTCATCACAAGGATATTGCGGCATGACGGCACCCCATATTATTACCGACGAACAATCTGTCAACGGACAGGCACTGACCAGCCCTATCGAGAGCGAAACCCAAACGCTCCGGGACAGCGTAGAAAAAGCCATGAACAATTACTTCAGCCATCTTGATGGCCAGGAAGTTACCGATGTTTACCAAATGGTTCTGTCAGAAGTAGAAGCCCCTCTTCTGGAAACTGTAATGTCCTACGTGAAAGGCAACCAGACCAAAGCAGCGGTTCTGCTGGGCCTTAACCGTGGAACACTGAGAAAGAAGCTTAAACAGTACGACCTGCTGTAACCGGTCTCCTAAAAGTCGTATTTAGCTTGATGACATAAATACGACTTTTTCTCCCTCTCTAAAGCCTCCCGAATATGATTCTCCTCACCCGCTTTAAGTGACCTCTACCTGAATTTGAAAGTCACTTTAAAGACTCATGACGGGCAAAAAGTCTTCCTCAACACCTAAAACCTGAAAAAAACAGACCTAAAAACGCTTTTCACGGCCAGCCAGAACGGAAATTGCACTAATCGCTTTAATACATTGCTGCTAATTAAGTTAAATCCAGCTAGAATCAGTCAGCTTTTCAGGCAACGATTATTCAGTGAGTAAAGGAATCATGGCAGACGATTTCGAGCAGCCACCTCTTCGAAGGGCTCTGGTCAGTGTTTCAGATAAAACAGGCATTGTGGACTTTGCCAGAGCACTGCACCAGCGATCCGTTGAGATCCTTTCGACCGGCGGCACTTATAAGCTGCTGATTGAGAATGACATTCCCGCTGTGGAAATCTCCAGCTACACCGGTTTCCCGGAAATGATGGACGGTAGAGTCAAAACCCTGCATCCAAAGGTTCACGGTGGCATTCTTGGCCGCTCAGGACAGGATGAAGCGGTCATGGCTGAACACGATATTCAGCCCATCGACCTTGTAGTCGTCAACCTCTATCCTTTTGAGCAGACCATTGCCAGGGAAGACTGTTCTCTGGAACTGGCTATCGAGAACATTGATATCGGTGGCCCAACCATGGTGCGCTCAGCCGCCAAAAACCACAGAGATACTACCATCGTAGTGGATGCCGGCGACTACTCAAGAGTACTTTCAGAGCTGGATGAAAACAACGGTTCAGTGTCAACCGCTACCCGCTTCGACCTGGCGGTAAAAGCGTTTGAGCACACAGCCCACTACGACGGCGCCATCGCCAACTATCTGGGAACGCTGACAGGCTCCAAAGAAGAAGCTGAAAGCTTCCCCCGCACCTTCAACCGCCAGTACAAGAAAGTGCAGGACATGCGCTACGGTGAAAACCCTCACCAAAAAGCTGCTTTCTATATTGAGGAGCCCGCTCCAGCAGGTACTGTCTCCAGCGCAGAACAGATTCAGGGCAAAGAGCTTTCCTTTAACAACATCGCAGATACCGATGCAGCTCTGGAATGCGTCAAGTCCTTTGAGTCGCCAGCCTGTGTGATTGTTAAGCATGCCAACCCCTGTGGCGTAGCCACTGGCACCGACATACTGGAAGCTTACAACCGAGCCTATACCACTGACCCGACATCGGCCTTTGGTGGCATTATTGCCTTTAATCGCAAACTTGATGCTGTAACGGCTAAAGCCATCATTGACCGCCAGTTCGTTGAAGTTATCATTGCTCCAGAAGTGGATAGCGAGGCAGAAATCGTTCTTCAGGACAAGAAGAACATTCGCCTGCTTTGCTGCGGAACATTGCCTGAAAGTGCTCAACACTTCCTGGACTTCAAACGGGTAAATGGCGGACTTTTGGTCCAGGATTCTGACATCAAGGTCACAACTGCACAGGAACTGAAAACAGTGACTGAGCGCACACCGACCGAAGCTGAACTCAATGACTTGCTGTTCGCATGGAAAGTAGGCAAATTCGTCAAGTCCAACGCCATTGTTTACGCCAAGGATCATCAGACCATTGGTATTGGTGCAGGCCAAATGAGCCGGGTTTACAGTGCTCGTATTGCCGGCATTAAAGCCGCAGATGAAAACCTGGAAGTTCGCGGTTCAGTCATGGCATCTGATGCCTTCTTCCCATTCAGGGATGGTATTGATGCAGCAGCCAGCGCAGGCATCACAGCTGTGATCCAGCCAGGTGGCTCAATGCGCGACCAGGAAGTTATTGATGCTGCCAATGAAGCAGGCATCGCCATGGTCTTTACTGGCGTTAGACATTTCCGTCACTAATGACACCGAATACAGAGGCACAAATACGTGCCTCTTTTTTCATGCCATATACGGCGGCAGGTCAACAGTCTGCTGTTGTATGGTGACTGTGAGATTACCAAAGATCTCACAGCAGTTTGATTACTAGAGAGACGGATCAGCATCCACCCTGATTCGTTTCCCGGGGGACAGGCAAACCTATGAAAGTACTCATTATCGGCAGCGGCGGAAGAGAGCACGCCCTGGCCTGGAAAGCTATTCAGGACAGCAACGTTGAACAGGTATTTGTTGCGCCTGGAAATGCTGGCACCACGCTTGAAGCAGGCATCACCAACGTAAGCATTGATGTACTGGATCTGGATAAGCTGGTCGAGTTTGCCAAAAAAGAAAATATCAGTCTGACCATCGTCGGCCCAGAAGCCCCTCTTGTTGCAGGCGTAGTTGATCGCTTTGAGGAAGCAGGCCTGACGATATTCGGCCCATCACAGGGCGCCGCCCAGCTGGAAGGCTCCAAAGCCTTCACCAAGGATTTTCTGGCGAGGCATAACATCCCTACCGCTGAGTATCAGAACTTTACTGAAATCGAACCGGCAAAAGCTTATGTTCGTGAAAAGGGTGCACCCATTGTCGTCAAGGCAGACGGTCTGGCAGCAGGTAAAGGCGTTATCCTGGCTGATACTGAAGAGCAGGCCTTTGCGGCCATTGATGACATGTTAGCTGGTAATGCTTTTGGCGAAGCCGGTCACCGGGTTGTCGTCGAAGAATTTTTGCAGGGTGAAGAAGCCAGTTTCATTGTGATGGTTGACGGAAAAAACATTCTTCCTCTGGTCACCAGCCAGGACCACAAAGCCCGCGACAATGGCGACAAGGGCCCTAACACGGGTGGCATGGGCGCTTATTCACCAGCACCTGTAGTCACAGCAGAAATACATGACCGCGCCATGAAAGAAGTCATCATTCCAACCGTTGAAGGCATGGCAGCTGAAGGAAATACCTACAAGGGATTCCTGTACGCCGGACTCATGATTGATGCCAAGGGAACACCCAAGGTACTGGAATATAACTGCCGCTTTGGCGACCCAGAGACCCAACCCATCATGATGCGCTTGCAGTCCAGCCTGGTTGAACTTTGTCTTGCAGGTGCTACTGGTAAATTGGATCAGACTGAAGCTCAATGGGATCAGAGAACCGCGCTGGGCGTTGTAATGGCTGCGGGTGGTTACCCGGAAAAATACCGCAAGGGAGATACTATTTCTGGCATTGCAAACGCCAACAGCGCAGACTGCAAAGTATTCCATGCTGGCACCCAAATCGAAGGGGATAAGGTTTTAACCAACGGTGGTCGTGTACTCTGCGTAACCGCGCTGGGTGACAGCGTTAGCGAAGCCCAGGAAAAAGCTTATCAGGCAACATCTGAAATACAATGGGATGACGCTTATTATCGAACCGACATCGGTTATCGTGCAATTGCCAGAGAGCAGTAACAGGCGCCACACCAAGAAAACAGCTCTTTATTCCTGAACAAGGGATAAAGAGCTGAAAATAACATAAAGGGCAGAAAACCCAACTCTTCCCAAACTCCAGCTGACTCTACTGTACCCATGTCATAGCGGCCGGAATCGCCACCTGAAAATAAAAACGTTTGTCTAAGCGAGACCCCGCCTTAATAAACGTCAGTCGACCATGAAGTCAACATTACAGAAAGGTCGAAACTGAGCACATCAGGAAAAAAGACAGAAAAATCAAACGTTTTATTGACTTTGGCAGGTGAAAAATTGGCTTGCCATCCCGTAAAATAGTGTAAAAACAGCAACAATTTCACTTTTTCACCTAGCAGCTTAAGGTATACTCACTGCCAATGGAAAAATGGAATTTTCAATAAATATTATGAGAGTTGTATTCAACCGCATATTATCCATTGGTACAGAACCCTGCTTAGACAGAGAGTCTGACTCCAGACTCTACGACAGGCTACAGTTCTGGCTTCGAGCTATGCTTTTGCTGACCCTATCCACCTTTGGTTCAGCCGCATTCAGTATTGATCAACCTGTTGACCAACAGCCCTACGATGTTTCCGTCAATCTGGAGCCTTATTCGAGTATCTTTATAGATCCTGAGAGCACTTTGAATCTTGATCAGATCAATACTCCTGACTACCTATTTCGATTTGCCCCCTGGCAGAAAGAGCGCCTCTACTTTACCACCAAGAAAGGCACAGCCTGGGTCAAAATCACACTACCTAAAGATATCAGCGTCAAGCCTCTCCCCATACTCAGGCTTAGACCTCCTCCCGGCGTGACTTTAAATGCGTATATTGCCAGTCCGGATCATCATGAACTCCTTCCTGGTGGACGACAGGCCAGCAGTAATATTTACCTCTACAATCTTGACTCCTATATGGAGCAAGCCAGCGACGTATTTGTTGAAATACCTGCTGCAGCGGCTGACAGCCTTCACGCCTCACTGAAATCCCCAAGTGTTATTCTCAGCGATCAGGAATACGCAAACTGGCAAACCGGCTGGCTATTGGCCCTGTTTCTGGTCATGATCATGATGAACGCGTTCAACTGGTTTAAATATCGCCAGGAAGCCCATATCTATCTGGCACTGATCTGTTGCATGGGTCCAGTGTTTTTGATCAGCTGGCAGGGACTGGTACATGTGAGCTGGTTAGAACCAGGCTGGCTACAACACGTAATGATGAATGTCTCTCTTATCGTGGGGACCATTTTACTGAGCCAAATGGCGCGGGTAAGCCTGTCAGGCGACAGCATCAAGCTGACTTACTGCTTTAACACGCTCTCCATTATCTCTGCATCATTATTAATTTTAATTCTGACGGGAGCCTCTGTCTCACTGGAACACAGTCTGCTGATCAACCTGATTACTACCCAGATCATCTGGTATTGCAGTCTTTTTACCAGGGCATCGGGAGCACTGACTATACCCGCCTGGCTTTCAACACCTTACGCCATTATCCATCTGATAGCCTCTCTGGCCATATTAGGTGTCATTGATTACAACCCGATTGCAGCAATCTGGATGTTGATGCAAATCACCTCATTAACCATTCTCGCCTTCAGCTTTTATTTTGGAAATAATGAGCATCTGGTCACGGATTCCGAACCCGTACTAAATAAATCATCCAAACCTGCCCCCATCACACAAATTACGAAAGACAGTGATATATTCAACGCCATGGGCCATGAGCTCCGAACACCTCTGAACGGGGTTCTTGGGATGTCAGAATTACTGCAGAGTACACAACTGACCCCAAAACAGGAAAACTATGTCCAAACCCTGAGATACGCTGGCAATGAATTAAGCAACCTGATTAACCTTCTTTCAGAAGCCTGGAAGCTTGAGCAAAGCGAAACAAGTCTTGAAATCAAACCTTATGACGTCAATGAATTCCTGAATGACAGTCTTTACAAATTCAGATTCAGGGCCGAACAGCTCAATACTGAGCTCATTAGTTTCGTACACCCCGACGTGCCGGACATCAGCGAAGCAGACACACGTCAACTTTCACTTATTATGGAAGGGACTCTAAGCCATATTTTCAGCCAGACAGAAAATAACGAGGTCATGGTTTCCGTGAATCAGACCTCGCTATTACCAGGCTCCGAACCTGAAAAACAGCAAGACAGCAAGGATGGCTACATCCTGTTCCAGATTACTTACAACCAGGGACAGCAGGGTATGAACCTGCCTGCTGACATCAGCCGCCTAAGTTACTCAGAAGCCAAGCTTCAAGCTGATATCAGTATGCACCTGTACATTGCTATCAAATTAATTGAAGCCATGTCAGGACAGTTTGGCATTATGAATCAGGGAAGCACTCACATCTGGTTTGCCATCCCACACAAAAATCAGACAACAGATATCCTGAGCAGGGAAGATCAACCGAACTTCTCTCACAAAAATATCAAAGCGCTAATCGTTGATGACAACAAAACCTGTAGACAGGTACTGGCTCAACAATGCGCCCTCATGGGCATCAATACACTGGATGCCGAAGACGGACGGGAAGCCCTCGCCATGATTCGCAATGAAGCCTATCTGGGACGAGCCTTTGACGTCATCATTCTGGATCACCACATGCCCGGCATGAACGGCATTCAAATGGTAGAGAGATTGCACGAAGACAGTCAGACCGAAATACCCAAAATCATCATACTGACCGGTGCAACCAATCCACCTGGCAAACAACGTGCAGAAAGACTGGGGATCAGTACGTTCCTGACCAAACCTGCAGGGCGTAAAACACTTCAGAAAGCACTATCACAAGCCCTCGGGGAAACCCGTCAGGGAGAAACGGAAAGCGTTTGAGTATTAGAGCAACGATCAAAAAAGCTCATTCACCCTAAGGATGAATGAGCTTTTTTATATCAGGAATGAGCGTTACTGAGCATGGTATTGAGCAGACAGTTCGTGTACTGCATCAACAAAAACCTTTGCACGGTCTGGCTCTACAAACTGATGAATACCATGCCCCAGATTAAAAACATGCCCTTCTCCAGGACCAAAACTACTGAGAATCTTGGCCACTTCAGCACGAATAATTTCTGGTGAAGCATAGAGAACGGACGGATCCATATTCCCCTGTAAGGCCACTTTATCTCCTACACGACGACGCGCATCGGAAATATCTGTCGTCCAGTCCAGACCCAAAGCATCAGTACCGGTAGCAGCCATCGACTCAAGCCATTGCCCACCATTCTTTGTGAAGAGAATCACTGGCACCTTTCTACCCTGATGTTCACGAATCAGGCCAGAAACAATCTTCTCCATGTATTTCAGAGAGAATGCCTTATAACACTCTGGAGAAAGCGCTCCACCCCAGGTATCAAAAATCTGAACCGCCTGAGCCCCTGCCTTGATTTGGGCGTTGAGATATTCAGTCACAGAGTCCGCCAGAACATCCAGCAGTTGAGACAGCACTTCTGGCTGGTCGAACATCATGGCTTTTATACGACGGAAGTCTTTACTGCTTCCGCCTTCTACCATATAAGTTGCCAGAGTCCAGGGGCTTCCGGAAAAACCAATCAAGGGAACACGGCCATTCAATTCGGAACGAATGGTACGCACAGCATCCATCACATAGCCCAGATCCTTTTCAGGATCAGGAACTGCCAGAGCTTCAACATCAGCGGCTGTGCGGACCGGCTTCTTGAACCTTGGGCCTTCGCCGGTTTCAAAGTACAAGCCAAGCCCCATGGCATCCGGTATCGTCAGGATATCCGAGAAGAGGATCGCCGCATCCAGATCAAAACGCTCTAACGGCTGAATAGTGACTTCACAGGCCAGCTCAGGATTCATGCAGAGCGACATAAAATCACCCGCCTTGCTTCTCAGCTCCCGGTATTCAGGCAAATACCGTCCGGCCTGACGCATCATCCAGACAGGTGTGACATCAACAGGCTCCTTCAGCAAAGCCTTAAGAAATCGGTCATTTTTCAGCTCGGTCATGGTGTTTCCAGAAATCAGGAAGTGCATTCAACCATGATGGAGGGCCCACATCTGGATAATTACGACCCAAACCACCTATGGTTTCTAACAGGAAAGAAGGGAGAATACTCATTCCCCCTTGAATTGACAATTTTTCAGACGCAATGAATAGTACTAATGTCTATTTCGTTGGCAGTTATCTGCCCACCGATGTGAGGAGATAACTGCCAGCAGTCAAAGTTAGACATCAAGATAATCAAGAATACCTTCAGCGGCCTGGCGACCTTCCCAGATAGCGGTAACCACCAGGTCAGAACCCCGAACCATATCACCACCGGCAAACACCTTGGGATTAGAGGTCTGGAACTTGTACTGGGCCTGTTCAGGCGCGATCACACCACCCCACTCATTCAGCTGAATATCCTGGGACTCAAACCAGTCAGCGGGACTTGGACGGAAACCGAAAGCAATCAATACCGCATCGGCTTCCAGAATCTCTTCACTGCCAGGAACGGGCTCTGGACGACGACGCCCCTGCTCGTCTGGCTCACCCAGCTTGGTTGTGATCACTTTTACGCCTTCTACCTTGCCATCACCGACAATTTCTACGGGTTGACGATTAAACAGGAATTTAATCCCTTCCTGCTTGGCATTGGCCACCTCACGACGAGAACCTGGCATATTCTCTTCATCACGACGATAAGCACAGGCGACCGACTTAGCACCTTGGCGAATAGAGGTTCTGTTGCAGTCCATAGCGGTGTCACCACCACCCAGAACAACCACCTTCTTGCCCTTCATGCCAATGAAGTCAGACTCGTCTTTCTCAAAGCCCAGATTGCGGTTAACACTGGAGATCAGGAAAGGCAGGGCATCGTGAACACCCGGAAGCTCTTCACCCGGGAAGCCACCTTTCATATAGGTATAGGTGCCCATACCCATGAAAACAGCATCGTAATCTTCCATCAGATCTTCGATCAGAACATCTTTGCCAATCTCGGTATTCAGACGGAACTCAATCCCCATCTCGGTGAATACTTCACGACGACGGGCCATGACGGACTTTTCAAGCTTGAACTCTGGGATACCAAACGTCAGCAGGCCACCAATTTCCGGATTTTTATCGAATACGACCGGTTTGACCCCATTTCTAACCAGTACGTCAGCACAACCCAGCCCGGCAGGACCGGCACCGATGACCGCAACTTTTTTATCTGTCCAGACAACTTTTGACATATCCGGACGCCAACCCAGAGCCAGAGCCGTATCCGTGATGTATTTTTCGGTTGCACCAATGGTTACTGCACCAAAGCCATCATTCAGGGTACAGGCGCCTTCGCAGAGACGATCCTGAGGACATACACGCCCACAGACTTCTGGCAAGGTGTTGGTTTGGTGAGATAACTCAGCCGCTTCAAACAAATTTCCTTCAGAAACCAGCTTCAGCCAGTCAGGAATATAGTTGTGAACAGGACACTTCCACTCACAATATGGGTTTCCGCAGGACAGGCAGCGGTGCGCCTGTTGCTTCACCTGGCCTTCATTAAAAGGCTCATAAATCTCTACGAAATCATTTTTACGAACCCGAAGTGCTTTTTTATCCGGGTCCTTTCTGCCCACTTCGACGAACTGGAAGTGGTTGTTAAGTCGGCTATTAAACTGTGACATGGATTTGACCTCATTCGCTGATTGTTTTTATAACGCTCATGGCGCTGCGTTTATGCTCAAGGCTTTTCATTAGCTCAAGGCTGCAGCGCACATGGCTGTTCTAAAGACCTTCCTTGCAAGCGGGCAGGCGTCCTATTCAGGACGCCCACGAGTACTCGCGAGCAATGAGTCCAAACTCGCCGCTTTTGGCTTCACCAGCCAGAAACGACCTCTGTAGTCGTAGAACTCTTCCTGGAGTTCACGACCCCATTCACTGTCTGTTTCCTTGACGTATTCATCCAACAGGCCCATCAGGTGAGACTGATAATCCTCCATGGATTCAGTATCAATTCGATGAATATCCACCAGTTCATGATTGTAACGGTCTACAAAGTTCCGTTTCAGGTCCAGCACATAAGCAAAGCCACCGGTCATACCAGCGCCAAAGTTATGCCCTGTTTCGCCCAGTACCACGACCAGACCACCGGTCATATACTCACAACAGTGATCCCCTGCTCCTTCGACCATTGCAGTGGCACCTGAGTTCCTGACACCCAGACGCTCACCGGCACGACCAGCTGCCAGCAGACGACCACCGGTAGCACCATACAGACAGGTATTACCGATAATGGCAGTTTCATTAGAGTTGAATACACTGCCCTGAGGTGGACGAATCACCAGATTACCGCCGGTCATACCTTTGCCGACGTAATCGTTGGCATCCCCTTCCAGATGCATATCCAGGCCACCGGCATTCCAGACACCAAAGCTCTGGCCCGCCGTACCTTTCAGATTGAGTTTCAGAGGACTTTCAGACATTCCCTGATTGCCATGACGCTTGGCAATTTCACCGGAGAGCCTTGCACCAATAGAGCGGTCGCAGTTACCTACTGTGAACTCAAATTCCCCACCCTGACCACTTTCAATTGCAGGCAGGCAGGCTTCAACCATGACCTCTGCCAGCTCACCCTTGTCGTAAGATGGGTTACGATCTACCTGACAGGTATGAGGCTTATCTTCAGGAATCAGATCATTTCGTACAATCGGCGTCAGATCGAGCCCTTTCTGCTTGTCAGTATCACCAGGCAGGAGGTCCAACAACTCTGTACGACCAATAACATCTTCAAGACCTTTGGCACCCAGAACAGAAAGCCACTCACGAACTTCTTCCGCAACAAAGGTGAAGAAGTTCATAATCATCTCAACGGTACCGAGGAAGTGATTATCCCTCAGATGCTGATCTTGAGTAGCAACACCTGTCGCACAGTTGTTGAGGTGACAGATTCTGAGATACTTACAACCCATGGCTACCATCGGGGTTGTACCAAAGCCGTAGCTTTCCGCCCCCAGAATGGCTGCTTTCACTACATCCAGACCGGTCTTAATACCACCATCTGTCTGCAATCGAACCTTACCACGCAAATCATTGGCTCTCAGTGCCTGATGCGCTTCTGTCAGGCCCAACTCCCAGGGAGAACCCGCATAGCGAATAGACGTCAGAGGGCTAGCCGCTGTGCCGCCGTCATAGCCGGAAATGGTAATCAAATCAGCGTATGCCTTGGCTACACCTGCAGCGATGGTGCCAACACCCGGCTCAGATACCAGCTTCACAGAAACCAGTGCATCCGGATTCACCTGCTTGAGATCGAAAATCAGCTGAGCCAGATCCTCGATGGAATAAATATCATGGTGTGGTGGAGGCGAAATAAGTGTTACACCCGGTACAGAGTAACGCAGCCTGGCAATCAGTTTATTAACCTTACCGCCTGGCAGCTGACCACCCTCACCCGGCTTGGCACCCTGAGCCACTTTAATCTGTAGCACTTCTGCATTGACCAGATAGTGCGGAGTCACACCAAAACGACCCGAAGCTATCTGTTTGATTTTGGAAACTCGGTTCGTGCCGAAACGAGCTTCATCTTCACCGCCTTCACCGGAGTTTGAGCGCCCTCCTAGACGATTCATTGCTTCAGCCAGAGCCTCATGTGCTTCAGGAGACAAAGCACCGAGACTCATTGCAGCAGAGTCAAAGCGTTTAAGGATGTCGGAAACCGGTTCTACATCATCCAGAGCTAAAGGCTTATCAGCAGACTTAAGCCCCATCAGATCACGCAGAGTCGCTACAGGCCTTTCATTGACCAACTTGGAGTAGCGACGAAATTCTTCGTAATCACCTGTGGAAACCGCTTTTTGCAGCTGCTGCACAACATCTGGATTGAACGCATGGTATTCACTGTCGTGAACATACTTAAGCAGTCCGCCCTGCTGGATAGGCTTACGCTTTTTCCAGGCAGTTTCCGAAAGTAACTTCTGATCCTGCTGAATCGCTTCAAAACTCGCCCCTTCAATACGACTCTGGACACCTTTAAAGCAGAGATCAACGACTTCAGAAGAGAGACCTATAGCTTCAAACAGCTGTGCAGCACGATAAGAAGCAATGGTCGAGATTCCCATTTTGGAGAGAATCTTGAACAGACCTTTATCAATACCTTTGCGGTAAGCTTTATAGGCATCCAGCGGATCCGCCAGAATTTCACCGGAGCGAATCTGGTCATGGATGATTTCATACGACAGATAAGGGTAAATGGCTGTGGCGCCAAAGCCCAACAGTACTGCAAACTGATGAGAATCCCTTGCGGTAGCTGTCTCTACCAGAATATTGGCGTCTGAACGCAACCCGGTATCAATCAGTCGGTGATGAACAGCACCGGTTGCCATGGCTGCATGCACAGGCAGTTTGTCATCATTGATATCACGGTCACTCAGATGGATCAGTGCTTTACCATCACGCACCGATTTTTCTGCTTCATCACAGATGCGCTCAATAGCCGCTTTCAAACCTTCTTCTGACTTGTAGTTGATATCGATGTAGACCACATCCAGATCATCATGCTGGTGATGGGCATTAATCAGATTCAGGAACTTGGTGGTAGACAGTACAGGCGACTTCAGAACGACACGACCCGCATGCTCAGGCGTCTCTTCAAAAACATTTTTCTCACGTCCCAGACAGGTTTCCAGGGACATAACGATCGCTTCACGCAGAGGATCAATGGGAGGATTGGTGACCTGGGCAAATTGCTGTCTGAAGTAGTCGTATACAGAGCGCACGCGACCTGACAATACAGCCATAGGTGTATCATCACCCATGGAACCCACGGCTTCCTGACCACTTTCTGCCAGAGGGCGAATAACCTGGTCACGCTCCTCAAAAGTCACAGAAAACATCTTCTGGTGAACATTCAGCAGATCAGCATCCAGATGTTCAATCTTGTGGTCTTCGTCCCTGAACTGGGAACGAATTCGATAGGAATTCTTTTTCAGCCATTGCTTGTAAGGCTGTCGAGTCTTCAGCTGCTCATCAATATCGTGAGCCTGCAACAACTCACCCGACTCAACATCAATAGCCAGCACTTCACCAGGCCCTACACGCCCCTTGGCGACGACATCTTCTGGCTGGTAATCATAAACACCCACTTCAGAAGCAACGGTCAGATAGCCATTTTTGGTAATTACCCAACGTGATGGACGCAGACCATTGCGGTCAAGCGCACACACTGCACGACGACCGTCGGTAATAACCAGACCTGCTGGACCATCCCAAGGCTCCATATGCATAGAGTTGTATTCGTAGAAAGCTCTGAGACCCGGGTCCATAGTGTCCACGTTCTGCCAGGCAGGCGGCACCAGCATTCGAATAGCACGATATAGATCTACACCACCGGTCACCAGAACCTCAAGCATATTGTCCAAACTCGAGGAGTCTGAACCCGTACGGTTCACCAGAGGAGAGATCTGACCCAGATCAGGCAGCAGCTCTGACTTGAATTTATTTCGACGAGCCTGTGACCAGTTTCTGTTACCGGTGATGGTGTTGATTTCACCGTTATGAGCCAACAGTCGGAAAGGCTGAGCCAGTTTCCAGCGGGGCATGGTATTGGTGGAGAAGCGCTGATGGAATACACAAATCGCGGTTTCAAAGCGAGGGTCGCCCAGATCCTGATAGAAATTAGCCAGATCCACCGGCATCATCAGGCCCTTATAGGTCACCACTTGAGTGGACAGGGAGCAGATATAGAAATCCTGGTCCTGCTCCAGCGCCATATTAGTGAATCGGCGAGCCATATACAGACGGGCTGAAAACTCTGCTTCGTCCAATTCACCCTGATGACCAACAAACACTTGCTCAATAACAGGAAGCTGATCCAGAGCAATAGGTCCAAGACACTCACTGTTAACTGGCACTTTACGCCAGCCAATCACTACCAGATTTTTCTTTTCCAACTCGGCTTCGAGCTTTTTTCTGGCATGATCAGCAACGGTTTCGTCCTGACTGAGAAACAGCATGCCTACAGCATATTGCGCAGGAAGCTCTTTACCCAGCTGCTCTTTTACGACAGTACGGAAAAATGTATCAGGGGTTTGAATCAACAAGCCACATCCGTCGCCTGTTTTTCCGTCTGCGGCGATACCACCACGGTGCGTCATGCAGGTAAGTGCTTCAATAGCGGTTTTCAGGAGGTCATGACTTCTCTCTCCTTCCATATGGGCTATCAGCCCGAAACCACAGTTATCCCTAAACTCCCCAGGATTATACAGACCTGCTTTCATAGGCACTCTCTCATCGCCAGTTATTATAAACCTTGAAACGTAGTCACTCTGGAAGACTGCTCAGATCCTCTACTCTGAATCAGACTCCCTTGACGATCGTTATTCTCTTTCTGCCCAAGGCTGTTTTTTCTTCAAATTTTGCTGCTCGCCGCTTTCATGCTGAGTTTTTTTATCTGGCATTCCATAGCTTTTGCGCTGCTCTACTGGATTATTTTTCTGAACGGTCAGGCGACGTCTCTGACTTTTCTCAGCCTACTCAGGTCACAACATGAGCCCGGCTCATACTCCAATAGGTTTCGAACCTTCCCTGTCGGGCACTCGCCCGAGAATATAAATTCATTTTTTTAGGATTTTAATTCAAAAACAGACACAAGAAAAGGCTGTACCTGTTACTGCTACTTCACTGAAAATAGACTGAGGTTGCAGATATTTAGCCCTGCCTTATAAGACAAGGGGCTGACCATTTTACACGGCCAGCCCCTCAATCACAAATGCATAAAAAGAACAATAGGTAATAGACTCTAAACCTTACACACATCCTTCAGCATTTCATCCAGCACACCGCGGTCAAACTGATCGGTTACGATAGCCTTACCCACCTTCTCCATAAGAACCAGTCTCAATTGACCATCAAGTACTTTCTTATCTACAGACATCAGCTCAATAAATCGCTCAGGAGACATCCCTACAGGAGGCTCAACAGGCAAACGTGATACCTTGAGCAGATCCGTTATCTCCTGAACCTCATCTCGAGACAGGTATCCCAACCTACAGGAAAGCTCTGCCGCCATAACCATACCAGTAGCGACTGCTTCACCATGCAGCCACTCACCATAACCAGTGTGGGTTTCAATTGCATGACCAAAAGTATGCCCAAGATTAAGAATGGCTCTGAGACCCGACTCTTTCTCATCCTCAGCCACAACCCACGCTTTATCGGTGCAGGAACGGTGAATAGCGTAAGTCAGAGCTTCCTGATCTCTGGCCATGATTCGATCCATATTTACCAGAAGCCACTGGTAAAATGGCTGATCACAAATAAGCCCGTACTTGATAACTTCTGCCACACCAGCAGAAAACTCCCGGTCAGGAAGAGTACCCAGTGAGTCTGTATCAATCAGGACAACATTAGGCTGGTGAAACGCGCCAATCATATTCTTGCCTAGTGGATGATTGACACCTGTCTTCCCACCTACAGAGGAGTCTACCTGGGACAAAAGCGTGGTAGGAATCTGGACAAAATCCACTCCACGCTGATAAGCCGCAGCAGCAAAACCAGTCATATCTCCGACAACACCACCTCCCAGAGCAACCAGAGTGGTTTTACGGGTATGACGAGCCTTCAGCAGTTCATCAAACACCTGCTCAAGCGTCGAAAGATTTTTGTGCTCTTCACCATCAGGCAGAATCACCTCAATCAAGTTCACTCCATCGAGCAAGCCTCGAACCTGCTCGAGATAAAGCGGCGCAATGGTCTCGTTAGTTACAATGGCTACTTGCTGCCCTTTGATATAAGGCTTCAGCAAATCTGGCCTGGCAGCTCTAGCATAAAGCCCCGAGCCAATAAAAATCGGGTAGCTGCGCTCCCCCAGATCCACATTAAGCTCAAGCATCCCGGGTTCCTGCATCAAACACCTCTGTTCTTCTCCACTGCACGGATGATTTCATTGATCAACGCCTTAGGGGAAAGCAGCTCGGTATCCAGCTCTATATCAGCAATACTGGTATAAAGAGGCGCCCTGTCACTCAATAACTGAGTCAAAACATCCTCTCTATCAGGCCGCTGCAACAAGGGTCTCTTCTTATCTTTCTCTGTTCTGGCCAACTGAGCTGGCACAGATGCCTTGAGAAAAACGACGAAACCATTGGTTCCTAACTGCTGACGATTCTCCAGTCGTGTCACGGCCCCTCCACCGGTAGCAAGAATAATGCCCCGCTTGGTGCAGAGATCCTGAATAACCTGAATTTCACGCTGTCGAAAACCTTCTTCCCCTTCAACATCAAAAATCCAGGGAATATCAGCACCACTTCGCGCTTCTACTTCATGATCGGAATCATAAAAAGGCAGCCCCAGCTCTTTGGCCAACATCCGCCCTATTGTACTTTTACCAGCCCCCATGGGGCCTACCAGAAATATATTTGTTAATGGCATTGTCTTTGTTAGCCCGACTTCCTGCCTGCGTGTGGCCGAGCGTAGCGCATCCTAAGTCGTGCTGACAACAAGATAAGGCATAAAAAAACGGGAGTTTAAGCTCCCGTTCTTAGATAGTTTCCGGATTTCGCCTTCTCAGGCGGGCTTTAGCGGAGGGTGATGTTATCGTTTACCACGCGAGGTGTAATGAAAATCATCAGCTCTGTTTTAGTGTCTGAGTTGGTATCTTTACGGAACAAACGCCCTACATAAGGAATGTCACCCAGCACTGGTACCTTCACTGTTCCCTTCTTCTTCTCCTGAGTAAAGACACCACCCAGCACAACGGTTTCACCATCTCTTACAAGAACCTGAGTATTCACTTCATTCTTGTTAATCGTCGGTACGCCGTTAGGTGCATCGGTTCCCTGCGAGTCATTGGTCACGGTAACTTCCATGATGATACTGCCCTCAGGAGTAATCTGTGGAGTCACCTCAAGTGACAACACGGCATCCTTAAATGCAACAGAAGTGGCACCACTGGATGTTTTCTCTTCGTAAGGAATCTCCTTACCAGACTTGATCACAGCCTTGGTTTTGTCAGCAGTAATAACCTTGGGCTGAGAAACCGTCTCACCACCACCGTCAGATAAAATGGCGGACAATTCAAGATTCAAGATTGTACTGTTGGTAGCAAAACCAATGGCTAGAGTAGCGGCATTAGCTCCGCTTGCACCAAAGTCGATAAATGGATTGTTGCCCACACCAGCTGAAGGAGTACCACCAGCATTGCCAGCGGTAGTACCACCACCACCGATACCAATAGCCCGACCAGACTCATTAGATGTCAGATCTGTTGCTCCACTCCACTTCACACCCAGATCCCGGGTAAAGTCGGAGTTCATATTTACAATGCGAGCCTCAATCATCACCTGTCTGACAGGGATATCCAGACGCTGAATCAGAGCACGCAACTCATCCAGCTTTTCCTGAGTATCTTTTACCAGAAGGCTGTTTGTACGAGCCACTACCTGCACTGACCCACGCTCAGTCAGCAAACTGGTTTCTTCACCTTCACCGGCCAGAACGGTTGCGATTTCTGCAGCGTCAGCGTAATTAATTTGAATCAAATCGGTATAAACCGGAGCCAGCTCACGAATCTGCTTGTCGTTCTCCAGTTGCTGACGCTCTCTAGCGGCGATCTCTTCAGCAGGAGCAACCGTCAGAACATTACCTTCGAGACGCTTATCAAGACCTTTGGACTTCAACACAATATCAAGCGCCTGATCCCAGGGTACATTCTGCAAGCGCAGAGTCACGTTTCCGCTAACAGTATCAGATGCCACAAGATTGAGGTCAGTGAAGTCAGCGATCAACTGGAGCACCGCACGAACTTCAATATCCTGGAAGTTGAGGGAGAGCTTGTCTCCTTTGTAGGTCAGGCCTTTACGATCACGACCATAGTCTTTATCAGTAACAGGCTTAACACTAACGGTCAGAGTGTTATCGGTTTGATACGCCAGGTAGTTGTACTCACCCTTTGGCTCAATAACGACAACAGCATTCCCATCTTCAACTTTGGCATCAATAAATTTCACAGGTGTTGCGAAATCAATGACATCCAAACGGTTGCGCAATCGACCTGGCAACACATTCCCCTGAAATTCCAAACGAATCCTGCCACCCAGCTCATTCATATCCATAGGAATATTTGGATCCGCCAGAGTAATAACAATATTACCCTCACCTTCCTCACCACGCTGGAAATCAATATGGGTAATACCAGTGCTGGCGGGATCGGCCAGTGGCGCACCAGAGTTCGCTACTGATGGCAGTGGTGAACGAGCAGTAGAACCTTCTGCACCCACATAAACATAAAGTACATTACCATCTGTTTTGGTGGTAAAACCGGATGCGTTTTTAAGATTAACTACCAGCCGTGTTCTGTCTCCGGCCTCAAGCACAGTGACGCTCTCAGTATTCTGAAAGCCCACTTCGTTGTACTTGGGCAGATCACTGCGAGTGTATGGCAAATCCAGAGAGATTCTTGGCGGTTGTTCTATGGTATAACCCTTGGCCTCAGGTGCAGGGCCATCGAACATCAGACGCAGCTCTACTATGTCACCCGGCAGGGTGCCAGCATCCATTTTCTTGAGCGTTACACCCCAGACAGAAAGCGGCAACCACGCCAACACCGTATACAGCAGCATTCGTACTGCGCTGGCTTTCAACACGGGCTTATTATTCATCTACTTAACCCACTTAGCATTTTAGAATTGTTGTTCTAATCGGCATGAAATCAGAAAAATCCAGTTTTCTGCAGAGGCCTACCTTGTCAAATAAACCATGTTCACTCTTGCTGATACAAGTAACGAAACAAGAGCCATGCCTTTATCACCCCCTTAATATCAAAAAGATATGTTATGTAAAGGCATGCATGGTTAAAGCGGGAAATCCATCTCGAAACTGATCGAGCTATCCTTGCAAGCAATGTTTGCTGTAAGAATCATTTTACAACCCCGGGCAATTAAAGATTCATTTTTTATTGCTCAGAGCTTTACAGCGATTGCTTTCCGATCAGGGTTGACCAAGATCCAGCCTCAGGCTTCTGGGTCTTTCAATCCAGACCTCGGAACCTGCTGGCACAATCTCGATAATTCTCAGCTCACTGTCATCAATGTAAGTGATTCGGCCATGGTTTTTCCCCATGTAGTCACCTACTCTGACCCGGTGAATGCCATCATCGCCACGAATTAAGCCCCATAGACCATCATCGTTGCTGATCGAGCCTACAAGAGCAAAAGTCTCAATATCAAACTGTTCCAGATACTGCTTTATCCTGCCGTTATCCGGTTTGACATTACTGTTGAACTCCCGGTCTGAGGCTTTTACTTTAACCGGCGGCTCAAAAGGACTCCTCAAACCTGAAGCCCTATAGGTAAACGCCTCGTAGGGTGTAAAGGTTGGCAGAGGCTCTATCCTTCCGGAAGGCTTTGCCCTCATTTCCGCCATATACTGGTCCAGGTCACTAAAACCACTGTTACCAGAGCAGCCTGCCAACGCAGCACTTGCGCATACAACCAGAAGTCTTGGTAAATACTTCATTACTGAGACTCCTTGTCGTTGTAGCGATAGGTTCTGGCCAGAATCTCCATCTTCAGAATCTGCCCATTCCTTTCCGGAGTAATGGAGAAATCATGAAGCGTTACAATTCGTGGCAAGCTGGCCACTCCACTGACAAAACTGCCAATATCGTGATAGTTACCGCTGACAGAGATGCTTATAGGCAGCTCAATATAAAACTCTGTAGCTTTTTCTGGCTGAAGTTTAATGGTCTCGAAAGTCAAACCCGCACCACGACCGGTAAAGGTAATATCCTCCAACAGACCAGGTACCTCAGTATCACTGGGCAGCTGCTTAACCAGCGCACCGAATGAAGCTTCCATTTCTTCCATCTGCACACGGTAAGCATCCAGATTGGCCGCCTGAAAAGCCTTAACACGGTACTGATCTTTTAATTGCTTCTCCTTGGCAATCACACTTTCATAAGATTTCTGGAGGTTACTCAAATGCAACTGATAACCCAGAAAAAGCACCAGACCAAGCGTCAGTACACAGGCAATGATTCTGACTGCCAGGGGCCAGGCCCCAACATTTTCCAGATCCAGATCGGCCAGATCCAGCTCATTCAGATTTTTCAGAGAATCGGCAATGCTCATGATTCGTCCTCCCCTTCTTTTTCAGGTGACGTACGAATCACGGTCAGATCAAATTCATTCATCCGTTCTCCACCCAGCGTCACTTTACGCACAGCGGTCAGATTGGGGTCAGCAAACCACTCAGAGGAGTCAAAATTACGCATCAGGCTGGAGATACGGTTATTGGATTCAGCCACACCGACCAGCTTCAGAGTATTTCCTTGAAACTGCAGGCTCTTGAAATGGACGCCATCAGGAATCAAACGTGCCAATTGGTCAAACACCCTGACAATAATCGGGCGGTTACCCTGCAGGTTCTGGATAACTTCCATACGCTCCAGCAGCTGGGTACGCTTGTCTCTGAGGTCCTTGATTTCAGCAATACTCTTGTCGAGCTCAGTAATTTTATTTTGAAGATACTGATTTCTGCTCTGCTGCTGACTGATCACATTACCGGTGTAAAGGTCTGCCATGAAGATCATGGCACCGCCTGCCAGAATGGTCATCACCCAGGCAGCGACAAAACGTTTCTTACGTTCTTCACGCAGCTGTTCACGCCAGGGGAGAAGGTTAATTCTTGCCATCAGTCAAAACTCCTCATGGCCAATCCACAGGCGATCATCAGCGCCGGAGCGGTGCCGGTCAATTTACTCGCGTCCACTTTTCCGGATAGCGCCATTTTTGCAAATGGATTCGCCAGCAAAGCCTGGGTTCCCAGCTTGTCCTGAACCAGTGCAGCAAGCCCCGGAATGGAAGAGGTGCCCCCGGCCATCAGGACGGCATCGACATCGTTGTACTGACTGGAGGAATAGAAAAACTGCAAAGAGCGGGAAACCTGCTGAACCACCGCCTCCTTGAAAGGCTCCAGAACCTCAGGTTCGAAATCATCAGGCAAACCACCTTCTCGTTTGGACTTTTCAGCTTCTTCCGGGCTGAGACCATAACGACGCTGAATTTCATCCGTTAACTGTCTGCCACCAAACAATTGTTCACGGGTGTAAATGGTTTGACCATTACTGAGCACACTGATTGAAGTACTGCTGGCACCGATATCAACAATGGCCACCACAGGATCTTCTTCCGGCAACTCCAGCATGTCACTGACCAGTTCATAGACTCTTTCCATGGCAAAGGCTTCGACGTCCACCACTTTGGCTTTCAGTCCACCCAGCCCAAGGGCCTCTTCCCGCATTTCAACATTGTCACGACGGCAGGCTGCCAGAAGTACCTCAGCACGTTCAGGATTGTTTTCCTTCAGACCAAGCACTTCGAAATCGATAGCCACTTCATCAAGGGCATACGGAATATACTGATCGGCTTCGACGGCAATTTGTGTTTCCATCTCATCATCACTGAGTGAAGAATCCATCTCAATGGTCTTGGTGATGACAGCCGAACCGGAAACGGCCACTGCAGCATTTTTGACATTGCTGCGGCTGCGGGAAACAGCGCGCTTGATAGCCTCGCCAACGGCTTCAGGCTCCTGAATATTATTTTCTACCACAGCCCCAGGCGGCAAAGGTTCTTCGCCGTAGGCTTCGATTCGGTAGCCCCCACTGCCACGACCCAGTTCGAGAACCTTCACTGAGGTCGAACTGATGTCCACTCCAAGGACAGCGCTTGTTTTATTATTGAACAGCCCAAACACAGACGCGATTCCTGCTTTTTTCACCATGTAACACCTGGCCTGATCAAAATACTCAGCAAGGGTGTTTTTCGCTCATGGCGGCTTTGTTATAAAAATTCCCTATTTTTCATTTAATAACAGTCCGTTCAAATGCGCAACGAAAGGAAGCTTTCGGATTAACTTTATCTTGAACAGATCACGCTAAGCACCTTCCTGTGGCTACTTTTTATCCGATCCATCATCAAACAGATCATGTCAGCTTACCCACTTTGCTCACAACGATAATCTCTCGCAGAATGGATGCGACAAATATCCGTCATTAGAGACAGAAAATCATCGTCCATCCGGAATAACCCTGAGCTCTGGATCACGTTTTGAGCAATAAGTAACACTTTGAGCCAGAAAACAATTTTTCACCTCATAGGTATCAAACCATTTTCACGGCCTGGCAACGTAAAGCCGAACATTACATTAACTGACGACCCGGATTCTAGGGAAATTGAACATTTCCCTTTATAATGAGCCTCTTGTATCTGCAGAGAGCCAGAACTGGATATCACTCAAGCATGAATCGATCGGTAAAACTATTAAAATTTCTGCTCTGGAGCTGCCTGGCAGCCGTCAGTGGCATCACCCTGATAGCAGCCAGCGCCTACCTCTACCTGAGCCCTTCGCTGCCGTCGGTCGACACACTGCGTGACACTCATCTGCAGACGCCACTGCGTGTCTACTCAAAAGACGAAAAACTGATCGCAGAGTTTGGCGAAAAACGCCGAACACCCATTCACTTTGAGGATGCCCCTGAACCTTTGGTCAAAGCTTTCATGGCCGCCGAAGATGATCGTTTCTACCATCATCCCGGTGTCGACATTATGGGTTTGATGCGAGCTGCGGTGCAACTGGCTTCAACCGGTCGAATCCAGTCAGGCGGCAGCACCATCACCATGCAGGTGGCCAAAAACTTTTTCCTGAGTCACGAGCGGGTCTTCTCCAGAAAGTTCAACGAGATTCTACTGGCTTTACAGATTGAACAGGAACTGACCAAAGACGAAATTTTTGAACTCTATCTCAATAAAATTTATCTGGGTAACCGAGCTTATGGCGTAGAGGCTGCGGCCCAGGTTTATTACGGTAAATCCATCGACGAACTCGACCTGGCTCAATGGGCCATGATTGCCGGTCTACCCAAAGCCCCCTCTCGCTACAACCCAATTAATGGGCCTGAACGCGCCCTGGTGCGCCGTAACTGGATTCTCGGCAGAATGCTGGACCTTGGCTACGTCAACCAGAACGATTATGAAACTGCAGTTCAGGCTCCTATCACTGCCAGCTATCACGGCCCACGCATTGAAATGCAGGCGCCCTACATTGCTGAAATGGTTCGCCAGGAAATGGTGGAGAACTTTGGTCCGGAAACCTACACAGAAGGCTTCAAGGTCTACACCACGGTTGATAGTGTTCTACAAACTTCTGCCAATGAAGCCGTAGCGAATGGCCTGTTTGCTTACACAGAGAGACATGGCTACCGGGGCCCCATCACCAACCTGAATGAGGATGAAGAAGGCAATCCGGTTATCAGCCAGGATCAGGATCCTGCTGAGGTTTGGAAAAAGACTCTAAAAGAAACCCGTTCTGCCAGCGTCCTCAAACCTGCAGTCGTGACAGCTGTCGAAGAACAGTCCGTCATGATACTGATGAAAGGGGATAAGATTGATCGCATTGATTGGGATAACCTCAAGTGGGCTAAACCTTTTATCAACGTAAATGCCTTTGGTTACAACCCCAAGCAAGCTTCTGATGTCCTGAAACCAGGTGATTTGATCTGGGTTAGAGAGATGCCCGACGGCCGCTATCGCCTGGGCCAGGAACCAGAAGCCCAATCATCCCTGATTTCCATGAACCCGGAAAACGGCGCCATTCTCGCACTGGTAGGCGGATTCAACTTCTACGACAGTATGTACAACCGCTCTACCCAGGCTATTCGCCAGGCAGGATCTGCCTTCAAGCCTTTTGTGTATCTAGCCGCACTCAATGAAGGGTTGACCGCTTCCACCATCATCAACGATGCCCCGGTTGTTTTTGCAGATGAAGGGCTTGAAGGCACCTGGCGTCCGAACAACGACAACATGAAGTTCAATGGCCCCATGCGCCTCAGAGAAGGCCTCTACCGGTCAAGAAACCTGATCTCCATTCGGATTCTCAGAGAGGTAGGTGTCAATCGTACGGTAAATTTCCTCACCGGACTGGGACTGCCTGGAGACGCCCTGACACGGAACCTGTCATTGGCACTGGGGAACGTATCCATGACCCCTCTGGAGTTGACCACAGGCTATGCGACCATCGCCAACGGTGGCTACAAGGTCATGCCTTACCTGATCGAGAGAGTCGATGTTCTGGATGACACGGTTTTTGAAGCGAATCCAGCTACGGTTTGTCGCGACTGCGATAAAGAGCCAACTCCCACAGAGGAAGTTGTCTCAGAGGTTGCTGAAACCACGCCAGCCCCGATTGATGGGGAAGAGCCAACAGCTGTTACAGAGTCCATTAATGAAGCTGAATCGGTCATGGACAACCGTGTGAATTACATCATCAATGACATCATGAGAGATGTCATCTGGAAAGGCACCGGTAAAAGAGCAAGAGCCCTTGAAAGACACGACATCGGTGGTAAAACAGGCACCACCAATGACAGTAAGGATGCCTGGTTTGTAGGCTTCAACCCTGATGTCCTGACCAGCGTCTGGGTCGGCATGGATAACTATTCGACTTTGGGTCGCTGGGAGTATGGCGCGAACGCCGCCCTGCCCATCTGGATCAGTTATATGAAAACGGCTCTGGCTGACCAGCCTGAAAAACGCCTGCCTCAACCAGCTGGTATAGAAACAGTTCGAATCGATCCTAAAACGGGTCAGCTGGCCAAACAGGGTGATCCGGAAGCCATCTTTGAACTGTTCAGAAAGGAAAACACACCAAAAAGCGTCAGTGAAGGTAATCTACCCTCGCTGGAGGATAGCGGTTCATTTAAACCTGAAGACCTCTTCTAAACCACCTTGAATGAAAGTAATCATTTATCCCCTTTGAAGGGGGTAAATGATTTTCTCAGCCCCCGCGAAAACGCCAAAGAAAAGCCCGGACTGAAATCAGACCGGGCTTTTTTTAACCACGAAATCGAAGGATCAGATATCGTCCAGCGACTTCAACGGGTAATTTGCAGGATAAGGCTGACGAGCCACACCAGAATCTACAGCAGCTTTTGCAACTGCAGCGGAAACAGTGCCCAATAAACGGGGATCTGTTGGCTTGGGAATGATGTACTCAGGACCAAAGCTCAACTGAACACCTTCATAGGCATCCACTACTTCCTGCACCACATCTTCCTTGGCCAGCTCACGAATCGCATGAACAGCAGCCACTTTCATCTCTTCATTGATACGACTGGCTCGAACATCCAGCGCACCACGGAAGATGAATGGGAAACCAAGAACGTTGTTCACCTGATTGGGATAGTCAGAACGACCAGTTGCCATAATCACGTCAGAGCGAACCTCTTTGGCCAGCTCAGGACGGATTTCTGGATCCGGGTTAGCACAAGCGAAAACAATCGGGTTTTCTGCCATTCTTTCCAGCTGCTCCGGAGAGAGCAGATTCGGGCCTGAAAGCCCCAGGAAAGCATCAGCACCATTGATTGCGTCACCCAGAGTACGACAGTCCGTTTCAACGGCAAAAAGAGCTTTGTACTGATTCAGATCGTCGCGACCAGTATGAATAACACCCTTACTGTCCAGCATGAAGATATTCGCCGGATTCATACCACAACTGATCAGCAGCTTGACGCAGGAGATCGCTGCAGAACCTGCACCCAGACATACAAGACGAGCTTCTTCAATTTTCTTGCCTGCAATCTCAAGCGCATTCAACATACCTGCTGCGGTAACAATGGCAGTACCATGCTGATCATCATGGAATACAGGGATGTCACACTCTTCGATCAAACGACGTTCAATCTCAAAGCATTCTGGCGCCTTGATGTCTTCAAGGTTAATACCGCCGAAGCTGCAAGCTACACGCTTAACTGTATCGATAAAGTCCTGAGGGCTCTCGGTATCCACTTCAAGGTCAATGGAGTCAACACCAGCAAAACGTTTAAATAGCAGAGCTTTACCTTCCATGACCGGCTTACTGGCAAGCGCTCCAAGATTACCCAGACCAAGAATGGCACTGCCATTACTGATCACGGCGACCAGATTGCCCTTCATGGTGTATTTGTAGGCATTTTCTGGGTCAGCAGCGATTTCACGCACTGGCTCCGCTACACCCGGGCTATAAGCCAGAGACAGATCTTTCGCAGTCTCTGCCGGCTTGGTCAGTTCAATCGAAATCTTTCCGGGTTTAGGCTTGGCGTGGTAATCCAGAGCGGCTTGCTTCATATCCTTGTACTTTCACCCTAATGAAAATATGAGTGGGAATCGGGAGCCTGACGAGAATAGCGCTCGAGCATAAAGTTCAGTAGAACGAGGCAGATTTTTCTTTGGATTTGTGCGAATAGTCAACCTATTCAATCAAATGCAAAGGAAAATCTGACCGTTCTTTCTGGACTTTAGGCCGAGCTGTCTATTCTTGGTCAGGCTCCCCGTGAGAATATAGGATCACTGTTTATCGAACAAGGATTCAGCAGGCCAGAAAAGTATATCTACAGACCAGACACCTAAATTCATGAACAGTAACGAATAATACAACTCTGCAACCGAACCCATCTTGCCAGTATCAAAGCCTTTGAATACCATCCTGACTGTAAATACCTATCATCCAGCGCTTATACTGCCTGCTTCCCTTATTTTTATTCTTGCGATCCACCAGCCAACCTCTTAACTCAACACGCTTTCCCACCAGAGACTTCAGCCAATTTGTCTCAACAGACGACCTTGGTATACGAATCACTACCGGCCCATCCATTTCAACCCAGAAAAAATCATTTTTTTTGGGACTGGACACTTTGACCACTTCACCCCGGAGAATCTGAAAGCCGGGCTTTAGCCTGTCTGCCCTGATATCAAACACTGCTTTTTTCGACCAGATACCGATTCTTTCTTTTCGAGCCTGCGCCTCTTGTTGCTTCAGACAATCCCTGTAAGGATCTCGCTCTTCTGAAAAAAGCTGATACCCCAACCCCTTCTCAATCAGAAGCGATTCTATGGAGCGGCCGTCCATCAGAAACGGATGAGCCAGAACCCGACCATGATGATCCTTGCCAACCACCTGCAGCTTCAACTTTCTGGAACCAGAAAACAATTGCCTGAGGGTTAAAGCAGCTTCATCCCCAAAAGGCTCTGCAGGCTTTTTCTCATGGGCAATCTCAGGGGTATTTATGGAGGAGAAACGAATCTTGCGACCGTCTTTTAGCCAGAGGGTATCGCCATCAGCAATGTAGTCCCACCGCACAGTCTCCGAAGCACCTTTCAGGGTGCAGACCTCTGAGGAATACGCGGAGAAAGCACAAAATAATAACGCACAAAAAAAGGCGCTCACGATAACGTGAAACGCCTTTTTCGAGCGACCAGGCAAGTCAAAACAATCCATCATGCTACCTTTCGAATTACTCTTCGAAGAAGCATAGCGGCATTTTCAACTCATGGCCGTCAGCCAGCAGGTTGCATGGCAAGCAAAAAGTTGCTTACTTGCGAGCACCAACCTTGCCGAAACGCTTGGTGAAGCGCTCGATACGACCGCCTGTGTCCATCACTTTCTGAGTGCCGGTGTAGAATGGGTGGCACTTGGAGCAAACTTCAATGTGCAGGTCCTTGCACAGAGTAGAGCGAGTCTGGATCTTGTTACCGCAGGAGCAGGTAACTTCGATAGCGTCGTAGTTCGGATGGATTTCCGGCTTCATGGGATCTACCTCAAAAAATGCATGCCGCCACCCGGTCTCTGACTAAAAAGTTACTCGGCCAAGGCACCGCACGCGAAATGGTCACCAGCAGGCATTTCAGAACAGAGGCGTGAAACCTTGCCCAGACACTGCCATTAAGCGACCCTGGAAAATTGAGGCGGAATCATACCAGAGTATCCCCGTCAAGCAAATACCGGTATTTCACCTCGACTCATTTCAACCCTGCATCAAGTCAGGTTACACTGAGCCAGGAGCCTGCCCGACTTATGCCGGAAGGCCCACAATGCCAACAGCCAGTGAAAGCAGCCTCATGACCCCCTGTGACGATATTTATCTCAGCATCGCCATACCCACTCCTCTGAGGCAGATGTTCGATTATCTTCCACCCGATTCAGCAGCAGACCTTCAACCTGGCATGAGAGTACAGGTTCCTTTTGGACCCAGAAAACTGATTGGCATCATTGAATCCATCAAACCGGACTCAGACTACCCGAAAGACAAACTCAAAAAGGTGTCCGCCCTGCCGGATCAGCAATCACTGATTCCAGACGATATCATGCAGCTTTGTCGATGGGCCTCAAGCTACTACCACTACAGTCTGGGGGAAACACTGCTTCAGGCTTTGCCAAAAGCGCTCAGACAGGGCAAGCCTGCCAGCCGGGAAAAGGTGGCTCTCTGGAGCCTTTCTGCACCGCTGGACGAGGACACCACCGCTTCATTAAAACGAGCTCACAAACAACTCAAGGCTGTACAGTGGCTAAGTGAATACCCGGAGGGCATTTCCGAACCAGAACTTCGAGAAGTAGGCTTCAGCAAGGCTATTCTCACCCAGTTGCAAAAGAAACAGCTGGTACAGGTACGTGAAATAGAATTATTGGACCGGCCTTTCACTGAATATCAAAACCCGGTCAGACAAACGTCGCTGACTCTTAATCCTGAACAAGCTTTTGCCCTTGAAGGTATTCAGGAAACGTCCAGCTTTCATCCCATACTGCTTGATGGCGTAACAGGCAGCGGTAAAACAGAAGTTTATCTTCAAGCTATTGAAGCCACTCTGAAGGCAGGCAAACAAGCTTTGGTCCTGGTACCTGAGATTGGTCTAACTCCACAGACCGTCAAACGTTTCCGCAGTCGATTCTCCGTCCCTGTTGCCTGCCTGCATTCAGGATTGAGTGATGGAGAAAGACTGCAAGGCTGGCTGGCGGCAAGCAGAGCTACAGCAGGCGTTCTTATTGCCACTCGCTCAGGCATCTTTACCCCCATGCCCAAACTTGGGCTGATTATTGTTGATGAAGAGCACGACAACTCCTACAAGCAGCAAGACACTTTAAGGTATAACGCCAGGGATCTGGCCATATACCGGGCAAAAATAGCAGACTGCCCAGTTGTTCTGGGTTCCGCCACACCCTCTCTGGAAACTCTGGTCAATGCCCGAAAAGGTCGATTCAGCCATCTTGAGATTAAAATCAGGGCTGGTCATTCAAAACCACCTACCCTTGAACTTCTGGATATCCGCCAACAGATACTCCATGAAGGTTTTGCCCAGAGCCTGCTGACCCGAATGAGAGACACCCTGGACAAGGGCGAGCAGGTGATGGTGTTTCTAAATCGTCGAGGATATGCACCTTCCCTGATCTGCCATGACTGTGGAGAAGTGACCGACTGCCCTCACTGTGATGCCCACATGACATTGCACCGACAGCCACCTCACATGCATTGCCATCATTGTGACTATCAGACGACCATCCCCTGGTCTTGCCCAAAATGTCATAGCAAAAACCTTCAGCCAGTAGGACAAGGTACTGAGCGCTGCGAACAGGTTTTGGAACAAATGTTTCCCGATACTCCCTTGATCAGAGTGGACAGAGACTCAACACGCCGCAAAAATGCTCTTTCTGAGATACTGGATACCATCCATACCGGCGAACCCTGTATTTTGCTCGGAACCCAGATGCTGGCAAAAGGTCATCACTTTCCTGATGTAACAATGGTGGCCGTCGTTAATGCCGATTCAGGATTGTTCAGCTCTGACTTCAGAGGGCTGGAAAAAATGGGACAACTGATTCTTCAAGTGGCAGGGCGGGCTGGCAGGGAGAAGAAGCCGGGTCATGTCGTCATTCAGACTCACAACCCGCAACATCCCGCCTTGCAGATGCTGGTCAGCCAGCAATACAGTCGTTTTGCTGACAAACTGCTGAGTGAACGAAAGCAACTTAAATTACCTCCGGAAGGTTATCTGGCTCTTTTCAGAACAGAGTCTCACAGCTCAACAGCAGCAGAAAATCTTTTGAAAGGGTTACGAAACTTATTGCTGAACCACCTGCAAGACGGATCGGTCAGGGTACTGGGTCCAATCCCGGCACCCATGGAAAAAAGGCAGGGTCGTTATCGTTATCAGTTGTTCCTGCAAAGCTATCAGCGCCCTGCCCTGCATCGCACATTGGATCTGGCTGTCAAACATCTGGATGGTATGAAACTGCCAAAAGGAGTCCGCTGGACTCTGGATGTTGATCCTCAGGAGATGACATGACATCCGAAAAGTTCAGAGGATGCGGGCAATAGCCTGAATCTGCCCCCGCTGAAAGTTCTGCATGGCTGTACTGCGTGCAAAGTCTAGATAGGCTCGTATTTCGTTATCAGGCAGGCTTCGATAGGTGTAGAGGTAGACATACCTCATATGATCGTTCATACCTTTACGGATCACCGGCTTTTCTCTGGCCTTGAGAATCTCCGGGGGTCTTAGAGGACGACCGTCTTTTATGGGCATGACTTCGTGAAGGATTCGCTTGGCTCCAACCGAAGCACTGGCAGCCAACTCAGTGCCTAACTCTACCGCATCAAGCGTTTCCATTAACTCTTCGATCAGACGTATACGACTGGTTCTGGGCAGCTCTCTGGATAATTTATCTTCAATATAAGCTTGCATATGCAAGGCATTGCGAGGATCGTTGGCTTCCATTTCCAGACGAAGAATCTTCTGCCCCAGTGCTGAATTATACCAGTCCAGCAATTTCAACAACTCACCCACGCTTAGAGCTTCATCCAAAGTAGCTTCCATGGAAGACTTAAACAGATCGGAGCTGTAACGAACCTTGACGACCTGATTGACCGTACTCACCACCTCAGGAGGCAGTGTGTATTCCTTCTGGTCAATAGTCATACTGGAAAGCACCCAACCTAGTTGCTGTTCAAGTTGAGCATTCTCGTACAACTCACCCAGAAGAATACCTTTATCGGCTGCAGATAGATGACTACCCGAAAAGAGCAGTATGACAAAAAGCAGAATTGCAGAAAAACGACCAGGGCTGAAGGCTGAAATGTTGATGTGTGCGTCCATACACTCACCCGGCAAACGGAAAGGCTGTCAATTAAACATACATAAACAGCCTGACTGTGTAAATATCAACCGTATTTCTATGAACAATCAATCATACAATTTGCTTGTGATAGCGGTGACAGCAGTTTCCACTCGGAGAATTCGTGAGCCAAGATGGATACGTTCAAAGCCCGCTTCTTCCAGCTTTTCCACCTCATAGGGAATAAACCCACCTTCCGGGCCGATAGCTAATACTACTTCGTCTTCCACCTGATGAGGACAGGCTATCCCTCCCATTGGATGGGCAACCAATCCTCTTTTACCTTCCAAAAGCTCTGGCAAACGATCTTCAACAAAAGGCTTGAACCGCTTCTCCAGAACAACTTCTGGCAATAGAGTATCTCTTGCCTGCTCCAGACCCAGCACCAGCTGTTCATGGATTTTATCCTCAGAAAGCCAGGGAGATTGCCAGAAGCTTTTCTCAACCCGGTAGCTGTTCATCAGAATAATTTTTTTGACACCCAGAGACGACAAGTGTTGCAAGCTTCTTTTCAACATTTTGGGTCGGGGCAGAGCCAGTAGAACAGTTAAAGGCAGAGGCTTTGGGGGTTCCTCATCCAGGCGCACTTCCAACTCCATGGATTGTTCAGTTAGAGAAACGATTATTGCTTCACCCAACTGACCATTCAGCATCCCCACCCTGAGGGTGTCACCCTGATGAGAACGATGAACTTCCAGAACATGTTGTAAAGGTCTACCCGTAAGCCGGACACCATTTTCAGAAATAAAGTCGGAAGGTGTTAGTAGCAGTAGATTCATGAGTGAATTACGTAAGAGAGAAAAACGTCCTATTGTCGCTTGAAACCGTTATTGAGTAAAAGAATCAAGGATTGGATCATGACTCAAGGTTTAGGAAGCCAGTGGACATGGTGTAATGCATCACGGGCTGTAAATCTCTTCTCAGGATCAAACTCTAGTAACTGCCTCAGCAGGTCTTTCAATGCTAAATGGTCAGGGGAGTTCAGTTCGGGATGCGCCATGGCCTTCTCAACCTCTTCTCTCATATAGCTCACAGGAGCCATAGGCCGAGCCACTAACGGAGGCTGTTTAAACAGTACTTCACCCGTAGCCATCTCATAGAGCACACAGCCAAATGCCCACATGTCGGCCTGAGTTGTTCTTCCTCTGGATTGATCGAAAAACTCTGGGGGTGCAGTCACAAGATTTCCGGAAAAGTTATCCCATCCGATCTCTTTCGATTCCTGAAAGGCCGCCGCCCCAAAGTCAGCTAACTTAGCTTCCCCATCTGCAGTAACCAGCACATTATTCGGCTTCAAATCACCGTGACTGATGGGAGGGGTCTGGGTATGCAGATATTCAAAAGCCTCCAGTAGCCCTTTTGCTACTTTCTTACTTAAAGAATCAGGAAGAGGTCCACTATTGGTCATTTGACCATTCACTCCCTTCCCCCTGATTAACTCATGCAGGTTCTGCCCCACAAACTCCATTTGAATACCTTCCCGGAAGCCTACTTCGCCAGAAGAAGACCGCTCAGCAGTTCCTCCCCTGTATAAATCTTCCACAGAGACAATGTGAGGGTGTTGCAAGCGAGCCATTATTTCCAGCTCTCTGCTTCGATCTGCATTTAAGGTAGTTTTCAGGGCTTTTACAGGCCTCGCTGAACCGGAAGTGTGAGCAATAACAGGCTCAACCTGACCAAAGCTGCCCTGACCAACAACGTCTCCTGCGGGGCTTACTTGCATGTGATCAAAAACATCCTGCCGGCTCTTTTCCTCCGAACGCTCTCTGGGTATATCATAAGGAGGAAAATCAGGAATATGGGAAGTCACTGATTGCTCTTTATGCTCATGCTCAGATGCTTTCAAATGCTGATAAGTTTCACTTAACCCACCCATCAGATGCTTCGCATACTTGACCGGGGCATGATCGATCAACTCCCGGAGCATATCTTCGTATGAATCACAGGACCCTATGCTAGTTTTCAGGGCTTCCAGCTTCCTGATATCAGGCAGCTCTTCAGGGTTTATTTCGGTAAAAGGAACAACCACGTAATCTTCCAGGTCACCACTTAAAGGAGGCTCATAACTTTCAACTTCAGTATCACCCAGCCGACTCAGCTTTTCTTGCACTTCGGGTAAATGCAGATAGGTAGATCCTTTTTTAGCAGCCGCTTCATCAAACTGATCATGTACGTCCATATCCTCTTCTACTGTTCGATCCTGCAGAGAATCTTCAAGGGTATCATCCATAGAAGAATCATCGCTTAATTGAGAGGCTGTATCGTACCCTGAAGAAGAAACGGTTGATAACGACCGATTTAACTCGGCTCCTGTCACTACAGGTGAATCAACCTCCAGCCCTTCATCCAAACCTTCCCTTGTGGCATTTGCATAGAACTCCTCCAAGACCCCCCTGATAACATTTTCAATATCAACCACCAGTTCTTTTTTCAGACTCACCAACAGCTCAGGGTTTCTTGACACATAACTCCAGCTCAGATCCATAGCACTCTGATCTTGCCGGTTTTCCCTGTCTTCAAAATATTGTTTGATAGACGCATCCAACTGAGATTCGTCCCCAGTCACTTCACAGATCTCTATGAAAGCGGTCAGCAGCCCATCAACATGCTGTGAGGGAGCCAGCTGCTTAATCACTGCGAAAGCTTCGTTAACATCGCTGATCGACATCAAGGACTCTGCTAATGACTCTATTTTTAACTGGGTCTGCTGACCATTCTGAGCACTCTTTGCACTCATATAGATCGCTTCCAGCAGCGGCATAATCTGAGTTTTAAAGTCACTCAGCTGTTGAGCTGAAGCCAATAAAGTCGACCTCATTCCCGGAGCATCTTTGGTATGGCCTTCCGCCTCCAATAACTCTTTCAAAACCATTACATATCGATATTTACTGCAGTCTTTACTGCAATTATTAAGACCTAAAAGCAGACTAGGAACATCATAAGCAAACAGCACCATCCTTAAAAAACTTTGCTCCATCGGGCTGTATTTGCGAAACCCATCCTTCAGACCTTCAATCCCTTCTCCCAATTCAGATTTCAGATACTCAAACAACTTCTCTTTTGCTGTATGAAATGATTTATCCCTTACACCTCTGACCATCTGCGACTTACAGTCTTCGGATAGACTCAAGTCCGCACCACAATCCTGACTCAATTGGAGAAAGCTGACATACAACCGCTGCCTGTATGGAACCGGAACATGGGTTTTAAGCAACTCAAAAATCTCATCCATTGAGCTGCTTCTATCCATTCCAGCCAGAAAGAGGCGCTTGATATTACTGTAAAAGGCCGAACCCACATCCGCAGGCTCAATCGCTGCAATATCATCCAGTACATCCAGAACCCTGAGCTTGAAGTCTTTTTTGAACAGATCTACTTCAGGAAATGAGTAATTTTTCAAAACCGCATTCAATCTATAGGGACCCATAGAAGTGACAGAACGCTGATCTAATGGATGAACTGGAGGCCTATCGAGATTAAGCTTTCTTTTAAGGCGGGCAGGAATCAGAACAACCACAACACTACGACTGAAAGCCCGCGCTCTGTCGAAAAATAGTGAAGTAGCTTTGCCTAAACTAATGGCAGCCATCCTCAGATGATAAAGAACACTGTCATCCTGGGGAGGCTTCTGAACGTTGGCCATACTTATCCTGAAATTATGACATCCCTATATTCATAGCTTAGACAAAACAATGCTGAGCCATTTAAATGGCAGCTCGGCTCTGACGCTTAGAGAATAGTGCAAATACGTCCTTAATCTGACGTTGCGGGCTTGACCAGTCTGGAAAAAAACACACCAACTTCAAACAAGAGCCACATGGGAATAGCCAGAAGAGATTGGGAAACTACGTCAGGGGGAGTTAACAACATTCCCATTACGAAACAGCCCACAACAATATACGGGCGCTTTTTGGAGAGACTTTCAACCGTTGAAATACCACTCCAAACCAAAAGCACAGTGGCTACCGGTATTTCAAAGGCCATGCCAAAAGCAAAAAATAGCTTCAGTATAAACTCGAGATAACGATTAATGTCCGTCATCACCGTTACCGACTCTGGTCCCACCGTCGTAAAAAAAGAAAAGATAATCGGAAAAACCACATAATAAGCAAATGCCATCCCCAGATAGAAAAGCACGACACTGGCTACCAACATGGGGATCGCTATTCGTTTCTCATTTTTATACAGACCTGGCGCAATAAACCCCCAGACCTGATGCAAGATATAGGGAATAGCCAGGAAAAAAGCTACAAACAGGGTCAGTTTGAAAGGCGCAAGAAAAGGAGAAGCCACTTCAGTGGCAATCATGGTACTGCCTTCAGGCAAATGCGCCCTCAAAGGCTCGGAAACGAACAGGTAAATATCATTGGAAAAATAGAAGAGCCCCAGAAAAACAAACAACACGGCTGCAAAACTGCGAAGCAAACGACTCCTTAGTTCGATCAGATGCTGAACCAGAGGCTGCTCTTTGTCTGCTCCGCCTTCACTCATGCGCTGGAATCTTTTTTCTCTGTGCTGTTTACCGTGAAACTTTTTCATCCTCCAAGGGGGACGAAAAAATGCTTCCTTCGCTCACGGCTGATTTACTATGAAAATACCGCTCTCTCAGGCTCTGTCGTCCTTTTCATGCTTCGGGGTAAGCGGCATTTCCGGCTCATTGCTGTTTTGTTTAGAACTGCTTTTCTGCTCAAGACTGTCGGACCCTTTACTGTCCTGGTCTCCAAAATCAAAAGGCTTGTTCAATGATTCCAATGGCGCCTGGATTGACTCAGTCACCTTGGCTCGGGTCTTTTCCAGATCTTTCATGACCTGCTCGTTGTGAATCTGCCTCTTGATGCTGTCGACATCCAGCTCCTTCTCCAACTCTTCCTTGGCAGACTGAAAGCTGCGCTTGATCTTGCCTACCCAGTAGGCTGTGGTTCGAATAGCCCCCGGCAATCTCTCCGGTCCCAATACGACCAGAGCAATCACAGCAATAAGAAGTAGCTCTGTGAAACCGATATCGAACACTTTATCTCCAGAGATCTCTCAAAAATAGGTTACCGAGAAATACTTTCCATCAAAGACGTCTATTCATAAGAGGATGAAAAGTTGTTTCCATTGCCGTCACTCAGGACTTAGGCTGAGAATCTTCAGACTCTTTTTCCTTCTGGGTATTTTCTGACTGCAGAGGTTTCTGCTCTTCGTCAGAAGAAATCGCTTTCTTGAACCCTTTAACAGCACCACCCAGATCTCCACCCAGGCCCTTGAGCTTCTTGGTACCAAATAGCATAACTACTATCAGCAAGATGATGAGCAGCTGCCAGATACTGATTCCACCAAATCCCATAATCCACCTTCCTTTCAGACTGATCAGGAACCTGACCAAGCATAGACCGCTCAGCCAGGCTCCCGGGGGCAATTAAAGCTACTCGCCCCCAGAAACATGAACAGTCGCTTTCATCAAGAAACCGACTGTTTCTTTGTCACCATTGTACCGGATCACCGGACAATGGACATTCAGGCATCTCTTGAAGCTTTTTCATCAATGCCAGACAGGCCAAACCTTCGTTCCAACTCAAGCAGGACTTCTTTATGGCTCAGACCCAGATGCGACAACATGACCAGTGAGTGAAACCACAAATCAGCGGTTTCATACACCACATCATCGAGACTGCCGCCAAACTCCGCCACTTTCGCTGCTATCAGAGTTTCAGCCGACTCTTCACCCACCTTTTTCAGGATTTTATCCATCCCGGCAGCATGAAGGCTGGCAACGTAAGAGCTGTCTGGGCTAGCCTGACGACGTTCTTCAAGCACAGCCTGCAGTTTATCTAATATGTTATCCATTATCGCTGCTTCCGCTCTTGTCTTCACCGTAAATGGCATCAGGACTTTTCAGGACTTCATCCGTACTTAACCACTGCCCGCCTTCGGTCAACTTACGGTAGAAGCAGGATTCCCTGCCAGTGTGGCAAGCTATTCCACCCAGTTGTTCCACAATCAGCACAATGGAGTCACCGTCACAGTCCAACCTCAACTCATGCAACTTTTGTACATGGCCAGAGGTTTCACCTTTACGCCAGAGTTTGCCTCTTGAACGTGACCAGTATACAGCCTGCTGTTCTTGCGCAGTTAATGCCAGGGCTTCGCGGTTCATCCAGGCCTGCATCAGTATCCGACCGGTTTTATGATCCTGGGCCGTAGCCGCTACCAGCCCATCCCGATTCCAGCAAACTTCTTCCAGCCAACTCTTCTCTTCGTAACCATCGCTACTCATAGACACTCCTATCGAGTCAGGAGCCAGACCCCGACTCCTCCCATTAACACCCCTTGCCAGGGTATCTGTGCAGACCACTCCGGGAAAACCAGAACTGCAGCGGCTACTGCAACTAATACGCCTCCCAGCCATTTCATTTTACCGGACTGCTTATCTGCCCGATCATGCATGACCATGAGTTTTTGCTGATGCTCAGATATCTGCTTAACACTGTGTAAGGCATTCCGGGCCATATTGGGCGCACTCAGCAACCAGTCGGGAATATTTTCACTAACGGAGCGCCCAATACCACAGGGACTGACCTGATCTTTCATCCACTTTTCAAGATAGGGTTGAGCTGTATTCCACAAATCCAGATCCGGATAAAGCTGACGACCCAAGCCTTCAACATTCAGCAATGTCTTTTCCAATAAAACCAGCTGAGGCTGAACTTCCATCTCAAAGCGACGCGCTACCTGGAAAAGCCTCACCAGCAGGTGACCAAAAGAAATATCTTTCAGCGGCCTTTCAAATATAGGTTCGCAGACTGTACGGATCGCGGCTTCCAGTTCGCCCACAACGGTATGGGACGGCACCCAGCCGGAGTCCACATGGAGCTGTGCAACCTTACGATAATCCCGTTTGAAAAAGGCCAGAAGGTTACAGGCCAGATAATACTGATCTTCAGGCTCCAGTGTCCCCACAATACCGCAATCAATACCAATGTATTTGGGCTCGGATGGATGGGTAATATCGACAAAGATATTACCCGGATGCATGTCAGCATGGAAAAAGCGATCCCGGAAAACCTGGGTAAAGAAGATTTCCACGCCTCTTTCCGCCAGCTTTTTCATGTCAGTCCCGTTAGCCTTCAGCGTTTGGGTATCGGCGACTGGAACACCATGAATACGCTCCATGACCATCACAGAAGGCTTGCAGTAATCCCAGTAAACCTGAGGGACAAACAGAAGTGGAGAATCCAGAAAGTTCCTGCGCAATTGAGACGTGTTAGCCGCTTCCCGCAGCAGGTCGAGCTCATCAAGAATGGTCTTTTCGTAATCCCTGACCACTTCAATGGGCCTCAGTCTACGTGCTTCCCTGATCAGGGTTATAAGCAATCGACTGAAGCCGTACATTAAACGGATGTCCTTACGGATCACCTTCTCAATGCCGGGTCTGATCACCTTGATGACAACTTCTTCACCCGAGTGCAAACGGGCACTGTGCACCTGTGCAATGGAAGCGGAAGCCATAGGCTCATGATCAAATCGATCAAACAATTCTGAGACCGGGGCATGAAGGCTTTTTTCGATAATGGTGACGGCATCAGAAGCAGGAAAAGGTTCTACCTGGTCCTGCAGTCGGGCCAGCTCGTCGCTGATATCATCGGGCAGCAAATCCCGGCGCGTAGAGAGGATCTGACCAAACTTAATAAAGATGGGTCCCAGGGATTCAAGGCCTTTCCTCAACCTGATAGCCCTGGGTTCACTGTTTTTGATGAAGTAGCGCCAGGGCAGAAGCCTCATCAACACTCTGGCGGGAAATGGCAGCCGGTCGATTTCTACCAGATCATCCAGTCTGTAACGGGCAATGGCCCCAACAATTTTTATTAAACGGGTTAACTGCAGCACCCTTTTCTCCCGCGGTATTCTTTTGCCTTCAGGCACTCAGAAGCCATTCCCATCAAGACTTGTTCAGTCGTTCATCAAGATGTTCAACCGAACCCCTGAGGGCATCCACCTCACGACTGAAAGCACTGAGCTCAGGCTCGGAAGGAATGACTTTCAATTCATCCTGAAGATAAACAGCACCCTGGGCAGAAAGACTCTCTCCCGCTCCGACAAACGTCGAGGCTATGAGTCGCATACCTTCTACCAGTGTGTGCCCGGCTACAGGGCCAATACGTTCACAGATCAGGCTTTCCCAGTCGAGTTCCATCTTTCGATGGGCAGACTCCAGAGCAGCTATCACCTCTGGATCGCCTGATACATTCAGTCCCTTGATAGAATCCCAGGCAGAGACTCGATCCGCTGAAAGTTCAATAAAACTACTTGCCCCCCCCTGAAAGGTGACATCAACAGAACCCTCATGCCAGCCCGCACAGCGAACGCCCAATGCATCCAGAAAAACATAGCACTGGAATTCAGGCTGAAGGCAATTGAAGTGGATAACACTGCCATCAAGAGAGCGTAAAGCCTCAATTGTCACTGGATCCAGCTTCAACAGCTGATTGATTCGAGTCTCCAGAAAGGCCAGAAACGCCGTTTTCATCATAATCAGGGTTTGATGCCTTTGTGCAGGGCTACAATGCCACCGGTCATATTGTGATAGGTGGTATTCACAAAGCCGGCTTCTTTCATCATGGCTTCCAGAGTTGCCTGATCCGGATGCTTGCGAATACTTTCCGCCAGATAGCGATAACTTTCAGAGTCACCCGCCACCAGCTTGCCCATAGCAGGCAAAAGAGAGAAAGAGTAGGCATCGTAGGCTTTGGTCAACAATGGATTATTGGTTTTGGAAAACTCCAGAATCAAAAGACGACCGCCCGGTTTGAGAACCCTGCACATGGAACGCAATGCTTCTGCCTTATCGGTCACATTACGAAGACCAAAAGCAATGGTGATGCAGTCGAAAGTATTTTCAGGAAAGGGCAGGCACTCGGCATTGGCCTGAACGTATTCAACATTACCAACAATTCCCTGGTCAATCAGACGGTCACGGCCGACACGAAGCATGGAATCATTAATATCCGCCAGAACCACTCGTCCTGTATCGCCTACCAGACGGGAGAACTGTTTGGTCAGATCTCCAGTGCCTCCAGCAATATCAAGAACCTGATGACCTTTGCGAACTGCCGAGAGCTCTATGGTAAAGCGCTTCCAGAGCCGGTGAACGCCCATCGACATCAAGTCGTTCATCGCGTCATAGCTGTCCGCCACGGAGTGAAAAACACCCGCCACCAGTTTCTCTTTGTCATCAGGCTTTACATCTTTGTAGCCAAAGTGTGTTTTGTCCTGATCTCTTACCTTGTCAGTCATCCAGATCTCCGCCCCAGCACCGGAATACAATCCGAAGAAAATTCTTCCATTCCTGTTGCTGGCAAGCATTCGGGAAAAATAGGGGGGTATTGTAATGGCTAATGGCACAGAGGTAAATTTGCCTGCAGTCCACGCAACAGTACGTTGATTTCTCTCAAGGTCAGTACAAGAAAAATGAGTAATTATTTTGAAAGTCCGTTCAAGGGCGTTCCCCTGAAAGAGCAGGTCACCAACCCCAATATCATTGTTGGCGACCACAGTTACTATTCAGGCTACTATCATGGCCACAGTTTTGATGAATGTGCCCGCTATCTAAACCCTGACCGCTCTGATGTAGACCAATTACACATCGGTAAATTCTGTTCAATCGGTTCAGGTGTCTCATTCATCATGGCAGGCAATCAGGGCCATCGTTCTGACTGGGTCAGTACATTTCCTTTCTTCTACCAGGATAACGAGATGGCCTCAAAAGCCGTGGATGGATTTCAACGAGTTGGAAACACCCTTGTTGGCCATGATGTCTGGATCGGAGCTGAAGCCATGATCATGCCCGGCATAACCATTGGAAACGGAGCCATTATTGGCAGCCGTGCTGTGATAACCAAAGATGTCACAGAATACGCGGTAGTAGCCGGTAACCCTGCTAAACAGATTAAACAGAGATTCAAATCGGAAGCGATAAATCAATTACTGGAAATGCAGTGGTGGAACTGGCCAGAAGAAACCATCAGGGATGCGATGCCACTGATGTGTTCAGATAAGATATCTGAACTCTATCAATACTGGCTGAAAAATATTAAGCAACACTAATTCGTCAGTAGCAATACCCCAAAAAGTACTGCTACTGACTGGTACTTCAACGCTTTCTGATGATCACACTGCCTATCGAGTAACCTGCACCAAAGGAGCAGATGACACCATAACTTCCCGCCTCAAGGTCGGTAGAATACTTATGGAAGGCAATGATTGATCCTGCAGAACTGGTATTGGCGTACTCATCAAGAATCACCGGAGCTTCTTCAGGAGTGGCTTCACGACCCAGGACTTTTCGGGAAATCAGCTGATTCATACTCAAATTGGCCTGATGCAACCACATTCGAGATAGCTGCTCAGGAGTCAGCCTCAACTCATCAAGGTGCCCGGAAATAATCTCTGCCACTTTCGGGCAGACTTCCTTGAAGACTTTGCGACCATTTTGAACAAATAGCTTATCGGGTTGACCCACGCCCGACTCATCCGCACGGTTGAGAAAACCAAAGTTATTGCGAATATTACTGGAAAATTGTGTCCAGGCACGGGTTCCCAGCACTTCAAAGCCTTTGTCATTTCTAGCTACATCATCCGATTCAACAACAACCGCCGTGCAGGCATCTCCAAAAATGAAATGACTGTCACGATCTCTGAAGTTCAGATGCCCGGAAGTAATTTCCGGACTGATCACCAGCACCCTTTTCGCATTACCAGCAAGAACCGCATCAGTAGCGGCCTTGATACCAAAAGTGGCTGAGGAGCAAGCAACATTCATGTCATAAGCGTAACCGGAAGCCCCCAGGTAAAATTGCACTTCAACGGCAATGGCAGGGTATGGGCGCTGCATATTGGAACAGGCAACAATCACCAGATCTATTTCTTCCGGTCGTACACGTGCTTGAGACAATGCATCTCTAGCGGCATGAAGAGCCATTTCACACTGAACGGAGATTTCTTCGTTATTTCGTTCTGGAAGATGGGGCACCATACGATCTGGATCAAGTACGCCTTCCCGATCCATCACATACCGGCTTTTAATACCCGATGCTTTCTCTATGAAGGCACTGCTGCTCAATGGCAGCGGTTCTTTTTCACCGGCAGAGATTGCCTGCTGGTGTTTGTCGTTTTCTTTTTGAGCCCAGGTGTTATAGCTCGTGACCAGTTCATCATTACTGATAGCACTGGCTGGGGTATACAGCCCCGTTCCTGTGATAATTGCAGCGACAGCCATGCTTGCCTCGATCACCTTATTTTTATGTTCTTAGTGATCCTATATCATGCACCATAGTAATAAAACCTTAATATTTTGCCTCAAATATCATTGAACGACAGTCGCCTTGAAGGTGGCCGGGTTCTGACAGCCGTCGCCCAATGAGTATTCTTTCTCCGGCCTCGATGGCGATTCATCGCGCTTTCCATATTTAAAGCACATTCAACAAATCCCGTTTCCATCAGATGGTATAAAACCCGCGAAACTCTGGATTCATTATGGTCATAAAAAGCTTTATTCCACTTGTGTCTGGATGACTTTGAGTCATCAACAAAGATCTGATCTCCCCTTCGATACATCCCCCAGAAATCGAGAATTTGATCCAGCGATTTCTGTAACTCCCTTTGTAGTTCTCGATCACTCTGGATTTCCATCACCATCTTGTCAGTGAGTAGAGGAGCCGTTCTGTTGTATTGGCTGGGCTGGCTATTGGGAAACAGTAGTTGAATGTAGTCATGGGCAGATTCACACTGACTGAGAGTGAACGCTCGAATGCCTTCCAGGGTATGTTTCTGCCCTGCAATTTTATGTTTGCCTGTTCGTGAGAACGCCAGCCAGTGATCGGTCATTTCCAGCTCTTCACTCTCTGAACGGTTCACTGCGTTCTTGACACGAGTTATTTTTGGTGGACTTACCCACTCCATTGAACTGGTTGCCGTTGCCCCTGAAGAAGTTCTCGATGATTCTCCTCTTTCTGTCCTGCTTGAAGAAGAGCGGCGAAAAAGCTCTTCCCGCTGTCTATCAGGGTTTGTTTGACTTGAACTGCTTACAAAGGGCCCAAAGTCATCCTGGGCAACACGGGTTCCAGCCCCTGACGTTGCAGAAGTGCCTGCTGATCTCACAGGTGGAGTAACCTGCCGCTGAGAACTCCCTCCCCTTCCAAAACTGACATCGGGATAACGGCTTTGAATACGCCTCATGATCATGTCAGAGACTTCATTATCTCTATGATCTTCAAAGAAGCTGCTGATGACTTTAGGTATGACGGCCTTTACATGATGCTCTGGCAAGTGCTCCAGAACTTCTTCCAAAGCTGCCCAGATTTCTTTACCTATTTTTTCAGAATGACCCGTATGAGAGTGATTCATATAGGCCTGATTCATAGCGTGATAGATTCTGTCGTAGGTATAGCGAGGTGACTCCCTGATTTCAGCCAATACCTGTTCGGCAACGTCCCTGGTCAATTCAGCTGGATTGAAACAATGGATTTCTATTTGACGAGTATCCAGGCCACGACGTCGAGCCCCCATATTCATCTGGTTAATCAGATGTTCCAGCTCATCATAGAGCCTTTCCTGCTCCTCAACCCTGACAACGGTTCGCCCCCAGGCAAAATAGTTCTGCTCATTACCCGCAGTGATCTTAAGCGGCCCATCTTCAACATCAGCCCCAACCTTTTCTGTTCCCCAGCAGTCCAGTGCCTTGAATTGAGCAGAAAGATCGTCAACTCTGGTAGAAATCATAAAACTATCCCTGTATTTGTATCCTTAACTGATGGGAAGAATGGTCCCTGCCCTTATCTCATCCCTGACTTGCATCAACATCGCTCCAAGGCGGTTCTCACCACCTCTGGCAATGCCCCAATAGCTATCTTTATTCGAGTCTTCATAGAGGGGCTGGTTTCCAGTACCCAAAAGCCTCCGTCGAAAGAAATCATCCTGTCGTGCTTTTTCCCTCAATGCATGCAGCATGATGCTATCCCTTGATTGCAACCAATCATCATGCCCGACATCCAGCGGAATGGTCTTTTGGGTATCATTTGGATCCGGATGAATATAGCGAAACACATCGCCTGCGGTTTTTAACTGTTGAATCTGAGGCCAACGGCTCTTGTTAAATTTCTTGGCCTGAAAATAGTGTTCAGTCGTCGGCCAGTTGAAACCTTCGATGTTAATACCGCCAGGTGGCTCATAGAAATTGGTAAACTCGAAGTAGGGCTTGCCCTTTTTATAGAACATAACCCTCGGTTCATTCTGGCAAGCTCCCAAAGCATGGGTCTGCATGTAATCCTTGTAAGAACGAATCGAACTTCTGGCCTCCAGCTGGCTACCAGAGAACGTCATCAACCGCTTTCCTTTTGCCACTTTCACAGCATCAGCCCAGTAAGGGTTCAGTGGCACATTGGACTGTCCTCTTTGCTCCTGCAGCGTTCTTTCCAGATTGGCAGCACAGCTTTCATAGCCACAGGCCATCAGACATTTGATCACTCTCGTAATTCTCTTGTGATTATGATCATCATTATTCAAGAGCCACTTTCTATGTGCTGCTCCCTTGCCTGGATCAACCTGAATTGAATCTCCCTGTCTCGCCAGCCCCCAGAAGCCGAGCATTTGGTCAAGAGAGGCCTGTAATTGCTGCTGAGCAACAGGATTCTGTTGAACCTCCCAAACCATCTGAGGGGTTAAAAGGGGTGCCTTGGTATTCACACTGCTGGGATCAATATTAGGGAAAAGCAACTGGATATAGTCATGCTGTTGCTCCAGGGCTTTATCATCTAATGCCCTGATCTGATTAATCGTCCACTTTCTACTCTCGCTCTGGATGGGGAGATCGGGATCTACGGTAAAGTGAACCCATGCTTCGGCAGGCGTCAGTGCTCGGGTTGAGAACCCTGTCGGAGGGGGCTCAAGTGTTTTTGGAATAACAGGCTCTGGCACCTTGGGCAATAAAACCACACCGGGTTGAAGCTGTTCTGCAATATCCTTGAAATGATGGGTTTCTGTTATCGACTCAGGTGTATATCCAGGCACACTGGGTAGCTCGCCAATCCGATCAAAATCGAGATAAACAGCAGACTCTTTTAACGCTGCATCTGGCTGTGAAATACCTTCATCTGCCAACAAATGCTCATGATGAACTACGTCCAACATACTTAATGTGAGATCGGACGCTAACTGTGCTTTGATTTTTTGCTGACCAAAGTGCCCTCTGAGAACATTGACCTCTTCAGCTAACTGATCATTCAATGACTGAAAAAGCTCTTCATCATCCAGTAGATTTTCATCGGGGGGAATAATGGACGTCACGCCTTCGTCCGTCACATAAACCACTTCAAACGGTAAATCCTCAGCCTCTTCATGAGAGCCATCAAGGTAATCACTCAGGTTTTCAAGATTGCGAGACAGAAAGCTTTGACCGAGCAAATTTTCAGCATGACGACATTGATTTTGATAAGACTGTAACAATTGGGATTGTCTGGCAGCTTTACCATTTAAAGCAGGAGTAGCAGAGCTTGGAGAGACGGTTCGCCGATCAATGGGGCTCCCCTCGACGGTTGTTTGATCATCCGGTATCTGGCGCCCGGCTGGTGTTACCTTATGCTCGCTATGAGTATGACCCGTATCTCCGCCTATGTGGGGAGAAGGTCTACCTGACGGTGGTATATCAGAATAAGTCATGCCTATAGTCCAAAGAACTATCCTCTTCAGACTATCGGCATGAAACAGAGAAACTCACTGCTGAAAACTATCAGCCGGTATTACGCATACCTGCAGCAATACCCGCCACGGTAATCATGAGTGCTTGCTCCAGATTGTCACAGACTTCGCCCTCTTCTGCGTGTCGAACACGGTAAAGCAACTCGGCCTGAAGCACATTAAGTGGGTCGGTATAAGGGTTTCGCAAAGCTATCGCCTGTTTGTTCTGAGGATGATTGGACATCAGCTCTTCACCCCCTTTCAACTCCAGCAAGGCTTGAATGGCTGTATCCAGCTGCTCTCGCAGGCTCTCACCCAGGTGCTGCAAACCTGTGGGCACCAGGCGATCCTCATAATATTCAGCCAGCTTGGAATCCGTCTTCATAAAGACCATTTCCAGCATTTCCAGTCGAGCCTTGAAGAAAGGCCACTGATCGATCATCTCTTCCAGCGTACCCCTGTGACCATTTTCCAAGGCATTTCTGAGCGCTACACCACAGCCTAACCAGGTGGGCAGCATCAAACGAATTTGAGTCCAGGCAAATATCCAGGGAATAGCTCGAAGACTTTCAACACCGCCATTAGGCTTGCGTTTGGCCGGTCTGGAGCCCAGTGGCAGCTTGGCCAGTTCCTGTTCAGGTGTTACTGCGCGGAAATAAGGAACAAAATCAGGCTCATCCCGAACCATACCCCGGTAAGTTTGCAGGGAGTCCTGAGCCAGTTGATCCATCATGTCGCGCCAGCTTTGTTCTGGCACAGGAGGAGGCAACAGAGTTGCCTCCAGTGTGGCACTGGCATAAAGCATCAGACTGTTAATCGCCACATCCGGGAAACCAAATTTGAAGCGAATCATTTCGCCCTGCTCGGTCACCCTGAGATTGCCATTTACAGACCCCGGTGGCTGAGAAAGAATCGCAGCATGAGCTGGGCCACCACCACGGCCAATGGTACCGCCGCGACCATGAAACAGAGTCAAATCGACATTATTTTCACGACAGACTCCCGTGACTTCTTCCATGGCACGGTACTGTGCCCAGGCGGCAGCCATCCAGCCAGCATCCTTGGCCGAATCCGAGTAGCCAATCATGACCATCTGTCCACCATGGCAATAACCCCGATACCAGGGCAGAGCCAGCAGAGAGCAAATGCATTCGCTGGCGCCATCCAGAGCATCCAGTGTTTCAAACAAAGGTGCTATGGGCATGGCAAAGTCAACACCACACTCTTTCAGCAACAAGGCAACTGAGAGCACATCAGAAGGCGTGTAAGCCATGGAAATGACGTAAGCCCCCAGCGCTTGTTGACCCTCTTTGGCAATGGCTTTGCAAGTAGCAATGACTTCAGCCACATCATCTGAGGGCTGCCATTTATTGGGCAGAAGGGGTCTGGGATTCTGAAGCTCTTTCAATAAAAAAGTCTGTCTTTCCTGCTCATCCCAACTATCATAGTCGCCAATACCCAGAGCCCGGGTCAACTCACTCAATGCCTGAGTGTGTCTGCCCGCTTCCTGACGGATATCCAGTCGGATCAGGGTCAGGCCAAAACTATGGGCACGGCGGATCATATCCAACAACGGGCCGTCGGCAATAACACCCAATCCCACTTCATGTAACGAGCGATAGCAAAGCTCCAGAGGCTCAACCAGATCTTTCTGATCCAGCAGAACTTCCGAGTTACGGGGTTTGTCTACCAGCGAGTATTCACACCAGCTTCGGGTCTGTCTCAGACGTTCCCTGAGTTCCTTTAGAAGCACTCTATAGGGCTCCCGACAACCCCCCAGCTTTTGCTTCATTTCGTCGCTGCACTCAGTCATTGAAAGCTCGCCAATCAGAGGCTTCAGATCTCTGAGGAACAAGTCAGCCGCCATCCAGCGACTCAGCAGTAATACTTCCCTGGTGACTTCTGCTGTTACAAAGGGGTTGCCATCACGATCGCCGCCCATCCAGGAAGAAAAGCGAACGGGCACGGCATCAAGAGGTAAACCAATATCGGTATGCTCTCTCAAACGCTCATCCATGGCACGAACAAAGTCCGGCACAGCATTCCACAGGGAGTGCTCAATAGTGGCAAAACCACCTTTGGCTTCATCAACAGGGGTGGGGCGCTTCATCCTGAATTCATAGGTATGCCAGGCCTGGGCAATTAACTGTCGGAGACGATCTTCCAGGCGTGCACGCTCCCTGAAGCTCAAACGACTGCTTTCCAGGTTACTGAGACATTCGAAAATCGATTCATGTTTCTGAATCAGAGTTCTGCGGGAAACTTCTGTGGGGTGAGCGGTTAGCACCAGCTCCATATCCAGACCAGCAACGCTTTCAGCAATCTGTTCATTACTGAAACCTTTATGCCGGAGACGGGCCATAAGTTCGTCAAAGTGATCAGGGACACAGTAGGTTTCGCCGTGGCTCACAGCGATGCTGTCGTACTGTTCAGCCAGATTAGCCAGATTGAGGAAGTGGCTGAAAGCACGGGTAACAGGCACCAGATCATCATCAGAGAGGTTCTTGAGCTGATCCAGCAATACCTCACGGTCGTCTTCACTGCCCGCCCTTGCCGCCTTGGACAGTTGCCGAATGCTCTCAATACGATTGAAAAAAGCCTCGCCATGATGCTCTTTAATGGTATTGCCCAACAGAGTACCCAGAAGGTTCACGTTGCGACGCAGATTCGCCTTGCTGTCCGTCATAGCTTTAACTTCCCAAGTTTTTACCGTGAAAACTCTTTCACCAACGAAGCTGACGAAAGATGTTTATTTCACTCTTGGAGCCTGTCGGGCTTAAGCTTTCGAGCATAAATTTCAGTAGAATGCGTTAAATTATTCTATGGATTCGTGCGAATAGTTAACCTATTTAATCGAATTCATCGAATAATTTAGCCGTTCTTTCTGAAATTTAGGCCGAAATTGTCTTGAGTCCGGCAGGCTCCTTGATCTTTGTTCATGGCTAAAAGCACGCTCACCTTGAAATGCAGGAATTAACAGGCACTTCTGAACAAAAGTACCGATTTTCATCCCTCATATTGATGATGCACGACTTCGAGAATCACTGAGCCTATACCATAGAAACCGAAGAAAAAAGCTTTCACAAATACACACCCAGACGATCAGACAAGTACAAGACACATAAAATATGGACACAACCGATTGCGAAGGGATTTCGGGCAGGTTCAAGCCCCTTGAAAACAACTCTTTGCATCGTTTTCAAGGGGCCTAAAGCAGATTTACTCTAATGGCAACTATTAAGGAAAACGTCTTGTGTCATTTGCAGGAGGATTCCAGCTTGCCTGCTCAAGAGCCGGCCCATATTTGGCAAACGCCTCCTCTACCGAAAGTCTTTTATAAGGGTCAGGCTGCAGCATATCCCAAAGCATATTGGTTGCAGGCCCTAACAAATGCTGACGATCGCGGAGGAAGTCGAAAATATCATTCTCCAGTGTCTGCCGTAGCACTGTTCCTGCATGCCCTTTGGTTCTAAAACCATTACTCTGGGCAAGAAACTCATTCACAATATTGGGTTGATGCATGGGGTTTTCACCCGTTATCAATTCAGCAATCGCAATCCCCAAACTCCAGCTGTCACACTTGGTGCCGTCACTGTAGTCCTCCTTTTGCCTTTCTGGTGCAGCTCGTGTGCTGTAAGACAGGACACCAATATTAGGAATACGGTTTGGTCGGCTATTGACCGCTCTTAACTCCGCGGAAAGGCCAAAGTCAGAGACCTTTACTCCATCCTTATGGGAGTAGAGAAGGTTGTCAGGTTTTAAATCAAGGTGCGCATAGCCTTTTCTGTGCATATGGCGCATCCCTCTCATCAGCTGATGACAAGCCAGGTATCTTTTCCCAAGAGGCATTTGACGCCAGATATCTCCTTTCAAATCGAGACTGCCATCAGCCAGCTCCAGCTGAAGACCGGCTACGGTTTCAGAGACTTCATCCACCATAATAAAGTCATCTGCCTCATGCTCTTTAACGAGTTTGACTTTACTCTCGACCGGTTTCTTACCGACTTCCTTGACAATGTGAGGATGATCCATCTTGGCAATAACCTGCCGCTCCCGTTCCAGGTTGATCATTTCACCATGGAAGTTCTTACCAGGACCGTCCAGTGCCACTTTCATTGCCCTGGTTTCCCTGCCACTCTCAATCAGACGAGCTTCACCAAAGTTACCCGCACCCAGAACCTTACCATGAGTGATTACCTGTCCTTTGTCGTTCTCCCAGCCCCTGACTAATTCCTCACGTTTGATATCAACCAGCTGTCGTATCCTGTTGGCACCTGCTCCTTTGAAAGCACCATCAATAAACTCACAGCTTAACTTTACATTCTCAGCAAACTCAGCAGACATACCCTGCACTTCGACATGATTCAACCAGCCATAAAACTCATTCACATATTGTTGAACCTGAGGCGTCTGCAGTGCCTGATTCTGATAACCTTCCTGAATAACACTCATCAGAAGCCTGAACTGTCCTTCAAGCTCACTGAAACGAACTTTCTGAACCCGTGGATAATTTTGCAGCGCCCTCAGTCTCCAGTCCCTAAGATTTTGCTGGTATGGCCGGGTATTCAGATCGGGAAAGTCTCGTGATGCTTTTTTCAGCTCTTGCAGAGCATTCTCAATGAACCCGGCTGACTTTCCGGTCATATCAACAGTACTCAGCCAGTCCATCCCTCCTCTCATCAAATCGTTTACTGCACGAGTTCTCATGGCTTGGTTGCTCATGGCATCTCTGACAACACTCATCAACAATTTAAAGTGTTTTTCGATAGCAGGAAGATCTTTCTCAGTCACCGCTGGATAATTACGGAGTTCCCTGAGTCGTTTATCTCGAATTAATTGCTGGAATTGCTGCGTCTCCAAACCCGGGAATTCCCTTGAAGCATCACTCAGATCTTTCAGAATCTTTTCAAGGAACTCTGGTAAATCCCCTTTTAAAGCTACCGCGTTGAACCAGGCCATGAACTCACGAACCAGGCTGTTAGCTTGCTGAACACTCATGGTCTTATTTATAGCCTCGTCCCTGACAACATGCAGTAATAGATTGAAGTGTTGCTGCATCAGAGCGGGCTCAACCTCTTTCACCTTCGGGAGGTCTCTGAGACGCTCAATGAGTTTATTTCTGAATGTTTCCTGTAAAGGAATGACCTGAGCTCGTGGGAAAGCCTTACTGATGTCATCACAATCAGTCAGCACTTTTGCAACAAACTCTGGAGTCACATCCGGCAGTCGGGCTGCACTGACCCACTGAAAGTACACATCAAGCAGTTCGTTGATTTGATCTGAAGTCAGCAACCCTCTGTTCTTCTGAGCGTAATCCAGAACAGTCATCAGTGAGTTGAACCTGCCATCCAGCATACGTAGCGTTAAGCTGTCTTTTTGAGCAGCATTTCTAAGGGTGGCCAACCTCCTTTCAAAAACGCTTCGTTCCTTGATAGTAATAAGCTCTGGAAAGTTCAGTTTGACTGATCTGGATTGCTTTTCAGGCAGAGGTGGAGAAGGTTCTTTGACCACTTCTTCAGGCACTACCTGAGGCTTAACCTCGACAGGTTGAGTAACCGGTGGAGGAGTGACTGGCTTTTCCTCTTTCCGGGGTTCTTCAACCACTTTGGCAACAGCTTCCGGTTCTTTTTCCTGCTCAACCGGTTTTGGTGGAAGTTCGATGAGTGGTGGCAACTCTAGCTCAATCTCTGGCGGCAACGGTGTTTTTACTTCCGTTTTGGTCTTGACCTGAGGCTCGTCCGGTACTCTTTCTTTAATAACAGCTGGCTCTTTTACCTCTTCCTGAACCACTGGCTTGGGAGCCGGAACTGTACGATGCTTAGATGTTTTTTCTTTAACCACTTCTTTTCGTGGTCGCCCGGGCTCTTTTGTCTTGACTTTGGCAGTCGGTGGAGGAGTAGCGGCTGCCTCGGGTTCTTCCAGCTTTCGAACCGGTGCAGGTGAAACACCGGGCTTTTCTCCAACAGGAACCACTTTTCTCTCGGGCACCTTAAACTGGACACCTTCATCTTTGGCAATTCTTCTGCAGACTTCTTCAACGGCAGGAATACCGAAGTGACCTTCAATAAAGGAAAAGAGTGCAGCTGACGTCAGCTCCTTTACCCTGTCCTTCATCAAGCCTGCTTTGGCTGTTTTCCAGCGCTGAACCATCTCATCAATCATCTTCGGTTCAGGCAAATGACTGTAATCAATGTAACCAGAACCCAGGGCATCAACCAGAATATCGTAGGTATATTTGTGACTGTTTTTCAGCTCAAGTAACCTGGCATCCAGCAGCTCTTTAGTCAGCTCAGTATCATCCTTCAGAACCTGAACGTTTGCTCCTGCAATACCACGGTTATGAAGAAACTGATTCGCCCTGACTTCCATCTCCTGAAGCTGCTTGATCAGATTCAGCTGCTTTTCAGCGGGAACGGGTTTAACCAAATAGCTCCTCCAGTCTCCCCAACTGGAAGCTGGCCCCGTCACCAGACTTGCTTTCGGACTGTCATTTTCAGCACCGACAAGATCTGTATCCTGCGCGCCTAAATCCATTAGTTTTGTCGACAGACCGTCAACTCTATGACAAATCATGATGCAGCCACTCCATAGCCTTCAGTTATTGAATTTCCCACTAGTTTAGATGGGTATAGAAGGCCAGTTGAGTCAGCTGCTGATATCAGTCAGAGTCTTTCTCCAACGTGCATTTTTTTTGATTAGCGGTTATTTTATTTTTGAAAGAGGCAGGCCCAGAGTCATTTCGGTTAACTCCTGAAGCAGCTGATCCGGATTATGAATCCACTCGATACAATAGCCACTCTCATCTAATTCATAATCATGAGTGACCAACCAGGAATAAAGAGCATCCCATGCAGACATATAACCCGCTTCACTGCTCAACCTTACCTTGCAGACCAGATAAGCACCCGCCGGTAAAGTCAGATTAGCCTCTTTAGCAGTGTCTACTTCATAGCCTGCCACACCACCCTGCTGTTCATTTTCAAGCTCTTCATAGCGAACAGCCAGAAAGAGGTCCTGTCCGGGCTGTCCTTTATTTTGATACGCAAAGTCTGCCAGTTCGTAGACCCCAGCCCCCTGAACCGGCTTAACTGAATAGTGCTGTTCCGGGTATTCCACTACCTGGAAGTCGATATTTTTAGCCATGGTTTTTTCTATGCATTCATCAATTTTCAGCTCCGGATGCCCCAGCTTGAGCACCAGGGATTCTGCTTCTGTGGCACGACCATCCTGAATCATTGCCTGTATTTCCCTGGCATTAAGACCCAACTCTCTCTTTAAAACCTTGGCCATTGCCTGAGAAGAAGAAAATCCGCAATACATGGCAACGTCCGTTACGCTGATTTTCTGGCTCTCCATCAATAGCCCCACTGCCAGCTGCAAACGCATTCTGCGAATATATTGTGCAGGCGTCTCATGAAAGATGACTCGAAACATCCGATGAAAGTGGTAAGGAGAAATAGCACATTGTCGTGCAATTTCGTCAAGAGAAGGTGCAGGTGCCTGCCCCAGGTTTTCAACGATCAGGCCAATAGCCTTCAAAAATCTTTTTCGCCAGTGAGGAGCCAGATTTTTGATCAGCTCTTCTTCAGGCACCAGACTGGTGGACTCAACTACATTCATTCAACAGCTCAGTATTACCAATAAAAGCATGAGATGCCGACAATAACCCAGAGTGAAAGAGTGCTCCAATACGCACCGGGTTCTTCGTCACGCCTGAATTCCCTGTGGAGCCAGACACTGCCCGCATAAAGGTCCCAGGCAGCCCATAACAACAACACGATACCCAGAATTGCAGTCCAAGCCATGATCAACTTCCTCTTTTTATATACTCAGCAATCATTGATAGTCAGTAACGGATTTCAGCTCAGAAATCTTCCACTCACCCTTCTCTTTAATCAGAGTAAAGGTGTCGTTTTCTTTAGCCTCTCCCTCCCAGGGAGAGTTTTCATAGGTAATCTGGTAGCGTATGGTTTGTTGACCAACGATCACTACCTGTTCCTTGTCAGTATTGGCCGAGGTAATTTCTGAAGTCCGGCTTAACTCCTTATACCCCTTCATAAGCTCTGGCATTTCTGCAAGTACTTCTGGTTTCAGAACCTGCTCAAGTTCATGAATGGTCAAGGTTAAGGACTCATCAGGCAACTCGTTACCATACTTCCAGGTCATATTGAGTTCAGCCGAAGGAGTAAAAAGAGACTTTGCTTTATCCAGATCTTCTTTCTTTAATGCTGCATAGTAACTTTCCACCTGCTGACGAGCTTCTACAGGCACCTCTTCAGCTACCACTATGCCGACAAAGCTAACAGCCCCGACTAACACCAATAGTACTGCAAATATATACTTCATCACTGTTCCTCCAGATTACCCATTCTGCGGCAAACACATCGTTCTTGTTCTTTAGATAGCTGATTACCTGGCTATTGCGAGCCTTAAAGATTAATCAGGCTGCTTACATGTCAGGAAGCATCAACATCAAACGGTGATGACAGTATTTATCAAAGGAGATTCAAGTACGTGTCCATACTTGCGGAAATGAAGTATTTACTCCTCACTCCCGGATTGAGAGTGAGAGAGAAAACAAAGTGGAAATGTTTAAATAAAGGGCTCTGAAAGCGAACTCAAAGCTCAAAGTCACAGACAAAAACACCCTCCAGACCGCCATCAAGACACTGAACCAGCTCTTCAGCTACCCTCACATGCTCCGGATGAGTCAGATAGTGATCCCGCGCATTAGCATCAACAAAGTCAAACCAGAAAGCATCAATAAATCCTCTCACCAGAGGTTCCTCTACGCTGACATTGACCACTTTTTTGAACTCAATAATTCCATCAATCTCTTTCTGGAGAGCTGACAGCTTTTGGAACAGGGCTTCTCTCTCGACTTCACTGACTGAATTCAGAAAACGCAGGTGAACCATATGACGGATCATTGAAACTCCTCACTGTGACTCAAGGTATAAACAGGAACGTCAGAGTCTAGACGAACCTAATATTTCTGACGTATCCGTATAGATCCTGTAATATGTTTATTTCATGATGAATGTAGCGAGACTGCTCGCTTGTACGAGGTATCAGCATGAACGAGAAAGACCCCTATGAGTGCACAACCTGCAACACCGTTGAAGTAGGCACTCTGATCAGTGACGACGACACCCGGGTTACCCTGGAGGTTCGTGGCGACGAAGCGGTATCCGCCCAGGATAAATTCAGCAAGATTGAACAACGTGCTCTTTCTGTTGGATCAGGCAACTGCAAGATTCAATCAGAAACCAGTCAGGAAAACGGCATCACAGTGATCAAGGCTATGCTGGATTTTGATTGCACTGCAGAAAAATTGATCTTTGAGATGTCTCAGAGATAAGTGCAGATGAAGGTTTAATCACTAAAAGCCATGGACTGGTTCCTGACCTTGTTGCACAGCACGCCAATCATCTGTGTTCATAATTCAAAACGTGCAAGATAGCTTTGTAGACAGACACTTCATGCAGCCCGTCAAGATTCCTGCACCTGACGCCGAACTGAGATTCTGGCCAGAATTGTTCTCCCCCGAGGACAGTGAGCATTATTTTCATCAGCTCCTCTCAGAGACCCAATGGCGTCAGGATACCATTACGCTTTTTGGTAAAACGTTTGATCTCCCCAGACTTCAGTCTTGGCATGGCGACCCGGGAATGAGCTATTCCTACTCCGGAATTGAACTTGATCCATCTCCCTGGTCCCCCTTGCTACTGGCATTGAAGGATAAGGTTGAATCAGTTTCCAATGCTCAATTCAATACAGTGCTGATCAATCTTTATCGTGACGGCAGTGACAGCAACGGCTGGCATTCGGACGATGAGCCTGAGCTCGGCCACCAGCCTGTAATTGCCTCTTTGAGCTTGGGTCAGAAAAGACGCTTTCGACTGAAACATAAAGAGAGCAAACCCAGAAATATCAAACCTCTGTCACTGGACTTACCTTCAGGCTCCTTACTGGTTATGTCCGGCTCGACCCAGAGCTGCTGGCAGCACAGCATCCCAAAAACATCAAAAACCGTATCCCCTCGTATCAACCTGACCTTCAGGAGAGTCCATGGCCCGAGCCAAGTGCCCACGCTGTGAGCGCCCACTTCAATTTTGCATTTGCAGTAACCTGCAGCCAGAGCCTGCCTGCTGTGAGCTTTTAATCCTGCAACATCCGGACGAGGTTCGTCACCCTCTTAACACCGCCAGAATTGCAAAACTGGGCATACAAAACTGTACAGTACTTATTGGTGAAGATTTCACTGATCACGCCCAGTTAAACCATTTGATTGAGCATAAAAAGGTTTGCTTGCTGTTTCCTGATGACCAGGCCCTTTTGCCTTCTGAGCATCAGAAGAACCATGGCCAACCAGACGTCTGCATAGTGTTGGATGGCACCTGGAGAAAAGCTCGAAAAATACTCCACCTGAATCCACACTTTCACGCCCTGCCGTTTATATCTCTACCTGAGCAGCAACAGTCCAGCTACAGGATACGCAAAGTACCCGGGCCATCAGCCTTGTCGACCATAGAAGCAGCCGTATGCCTGCTCCGGGAGTTGTCAGGCAACCCTCAAGTTCACCAGAACTGTCTGGACAGCTTCAATGCCATGATCGAGAGACAAATAGAAGCTATGGGGCGGGAAGTTTACGAAAAAAACTATAGGAACCGATCAAACTGAACTATTTTCAATAGGCATTACAGTGCTTGGGTACTATAAATACTGCACTGCGAGTCATTAAAAGGAACCTATATACGCTCAAGGATAAAGAACCCGGGAGTTCATCAGGAACAGGTTTAAATCAGGACAAGAGACATTTCTTTCACTGGATTTGTGCGAAAACGGAATCTGCCGAAACAAATAGAGTGGAACAATCAGCAGTACCCAATGTCTCCAGACATTCTCCCACATAGATGACGATTTAAACTGTAATAGAGTTCAGAACAATAATGACTGACGCTATCCTGAAGTTTTCATCCCGATGGTTCTGGGTCTACACCCTTATCGTGTTTGCCATTCTGATTCGCCTGTTCTCCCTGGGGCTATACCCTCTGATGGACACCTCGGAAGCCCGTTATGGTGAGATAGTCCGGTTGATGGTTGAAACCAACGACTGGATCATACCCTACTTCGATTATGGTGTGCCCTTTCTGGGGAAGCCGCCCCTGTTCATCTGGCTTTCTGCGGTCAGCTTCAAACTGTTCGGTATCAATGAATTTGCAGCACGGCTGCCCTCTCTGATCTGCAGTCTCGGCACTCTGGCACTGGTGTGGAAACTCGCTCGTTTCCAAATGAGTCAGTTGCAGGCCAATATTGCAGCACTGTTCCTGATCACTTCTGCTATGTTCCTGGTTCTGGCTGGAGCCTTGCTGGCGGATCCGATCATGACACTGACTATTACTCTGATCCTCAGTGGTTTCTGGATTGGTTGGCACAGCAAAGACCCGAAAGAAGCCACGCTATGGCAATACCTGTTTTTTGCTGGCTGTGGCCTGGCTTTGCTGGCTAAAGGACTGGCAGCACTGGTGTTGGCGGGTGGTCCTATTTTCCTCTGGTGCCTTCCTGAAAAAAGGTTAATCACCCTCTGGCAACGATTCCCCTGGATCAAGGGAATTGTGCTTTCCGCTGTGATTGCCCTGCCATGGTATATCAGTGCCGAAATTCGCAGCCCTGGCCTTCTGGAGTATATGTTCATTGGTGAACACTTCTCACGCTATCTGGATTCAGGCTGGCAGGGGGACGAGTACGGTAATGCCCACGTTCACACACTGGGCGCCATTTGGGCATACCTTCTGGTAGGAGGTTTCCCCTGGACCCTGATTCTACTGGGATGCGTTATTACGCAACTCTGGAAGTACTGGAAAAAGCAGCCCACCCTAAGAGTTCAGCCGTGGGATTACTTCCTGATTTGCTGGCTACTTTTTCTTCCACTCTTTTTCACTTTCACCACAAATCTGATCTGGACATACACACTACCTGTCATGCCAGCACTGGCATTGATCATGGCCCGATTGTTTGGAGAGCACTGGTCCAGCCATGGTACAAAGCTGCTGGCTCTGGCAACACTCACACCGATACTGATGATTGTGACCACCGTTGTCATGATCAATGACGGAGGCAAAAAGTCCCAAAAGCATCTCATTGCCAGCATGATGGCTCATCCAACCGAGCAACCCGGCCACCTTATTTATTTCATGAAACGCCCCTTTTCTGCTCGTTTTTACTCTCACGGCCAGGCCCTGCTGGCTGACAGCGAACAAGAGATTAGAGATCAATTGCATAAGGATCGACGGGACTTTCTGGCCACCAGAGATGGCAATATAGAGATGCTTTCTCCATCCTTACGGGAACGCTTTGAAAAGGTCTCCAGATACCGCAACTGGACGCTCTGGGTTGAAAAAGAATGATCTTACTATGGTCTCGGTCGCACCATCATCGGCAGCTGTGCCACTCACTGGCATAAATCAGCCATGAGTAGAAGAAACATTTTCTCGTCGCCCTTGGGTGATGAAAAAATTTTCACGGTTAATCATAGAATCAGAAAATCACACCTACACCTGCTGCTCCCTTGTCTTTTGATAAGCAGCTCAGCCGAGCCCTCTCCCCCAGTCTTCGACCACGGGTTGGAATGGATCATCAAAAGCAGTTTCTGCAAAATTCTTGGCAGTAACCTTCTGGGTGGCGCTTGTCAGTTCAATATTTCTCTGTTCGGCTCAGAACTTGAAGCGACTATGCCTCTTTATGCCCATAGGCCCAATACTTCTGAAGGTAGAGAGGGCGAACAACAACTTCCCGACTGTCGCAGAGAATTCTTTTCATCAGTAGACCTTTACCGGGTGTCCCGTGACACCCCTGAAGGTTGCAGCCTGATCTTTCATCACTCTGCCTATATCAGCAAAACAACTCATGCCAAAAAGGGACAGGCATTTATTGGTGAGGTCTTTCCAGTGACTGAATTCACCGTAAAGCCAGTGACCCAACCGAACTACTTCATTGAAGACAGACAAAAAAACTATCATCACTGGCTCCCTCCGGAAATTTCCAAAGTAGACAGTCTCCCCGCTCATTCCGTCTCTATAACATCAAAAACCGAGTTCTCGACACAGTCTGATCCAACGCTTGTAATCTCTCACCAGAATACTGTGAAGAATCTTCACTTCTTGCGTTCTGAAATGCCCTTTAGCAGGGAAGGCTGCCAATGGAGTATGCTGGCATTTTCACCTTCGACTCGATTCAAAAAGCTGACTCTGTTTAATGTCACGGAGGATATTTCAGAAGCGCCCTGTGAAGGTGTTTTTCAAACAGGTTATGAGAACACTGAAAATACTGTTCATGACTCTAAAAGTGAATCCGATGCACGACGCCCTGAACCGGCCACTTCAAAAGGGATTGAGAAACATGACCAAGTATCCCAAGAAGCTATCCGTCAGTTGCCCTCTGAAGAAGAACCATACCCAAAAGAATTCCCCTACCATCAGGCAGAAAAAAAGCCTCGACTACCAGTAAGATCTGGCAAAGCAGTTGCGAGTACTTCGATGGATCAGCAAGACATAAAAGACAAACTGTCTATAGAAGCAGAAACTCAACACGAGTTCGCTTCAATAGACTCTTCTGATTCAACCGTTCATAAAACACGAATCAAGAGATGGCTTGAGATCGTCCTGAGACTGATGAATCAAAACTCAACCAGACAGCCTTAAACTACTTCCACTTGATACTGCAACCTACGCTGGGGCTTTGATCAGGCGAAACAGGTGTGCCAGCCAAAAGAGCACTCATTGCAGACTTCAGCTCATTCCCGGTGACCGGCTTGCCATTACCCGGCCGGGAATCATCAAACTGACCCCTGTATACACACTTCAAATGCTCATCAAAAAGAAAAAAATCAGGCGTACAGGCTGCATCGTAGGCTTTGGCAACGGCCTGAGTCTCATCATAGAGATAAGGAAACGGATAGGCTTTCAGGGCCATCTTGTCAGGTGCATCGCCCGGATAGGCCGCTGCATCATTGGCACTGATGGCAACAATACCCACATCCTGATCGGCATATTCCCTGCCTAACTGCACCAATGCCTCTTCAAGATGAACCACATAAGGACAGTGATTGCAGATAAACATCACCAGAACACCCTTGCTCTTCTTAATCTCTTGCAAAGACACATCCTGTCCCGACTTGGGGTCAGGCAATTGAAAGTCAGGTGCATAAGCGCCCAGTTCAATCATATTGGATGGAGTCAGCGCCATGTTTTTTCTCCTGAATCTGGCCCACAGCCTCTGAAGTCAGCAGTGGGAGAGTATTTTCCAATCCTGAAATGAGCCTGAAGGCAGGTACTACTACCTAACCCTCGGCTTGTCGCTCATGAACTAATTGAAACAGGATTTCTCTGGCTTGTTGCAGCTTTCTGGCCGCTTCATTATCGGTCATGGCTTCCGCTTTGTCCTTTAGTTGGTCCAGTGTAATCCCTTCTTTCAGGTACTGTTCTGGTTCCTTCAGTGACAGGAACTTTTCGTAAGGGGTCATCATGTTTTCATAGCGGTACAC